>JAHJQQ010000039.1 GCA_018819175.1 Gammaproteobacteria bacterium
ACCATGCCGTGCGCGATAGGTTGCGTAGCTCTGACGAAAGATGTTTTGCAGTGTCGCGTCCATGCGATCACCTCCTCTCTATAACAACACGCTGAGTTTACTGTAGCCCTGAACGCGTTCTCTTCCTTCTATTTGTGCAACAGGTAATTAGTCGGAGACTATGTTTTCTGAAATAGACGGAGGCTGTCTATCACGTAAAACGCTATTTGATGTATATATCGGATTAACTGTTTTTGTCGGTGCCGTCGTAGGCACAACTGTGTCTGGCAGGGCTGCCGCTTTTTGTCCTGTGTTTTTGGTATAAGCATTTCTATATCCTTGAAAAAAAACGGCCTGCGGTCGATGCTGATGCCATGCTAGCGTAATCCGGTTTGGGCGTACAGATAGCGATGCATGCGAGGTTGTTCGGTCGCAATCTCAGTGACTATCAAATTGCAAAAGGCAGCCTGATGGTAGGGTGCTGCGCGGTTAAACGCCAGTTCCATGGCATGGCTCGCACACGACCGCTCTTGACGTATTCCAGCCGTCCAGTCCACTCAATTTTTGATTGATGCCTAGGGCGGCTTCTCGCCGGCTGCAGTCATCTTACCCCTCTAACCGCCAAGTCAGCTCTCATGGTTAAAGAGTCATTCAACAGCAACCTTTATTCTACCCAACCCGGACATCACCCCATCGACCCTGTCCGGCTTTATTTCGTCTTTTGGAATGAGGCTATGGACTCCACATGCGTGGCATGCGGAAACATACCCATCACGTCCGCAATCGTACCCCGAGCGTTCGCAAGATAATGGGTGATAAAGGTGAATACCTTTCCGTCAGGGATCTGGGAAACCCTCGACGACTTTGCGCTCCAGGTCATTAACGGACATCGTCAATTCGACCGCATCAGGATTCCCAAAAATACCGGGCGCCAACTCGACCTTGATGGACTCGGGATTCTTCAACCACGAGGGTGAACCAATGACACGCAGGGTGAAGGTTTGTTGAGAACCCGGCGCCAGAGTGAACTGACCGGGTATCAATGACTGGTTGGTATAATGCTCGCCCTTATTATCCGTAACCTTGATGCGCGCCAACGCGCTATTGTCTATCGTCACGCCTTTGTCGGCCAGGGGCGAGAGGTCAACCTGAAGATTAAAAACCGTTTGTGTTTCGGTACGGATGTTCTTGAAGTTTTTTTCCTGATGCGTTTCGACAACGGCGCTTTGTAGCGTGATGTCGGTGGTCTCGGTCCGGGCCTTTGTTTTCGTCGTGAGCGGTACGTTGCCTATATATTCCCAGGTATTGTCCTCTTTGAGCCGCACTCGGCGACCATCCGGCATATTTGCGTAACGGTCATTGGACTGGAATTCCCAGGTACCGTTGTCCTTCAGCAGCACTTCGCGTCCGTCATCGCTGATGGCCTCCTGAGCGGCGAAAACCCCGGGGCTGTTCAACAGGATTGACAGGTGGACGATGGCAGTGCCGATAAGTGAAGAAAATGCGTGGTTACGAACCATTGTTGAAAAGCCCTTTTGAACTTGTGAAACACTCACGTCGTGTATAGGCAGAATAACCGCCCATTTTCTCAATGGTCAACGAAAATCGCTGGATATTGGCGAGCGCGGCAGGAGAGCTGCGCCGTAACGAGTCTGACACCCATTGGTTTCCGTCGCGCGCACTTTCCGCATTGCGGTGAATGATAAACGCTGGAATTATTGCGTCTGCACTGTCCGGCAGTTTCAATGCCGCAACCGTGGTGGGGCTGGCCGCCGGCAGCTACCAGTTCCAGATCGCCGGCGGTGATTTCCTGGACAGCAAGTGTCGGCAACGGGGCTCGATAACCCGTCTAATTTCATTTTCTGACAAATCTCCAGAACACAACAAGGCTGAATTACAAGGAAGCGCATTATGAAACTGAACAACACCTCACTCGGCGCGCTGTTCGCGCTGTGCCTGTGCAGCGGCGCACTCAACGCCGCCACCGTGCCCTACAGCTTCGATGTCGACGTCGATTCCGGGCCGCGCAACGGCAATCTGTACAGTGGCGATTTCAGCTATGACGACGCGACCCTGACCGGATTCGGTGAGGAATATGTGGCGCTGGACAGTTTCAATTTCAGCTTCGAAAGCAACGCGCTCACGCTCGTTGACGATACCTTTGCCGAGGCTGTGTTCTACGACGGCGACTTCCTGGGTATCAGCTACAATGCGGCGACGACGGATTTTTCCGTATCGTTCATTCCCGGCTTCTTCGATCTGAGCGAGGCCTATTTCGCCTACGATCTGGCGGGCGACGCCGGCTTTGGTACGCTGAACGTCACCGCCGTGCCCGTGCCCGCCGCGCTGCCGTTGCTGCTTTCGGGGTTGGGCTTATTCGGTCTGCAGCGGCGCCGACGCAGCCTATAGGCTTTTGTCATAAGGGGTGGCAGCCGCGATGCCACCCCTTGTGGCCGAGGATGCCCGGTATCAACGACAACCAACGATATACTTCGATCCCTCATCTTCCACCCGTCTCCCTGTAAGAAAAATTTCACCTGCCAGTCAACGTTCCGCAACCGGTGCTGATGGATAGTCAGACCTTGTCATCATGCACTCACCACGGAGGTATCCCCGCATGCGCCACCGCCTATTGTTCGCCAGCCTGTTCGCCGCCGGCCTGACCGGTCTTGCCGCCACCGCCCCCACCTATGCCGGAAGTTGGGAAGAGGAATATGACGAAGGCATTCCCCATGCCAAGGCGTTCAAGCATTTCCGCCAGTTCCGCGAGTGTCTGGAATCGCGCCGCAGTCGGCTGCAGATCCTGCACAGCTCCGATAACGAATCCTCGTTCCAGGACCCGAATACCCTGGAACCGAAAATCCTCAACTATGCCGCGATCGAGAGCGGACTGGAGCAGGTGGCGCGTGAGGAATGTATCCCGACGCTGCATCTGACCGCCGGTGACCATACCATTCCCGGTCCGTTCTATCAGGCCGCTGCCGAAGTGCCCGAACTCGGGGCGCCCGGCCTGGGCGACATCGCCATCTACAACGCCATGGGTCTGAAAGCCAATGGCATGGGTAATCACGAGTTCGACGGCGGCATCAACGATTTTGCGCGCATGGTCGATGCCGCGAACTATCCCTTCATTGCCGCGAACCTCGACTTCAGTCAGGTGCAACTCGACGCGGGCACGCCCGCGATCGAGATCGGTCCTGATGCGCGGGCCTGCTACTTCAGCCGCGGCAAGGTCGTCAAGAGCTGCTGGGTGCTGATCGGCGGACAGCCGGTCGGCCTGATCGGGCGCGCGCCGGCGGATTTCTTCAACGTCATCTCCGACCCGATCAATACACTGCCCGGCCTGGACTTCGTCGGCGGACGTGATCCGCTCACGAACCAGCCGCTGGTGTCGGCGGTTGATCAGGTACTGGAGCAGGTCGATCTGTTGGAGGCACGCGGCATCAAGCGCATCATCCTGGTCGATCATGCCCAGGACTTCACCGCCGATCCGCTCTCGACCAGTCTGTTGCGCGGCATCGATGTGATCGTTGCGGCCGGTTCGACCGGCTTCATGGCGCAGCCGGTCGCGCAGGGACCGTACAGCCTGCTGCGTGACGGCGATACCGCCCAGGCGGACTATCCGACCTGGCGTGTCGACAGTCAGGGCAACACGGTATTGGTTATCAACAGCGACCAGCAATACCGTTACGTCGGTAATCTGATCGTGAGCTTCGACCGCTATGGTCATATCGCAGATGTCGACGGTCGCAGCGGCCCGGTGGCGACCACTGCCGAGGCGATCGACGAACTGAGCACGGTCCTGGGCACCGCAGTGCAGACGCCGGCGAAGGTGATCGAGATCTATGACTCGATTCAGCAGACGCCCTTGATTCAGGATGCCTTCGCTGTGATCGGCACCACCAGTGCGCCGTTGAACGGCAATCGTGCCGATGTGCGCAGCCGCGAAACCAATCTGGGTCGTCTGGCCGCCGATTCAACCCTGTGGTTCGCGCAAACGAACTATCCGTCGATCGCGGTCGATATCGCGCTCAAGAATGGCGGCGGTATCCGCGACACCATCCAGGGGCCGAGTATCATCCGTCTCACCGTCGAAGCGGCGCTGGCGTTCGACAATCAACTGGCGATTCTCGAAATGACCGGTGACCAGCTGCTGGCGGCAATGGAAAACGCGGTCAGCCGCGTGCCCGCGCTCGATGGCCGCTTCCCGCAGATCGCCGGCATGCAGCTGGAGTTCGACGCCAGTCAGCCCGGCGTTCAGGGATTGGCCAGCCTGAGCAGCGCCTCGCGCGTGCGCAATCTGACCATCACCCGCGCCAACGGTGATGTGGTCGCATTGGTCACCGGCGGCGTCGTGAATACCGCGGCCCTCGGCGAGACCTTCGTCATGGCCACCAACGACTTCCTGTCGACCGGCGGTGACGGCTATGCGGCCCTGGCGGCGGCGACCAAACTGGCTACCACCAGCAGCGGCGAGCAGCAGATCCTGGAAGACTATATTCAGAGCTTCCTCGGCGGCAGTGTGAATCTGCCGGAACCGCTGCTTGATCCGCGCGTGGTTCAGATAGCGATACCCTGACGAACAAGGCCGGCAGAGTCCGGCCGAAACGGTGGAACGACGGCGTCTGGCACCTGTGTGACAGGCGCCGTTTTCCGTTCACCTGTACGCGTTCGTAACTATGCGTACTGCAACCGTGCATTAACCATAGCTTCATATCGAGGTCACAACACCCCGCTAGCCTGGAGCCCACTCGAGTACAGCCATGGGAGGGCGGCATGAATAAAACACAATTGACGACCGTTGCATTGGTCGGCGCGTTGCTGCTGGCAACGGTCAGTGCGCAGGCCGAGCGTGAGGAAAAGTATTCGCGCGGGCAGGGCACGTTCGAATTCGCGTTGATCGGTGATACACCCTATTTCAACAACGTCGATCCCGGCGCCGACTACCCGCCTTTCGATCATCTGGTCGAGGACATCAATCGCAATCGCAAACTCCAATGGGTCATGCACGCAGGCGACATCAAGAACGGCTCGACCGAGTGCAGCGATGCCTTGTTCCATGATCGCCTGGCGCGATTCAGCCATATCGAAAAGCCGCTGATCTACACGCCCGGCGACAACGAATGGACGGACTGTCACCGCATCAACAACGGTCAGTATCAGCCGCTGGAACGTCTGGCCAGACTGCGTGAGCTGTTTTTCGCGGTACCGGGCATGACGCTGGGCGCAGTTCCCATGCAGGTCGAGAGTCAGGCGCAGACGCCCGGTTACGAGGAATTTCCGGAAAACGTACGCTGGTCACATAACCGCGTCCTGTTTGCCACACTGCACATCGTCGGCAGCAACAACGCACTGGCCCCGTTCCAGAGCGGTACCAGCGCGGTCCGTACCCAGGCCGACGATGACGAGGTCGCGCGCCGCAACGCTGCCAATCTCGCCTGGCTCAACGCCACCTTCGATCAGGCCGAACGCGATCGGGCACCGGGCGTGCTGATCATGATTCAGGCGAATCCCGGTCTGGAGTTCGATCAGAGTGTCACCGATCGCTACGGCTTCGAGGACTTTCTGGCCATGCTGGAGCAGCGCACAGCCGCCTTCGGCGGGCCGGTCGTGCTCGCCCACGGTGACTCGCATTATTTCCGCATCGACAAGCCACGCCTGTTAAATCAGGCATTCCTGCCGAACCTGACCCGCGTCGAAACCTTCGGTTCCGGCAATGTGCATTGGATACGCGTACAGGTCGATCCCCGCTCCGACAACGTCTTCCGCTTCCAACAGGAAATCGTCGAAAAGAACCGCTGAGGCGGTAATATCCGCGCTCGATGCGTGGAGCCAGGCCGGATCGCGCAACTCGATCCGGCCTTTTTATTGATGGTATTCACTGCGCGCCGGCAGGCTGGAACCGCTGTTCAATTTTCCGTAACCCAATCTGCACATTGCGTACACAATCGCTGCATAGAGTACGGCATGGGCTCGGCGAATCCCTGCATTGGCGACGACATGCCCAGGCCGATGCCGATACGGTCGGCAGGGCATGGAGAACGGGAATGCAGCGGATCGCGAGAGGCGCCAACCACCCCAGGACAAAGGAGAGTCTCATGCACTTTATCAATACCGCACTGGCCGCAACAATCGTGCTCGGCGCGACTTTCGCGTTCGCGGCACCGGTCTCCGCCGAGGAGCGTTCCGACATGGAATTTTCCCATAAGGACGACGGTCATCACTATGGCGAACGGGTCCAGAATCACAAACTGGATCAGGGACACAGCGTTCAACTCGGACCGCGCCCCTTCTATCTCGTGGCGGACATGGACGACAGCCCGCTCAAGAAATCACTGCAGAAGTGCTCAAAGAGATCCTTTAAGCGGACCGACTTCTCCATCGGCCATCGCGGCGCGGCGATGCAGTTCCCGGAACACACGCGGGAATCCTACGAGGCGGCCGCACGCATGGGTGCGGGCATCCTGGAATGCGACGTGACCTTCACCCAGGATCGCGAACTGGTATGCCGTCATTCCCAATGCGATCTGCACACGACCACCAACATCCTCGCCATACCGGAACTGGCCACGAAGTGTTCGGTGCCGTTCCAGCCGGCGGTGATCGATCCGCTCACTGGCGCAACCATCACGCCGGCGCAGGCCCAATGCTGTACCAGCGACATCACCGTCGCTGAGTTCAAGACGCTGAAGGGCAAGATGGACGCATTCAATCCCGACGCGACGACCGTGGAGGCGTACATGAACGCCACGCCGGGCTGGCGCACCGATCTGTACACGGCGAAGGGTACGCTGCTCACACACCGGGAGAGTATCGAGTTGTTCAAGCGGTTGGGCACCAAGATGACGCCCGAACTGAAATCGCCGAGCGTGACGATGCCGTTCGACGGCGATTACACCCAGGAGGCTTACGCGCAGCAGATGATCGACGAGTACAAGGCCGCCGGTATATCGGCCGACAAGGTGTTCGCCCAGTCGTTCAATCTCGGCGACGTGCTGTACTGGATCAATCACGAGCCGGAGTTCGGCCAGCAGACGGTCTTTCTGGACGATATCGACAGCATCAGCGAAGGCTATCCGTCACTCACGACCCTGCAGGTCCTGGCCAGTCAGGGCGTGAACATCATCGCACCGCCGATGTGGGCGCTGTTGGATGTCGATGCCCACAATCGCATCGTGCCGTCTGCCTATGCGGTCAATGCCAGGGCCGCCGGGCTTGATATCATCACCTGGACGCTGGAACGCTCCGGCCTGCTCAAGACCGGCGGTGGCTGGTACTACCAGTCGGTCACCCCAGCCGTCAACAACGATGGCGACATGCTGGAGGCGCTCGACGTGCTGGCGCAGGACGTGGGCATCCGCGGCATCTTCTCCGATTGGCCGGCGACGGTGACCTACTATGCGAACTGCAAAGGCCTGAAGTGATACCGGCCTGAACCGGAGACGCGAAGGGCCGGTGCGAACCGGCCCTTTTTCATTGCCGACTCCGGCGCCGTCTCTGCGGCTTCCGAGCCGTCGACCGAGACCTGAAGAATGTAATTCGAGGGTAATCTTCGACAGTACCGGAAGTGTTCGCCCGAGTATAAGAAGGATAAACGCCCTTTTTCCTCACCGATCAACAGATCATTCACCCGTGAGAAGGGCAATACGCCCTACCGCCACTACGAATTCCAGCCTCATTCAGCCCCCACCATCAAAAAAAACCACCCTCAACGCCACCGCTTTCCGGCCCATCCCGGCCGACTGGCGAACTAATATTCGCCATATCTCATGTTCTGACTCCGATAATTTTGTTCTGCTAAATCCCCTGATAGACGCGCCTGTGGCTGTGATCGAACCGTAATGCAGAGAAGACAGGCGCTCATCCGTAAATCTGTCACATTGAACCGATATGCTGGTTTGAAACGCTCATCGTCACTCGTCGGAGGTCAGCATGGCATTCTCTCGTCGCACATTTCTTGGAGCTGTTGCCGGTGGTTCGGCGCTCGCGCTCATCGGTCCGGATGCCTTGGCCGGTTCGCACTGGACGCCACGTCCTGAAGACCTGCTGCCGGGACCGGTGTTTCGCCACGGTGTGGCCAGTGGTGATCCGCAGCTGCATCGGGTAATGCTATGGACCCGCGTCACACCGCGTTCAGCGGAGCAAAAGGTCGCTGTGCGGGTCGTCGTGGCTAAAGATCCCCGAATGAAGCAGGTAGTGCGGCGCATGACCGGGTTGGCCACACCGTACTCTGACTTCACCGTCAAGCTCGATGCGTTTGGCCTTCAGCCCGACGAGACCTATTACTATCAGTTCCAGGCCCTAGGCGAGGCATCACCGGTGGGGCGCACGCGAACGCTGCCACGTGAAACCGACAGGGTGCGTCTGGGCATCGCCTCCTGTTCGAACTGGCCGGCAGGATTTTTCGGCGCCTATGCGCTGCTTGCGCAGCAGAGCGACTTGAATGCCATCGTGCATCTGGGCGACTACATATACGAATACGGCAATGGCACCTATGGTGACGGTACTGCAATCAACCGTATACCAGAACCCAATATGGAAACGGTGACGCTCAACGATTACCGCACGCGTTATGCGCAGTACCGCCGCGACTATCAGTTACAGGAAGCACACCGTCTGCATCCCTGGATTCTTGTATGGGACGATCATGAGGTCGCCAATGACGCCTTCAAGGATGGTGCGGAAAACCACCAGACCGACGAAGGCGACTGGCTGTTGCGCAAGGCCGCGGCGCTGCGTGCCTATTTCGAGTGGTTACCGATCCGCGACACCTTCGGTTGGCGCGAGCGCGAAGGCCGGATCTTCCGGCGTTTTCGTTTCGGCGACCTGGTGCAGCTGGATATGCTGGATACGCGTCTGTGCGGTCGCGAACGCCAGGCGCCGCTGCTGATCGACGCCGTGACTCAACAGCTGTTGGTCACGCCCGAGGAACTGTTCTACTATCTTAATGAGATCAACCGTGCCGATCGTCAGTTGCTCGGCAAGTTGCAGGAGGCCTGGCTGCAACGTGGGCTGGAGCGGGAGATGAAGCACCCCGCCCAGTGGCAGGTGCTTGGCCAACAGGTCATGATGGGGCAACTGACTCTGGCGGCACAAGGTCTGCCGCCGGGAGTGCGTATTCCGATCAACCCCGATCAGTGGGACGGCTACACCGCCGCGCGCACGCGTCTGCTCGATATACTGGCAGCGTCGAACGTGCGCAACACGGTCGTGCTGACCGGCGATTTCCATTCCTCCTGGGCACACGATATCGCCCCGGACCCGTACAATCCCGGCAGCTACGATGCGGCCACCGGCGTGGGTTCGCGCGCGGTCGAATTCGTCGCGCCGGCAATTTCCTCACCGTTCTTCACCGAACCCAATCCCGTGCTGCTCAAGGGTCTGGAACAATTCGCACTGAACAACAACCCGCATACCCGCTATGTGGATCTGGAACACAATGGCTATATGGTGGTGGATATCGATTCCTGGCGCACGCGTGCCGAGTGGTATCACATCAACGATGTGCTTAATCCGGATACGGCGGAGACTCTGGCCGCAGCCGTGGAGGTTGCCGACGGCAGCAACCACGCCGTGTTGGTGGAAGGCGCAGTGGCCGATGCCAGACGTGGGATCCGATCAGGCACCGTGCTGGCCTGAGCGCGCGGGGCATCAGGCGATGCTGCCCAATGGGAACCTCGGTAAGACGTGACAGACACGTAAATTTGCAAACTGCCGCATCAGGTCTGGTACTGCTAGTCTGTCTTGCCGGCTGCACTGGCACGCCCCCGTTGATGCCGGAACGCATTCTGGCGACGCACGGGGTGGCATCGGGTGATGCCAGCAGCGATTCCGTCGTCATCTGGTCGCGTGGCAGCGCCGCGGGCAGGATGCATGTGCGATTGAATGAGTCCGCCCATGACCAGCGGATCTACACTACCACGGTACGCGCCGCAGACGACTTTACCGGCAAAGTACTCGTTGCCGGTCTGCAACCGAATCGTGAATACCAGTACACTGTCTGGTTTTCGGACAGCGACGAAGCCCCGGGGGATATCGAAAACGGTCGCTTCCGCACCGCCCCGGACGCTGCGAGCCCCGCGTCCTTGCACTTCGCCTGGGGCGGCGATCTGGCCGGCCAGAACGTCTGCCGTGACGCGACCGAAGGTTTTCCCGTTTTTCGCGCAGTGAACAAACTCGAGCTGGACTTTTTCATTGGCCTCGGTGACATGATCTACGCCGATGGCATCTGCAAACCGACCGGACGCTACGGCAACAGCCAGGTCGCCGGTGAATTCATTCAGTCGGCCGATCTGGACAACTACCGTGCGCACTGGAAATACAACCGCGAAGATGACGCGTTCCGGCAATTGCTGGCGGGTACATCCTACCTTGCGGTCTGGGACGATCACGAGGTGGTCAACGATTTCGGGCCGCAGCAGGATACGCGGGATGCGCCGCCCTACAGTCTGGCAGTGCACCTGATGCCGATCGGACTACGTGCCTTTCTCGACTACAACCCGGTCGCCGGCAACAGCGACGACCCCGGTCAGCTGTATCGCTCTGTACGTTGGGGCAAACACCTCGAACTCATACTGCTCGATACCCGTCAGTACCGCGATTCGAACCTGGCACCCGATGACGGCGTCCAGCCCAAGACCATGCTTGGCGCAGCACAATTGCAATGGTTCAGGAATACCGTCGCCGACAGTGAGGCCACCTGGAAAATCATCGTGTCCAGCGTACCCCTCTCCATCCCCACCGGTTTCCCGCCGGAAAAGGGACGCGACGGGTGGGCTGACTTCGATCAGAACCGGGGTTTTGAACGTGAACTGCGGGATATATTCGGGTTTCTCCGCCAGCAGAAACTACGCAATTTCCTATTCATCACCACCGATGTGCACTTCGCCGCCGCCTTCCGCTACCGCCCGTTCGCGGACGATCCCGCCTTCCAGGTTTACGAGGTGGCAACCGGCCCTCTGAACGCCGGCCTGTTTCCCAACCGGGATTTCGATACCAGCCTGGGTACCGAGCAGTTGTTCTTTTTCGGCCCGGCGTCGCCTGATACGGTCGGCGACTATCGCCAGGCGCGTCGCTGGATGAACTTCGGCGCCGTGAGTATCGACGCGAATGGCGAACTATATGTATCGGTGATCGATGTGGACGGTACACCCGTCTATAAACTGCATTTGTCACCGTGA
The DNA here is from genome assembly GCA_018819175.1 of Gammaproteobacteria bacterium. GTDB lineage: Bacteria > Pseudomonadota > Gammaproteobacteria > Thiohalobacterales > Thiohalobacteraceae > JAHJQQ01. The sequence goes on from JAHJQQ010000039.1 coordinate 11,160, forward strand.
TCGAGTTCGTAATCGGAGCCAACCACAGTTTTGGCCAACATCAAGTAAGAGCTGTGTTCTGAGCTCGATTGTGTCTGTCATGAAAACGTAATTTATTTGTTGCCAAATAGCGGAGAGCGCAGTTTGCTATATCCTTCGACAAGGTGCTACGAGCTACCGAATGTCACAGATTACGCATGGAAAACTCTCCTTCGGAAAATCCTGTGGTGGCATAGAGCTTGAGCTGCCAGGCAGCAGGCAAGCATCGGAGCGGAACAGTTGCGCCGTTTAGCCTCGGTAATTGCGATCGTCGGTGTCGGCCTGGCCCTGGGTGCTCCTTTTGCGCTGGGCGGGAGCGCCGTCCTCGACAGTCTGCGAAATGTCGATCCTTATTTTGTCATCATCCTGGCCGGACTGTCTGTCCTGGCAGGCGTTGCAAAGGCCGGAAAACTTCAAATACTACTGTCCAGCCTCGGGCAACCTCTACCTTTCCTGCACACTTTGGCGATCACCTTTGCCACGGATTTCGCGTTTCTGTGTTCGCCTGCGGGCGCCGCCGGCTATGTAGTTAACGTAGCGCTGTTGAGATCTGCCGCTACTCCCTGGACTGTTTCGACGACTGTTGTTGGAGCCGAGCAGGCGCTCGATCTCGTTTTCTTCGCCATAGCAATACCTGTCGCCACAGTCTTCGCATTGGTTCCGTTAGGGCAGATTGCACCTACTATGCCCGGTTATGTTTATGCAATAGCGCTTATCATTGCTCTTTTGTCTGTTTATGGCCTTTGGCATGGCCGTCATTTGATAATCTCCGCACTACATAGATTTGGTCGCACCATTCCCTGGATTCAAGCGAGGCAACAACGAATAGACGAATTCGTTGCGGAGCTACGAGGGCAGATAAACACTCTGATAAAGGGGGCAGCCAGACAGAATATCCTGTTGCTGCTGCTGACGACCCTGCAGTGGATCATCCGTTATAGCGTACTCTGGTTGGTGCTGTATGAACTTGGTTATCAATTGCCATTCGGGTTTCTGCTGGTATTACAGGCTGTAGTACTTCATGTTGCTCTTTGGACTGGGGTCCCGTCTGGTGGCGGTAGCGCCGATATCGGCCTTGCGGCTGCCTTATCGCTCTGGGTCATCAGCCCGGTGATCGCCACGACACTTCTTCTCTGGCGTTTTTCGACGCTTTATTTCCCCTTGATACTCGGCGCACTGAGCATTGCGGCACTGACTTGGACCCGGAGATCGAATGCGATTTCCATAACTGAAACGCAAAGCTGATTCACTCGACGCTTGGGAACCCTTATGAACTGCAACTCTTCACCGGATGGCGCTCGCGGAATATCCTGCGTCATCTGCGCCTTCAATGAGGCGCCGAGAATAGCCGCTGTGCTTGCTGTCGCTTCAGCGCACCCCTTGATACACGAGATCATCGTTGTAGATGATGGTTCGACTGATAATACCGCCGAAGTCGTCAAGCTATTTCCTTCGATAAAACTCATTTCCTACCGGATGAATCGAGGTAAAAGCTTTGCAATGGCGACAGGCGTCGCAGTGGCTAAATGCGAACTGCTCATGCTGCTCGATGCAGACCTTAGCGGTCTGGCCGATGAGCATATTACGGCGCTCGCAACGCCAGTCTTATTGGGTGAAGCAGATGTTAGCCTAAGTCTGCGGCAGAACAGCCTTCTGGTATTCCGAGCCATTGGCCTTGATTTCGTCTCCGGTGAGCGTGTCATAAGAAAGGAACTCTTGAGTGAGGCGCTGGAGGAGATCTCTGGTTTACCGCGCTTTGGTATTGAGGTATTCATGAATCGCAAAATAATTGCGCGCCGGCTCACGATCTCAGTAGCACACTGGCCAGAAGTCACGCAATCGAGAAAAACCGAAAAGTTTGGCTACTGGAAAGGTATTCGGGCCGAGTGGCGCATGATCACCGATTTGTTGCAAATGTCTTACCCTGTATTACTGATATCGCAAACCTATCATCTACTTTCATTGCGATCCAATTATGCCGGTGGCGTGGAGACTGGAATACGGGTCTGGTGCTCAGAGCGCAAGCACCGATGATGACAACTCTGCATTTATGTTCATGTCCTTGAGCGGTTGATGTTGCCAGGATGAGTTCGGAGATAATTAAACTGTAATATTTATAGAGTAGGTTTATTACCAGCACGCTTCAATAACATCAACTGAGGTAGCTATGAGCAGACGAAACCGAGCCCATAAGACCCGAGCAGCGTCGAATCCCAACGAACTTGAAAACATCCTCTCCTTTGTACACCCCCTCCCGAAGATCCAGCCTTTCAAGTATCTAAACACTTCCCAGCGACAATACGGCAATGCCATTGAAACCTTTCCGCTGGTGTTCGGCCTAGGGCCGGCTGGCACGGGTAAGACCTACGTGTGTGGCGCGCTGGCAGCTGAAGCACTCAGAGAAAAACGCATTGAAAAAATCATCATTTCCCGGCCAGCAGTAGAAGCTGGTGAATCTCTGGGATATCTGCCCGGGACCAAGGAGGAGAAATATGAGCCATGGCTACAACCTTTTCGAGACGTGCTGCATGAGCGTCTCGGCAAGAGCGCGGTGGACTACCATTTAGGCCACGGAAAGATTGAAGGCGCGCCGCTCGCCTACATGCGCGGGCGCACATTCAAGAACGTCTTTGTGATTCTGGATGAGGCCCAGAACGCCACGCCTGAACAGATGCAGATGTTTCTCACCCGTATCGGGGAGAATTGCACAGTGGTCGTGAATGGAGATCTTAACCAGACCGATTTGCCTGGCATCTCGGGCCTAGCGGAAGCCTTGCGCATACTCAGCGCCGTTCGGAGTATCAAGGTGATTACCTTCAAGGCAGCTGACTCGGTACGCTCCGGGATTTGCAGAGAAATCTGCGAGGCGTATGCGCTGGATAGAGGAAATAGGGTCAGACCACAGTTTCCCGGCTCGATATACTCACGCAACAATCTGCACGATGTCAGCGAACCATCCGCCTTGCTAACAGCAACCACTGCCCAGCCATTGCCGGAATAGCTACACCAATCGGAGTCAGAACACAGTCGGCGAAAGGTGACGGAGGGATTAAACTTTAATTCCTCCGCCCCCTTTTCCACCCGGCAAGCGTTTTCTTTGCATTACGCGTCGAGATTGAGCTATATAACCTCCGCTTGATTGCCACGTCGCTACACTCCTCGCAATGACGGGACTCCTTATGCTTCTTGCTTCCGCAACTGCCGCAACCCGAAGTCTCAAACCCCTGGCGGGTATTTCACAAACTGCGGCAAGCCATCCTCACATGACCACTCCGCTCGCGAACCCCAGAAGATACGTGCCTGCGGCACCATCGCCGGCTCGTCATCCAGTGAAACCCGCCGGGATCAATACGCCATCCAGCTCCGGTACCACGCGTGGCATCGGGCTACCGCATTGCTTGCAGAAGCAATTATAGAAGCGCTCTGCCTCCGGTAACTTGAAGCGCGCCAACAGGCCTTCTCCCTTGAGCCAGGTGATACTGGCCAGCGGTGTCACCAGCATGTTACTGGCATGCCCGGTTCCCATTGCCTTGCGACAGCGTCTACAGTGACAGTGATAAAACCGTTGCGCTTCGCCCTGAATTTTGTAACTCATCGCGCAACATAAACAATTGCCGGTTAATTCCGTTTGCATAAAGCTGTCCCTGTTATTGGCGCTATTGGATCAATAGCAGATATCCCGCACATAAAAAAGCCCCTGCCTATAGCAGGGGCCAGTCGATGCCTGTTTATGTTGTACTAACGGTTTATTGGAAATCCAGATTGATCTGATAGATCGTGGTAGTCCCGCTAACCTCGTTACCCACCACCAGCAGCGAACGCAGGTTCGGGCTCTGGTACCAGGGGATGAAGGCCAGACCTTCCGGACCCAGATCACCCACCAGCGGATTAACGGAGCCATCCGGCAGCTGTGCATCCACGCTGAAATCACGATTGTTTACATAGGTCTTGAACTTCACGTCGTAGGGATTGGTGATGTCATATACCATGATGCCGCCGATACGCTCCAGCCCGATGAAGGCATAGGTCTTGCCCAGAATGGTGCCGACGGCAATCCCTTCCGGCTCCGGACCCTTGTCATCAGAACGGTTATCGAAGGTGTCATTCTCATCATTGGTGCTGTTGAAGTTATCCGGCAGTTCCATTGCGGTAATGACTTCAAAGTCGGAACCGGAGTCAAATACCGGCTTACCATCCGTCGTCCAGATCGAGAAAGAACGCGCGCCATAGCTGTAGATTTCATCCACGTCGCCATCACCATCAGTATCACCATTGGCAGTTGTCGAGTTAAGACGACCCAGGTTTTCATCAGCCTGCAGCTCAGCCGCATTCGGGAACGCGGTCGGATCAAGCACCAGGTCTTTTACACGCTCTTCTTCGCTGTAGCCGTCATAGTCACGGCTGTCGCCTTCGTTGGCGGTGACGATATAGGTCTTGCCAAAGAAGTTGTAGCTATCGATGGCGTCGGGCATATACATGCCTTTGGTCGGCCAGTTGGTGATGTTGATGGCGTCATCCCTGTTACTGGCATCCAGCTCATTACCCGGCAGGCTGTGATCCTTGGTGCCGAGTGGCAGAATGTCGATGACCTTGGCCTTCTTGATGTCAATCTTCGCCAGCGCATTGGCTTCCTGCAGGCTCACCCAGGCGGTACGTGAATCATGCGAAATCGTGATGTACTCTGGCTCCAGGTCCTGGGCCGCAGAGGCGCCCGGGCCGAAGATACGTACGCCAGCTGCTCGCAGCGCATCTTCCATGCCGTTATAGGCGGTAAAGTCGGCTGTCTTCACCGTTGCGCTGGCGACACCCTTACGCAGGTCGATAATGCTGACCGAGCCTTCCGGGTCGACCGTGTAATCATCATTCGGCTCGCCTTCATTGGCGACCATTGCGTATTTGCCGTTCGGGGTAAAGGTCACCATGTCCGGCAATGCACCCACCACCACACTGTTGATCAATGACAGATCCGTTGCGTTGTAGAAGGCTACTACGCCCGGCGCCTGCTTGTCCGTCGCTTCGATAGCCACTGCCACAATGCCGTTCTTCACGGCCACGCTGTTGGCGCTCGCGCCCAATGCTGTCGCATCGATCACCGCCATCGGCACCGGGTTGCTCGGATCGCTCAGATCCAGCACCTCAACATTGGCCGCCGCGGCATTTACCTTGAATACGCGTTTGGTTGCAGGATCGTAGGCCACGACCTCGGCCGCGCCCTCGTCGAACACACCGGTCTGATGCTGGCCGATCACTTCCAGTGACAAAGTGGGTGAAGGTAAAAACCAGGCGTTCGCGCTGGTGGTGGCACTGAGACCCAGCGCCAGAGCAAGTGCATGCAGTTTCATAATGACTCCCGTACATTTTTTCTTGAGATTGCCTGAAATGGCGGCTGATACCGCCACTGTTAACAGCGCTCTACTTTAGGTAGGGAGGGTGACAGAGAGATGACAGAACAATGACAAGCAGCGTGGCAACACCGCTACTGCCAGATGTTTACCGCGTGTAAACGAAACAATCGCTCTAGTGGGGAATTATTTGGCCAGCACGGTATCCACGGCCTGCTTGAATTGCTTGGCCACGAAGGGGTTTTCCAGCACATAGTCGCCGACAAGGTTTCCGCGGCACCCAGAGAATCCGTGCCGGTGGAGTCCTTCTTCAGCAGCCTGAAGAAGGAGAAAATACGTCGCCACATCTTCGAAACCCGTGAAGCAGCGCGAGCGGAAATATTCGATTATATTGAGGTGTTTTATAATCGGGCGAGACGCCATCAACACCTGGAAATATCAGCCCGGCAGACTTTGAGCAGCAGATGGCAAGATTAGGCTGAGTGTCTACGGAAACGAAGCAATTCCAAATTACCGCTCTCAACTGCGGGTTCAACCGGTGGTTGCAACACCTTCTACTTAAGAAGAGTCTAGTGCGTTGCATCCGCCGGTTAAATCCACATGATTGAGCAGTCATTCAACAGCAACCTCTGATCGGACCAATCCAGGTTACACCCCATCTTCCCTATCCGTCTTTATTTCGTCTTCTGGAACAGGGCGATCGACTCCACATGCGTGGTATGCGGGAACATATCCATCACGCCCGCCTTCATCAGCCGGTAGCCATGTTCGGTGACTAACAGTCCCGCATCGCGCGCCAGTGAAGCGGGATTACAGGACACGTATACAACCCGCTTGATACCCAGCTTAGCGATGGCCGGAATCATTTCCAGCGCGCCGCTGCGAGGTGGATCGAGCAACAGTTTGTCGAACGGTTGTTTGAGCCAGGGATAGATCGTTGTGTCTTCGGCCAGGTTGGCGACATGGAATTCGGCATTGGCGATGCCATTGCGCGCGGCATTGTCGCGGGCGCGCTGCACGAGGCCCACGTCGCCTTCCACACCGACCACCTGCGCGCAACGCCGCGCCAGGGGCAATGTGAAATTACCCAGTCCGCAGAACAGATCCAGCACACGGTCGGTTGGCTGCGGATCGAGCATGCTGATCGCCAGTTCGATCATCGACTGGTTGATATCACGATTGACCTGGGTGAAATCGGTGGGCAGAAATTGCAGACGCAGATCATGGTCCGGCAGTCCATAGTCCAACGTCGATGTTTCGGGCCAGAGCAGATAGACACTATCCGGGCCTGCCGGCTGCAGATAGATATGCAGTCCAGTACGTTCACCATAAGCGCGCAGATGCGCCTGGTCTTTATCCGACAACACATCCAGATTGCGGAACACCAGCGCAGCGGCGTTATCACCCACGGCAATTTCGATTTGCGGAATGCGTTCGCGCGCTTCCATGCCTTCCAGCATCTCCGCCAGCTCGGTGATGCGCTCGCCGATCAGCGGATGCAGCACCATGCAACGCGTCAGCTCGGCCAGATAGGGCGCATGCTTCTCACGAAACCCGACCAGCATACGGCCTTTTTTACGCACATACTTCGCACCCAAGCGCGCCTTGGTGCGATAACCCCAATGAGGACCACGCAGAGGCGGCAACACTTCTGCCGGCTCGACCTTGCCGATATGTTTGAGGTTGCCGAGCAGCACCTGCTGTTTGGCATCGATCTGCGCCTGCGCCTCCATATGCTGCAGGCTGCAACCACCGCAGACGCCGGCATGGAGGCATTTAGGCTCCACGCGCTGCGGTGATGCCTGCAATACCTCGACGACGGAGGCCTCGTCATATTTTCTGTGACGCTCGACCAGTTTTGCCAGAACGCGCTCGCCCGGCAAGGCGCCATCAATGAATACCGTTTTGCCCTCAATGCGCGCGACACCGCGGCCGTCATGCGACAGGGATTCGATGCTGGCTTCAATCGGCTCAGTGGGAAGACGGGGTTTGCGGGAACGACTCATCGATAATCCAATTTTATTCACACCAGAGGGCGCAGAGAACGCGGAGTAATTGATTGTTTAATCGATCAAACTCTGCGTTCTCTGCGCCCTCTGGTGTGCAATTACTATTTCACAGCCAAGCCGCCAAAAACTCATCGAAATGCGGTTTGGCTTCGGCCTTGAGGTAATCGCGCAGTTGCAAGCATTCGGCATGATACTCGGCGGCGGACAGTTTGCCGCGCATCAGTTCGAAACGCAGATATACCAGATAGGTATTCAATACATCGGTCTCGCAGTAATTGCGGATATCGACAATGCCGCCGGCCAGGTAGTTATCCCATACCTTGGCGCCGCTCATGCCCATCTTGCCGGGGAAACCCAGCATGCTGGCGATATCGTCCAGTGGCGCTACAGCGCGCGGCTGATAGCCGGATAAAACGTCCATGAGGTCAGTATGCCGCGCATGGAAGCGACTCTGATAATTGTTCCATTTGAAATCGCGATCGTCATCGCCGGTATCCCAATAGCGCGGCGCGGCGATGCCGTGGACCAGTCCGCGGTAATGCAACACCGGTAAATCGAAACCACCGCCATTCCAGGACACCAATGTTGGCGTGTATTTATCGATACCGTCAAAGAAACGCTGCACCAGCTCCTTCTCATCGGATTCGGGTTCGCCCAATGACCAGACCTTCAGACTGTCACGCGAGCGCAACACGGCGGATATGGCCACCACGCGATGCAGATGCAGGCGCAGAAATTCACTGCCACCGGTCTCTTGCCGACGCAAGTGGAACATCGCCTTGGCGACGTCCTTATCGTTCAGATCCTCAAGGCCATACAAGCGCCGTCCCGCATCGAGGTCGGGGATTGTCTCAATATCGAATACCAATACGTTCATGCGTGAAACCTTTACATCGATATTTTAAATAACAGCAGTGGCTACGGAGATGTGCACAAATTACCAGCAGTGAAATACAAAGGTTAATCCCCTTCCCCTAGATGGGGGAGGGCCAGGGAGAGGGTGAATCGTTTCAGGCTAACCCCTCACCCCCTCTCCCCGAGGGGAGAGGGGATTAAGTTTCTCCTTCGCGCCTCAAGATGCGCACAAATTCCTAGCCGTGAAATACAAAAGTTAATCCCCTCCCCCTAGATGGGGGAGGGCCAGGGAGAGGGTGATTCACTTTCAGGCAACCCCCTCACCCCCTCTCCCCGAGGGGAGAGGGGATTAAGTTTCTCCTTCGCGCCTCAAGATGCGCACAAATTACTAGCAGTGAAATACAAAGGTTAATCCCCTCCCCCTAGATGGGGGAGGGCCAGGGAGAGGGTGATTCACTTTCAGGCAACCCCCTCACCCTAACCCTCTCCCCGAGGGGAGAGGGGATTAAGATTCTCCTTCGCGCCTCAAGATGCGCACAAATTACTAGCCGTGAAATACAAAGGTTAATCCCCTCCCCCTAGACGGGGGAGGGCCAGGGAGAGGGTGAATCGTTTCAGGCAACCCCCTCACCCCCTCTCCCCGAGGGGAGAGGGGATTAAGTTTCTCCTTCGCGCCTCAATTTGTATTCCTTGTGTTACTTCTGCTTCCAACCGCCCCCGGCATCCTGATACCACCAACCACCAGGCGCATTGGCGACCCAGCGCCGGGCGAAGGTGGCGCGGATTTCGTCACCCCATTCAGGATGACCGTTGGCGCGGGCGATTTCGCTGTAGAGGGCGGTGCGGTCTTTGTTCTCGTCAGCGATCAACTGCTGCACCCGGCTGCGGTCACGCAGTGGAATGGAATTGAGATCACGCGCAACAATCTGTCCATCACGGGTCATACCGACGGCGCCACTGGCATAGTGCGGCGCCAGACTTGGATGACGCGCCTCCATGCCCGCGGTGATGCTTTGGATTGCCGGCGACTTGATGTCGATGTTCGGTTCGGCCGCCTCCGCTGGAGCGATTAGCCAATCGAGCGCACTGGCCAATACCGGCATGAACAGACCATCATTGTTTGACTGCGGTTGCGGTTGCGGTTGCGGTTGCGGCTGCGCGGGCGCGGCCGGTTCGACAGGCGCTTCACCCTCGCCTTCTGTGCCGTAGACGCGATTGATAATACGGTCGGCGGCTTCCTGCGCGGCAGCGGCAGGGAAATACACATTGATGGTCACACAGGCCGTCACAAAGATCAGCAGTGCCAACAGCACGGGCGTACGTAGCGTCGTCATGGTCATACTCCTCTCCAAGTGTGAAGCCCCGGTGTTATTCAATGGTGGGCCCCTGTTCCAATGTGACCGATTTCAGTCGATCGATCAGTGTGTGCCAGTCTACCTGATTCGCGTAGCCGACTACATCAATGCGCGGCGGTAGGAAGCGACCTTTTACAAGATAGTAACCATTCGCGGCAGGCGCGACGCCACCCATGGCGCACACGCCGTTCTTGAGACGGCAACTGATGCCGATTCTGTCGTACGGGAACTCCTCGAACACACCCAGGAAACTCCGCGACAATGCACCACCGACACCGCCACCGATGCTGGACAGATTATCGACCGCCTTCTGACTGATGCGATGTCGTGAATCATCATCCTCGGGTGTGGCGAAGCGCGCATCGAAGGCGACCGGCTGCCAGGATTGCATCTCCAGCTGGTTGACGTAACCATCCAAGCGGCCTTGTATCTTGCCAAAGGAAAAGGTTTCGGTCAGCGCCTCCAGATCCAGATTATCCAGCGCCAGATCGGCATTCAGGCGCGGCACGCGGCCGAAGGGTTCTTCCAGACGCAGGTTACGCACCGTCAACGCGCCATCGAAGGCCTTCACCAACAGCACACCACCGATTTCAAGTCGCTTGTCGGCGTAACGAACCGCGGGGATCATGCCGGACAGTTGGCCGCCGAAGGCGGGCCAGCCCAGTGCTGTAGACACCGCTTCCATGGAGACCGGCGTCAACAGGCCATCGAAGCGCCAGCGCATGTCATCCTCGCCCGGATCACTCAAGGCCAGATCCTCGATCATGAGTTTGCCGTCGAACAGTGGAATCTCCACCGGCTCACGCAATTCAAACGCTGTGCCCCGACTTTTCACCGCCAGTTGCGCAGCGCCCAGTTCCAAACGGTACAGACTGCCCGATTGCCAACCGAGTTCCGTCACCCGTGGCGTTGCATCGCTGCTCCAATCGATAACGCCGGACATATCAGTAAAGCCGAAGCGCTGTTGCGGGTCTTCGATACCGACATGATTCAGCGTAAGGCGCACGAGGCTGTCCGCGCCGGCCTGATAGGCATAATGTCCGGTGAAACGCCCCGCCGTTTTCAAGGCATCACCCAACTGGCCACGAATCCAGGGCTGAATATAGGTATCGAAGGCTGCCGGCAACTGCGCGTCCAGGATATCGACGTTGACGCGTTCCAACGGAGTTTCATTCGCCAGATTCAACAGCAGTTCGCCCTGCGCACGCGCCACGCCCTGGTGTTCAAGTGTCATGGATTGCAGATGCAAACGCTGGCGCCCCGCGTGCCAGTCACCGGTCAGCTTGAGCTGCGCGGGATTCACCGCGCTGAATTCGAAATACAGCGGATCGATAAATAAGGCGCCCGCGTCAAACTGTGCGTCAACGTCGGCATGCCAGGTTGCCGCCGTGCGCGTGGCTTTTCCGCTCAACTCTAGTTTGAGGTGTTCGCTTGCCTGTGTACCGATAGCATTGGCGAAATTGATGTGTTCGCCCGCGATCTGGAAACGCACCGTTTCGACACCCGCGGCTGTACCCTGCACCGTCGCGGTGAGATTCAACCGCGCACTGAGTTGTTGCTCCACGCCGTAACCCAGCCGACGCAGCAAACCGACCAGCCCCTCGCCCGATACCTGCCGCGCCGCAAGTTCCAGGCTCCAACCTTGCGTCTGTGATTGTCCTGCAATCTGCCAGACGCCACCGGCAAGGCCAATCTCTTTCAATGTGAGTGACACCTGATTCGAGGCACTGTCATGTTGTACCGAAATGCGACCCTTAATGGGTTCCCCCAGAAGATGCGCGATATTGATTCGGCCGGTGCAGGCGGTACCCGCGGCCGAGTGCGTGAGTTGATCGCAGTGGATACGCACATCATCGACGCGACCGATGGGTGCCGGCAGGGTAATGGATGTGATACTGATGGCGCCGGCGTGTTCACTGCCCGGCAAGAGCTGTATCTGCAAGCTCGCCGACGATGCCTGCCAGCCTGCACCCTGCAGATCGCCCAGCGCGATTTCGATGCTGTCCAGTGCATAGGACGATACACAGACCCATTGCGCTATCAGAAACAACGCCGCGCGACAGAAGGATGTGTGCTGGGTTGTCACAGGTCTGAACTCACAGCTGCATCACAAACTCCCTCTCCCTCCGGGAGAGGGTTGGGGTGAGGTGATCAAAACAATGAAGTTGATCCCCTCATCCTGGCCTTCTCCCGGAGGGAGAAGGGATGCATCTCGTAACATCAATGGTAATTCATACCCCAGACTTCTATGACACGATGGCGCCAGATAGATATTCTCCCATCGTCTGCGTCGAATCAGCCCGGAAACACGCCCGTCGACAGATAACGATCACCGCGATCACAGATAATCACCACAATAATCGCGTTCTCGACCTGTTCGGACAGTTTCAACGCCGCCGCTACCGCGCCGCCCGATGAGATGCCGCAGAAAATGCCTTCACGCGCGGCCAGCGCACGGGTAGTGTCTTCCGCAGTCTTCTGATCGATCTCGATGATCTGATCGACCCGCGAGGCATCGAAAATGCTCGGCAGGTATTCCTTGGGCCAGCGCCGGATACCGGGGATCGAGGAGCCTTCGGTCGGCTGCACACCGACGATCCGCACCTGGGGATTCTGTTCTTTCAGATAGCGCGAAGTGCCCATGATGGTGCCGGTGGTACCCATGGCACTGACAAAATGCGTGACGCGGCCGCCGGTGTCGCGCCAGATCTCCGGGCCGGTACCTTCATAATGCGCCTGCGGATTGTCCATGTTGGAAAACTGATCGAGAACCTTACCCTTGCCCTCCGCCTCCATCTGCTTGGCCAGATCGCGGGCACCTTCCATGCTCTGCTCGCGACTCACCAGCACCAGTTCGGCACCGAACGCGGCCATGGCCTGACGTCGCTCCAGAGTCATGTTGTCGGGCATGACCAATACCATTTTGTAGCCTTTGATGGCCGCGGCCATGGCCAGGGCAATGCCGGTGTTGCCGCTGGTGGCCTCGATCAGGGTATCGCCGGGTTTTATTTCACCCCGCTTTTCAGCCAGTTGAATCATAGACAGGGCCGGACGGTCCTTCACCGAGCCAGCGGGATTGTTGCCCTCCAACTTGACCAGGATACGGTTGGAACTGTCCCCGACCAGACGCTGCAGACGCACCAGAGGGGTATTGCCGACGAAATCTTCTAGGGTTGGAAACTCCATGGCGGCAGAGTGTACTGCATGGACACCCTGTGAAAGAAGCCTTCGGAAATCCGGGCTTTTGACGGCAGCATGCCGAGACGGCATCCTTACCCCACGGCCGCGACCAGATGGCCGATTTCTCCCATAAATCACTTAGCTGTAGGAATATTCATGAACAAGCACGCTATCCGCTCCGTGCATTGCCTTGTGCTCGCCTTGTCACTGTCAACCAGCACACCATTATTTGCAGCCGCGGCTGAGCCGCAACTCAGCGAACTGGCCGGCGAGGATTATTTTTTCGCGCAAGTTCCCGTGGTGTTATCGGCCACGCGCCTGGCCCAACCCCAATTCGAGGCACCGGCCGCGGTCACCGTGATCGACCGCACCATGATCGAGGCCAGTGGCGCTCTGGATATTCCGGATCTGCTGCGTCTGGTTCCGGGCTTTCAAGTTGGGCATGCCAAGGGCCACACCGCCGCGGCGACTTATCATGGCCTGGCTGACGAACATGCGCGCCGCATGCAAGTGCTGGTCGATGGTCGGCCGGTGTATGGACCCGCGCTCGGCGGTGTGCGCTGGACCGACCTGCCACTGGATATCAAAGATATTGATCGCATCGAAGTGGTACGCGGGCCGAACGCCGCGGCATACGGCTCCAACAGCTTTTTGGGTGCAATCAATATCATCACTCAGCATCCTTCGCAGATGGACGGCACCGAGGTGAGCTTGGCCGGCGGCAATAAGGACTTCCGCAAAGGCCTGCTGCGCCACGGCAACCGACTGGACAAGCTCGATTATCGTATGACACTCGGCTATCGCCGTGATGACGGTTTCGAGAGCCGCACCGATATTGCGCCACCGGACCCCGCCAGCGGCCTGGTATCCGCCCGCGACCCGCTGAATGACGGCATGCGTGTATCGCTGTTCAATTTCCGCGGCGAATACCAACTCACGAACACTGACTCCGTGGAACTGCTGGCCGGCTATAACGGCGGTCCTCGCAGCGAAGGCCGTTTCGACGGTATCGTGGAAGCCCCGCGAAATCGCGAGGTGCAGAGTCACTTCGAGCAACTTGTCTGGCGACGCAGCCACTCGGCCGACGAAGAAACCCGAGTGCAGTTCTATCACACCTATATGCGTCATCGGGAACGCACCGAGGCCCTGCTGTCGGACATCGCCAGCGATGCCCTGGGCATGCCGGTACCGCCGATTGCCATCGGTCTGTTTTTCCCGGGCCAGACCGATGAGTTGACGGTCACCGACTACAGCGTGTTTGAGGAACGTTACGATATCGAGTTCCAGAACAATTTCCGCCTGTCACCACAGGCGCGCATGGTCTGGGGTACCGGCGCCCGCTTTGATCGCGTCGGAGGCGATGGCTGGTATAGCCGCGATGACTATATCGAAAATCAGCTGTACCGCCTGTTCGGCAATCTGGAGTGGCATCCCTATCAGAATGGCACGTTGAATCTGGGCACCATGCTGGAACAGAGTGGCCAGATCGGCTTCCAGGTGTCACCGCGCATTGCCCTCAATCACCAGCTGCATAAGAACCACGGTCTGCGCCTGGGTGTCTCGCGCGCCTACCGCCTGCCGACCATCTATGAAGACAATGCGGACGGCGCGATCCGCTTCCAGGACGGCGAACTGATCGATCAATACATTCTCGGCAATACCGATCTCGATCCGGAACGCATCACCTCTTATGAGCTGGGCTATCTGGGACGTTTTCCGTCCATCAATACCACGCTGGACATCAAACTCTTTCACGACAAATTGGACGACCGTATTGCCGCACCAAAGAAATATCCCTACCCCAGCGAACTCAATGTGGTCAGTGACGGGCGGATTTTCTACCACACCAATTCCGGTCAGCTGAGCACCAATGGCGTTGAGATCGCACTGAACTACCGACCCGAGAAACGCACCATGCTCGGACTCAACTGGGCCTATGCCAAGGCCAAGGGTACCGCCCTGGATTCCTTCCAGGATTCATTAAGCCCGGCAGACTGGCAATACGAGGATCTGTCTGAAGATGTACCGCGGCATACCTATAGCGCCTTTGCCATGCACCGTCTGCCCGGCCAAGTGGATGTCAGTGCCCTGTACAACAAAGTCAGCCGCATGAAATGGCTGGGCAATGGTGACCGGCTCGGCCCGCAGGACCGGCTGGACCTGCGCGTGGCCAAACATATGCTTACCAACGGCATGCGCAGCAGTATTGCGTTGGTTGTGCAGAATGTGCTCGATGAATATCTGGAATTCCGCGATGAGAACGTGTTCGACACACGCGCGTATGTGGAGTTGACGATTGGCTTGCCCTAGACAGACCAGCCATAACCGATGCTATGCAAGGGTTGATTACTCACCAAGCTAGAACAGACCGCTGGCCACTCTGGACCAGCGGTCTGTTGCTGTGTGGGTATCTGCTGCTCAGTCTCTGGTCCAACAGGGTTGGCGCGGAAACCGCACGCGTGCTTATCGTGAGCGGTGATTCAGGCGGTGCCTATGCCGAAGTCATAGCAACCTTGCAGACACGTCTGAATGAGTTGGCACCCGATAGTGTTCAACTGCAGACCTTAAACCTCGCAGATGCCCAGGGCACGTTTGAGAAAACCCTGCACCCGGCGCCGGACCTGATCGTAACGGTCGGCACTCAGGCCAGCGCACTCGCGCAAAGCAAGAGCGAAAACACACCCGTATTGAGCCTGTTGGTGTCTGCACCTGATTACGCCTTGCTGAATCAAGTCAACCCCTCGGACTCGAACCTGCATAGCGCCCTGTATTTGGATCAACCTCTCGATCGGCAGCTGACACTGTTGCAACTGTTGCTACCCAAGGTTACCCGATTGGCCAGCCTCAGCGGCCCTCAATCCGCTGAGCAAACGCAGCAACTACGCAGCTTGTGTGTACAACGAAATCTACAGCTATCCATCGAGTCAGTCGCTCCCGACAGTAACCCTATTCGCCCACTGACGCGCCTGATCGACCATGCGGAGGTGCTCATTGCCTTGCCCGACCCGCATGTTTTCAACCGTTCCAGCATCCAGGCAATTCTGTTGACGACGTATCGCAATCGAGTACCGGTGATTGGCTTTTCACAGGCCTATGTGCGCGCCGGCGCCCTGGCGGCTGTGCATTCCACCGCGCAACAGATTGGCCAACAGGCCGGCGAGTGGATCGTCGAATTTACCCAATCAGAAAATCGGCAACTCGGTCCACCGCGTTACCCTCGCTACTACTCGGTAGCCGTCAACACGCAGGTGGCGCAATCGCTCAACCTCAGTGTAAGCAGTGAAAACGTTCTACTGCATCAGCTACAACAGCTGGAGAACAGATCACCATGAAGATATCCGGGATCCACAGCCGTATCCTGCTGACCACCCTGGTGCCGACGATTGTCATCGCCATCGTCCTTGGCGCCTATTTCATCAATACACGAATTCAGGATCTGCGCGAATCCCTATTAGATCGCGGCCGCGCCATCGCCAATCAGCTGGCGCCAGCGAGTGAATACGGCGTCTTCGCCGGCAACCATGGCATTCTCCGCACCCTGGCCGGGTCGGCACTGCGTGAGGCCGATGTGGTACGCGTGACTATCCTCGATCAAGAGCATAAGCCGCTGACACAGGTGGGTACTGCCAACACCGCCGAACTGGAGCACAGTGACCTGTTGTCATTCGAAGCGCCGATTCAGATCAGCAGTGTCGTGGTCAGTGACTTCGAAACCACCCAGAGTTCGCCGGAAATGAAACCGATCGGCTGGGTGCGTGTTGAACTGTCGCAAGCAAACACCCTTAAGCGCCAACAGGAGATTACCGTCATCAGCCTTTTCATTACCCTCTCGGTATTGACCTTGAGTGTGATATTCGCGTTGCGAGTCAGTCGTAGCGTGGCGCGGCCTATTCTGGATCTCACCCAGACGGTACAACGGCTTGGTAGCGGCGACCTGCATGTGCGCGTACGTGAACATTCCCGTGGTGAACTGGGCATGCTCGAAAAAGGCATCAACAGCATGGCTGTTGAACTGGAAACGGCGCAGGCGGAACTGCAGGAACAGGTCGATCAGGCCACTGCGGAGCTGCGCGAAACCATCGAAGCGGTCGAGATCCAGAACGTTGAGCTCGACCTGGCTCGCAAACGCGCATTGCAGGCCAGCCGTGGAAAATCCGAATTTCTCGCCAATATGAGCCACGAGATCCGCACACCCATGAACGGGTTGCTGGGTTTCATCGACTTGTTGCTGCGTACCCCGCTCAACGCCGTGCAACGCGACTACACCACAACCATCCGCAAATCGGCCAGCAACCTGTTAGTCATTGTTAACGACATTCTGGATTTCTCCAAGATTGAATCGGGGAAACTGGCCATAGAGAACACCCCCTTCGATTTGCGCGAGGCCTTGGAAGATTCGGTCGACTTGATGGCTCCCGTGGCGCACAGCAAAGGCCTTGAGCTGATCCTGCTCATCTATTCCGACGTGCCGCTGCATCTCTATGGCGATTCCAACCGTATCCGTCAGGTACTGCTGAATCTGCTCGGCAATGCTCTCAAATTCACCAATCGTGGCACCGTAGTCGTGCGCGTCATGCTCGATGATGACGACTGCGAGCCTGACCAGGCCTCGATCCGCATCAGTGTGAACGATACTGGGATTGGCCTCAGCGAGGAGGAGAAGAGTCTCCTGTTCCTGGCCTTCAGCCAGGCCGACAGTTCTGCCACACGCCGTTTTGGCGGCTCTGGTCTGGGGCTGTTCATCTGCAAAAAACTGGTGGAGATGATGGGTGGACAGATCGGTGTTGAGAGCGCACCGGGTGAAGGTTCGACCTTCTGGTTCAGTCTGCACTGCTCGCGCCTGGATAATGATGCACATGAACACAGCAAGGAAGGTCTGGCTCAATATCGCAAAGCCCTGGTCTATGACGCCCATCCGCTGGCACGCCTTGCCTGCCGCCATGTATTGGAAAGCCAAGGCATGCAAGTCCTAGAGGTCGCCAGCCAAGCCGAGCTGATCGACAAATCACAATCCGATGAGTATTTCGATTTGATTGTTGCCGGCCTCAATATCAAACCCAGCCAGGAAACGGAACTACAGCAATTGCTTGGGCAACTGCGCCGTGATGGACGCCCAATCTTACTCCTGCTCAATGACATTGAACGGGACCACCTCAAGCACGCCTGCACACTGGGGGCGGATGCCTGCTTGAGCAAACCCCCGCGTCGCGAGGCATTCCTCGACTGTCTGTTCAAACTGCTGGGTATTGATAATGGTGACACAGACACCTTTACCGAGCGTCGCAAGCAACCGCGCCCGCACATGCCGGACCTGCGTGGCGCCAGCATCCTATTTGCGGACGACAATGAAATTAATCGCAAACTCATCTGCCTGCAATTGGAAAGTCTCGGTTTAGACGTCAGTACCGCAGTAGATGGCCGTCAGGCATTGGCGCTCGCCAACAAATACCACTTCGACCTTATCTTGATGGATGTGCACATGCCCGAGCTGAGTGGCGAACAAGCCGCGCAAGAAATCCGTGCGGGCCATGGGCTCAACCGCAACACACCTATCGTTGCACTCACGGCAAACGCGATGGTGAACGAACCACAACGCCTGGTTGGGCTGGGCATTAACGAATGTTTGATCAAACCGATATCCGAATACCGACTTTGGGAAACGGTAAAGCGCTGGACTAAACGCTCTGCTCGACTCCCCAGCGCCTCATCGGGAACAGTCAGTCAGCGCCAGGATCTGGTGCGCGAACTTCACGCCATGCTGCTTACTGAACTGCCACAACAGCGCGCCATGCTGGTCAGCGCCTTTCGCGCCGCCGACTGGACCTCGCTCTGCGAAATCGCCCACAAGCTGCGCGGCTCAGCCGCCTATTGCCAGGAAAAACAATTGGAGCAAGCCGCCGCCGATCTGGAAGCCGCAAGCCCGACGGCTATTCAGAACACCATCGAAACCGCACATCAGCAGTGCATCAACATCATCGATGAACTGCTGCAGACGGCAGCGGCGGATTCGGAGCATTGAGGGGCGCTGCTTAGTTGATGAATATGAACCGCTAAGAGAACAAGATTGTTGAACCGCAAAGGCGCAGAGGCGCAAAGGGTATTTAGAAACCTCCGATTAACCCGCTGAATTGTCATTGCGAGCGAAGCGAAGCAATCTCCTCATACGGTAGATCAATCGCTTAGAGATTATTCGCTACGCTCACCCCTTCGGGGCCGCCCTATGGGCGTTCTGCGCTCGCAAGCTCGCTTGTGCCGCGTCGCTGCGCTCCTCGCAATGACGAATTATTGATCATTACCAATTGGGATGACACAAACGCCCCTCTCCCTAACCCTCTCCCCGCAAGCGGGGAGAGGGGATAACCCCCTCTCCCGCCGGGGCGGGAGAGGGTTGGGGAGAGGGTGGCGAAGTTCTTAAATCGAGCA
>JAHJQQ010000040.1 GCA_018819175.1 Gammaproteobacteria bacterium
AGCGGCAGACGCCGTGTAAACTCCGCTTTTTACTCGGTGCTTTCCGCACCTCGCCCTTCGGGCCGGCTAGCGCCGTTCTCTCCACTTCGTTCCGAGTCACCCGGCTGCGCCTTGCATCTGCTCGCTTGATCAACTTAATCAGAGGTTCCTTAACGAACACTATGTATTGACACGATGAGTGCGGGTCAGGGGAAGAGCTCGAAACTCACGACATCCTCGCCGGTCAGCGGTGCGCTCGGGTCGATTCGATGGGAGATTTTGCGGACAGTGCCGTTTGTATCCGCGACGTACAGTTCGTTGATGTTGGTGATATCCGCATCGGCCACGTACACGAGTTCATTGGCCCGTGGCAGCCATTCCGGTTCGATGAGAACAGCAGCGAGACTGAAATTCGCTATCGCGTTCGTCGCATTCGATGTCGTGTTGAACATGCGCAAGTTGATATCATCGCTGTCGCCGACACGATACGCCAACACGCCGCCCTGTGTGCTCCAGGAGACATCCAGAACATCCGCGTCGGCCGTCAGCGTTGCGGATATTTTGGTTTGCGCCGCGCCCGTCGGACCCGCGCTGTACAGCTCGAATTTTCCCGCAACATCCGCATCGTGCCGATAGGCGATAAGCCCGGACATCGGTTCCCAGGCAAGCGCGGATGCCGGCCACGTGCCGGGGCCCGGGGCGGATAATGTGTAGATGGCGCTGGCGGGGACTGCGGCCGAATAGAACTCCCACAGACCGTTGGCGTCGCGATCCGCGAGATAGGCGATGTAAGATGAATCGGGAGACCATTCGACGGTCGGATCATCCACGGCACCGTTGATGGATAGGTTGCTGGCGATGGTCCAGTGGTGGGATCCGTCGGCCGCCGATCCCTCCAGCGATACCGCGCTCGGGTTCGTGTCCCCGAGAATCGTCATGGCGAGGTACTGCGAATCCGGCGACCAATAGAACGCCAACGACTCGCGCGGGCTGACAAACACCGGAGACAGTTGCATGTTCCCAGTGCCATCGAAGTCGGTGACGAACACCTCCGGCACGCCGGGGATATCCTGCGCGGCCAGGTAGGCGATGCGGCTGCTGTCCAGCGCCCACTCGATCATGTCGTAAACCGTTCCACCCGCCACCATGTTGCCGGACATTCTTCGATAGTCCGAGCCATCCGGCGCGATCGCGTTCAATTTGACTGAGCCATAGTTGCTGCGATAAGCGAGCGCCAAGCCGTTCGGTGACCACTCGAGTCGATCCGGCCTCGCCACGAGGGAGGCCAGGTCGTGTCCGGCGGTTTCGCCCGGCGATACCTGGTTGGACAGATCTGTTGTGCGGTTGTAGATATAGAGACGACCCGCTGCGGCAAAATCGCTGTTGCCCGTGTAGGCGAGGTGCGTACCTGTCGGGGACCATTCGAATTCATACGCGCCGTCCGGACCGCCCGCGCGCCCTGTGATATTGGTGATCACGCCCGTGTAGACGTTCGCGATGTACAAGCTTGCCCGCCCTGCGCTGACTGGCGTGGTGCGATAAGCGACATAGGTTCCTGCGGGCGACAATGCGAAGTCCACGATGCTCGCCGATGACAGCTGCGCGGGTGCGAGCAGATGGACCGCGCTGTCGTCGCTCGCGGCTGCATACAGCAGCGAACGTCCGCTGGAGGGCGCGAAGGTTTTGTAGACGACGACCGTCTTGCCTAAGTCGATACCGGAATCAGTATCGGCATCATCGTCGGAATAATCATTGTCGCCCATATTGCATGCGGAGAGCGTCAATGAGAATAGAGCCGCGCTGATTGCGCGAAGGATGCGCATCGGGATTGAACCTGTCGAATGAAGGCCTCGAAACCGTTTTTGATGGCAACGGCAACAATAGCATTCAGGGTTTTATAGCTGATTTCCCCGGGATAGGAAAGGGACGCATTTCGTAGGCCGCTTTTGTAATGACAGGCGCAACCAATAAAGGCCTCGGAGAGTCTTCATTGAGGAGCACAGGGTCTGGGGATTAATGAACCTCTGATTTATTCGTTGAATTGTCATTGCGAGCGAAGCGAAGCAATCTCCCGCTACGGTAGATCAACAGCTTGGAGATTATTCGCGCGCTCACCCCTTCGGGGCCGCCCTGCGGACGCTCGCAAGCTCGCTTGTGCCGCGTCACTGCGCGCATCGCAATGACAGCGTTTTCGGTACGGCGGCAATCCCCGAATGCCGATAAAAATAAACTAGCCCATCAGTGCAGGAATTATTTATTACACTGCGTTCACATCCACCGAAATTTGCACTATATAAATGCATGCAGACTGTTGTTAACCATGGCAGTGCAGAGATATCAGCCAACATTATTTTGACTACATGATTAACTTACTGTTTGGCTGGCAATAATTAAAAGCATTCAGAATTGGCACAGGTGTTGCTCTTAACGGTACATAGGTTGAAATTGATTATCGACAGGCAACTTCGCCGGCATATCCGAGCCGAATAGCCTGCTGGAGGTCGCGCTCATGAGCTCATCAGGGATAAGGCTGCGCATCAGTTTGGTTGTGGCCATTTCGATTGTCTCGGCAAACATGTATTTGGTTCTCCACGGCTCATCAAACGGATTCTATGCGAGCCTGTCAAAAGCGCTGGGTCTTGACGCGCCGGCAGCGACCGCGCAGGTCGCGCATACGTTATCTCCAGGAAGGCCATCCCACGACACATTCGCTGCTTTTGAAACGCGGGACTATTATTCCCCGGCGCTCATGGATCGATAGTTCGGTTTGGATTTTGTAGGAGCGGACTTACCCGCGAACAGGGTTCCGCCTCAGTTATTTCCGGCTTGGAGGCCAATGACGCCCCTGCAGGCTTATCCCGACAGTGTAGGGCAACAGGATTGAATGATCTCAGCGCTTACAGAATACCCACGAGCCGTGAGGTACGTTTTACCGGCTGGACTGGGCGCAAGCAGTGATTCGGCCCAGGGAGGCGGGGTTGCACTGTCATATTCCCGATACATGAACTAGTTAGGATTGCTCTTACGATTGATGGCTTATCAGTGAGGGTTACGATGCAAAGTGACAATCTTGCACCCGATATAGAAAGGATTCTTCAGGCCCGCCACCATGACCCGTTCAGCCTGCTTGGCAAACATCATGAGGATGGCTGTGAATTGGTGCGCGTGTTTTTGCCGCAGGTGGATGATGTCAGCATCGCCGAAGGCAATCTTCAGCTGCAACGCATTCCGGATACCGATCTGTTCGAATGGCGCGGCGAGCCCGGCGCGGTGCCCGACCGTTACCATCTGATCTGGCATGATGCCGCGAACCATGAACACATCGCGCATGACACCTACAGTTTCCCGCCCCAACTCTCCGATTTTGATCTGAACCTGTTCGGCGCCGGCAAACATCGCCATGCCTACCGCATCCTCGGCTCGCATGTGCATGACGTCGATGATGTGCAGGGCATCCTGTTTGCGGTGTGGGCGCCGAATGCGGAACGCGTCAGCGTGGTCGGTGAATTCAACCAGTGGGACGGACGCCGGCATCCGATGCGCGTGCGCGGTGGCAGCGGCGTGTGGGAACTGTTCATCCCCGACATGGAACCCGGCCAGCTCTACAAATACGAGATCCGCAACCGCGAGAGCGGCGAAATCCTCCTCAAAGCCGATCCCTATGCGCAGGCCTTCGAGGTGCGACCGCACACGGCATCGGTTATTGCCGGACCTTCCACTTACAGCTGGAATGATCAGGCCTGGATGGATCAGCGACCGTCACAGGACTGGCAGCACACACCCATGTCGGTTTATGAAGTGCACCTCGGTTCCTGGCAGCGCGGACCGGAGGGTGAGTTTCTCACCTATCGCCAGCTGGCCGACAGCCTGGTGAACTATGTCAAAGACATGGGCTTCACTCATATAGAACTGCTGCCCATCACCGAACATCCCTACGACCCCTCCTGGGGTTACCAGGCGACCGGTTACTTCGCGCCGACCAGTCGTTATGGCAGTGCGGATGACTTCCGCTTCTTTGTCGATGTCTGTCATCAGAACGGCATCGGCGTATTGCTCGACTGGGTCCCTGCGCATTTTCCCAAGGACGCGCACGGACTGGCCCGCTTCGACGGCACCGCGCTGTACGAACACGGTGATCCACGCTTGGGCGAACATCTCGATTGGTCGACACTGATCTACAACTTCGGCCGCAACGAAGTGAAGAACTTCCTCCTGTCGAGTGCCGTATTCTGGTTGCAGGAGTTGCACATCGACGGCCTGCGCGTGGATGCCGTGGCGTCCATCCTGTATCTCGATTACTCGCGCGAAGAGGGCCAATGGATTCCCAACCAGTATGGCGGCCGCGAGAATCTGGAAGCGCTGGATTTCCTGCGCGAACTGAACATCGTGACCCACGAGGAACAGCCCGGCATTCTCATGATCGCCGAAGAGTCGACCTCCTGGCCGCAAGTCAGTCGCCCGACCTGGACCGGTGGTCTGGGCTTCGACATGAAATGGAACATGGGTTGGATGAACGACACGCTGGAATACATGAGCGAGGATCCGCTCTACCGGCGTTATCACCTCGGCAAACTCACCTTCAGCATGTTGTATGCCTTTACCGAAAATTTCCTGTTGCCGTTCTCGCACGATGAAGTCGTGCACGGCAAGCAATCGATGCTCAACAAGATGCCCGGCGACGAATGGCAGCGCTTTGCCAACCTGCGCGCGCTGTACAGCTACCAGTTCTGTCATCCCGGAAAGAAGCTGCTGTTCATGGGGACGGAATTCGGCCAGGGACTGGAATGGAACAGCACCCAGATACTCGACTGGTATGTTCTGGAGTATCCATATCATCAGGGCGTGCAGCGATTGGTGAGAGACCTGAACCATCTCTACAAAACGCAGCCGGCATTGCACCAGGTCGAGTTCGAGTGGCGCGGGTTTGAGTGGATCGATTGTCAGGATGCGGACAACTCCGTGCTCAGCTTCGTGCGCCGCAGCGACGATCAGTTTGTAGTTGTGGTCGTCAACTTCACACCTCAGACACACAACGGCTACCGCATCGGCGTGCCGGAGGCGGGCGAATACCGTGAGATCTTCAATTCGGATTCGGCGTTCTATGGCGGCAGTAATATGGGTAATGGCGGTAGCGCTATATATACCGATGATCTGTCCTGGATGAACCGGTCGCATTCTTTAAGTCTTACCGTGCCACCGCTGGCGGCCATCATTCTGCAGCTAAAACAGAACGCATGACCCTGAAAAATCATTTCAGCTATTTAAGGTAGGTCGGGTTAGCGCCTTTTGCGTAACCCGACAGCGCTGCGCAGCACACATCGCGATTCTGAAGGTGGTGCCTGACGGCACACTTGTCGGGTTACGGCGCAGACCACGCGCCTAACCCGCCCTACATCGGATAGGGATAGGTATACGTTCCATGTAGGTCGGGTTAGCGTCGTTTGCGTAACCCGACAGGCATTGCGTAGCGACACAACGCCGTTGTAATGGTGTGCCTGACGGCACGCTCGTCGGGTTACGGCGCAGACCACGCGCCTAACCCGACCTACATCGGATAGGGATAGGTATGCGTTCCATGTAGGTCGGGTTAGCGCCGTTTGCGTAACCCGACAGGTGTCGCGCAGCGACACAACACCGTTGTAATGGTGGTGCCTGACGGCACGCTTGTCGGGTTACGGCGCAGACCACGTGCCTAACCCGCCCTACATCGGATAGAGATAAGTATGCGTTCACGGTAGGTCGGGTTAGCGCCGTTTGCGTAACCCGACAGGTGTTGCGCAGCCACACGTCGTATATTGAAGGTGGTGCCTGACGGCACGCTCGTCGGGTTACGGCGCACACCACGCGCCTAACCCGACCTACATCGGATAGGGATAGGTATACGTTCAAGGTAGGTCGGGTTAGCGCCTTTTGCGTAACCCGACAGCGTTGTGCAGCCACACGTCGTATATTGAAGGTGGTGCCTGACGGCACGCTCGTCGGGTTACGGCGCACACCACGCGCCTAACCCGACCTACATCGGATAGGGATTGGTATACGTTCAAGGTAGGTCGGGTTAGCGCCTTTTGCGTAACCCGACAGCGTTGTGCAGCCACACGTCGTATATTGAAGGTGGTGCCTGACGGCACACTTGTCGGGTTACGGCGCACACCACGCGCCTAACCCGACCTACATTGGATAGAGATAAGTATGCGTTCACGGTAGGTCGGGTTAGCGTCGTTTGCGTAACCCGACAGGCATTGCGTAGCGACCACAACACCGTTGTAATGGTGGTGCCAACCGGCACGCTTGTCGGGTTACGGCGCAGACAACGCTCCTAACCCGCCCTACATCTAGAGAATCTTTCAGTCTTGGAAACACATGGAAGTCAATGAAACACAGGGTATTCCCGGAGCGACTCTTCACCCCCTTGCGGGTGAGGGCGGTGGCGCCATGAGGCTTATGATCTGGTCCAGGTTTTTCCGTGTGATTCCGTGGCAAAGGCGGCTTATCGGATGAACGGCGCATCAACCGCCGTCTGGCCGGGGCAACCGTATCCGCTCGGTGCCAGCTGGGATGGTGAGGGTGTCAACTTCGCACTGTTTTCCGAATACGCCGACAAGGTCGAACTGTGCCTGTTCGATGAACGCGGCCGGCGCGAGACCGCGCGCGTCACCCTGCACTGGCAAACCGATCAGGTGTGGCATTGTTACCTGCCCGAGGCCCGGCCGGGACAGCTGTACGGCTATCGAGTGCATGGCCCGTACGATCCCACCCATGGCCATCGCTTCAATCCCAACAAACTGCTGCTCGACCCCTATGCCAAAGACATCGTCGGCCAGGTGCGCTGGAACGATGCCCTGTTCGGTTACACCATTGGCGGCAAGGCAGAAGACCTGTTGCCCGACCCGCGCAACAGCGCCCACGGCGTGCCCAAATCACGCGTGATCGATACCGCGTTCACCTGGGGCGACGATAAGCCGCTGCGCACGCCCTGGCATGAAACCATCATCTATGAACTGCACGTCAAGGGCTTCACCATTCATCATCCGGAGGTCCCGTCGCCCTACAAAGGCACCTATGCCGGGCTCGCCACCGAAGCGGTGATCGAGCATTTCAAACTGCTGGGCATCACCGCCGTGGAACTCATGCCGGTACACAGTTTCATCAGCGACCGTCATCTGGTCGAGCACGGGCTGAGCAATTACTGGGGTTACAACACCATTGGTTATTTCGCCCCGCATGGGGATTATTCCGCCAGCGGTGATGTGAACGAGTTCAAGACTATGGTGAAACGGCTGCACTCCAATGGCATCGAAGTCATTCTGGATGTGGTCTACAACCATACCGCGGAGGGTAATCATCTCGGTCCCACACTGTGTTTCCGCGGCATCGACAACGTTGCCTACTATCGCCTGATGCCGGGCCAGCAGCGCTACTACATGGACTACACCGGCTGCGGCAACAGCCTGAACATGATGCACCCGCGCGTGTTGCAGTTGATCATGGACAGCCTGCGCTACTGGGTGCAGGAGATGCACATCGACGGTTTCCGTTTCGATCTGGCACCGACACTGACCCGCGAGGCGCACGCCGTCGACCGCTTCGGCGCCTTTCTGGATATCGTGCATCAGGACCCGGTGCTGTCGCGCGTGAAACTCATTGCCGAACCCTGGGACCTGGGCGAGGGCGGCTATCAGGTCGGCAACTTCCCGATCGGCTGGACCGAATGGAATGCCCGCTATCGCGACACCATGCGCGCCTACTGGAAGGGCGAGGGCAGCCTGATCGGCGAACTGGCCTACCGCATGACCGGTTCCAGTGATCTGTATGAACAAAGCGGCCGTCGCCCTTATGCCAGCATCAACTTCGTCACCTGTCACGACGGCTTCACCCTGACCGATCTGGTCAGTTACAACGGCAAACACAACAGCGAAAACCTGGAAGACAACCGCGATGGCGAGAACAATAATCTGAGCTGGAATATGGGTGAGGAGGGACCGGTACCGAAAAACCTGAACATCAACAACGCGCGCCGACAGCAGAAACGCAACTTCCTGACCACGTTACTGCTGTCGCAAGGCGTGCCCATGCTGCTCGCCGGCGACGAAATGGGCCGCACCCAGAACGGCAACAACAACGCCTATTGCCAGGACAATGAGATCAGCTGGGTCAATTGGGAAATCGACATCTACGATCAGGAGTTTCTGGAATTCGTGCGCAAGATCATTCGCGTGCGCAATGAACATCCGGTGTTCCGGCGCCGCCATTTCTTCCAGGGTCGACACATCAAAGGCGCGAATGTCAAAGACATCGTCTGGCTGCGGCCGGACGGCGAGGAAATGACCGACCGCGAATGGAGCCTGTATCACGCCCGCTGCCTGGGCCTGCTGCTGCACGGCGACGCCATCGAAGAACACGACGAACGCGGCCGTAAAATCTACGACAGCACCTTCCTGCTGTTGCTCAACGCCGATGCGAAACCACTCAGCTTCCGTATGCCCAGCCATGTCGGCATCGCCCGCTGGGGCGCCGACATCGACACTTGCTATGCCAACGGCGAACGCACCGACCGCCGCACCTTCAACACCGGCGAAAGCTACCCCCTGCAGGGCCGTTCCACCGCGTTGCTGCGGCTGATCAAGAGCCCTCGATAGCAGCGCCGGATCTGAATGTAGGTCGGGTTAGCGCCGTTTGCGTAACCCGACAAGCGTTGCGCAGTAACACAACACCGTTGTAATGGTGGTGCCTACCGGCACGCTCGTCGGGTTACGGCGCACACCACGCGCCTAACCCGACCTACATCGATTCAAGGTAGGTCGGGTTAGCGACTCTTGCGTAACCCGACAGGCGTTGCGCAGCAACACAACGCTGTGTAAAGGTGTGCCTGACGGCACGCTTGTCGGGTTACGGCGCACACCACGCGCCTAACTCGCCCTACATCGGTTCAAGGTAGGTCGGGTTAGCGCCGTTTGCGTAACCCGACAAGCGTTGCGCAGCAACACAACAAATCCGTTAAGGTGTACCTGCCGGTACGCTTGGTGTGGTCAAAGCGTCAGAGTACTTGAAGTAATCGAGGATTAACCTGTAATCAGGTCTCTGCTCCCGCTTATCAATACCTCAGGACCGCACAAACGCCAACAGCGGATCGATATCACGCCCATCAGCTGCCCGCAATGCTGCAACATAGGCCTGCCGTGTTTCGCTGGCATCGACCAGACTCACACGTCCCCAGGAAAAACGCGGCCGATCCAGCGCAACCAACAAAAGGTCGGCGGCCAGACGTGCATGCCGACCATTACCATTGGGGAAGGGATGTATCGCCACCAACCGATGATGAAAACGTGCGGCGATTTCATCCGGCGAATAGGTATTGTTGTCGATCCAGAATGCGCAGTCATCAAACAGTTGCCGCAACTCGGTTGGTATTCGATAGGCATCGATGCCGAGATTGCGTTCTGTTTGACGAAAACACCCGGCCCAACGCCAGACGCGACCGAACATTCGCTTGTGCAGCGACTTCAAAAACGTCTCAGACAGCACTTCGCGTTTGCGGGCAAAGGCCCATTGCTCAGCCTCGAGAATGTTCCCCTGTTCCGCTTCATTCAATTCGCGGCGCAACGCGATGTAGGCGGGGATCAATGCCTCTCTTTCTTCCATCGTCAACGGCGTAGCCGCATCATCGGCTTCAAACAACGGATCGCTCACGTCTCGTCCTCCCACAATGCGGAACTCGACTGCTCGACCAGTTGACGAACGAGTCGCGTATGCTGTTCGCGTTCATCGTTGACATCCAACGCTTGTGCTTCGAGCGCCATGGTGTGCCGCGTGTCGGCCAGACGTTTGCTCGCCAACCGTTCTGCACGCGCCTCGACCAGGTTCTCCAGCGGTTGTCGCGGCACCAGCACATACATCAGACGGCAGTCCAACGCCTGCGCCGCGCGCTCGAGACTCTCGAGCGTGATGGCGCCCTTGGCCTCGGCCTTCTCGATGGCCACCGCCCGCGGCTGACTCACGCCCAGCCGGCGCGCCAGCTGTGCGGTGGTCATGCCCAGGGCTTCGCGTATGGCCTTGACCCAGCCGCGGGGCGGGCGCGCGAAATCGCCTGAACTGATTAGGCTTTTCAGTCGTTTATCGAGTTGACGGCGGGCGGAGCGGCGGTCGTCGGGGCGCATTTGAATAACCTATATATTATCTAGAAAGATATATTAAATAACATATATATTATCTATATTCAAGTAAATAATAACTTATAGATTATATTAAACATGTCGGCCCATTGCGGAATAACCGGCATATCAGCACCAAATGCGGTAGCTTCCGACATATCAAGCCGCCTGGTCTGAGCGCGACAGCGAAACCCGGGCTACTAAACTGCCAGGTTACAGAATCAAGCACGCTCACCCCCTGATCCTTATCCGAATGGAACATCATGCCCAACAAGAAGCTGACATTGAAAACACCTGATGAGGCGGAGGCGGTCTTCTACGAGGCCTTCAGTCATTGCGACACGGACGTCATGTCCGCTTTGTGGGCGGACGGGAACGTGGTCTGCGTGCATCCGGGGTCCGGCGCCATCGTCGGGCATGCCAATGTCGCGCGAAGTTGGGCGCATATCTTCAGCAACGCACAACCGCCCGCCATTAAATTCTCGGTCGAGAAACGACTGAACTCGGATGACCTTGCCGTGCATATCGTGTACGAGGAAATCGGTGCAGGCGGGGACGCGGTGGCGCGAGTGCTGGCCACGAATGTCTATCAGAAATACGCGCAAGGCTGGCTGATGGTGGAACATCACGCCTCGGTTGTTCCCAACCGTTCACATGCGCAAACGATTCAGTAAACGCGTGCGATGAGACAAAAGGGCAGATACGTAGGCACCTAGCCAGTGTTGAACGACAGCGAAACCCGGGAGTCATTTGCCTGCAACCGCATAGTCCCGCCCCTGAAACGGGCCGCAGGTATGAATGACAGGCTGCGGTTACAGTGCGCGCAACAGCTGTTTGAATTCTGCCATCGCGCAGAGAAAACTTACCCGTCATAGTGAGGAGCGAAGCGACGTGGCATAAGCGAGCTTGCGAGCACAGAACGCCCACAGATCGTCCCGGAATGAGCGTGGCGAATAATCTCAACCCTCACCCTCATTGCGAGCATAGCGCGGCAATCTCCAACCGACTGATTCTGCACTACGAGATTCCCACCCTACAGTCGCAAAGACGACGGAGCAGACGGGTCTGTTCTGAGCGGTTTCAAACCGTAACTCACTGATTAATAAAAATAGATAACGTAGACTGTTGACAATGTAGCAGGTCAGATTGACAATCAATCTATCGTTGATTGACAAAGTGGCTGCTCATGCATGACAAAGATACCCTCCGCCGCCGAGCCTTGACGCTGATTGCCGCCGATGGCCAGGGCGTCGCCGCGCGGCTGGCGGACGAGTTCGGGCTGTCCCGGCAGGCGGCCAATGTCCATTTGCAGGCCCTGCTTCGAGAGGGCCTGGTCGAGGCCGAGGGCCAGACGCGGGCGCGGGTGTATCGGTTGGCGACGCTTGGCGAGACCGTGCGCCGGTATGACCGCGAGGGTCTGCGGGAGGATATCGTCTGGCGGGAAGTGTTCGCGCCGGAGGTCGACGCGCTGCCGGAGAACGTGCGCGACATCTGGCACTATGGCGTGACCGAGATGGTCAACAATGCCATCGACCACTCGGGCTCGGCACAGGTCGAGGTCGGGGTACGCCGCAATGCGGTGTTCACCGATGGCTGGGTGGCGGACGAAGGTGTGGGCATCTTTCTCAAGATTCAGCGCGCGTTGAATCTCTACGATCCACGCGAGGCCATTCTCGAACTGGCCAAGGGCAAGTTGACCACAGACCCCGTCAACCATTCCGGCGAGGGTATTTTTTTCGCGTCCAAGGTGTTCGACGCCTACGACATCCGCTCCGGACGACTGCATTTCATGCACGATTACGGCGAGCTGGATGTGCTGATGGAACGACCCGCCGATGCGCCGGGGACGCTGGTGCTGATGCGGTTGGACAACGACAGTCCGCGTGTGATGAAAAAAGTGTTTGACGAGTTCGCAGCACCGGAGGATTACACCTTCGCGAAAACGGTGGTGCCGGTGCGGCTGGCGCAGTATGAGGGCGAGAAGCTGGTGTCGCGCTCGCAGGCCAAGCGCCTGTATCAACGCTTCGAACGCTTCCGTCATGTGGTGCTGGATTTCGAGGAGGTCGCGGAGATCGGCCAGGCGTTCGCGGATGAATTGTTTCGTGTGTTCGTGACGGCGCATCCGACCGTAGATCTGGCGCCGATCAACATGACCGAGGCGGTCGCGCAGATGGTGAGTCGCGCGCGGGCGCGACCGGACGCATGACAGCAGGCGTATAACAAGAGCAGCAGGGGAAAAGAGATAGCCATCAGCAATCACGAACGCGTCGGCAGGGCGCTGGAGTTTCTCCGGGCCGGGCTGACGCCTTTCGTCGAACACGAGTTCAAATCGAAATACGGCGAGAGCTGGGCGCATGAGGTGCGCGATGTGCTCTCCGATACCCGGCTGGGTGTTGGTGGTTATGGACCGCAAGTGGGGCGACGTCTTCCGCCAGACGCTGGGCAAGACCGAGCGCAGTCTGGTGAATGAGCTGATCGCGGTGCGCAACTAGTGGGTGCATCAGAAGACGTTCTCGAGCGACGACACCTATCGTGCGCTGGATTCGGCGGGGCGCCTGCTGACCGCGATTGCCGCCCCTGAATCCGGTGAAGTCGAAAAGATGAAGGGATATGGGATTGCTGCGCTGCGCTCGTAATGACGGATTAACTGGATAATCCGGTGTCGCGACAGGCGCAGAGACATAAACTGTCAATCTGGTGTGCAAAGTAACTGTCGAAGGATCATCCTCTATCGTTATGATCCCGCTATAGCATTGGCAATCGCATGAACGAGGACACCGACATGATTCGCTCCATCAGTAAGAACATCCTAACGGGTCTGATCACAATACTGCCCGTGGTCTTGACGCTCTATCTGTTCTACTGGCTGGTCGTGTCGACCGAATCCTTGTTGGGCGCAATGCTCCGGTTCGCGCTGCCGGACGGACTTTACCGGCCGGGGATGGGTGTGGTTGCTGGCCTGGTGGTGGCCTTCAGTGCAGGTCTGCTGATGCACGCCTTGGTGGTGCAGCGTCTGTTTGGACTGGCCGAGCGGTTGTTTTCGCGCCTGCCGTTGATCAAGTCGGTGTATTTCGCGATTCGCGATTTTCTGGATTACTTTTCGCCTGCCAGGAAGAAGGAGTTTGGTCAGGTGGTGGCGGTCACGCTCGGTGATGCCGGCATGCAATTGGTTGGCTTTGTCACGCAGTCCGATGCGACGCAGCTTCCTAAGGAATTCAGACAGCAGGACAGTGTGCTGGTATATCTGCCCATGAGTTACATGATTGGTGGTTACGCTGTCGTGGTGCCACGCAGTGCCGTGCGCCCTCTGGATATGCCCATTGAAGATGCCATGCGCTTCGTTCTCACCGCCGGTGTGACCGGTGAGCATTCGGCACGTGTTTGGTCGAAGTGATCGTCAGGTTGCACTGAATCGCATTGGGAGTATCTGATTAACGGGTAAGTCGCGTCATTGTGAGCGCAGCGCGGCATTCTCAAGAAGACTGCGAGTGTGGTGGATATCCTGCGCGAGGCATTGTCGCCGCTGCGTGATTCGATAACCGTGGCGTTCGTTTATGGTTCTGTCGCCAGCGGTGACGAGCGCCGCGCCAGCGACATCGATGTGATGGTGGTGGGTGATGTGTTGTTCGAAGAGGTGGTGGGGGCAGTGCACGCCTGCCAGACGGAACTACAATCGGTGTAGGGTGGGTTAGCGTTGTCCGCGTAACCCACCAAACGCTGCGCAGCAACACAAAGCAATCGTTAAGCTGTGCCTGTCGGCACGCTTGGCGGGTCACGGCGCAAACAACGCGCCTAACCCGCCCTACATCTACAACGAGGCGCGAAGCGACGCGGCACAAGCGAGCTTGCGAGCGCAGAACGCCCGCAGGGCGGCCCCGAAGGGAGGAACGTAGCGAATAATCTCCTGACGAGTGTGACTGCATCACGAGATTACCACGCTTCGTTCGCAATGACGGAGAGGTTTTGGATCGCCACGCTTCGCTCACAATGTCGGGATTGTGTATTTTCTCTAGCTCCAATTATCCCTGATCACACAAAAATAGTACCATTCAGCTATGAACGCTAAACAAGATCTCATTCGCCATTATCGGTGGCTCAGGCAATACGGCTATAACGATTCGCACAGCGGCAATGCGTCCTGTCGCGACGCTGATAAATTCTGGGTCACGCCAACGGGCGCCTGTGCGGATACGCTTGAAGCAGAGCATCTGATTGAATGCGATATCAACGGCAGCCCGGGCAAGGGCGCTTCATTGGATGCCATGCTGCATGCCATGGTGTATCGGAAGAATAAAACCTCTGCTGCAGTGCTTCACAGTCATGGTGCCTACAGTGTTGCCATGACCATGAATGGCGAAGATTTTATCCCCGCGGATTTTGAAGGCCAATATTACTTCGACCGTATTCCTGTTATTACGATTCCCTACCATGAATATCTTGAAAAATCCGCTGGCGCGGTTTCGGATGTGCTGGCTGAGCACAGAATTGTTGTCGTGCGAGGGCACGGTGTTTATGCCGCGGCGGAAAGTATCAATCTTGCCTATAAATGGACGTGCTCGTTTGAGCTTTCCGCTAAAACCTGTTTTTTGGCCAAGCAGGCCGGCACATTAAAATAAGATGTAGGGTGGGTTAGCGTTGTTCGCGTAACCCACCAGGCGTTGCGCAGCGACACAATGTTATTTGTTAATGTGTGCGTGGCGGCACGCTTGGTGGGTTACGGCACAAACTGCATGCCTAACCCACCCTACATCTGATAAGGATCGGCTTAGAGAAACACCATGCCACGCCGTTACCATTACCACGTCTATGTCATTGAACTCTCGAAAGACGTGCTATACGAAGCCAAGTTCAAGAAATCCAATCCGGATTACGACTATGGCAAGCCGTGCTATTACGTTGGCATGACGGGTTTGGACCCGGATGTGCGCTTCGATAAACACAAGGCGGGAATCCAGTCCAACCGCTTCGTGCGGGAGTATGGATTGCGGCTGGTGCCTGAGTTGTATGAGATGTATAACCCGATGCCGTATGATGGTGCGGTCGAGATGGAAGTGGAGTTGGCGATCGGTCTGCGCGAGGCCGGCTATGGGGTCTGGCAGGCGTGAGCAGTTGACATGATGCACGGAAATATCCGGATTTCGCTATGACGTTACTGTTGGTTTACCTGGCTATCGCCATAGGCGTTTCATTCTTGTGTTCGATACTGGAAGCCGTGTTGTTATCGGCCACGCCCAGCTATGTCGAACAGGCGCTATCCGAGAAACCGCGCCGTGGACGTGTCCTGGCCGATGTAAAAGAACGCTTGGATGAGTCGCTTTCCAGCATATTAATTCTCAATACCTTCGCCCATACCATGGGCGCCGCCGGTGTCGGTGCTCAGGCGATACGGGTGTATGGAGAGCAATGGGAAACGCTTATCGCCGTGCTGCTCACCCTGGCGATTCTGTATTTCTCGGAAATTATCCCGAAAACAATCGGGGCGACCTATTGGCGCAGTCTGGCGCTACCTTCCGCTTATATTATTTCCTGGCTGATCAAACTGGTCTATCCCTTGGTATGGCTGTCGACGCGCATGACCCGGTTATTCAGCAGAGGCAAGGAAAAGGAAATCACCCGAGAGGAGATCATTGCGCTGGCGTCACTGGGTCACAAGGGCGGCACGTTATTCTCGCAGGAAAACAAATATCTGTCCCAGGTTTTGAACTTGCGCAACATCAGCACGGAGCAGGTGCTGTCCCCACGGACGGTGGTGCATATGTTGAATGAAAAGATGACAGTCAGTGATGCGCTTGAGCTGCCGCAGACTCGGCAGTTCACCCGGATACCCGTCTATGGTGAGAACATCGACGATATCAAGGGAATGGTCATCAGGATGGATCTGTACGAGGCGGAACGCAACGGGCATGGGAAGGCTCCCGTCGTCAATTTTGCGAAGCAGCTGTTCAGAGTATCTGAAAAACTGCCTGTGGATAAATTACTCGATCTGTTCATCAGGAAGCGGGTGCATTTGTTTTTGGTCGAGGATGAATTCGGGCAAACCGCAGGCGTCGTATCGCTTGAAGATGCTGTTGAAACCTTGCTTGGCCGTGAGATTGTTGACGAGGACGATACAGTGGTCGATATGCAGGAACTCGCCAGAGGAAGGTATCGCACTCGATTGCGCGTGGAAAGGCAAAATAGTGATGCGGAGGGTGATCAGTGATCGTTATATTGTGGGCAGCGGAGGGGTAAGATCCCTATGAATATCATGTTCCAACCTCTCACCAGCCTCTATGAACCTTCCGCCATCCAGCGGCTTGCGGATGGGCGTTTTTTGGTGGTCGAAGATGAAAAGAAACATCCTTTCAGCTTGGTGACGATCGGTGCTGCGGGAGTATCTAGCACGCCGCTGTTGCCG
Organism: Gammaproteobacteria bacterium; assembly: GCA_018819175.1. Taxonomy (GTDB): domain Bacteria; phylum Pseudomonadota; class Gammaproteobacteria; order Thiohalobacterales; family Thiohalobacteraceae; genus JAHJQQ01. The sequence goes on from JAHJQQ010000040.1 coordinate 16,525, forward strand.
CCGATGGAGGCGGACAGTGATGCCGCCTGGAAGCTGAATGATCTGGAAGCGCTCGCGCTGGATCAAGCCGGGTATGTTTACGCGCTCACGTCGCATTCGCGCGATGATGAAGGTGACGAAAAGAAATCGCGCGACAAACTGGTGCGCTTTCGCATTGAGGGCGATCGCATGGTGGAGCCGCGCCTGGTTCCGGGGCTCAAGCCAGCGTTGGTGGCAGCGCATCCGTTGTTGGCCGCGGCGTCCGAGATGCGCGATGTGAAGGAGCAGGGCGGTTTGAATATCGAGGCGCTGGAGTTCAATCCCGACGGTCAGTTGCTGATCGGATTCCGCAGCCCGTTAGCTGGGCGGCGAGCGATCATCGCCTGCCTTGAAAATAGCGCGACTCTTTTCGAGGCGGAGGCTATGCCGCGCATCGCGCCCGCGCTGATCACATTGGATCTTGATGGCAATGGGATTCGCAGTCTGGCCTATATGCCTGCGCTTAACGGCTATCTCGTGGTCAGTGGACCGGTCGCGCGCGAACAGGTTCAGTTCGGGCTGTGGTTCTGGAATGGTCGGAAGGAGGAAACTGCACGCCGCATCAGCGTGGCCGGGCTGCCGGGTTTCGAGCATGCCGAAGGGATATGCCCCGCGGTGATTGACGGTCATCAGCGAATCATGATCGTCAGCGATGACGGCAGCCGTAAAGAAGGGCGATTCGCGCGCTATTTGTTGCTCGATCTGGAGCAACTGCAGATAGCGCCCTGAATGGCACTTATCTTAGGTAACTTATTGATCATTACCAATTGGGATGACACAAACGCCCCTCTCCCTAACCCTCTCCCCGCAAGCGGGGAGAGGGGATAACCCCCTCTCCCGCCGGGGCGGGAGAGGGTTGGGGAGAGGGTGGCGAAGTTCTTAAATCGAGCA
>JAHJQQ010000041.1 GCA_018819175.1 Gammaproteobacteria bacterium
CTGGCCGATGCCGAACATCATCATGGCCGGTATCCCCGGTTTCGAAAAGGTCGCCACGGGCCTGATGAAGAAGACCTTCAAGAACAAAGGCGTCGCCACGGTCGAAGAGCTGCGCGAGCTGTGCATCGAGGCCGAGGTGAAGATGTATGCCTGTCAGATGACCGTCGACGTGTTCGGCTTCAGCCATGACGAGTTCATCGGTGGCTTGGATTATGTCGGTGCCACCTACTTCCTGCCGATTGCCAAGGATTCAGACGTCTGCCTGTTTATCTGATCTGATCTACTTTCTGTTCCACTGGCTTTAGCCCGTATTTCTACCGAAATACGGGCTTTTTCTTGCCGAAAGATGCGGGCGCGGTGAGCATGTGGGACAATGCCGCACCTGCTTCGCATCCCGATTCACCGACAAAATAATCTCAGCGCCGATGTCCAAGGTTGTCTCCCGTTCTGCTGTTGCCACGCATAGCCCACAGGCCTTGCAAACATTGCTGCCTGCCGCGGGACAATCCGCGCTCTGGGGCGGCCTGCACGCCGACAGCCTGGCCTGGGCCATCGCTGCGAGCACCAACACAGAACGGCCTTTGGTGATCGTCACGCCGGACACCCAATCCGCCGAACGACTGCAGGCCAATCTGGATTTTTTTGCCCTCAATGCCGAACAGGCGCATCTGAGTTTCCCCGATTGGGAAACCTTGCCCTACGATGCCTTCTCGCCGCACCAGGATATCATTTCGCAACGCGTCGCCTGTTTGTATCGGCTGCCGACACTGACCCAAGGCGTGCTGATCCTGCCGGTCGCGACACTGCTGCAACGGGTCGCCCCGCGCGATTATGTCACGCAGAGTGGATTGCTCCTGGATGTCGGCCAGCGCTTGGATCTGGATGCCCTGCGTGGGCAACTGGATCAGGCCGGTTACCGGTATGTCTCGCAGGTGATGGAGCGTGGTGAATTCACGGTGCGCGGCTCGTTGCTGGATCTGTATCCAATGGGCGCCGATCTGCCCTACCGCATCGATCTGTTCGACGACGAAGTGGAAAGCATCCGCACCTTTGATCCGGAATCGCAGCGTTCTGTCGCCAAAGTTGAAAGCATCCGACTGCTGCCGGCACGCGAATTTCCGTTCAACGAGAACGCGATCACTCAATTCCGTCAAGCCTATCGCGCGCGCTTCGAAGGTGATCCGCAGCGTAATCTGATCTATCGCGATGTCAGTCAGGGTATTGCGCCGAGTGGCGTGGAGTATTACCTGCCGCTGTTTTTCAAGACCACCGCAACCCTGTTCGACTATCTGCCCGCCAACGCCGTGATTGTCACCCTGCCCGACACACAAGCGGCGGCAGAGGCCTTCTGGGAGCAGCTTGCCGACCGCTACGAACAGCGTCGCCATGATATTGAGCGTCCCTTGCTACGCCCGGACGAACTCTATTTAACGTCCGAGCAGTGGCAGTCCCTGCGCGCGCCCTTCGCGCAACTGCAACTCGAACGTTTTGAGTTGGAACATCCACAGGCAACACAGCTCAACTTCATCACCGGTGCGCTCCCGGATCTGAGCTTCAAGCCGCGCAGCCCGGAACCGGCCGCGCAGTTGAAACAATTCATCGCGGATTTTCAAGGCCGCATTCTGATCACCGGCGAATCCGCCGGGCGCCGCGAAAGTCTGCGCGATCTGCTGCGCGATCAGGGCCTGCATCCCACCGTCTGTGACAGCTGGACGGAATTTCTCACCGCCGATATCGCCTTGGGCATCGGCATCGCGCCGCTCGAACAAGGCCTGCTGTTGCGTGAGCAGGGTCTGGCGATCATCACCGAGACGCAACTGCTGGGCCAGCGCACCCATCAGCGCGCACGCCGCAAGGCGGTACGCGATCCGGAAACCCTGATCCGTGATCTGACCGATCTGGCACCGGGTGCGCCGGTGGTCCACGAAGATCACGGTGTCGGTCGCTATCTGGGCCTGCAGAAACTCCGCATCACCGATATCGAAACGGAATTTCTCACCCTGGAATACGCTGGCGGCGACAAACTGTATGTCCCTGTCGCCTCGTTGCACCTGATCAGCCGCTACACCGGCTCGGCACCGGAACAGGCGCCACTGCACAAACTGGGTTCGGATCAATGGCAGAAGGCCCGCCGCAAGGCCGCGGAACGCGTGCGCGATGCCGCCGCGGAGCTGCTGGAGATTCAGGCGCGCCGGTTGGCACGTCAAGGATACGCCTTCGAGATCCACACTGAAGAATACCGCCAGTTCGCCAGCACCTTTCCGTTCGAAGAAACTCACGACCAACAAACCACTATTGATGCCGTACTAGAAGATCTGGCCAGTGCCCGACCGATGGACCGTGTCGTCTGTGGCGATGTCGGCTTCGGTAAAACCGAAGTGGCGATGCGCGCAGCATTCGTGGCGGCACAGGCTGGCCGGCAGGTGGCGGTACTGGTACCGACCACCCTGCTTGCCCAGCAGCATTTTCAGAACTTCCGCGACCGCATGGCCGATTGGCCGTTACGCATCGAGGTATTGTCGCGTTTCCGCACTGCCAAACAGCAGCAGCAGATCATGGACGATCTCGCCGCCGGCAAGGTCGACATCGTCATCGGCACGCACAAGATTCTGCAGGAAGGCGTTAAATTCAAAAATCTGGGGCTGGCAATCATCGACGAGGAGCACCGCTTCGGTGTACGCCATAAAGAGCGACTGAAATCCCTGCGCGCCGAGGTCGATCTGCTCACGCTCACCGCAACCCCGATCCCGCGCACATTGAATATGTCCCTGGCGGGATTGCGCGACCTGTCCATTATCGCCACGCCACCCGTGCTGCGCATGGCCATCAAGACCTTCATTGTCGAATGGGACAAGCAGACCTTGCGCGAGGCCTGCCTGCGCGAAATCAAGCGTGGCGGTCAGGTGTATTTTCTGCACAATGAGGTCGAGAGTATCGAACGCATCGCCCGCGAGCTGGGTGAGCTTATGCCCGAGGCCAATATTCAAATCGGTCATGGTCAGATGCGAGAACGCGATCTGGAACAGGTCATGCTCGATTTTTATCATCGTCGCTGCAATCTCCTGGTGTGTACTACCATTATCGAAAGCGGCATCGACGTGCCCACGGCAAACACTATTATCATCAACCGCGCCGATAAACTGGGGTTGGCCCAGTTGCATCAATTGCGTGGCCGGGTCGGGCGTTCACACCACCGTGCCTATGCCTATCTGATCGCGCCGCCGCGCCGCGCCATGACCACTGATGCGGTGAAACGTCTCGAAGCCATCGCCTCTCTGGAAGATCTGGGCGCCGGTTTCACCCTGGCGACACATGATCTGGAAATCCGTGGCGCCGGCGAACTGCTCGGCGAGGATCAGAGCGGTCAGATCCACGAAGTCGGCTTCAGTCTCTATACCGAATTGCTGGAACGCGCGGTCAAAGCACTCAAGCAGGGTAAGGAGCCGCAACTCGACCGGCCGCTGGATCATGGCGCGGAAATCGATCTGCATATCCCTGCATTGATACCGGATGATTACCTGCCCGACGTCCATGCCCGGCTGATCCTGTACAAACGCATCGCCAGCGCGGCCGATGCCGAGGCACTGCGCGAGCTGCAGGTGGAAATGATCGACCGCTTTGGCCTGCTACCACAACCGGTCAAGGATCTGTTCGCCATTACCGAACTCAAATTGCTCGCATTGCCCTTGGGTATCCGTAAGATCGATGCGGGCGACACGGCTGGTCGGCTGCTGTTTCAACCCGAGGCGAATGTCGATCCGGTGCGGATCATTCACTTGATTCAGACCCGGCCCAAGCGGTACAAATTGGAAGGCGCGGATAAACTGCGCTTCTTTGCAGATATGCCTGACGCCAGCGTGCGCCTTGCCACGCTACGGCAGATTCTGCTGGAACTGACGGGAAAGGATGACTAGATGTCTTTCAAAGCAACGACTTTATTTTCGCTCATCATCGCGGCTTCACTGGCCCTGCTGCCACTGACGGCAATCCGGGCCGCCAGTCAGGACTATGATGTCGAGATCGTAGTCTATGCATCGCTCAGCGCCGATGATGGCGCGGAACAATGGCCCACACCCAAGGCCTTCCCGGCGACTGAACAGGCCTTGGATCTTGGCGAGGGTGGAACCCGGCTATTGACGGGAGGCGCGCGAAATCTACAGGCTATTGCCGACACGATGCGCCGCTCCAGCCTTTACCGTCCACTGCTACATTGGCGCTGGCGTCAGCCGGGCTGGGAGCGTAGCCAGGCAAAAGCCATTCATGTGCAGATACCCGCGGGTAGCGGATTACCCTTGACCGAGGTCGCGGTGGGCACGTCGAAGTTTTTATTACAACAGCTCAAAAGCAATCTTGATGCGGGAATCACAGGCGCTTCCGGTCAACCACTATTGGACGGCACACTGACGCTTACGCGTTCGCGCTATCTACACATGGCCGTTGATTTGATCTATATCGACCCGAACACCGGCTCCGCCTTGCAGCTTAAGGAAAGCCGGCGGATGCGCAGCGGTGAATTGCATTATCTGGATCAACCACGATTTGGTGCGTTAGTGCAGGTGACGCCGGTGGTCGTGGCGCAGTAGACAAGAATTTGCGTATTGCGGGTTTCATAAGCTGCAGTAGCCGAATTTTGATCTGACAGTGTATGTCAGATTTACGTTGGCCGTTTTTTGGCCAACGAAACGTCGGGGGGCAATGCTTCGGCGTCCCATCTTCGTCTGCTAACGACCGGGAGCGATCCCCAGGTAAAGCAGATTTCTGAAAGTAGCATTTACCGAGTTCGGCCAGAAGCGGTCGTCGCAGTTCGTGGATGTTCGCCAAGAGGTAGGCTTCAGGATGGTTTCGGTTCGTCGCAGAGACATTAGCTCCGAGCACCCAAGAGACATCTTACCCTTTAATAGTCGCCAGCCCCTCCAAGCCCATATCACAGAATGAAATCTATGTAGTCTATATCGACCTTAAAGTACGTATCGGAGCATCCGGTCGCTCCATCGCTATCAACGACCCCGAAGATCAACCCACCAGTCTCGCCCAGAGATATCGGAACTACATAATCTGCAAAGTTTCCGTTGTTATAAATAAAGGCCGAATCGCCTATTGGCTCGAAACGATTTTCAACATCAGGCGCATAGCGTATGGGAATCGAAATTAATCCATTCCCAAATCCAATAACCCCCTCACTACACCCGCCTGAATAATAAAATGGCGCGCTATCGGCCCGTAACCTAACCCTCATGTACCTACTATGAGTCCCCGAATCTCCAGATGTCGCGCATGTTTCGTCCTCGCACAGAAGGAGTAACGCAAACACCACATCCAATTCGCGATTTGGCGCTAAACGCGTATCTAGTGTAACGATTCCATCTATCGGTGTTAGCGGCGGTTCTGAGAACACCTCATCTTGTGTTGCATAGACCCACCCATGATTCTCTGCCAGCGTTTCGCCCCAGGATTCCCAATATTCAGAAATGTATTTGACAGCAACGGCTCCAACGGAATGGGCCCAAGGCGATTCATTGCCCATTCGGCCATTGAAGACAAGATAGTAATCAGAATTCGCGGGCGCAGGATTTATCGGCAGCATGAACGACACTGGAGTGCTATCTTGTCCAGACGAAAGAGTTAGTTGCCAGCTTGCACTGGGAATGGGGTAACGAATCCCGTCTACGTCGTCATAGTAGAGCGCAAACGTGCCTTCCATCTCCTCACTGCCGAGATTGCGAATGATGTACTGAGCATTGTTCTGCGGGTCTTTGACGAAATCGATCTTGCCACGGAAGAAATAGTTGATGATTCCTGCGCTATAGGATGCCGCGCGTGTGACCAGAAGATCTGCGTTCTCGTAGTAAACCGTCTCATTCATTGAGTACTTGGTTTCTTCGCGCGGTATAAAATAACCGGGCACATCCCAGAGTCCGCGCGCCGTCAATGCGATACCCGTGCCGGTGCTACCAACCAGGTCGGGTACTGTCCCTCTCAGAAGCTCAGCTTGCCTTCCGACAGCCTGGCAGGGATTCGGGTCAGTCACAGGTTGTAAACTGTAGTTGGCAAGGTTGCTCGATGGCAAAGCATATTCTGTGTTGCCGAAGTTCTTGCCCGCGGTAAAGAAGCCTCGATTACTATAGTCGGCGAGCCCACGCCCCTGCGACACATTTCCGCCCGGGGAAGTGCTGAATGCCTCGCTGTAACTGGAAAACGTAGGGACGGAATAATCAGAAAATGCGAGCCCAGTAACATTAATCGGAACACTGCTATTGAGACACGTATAGGATTCACCGCGAGCACGCTGTTCAGTCAGTGCCTCGAATACCGTTATGTGATCACCCTGAACCAGGGCATTCGCCGGGCTATGCGCCTCGTTTCGCGTGTGCTGGGGTTGCCCCATATCCTGTACGAGGTGGACAACATCTCCCAAGGACCTGAATACAGTAGCCCAGTAGGCATCTCGTACTTCTTTGGTCGCCGGTGTTCCATTAGGCCCAATATCCGTATTGCCTGCAACGTCCCGACCGGTCACAGCACGGTACATCGCCTCGCGTGCATCGACCAGCGTGAAATGATTCCGCCGGTCCGTGTTCAGAGTATTTGGCGCCCCGAATGAACTCACGCTACCCGTTGCCCAATCGACTGCCGTCTGGACTGCGCCGTCGTTGAGCGCAACGAGCCAACTTTGAAATGCTGGAGGTACTGTCAGCGGTCGGTTATAAACAGGATCATAAAAATGGTTGAATACCCGGTAAAACGGCAAATCTGGCGGGGACAAATCCTGGGGATTCTTTCCAAACGGCAGAGGCATATCGTCTTCGCGAATGGCGCCGCGCATCAGCCAACCTTGCAGGGTCAGCTCATCAGCACCGACATCTCTTATAATGACCTGCTCAAAGTCGTTGTCGGTCATAGAACGAGGAATCCCGTTTCGCAAGTCAAAATAATCTTTGCCGAGATATCCAGAGATCGCATTAAGCCCCATATCATCGAGAACCACTGGATCGGCCAAAACCGTGCGCTCGTATGCCTCCCGAGTAATGGCCGCATGCGTATACAGCTCGTATGCGGACGCGCTGCCCACAAATGCGTACACAGCAAGAAACAGAAGCGTGTAGCGCCAATTCATCATGGAAGTCCTTTTTCCATTATTTTCTTGAGTTGTTCGCGATATTCACTACCGGTCATATCCCGATATGTATCGACAAGCTTGCCCGCAGCGATTTCCTGGAACCAACGCACGTCCTTACGCTGGTCATAAGTCGTTGCGTATTTTGCCGCGTCATCGGCCATGGCCTTGTAGAAAGGATAGAGTCCCTTCTCGCCATTAGCGGCGCCGTGACATGAAGCCGCGGGGACAAGTTGCTTTAGTGCCGCGAAACGTTTGGCATAGGGATCGGTATTTTTCTGCATAGAAACATCAAACACATCTATGCGTGGATTGCGTCCGTGATGGTATCCAGATTTATATGCCTTTATATTGATGAACCGGTCGAATAAAGGAACCCAACGCTTGAGGTTCCACCAGCGGGATAGTTTGTACTCCCCTTTCTCGTCTGTGACCGCGCTCTCCACCCAATAACATCGTGTCTGGGCATCCACAATCATGCTTACAGTTCCGACCCATTTTACTGCGACAATCGCCCCTTCGATCGGCTGCCCAGTCTCTGCATCGGTGACGACGCCATGGATGGATCGCCCGGTAGCCCCAACAAATCCCAGCCCTTGGAAACCCAGGTAGGCCAGAGCGATAAGAATCAGGAAGACCTTGGGCAATCGCCACTTTTTCATTGGCTGTGTTTCGCTTTGCATGTCGCTCACATATCTCCGATTCGCCATACGCCATCGCCGTCCTCGATGAAGAACAGCGGGAATCCCACCGGGGTTCCATTTTCGTCCCGCACGACCGTGTAGCGGGCAATTCGTCCATTTACACCACCGCCTTCCAAAGTACCGAGCTGATCAACCATTGCCGGAAGGTCACCTTGTATTTCCCTGAATACGGGCTCGTACTTGGTGCGCATCGGTTCGGCCAGATAATTCAAGGCGCCATCGATGGCACCGATCCGCAGACGATCCAGGAAAGCGGAGAAGGTGGCGCGAAGATGGGCGTCCAGCGTCTGAGTGTCTCCTACGACGATGGTCTGGTAGCCAGCATGTACAGTGTTCGCTGCATCCGTGGTCGTGAAGTGCGCGCGATACACGCCCGGCGTCACGTAGGAATACTGATAATCTCCCGCGGCTGTGGCCGTCAGGTCGATGGTGCCATCGTCATCGAAGTCGGCGGTGAACTGTTGGATTCCCGCCTCGGCGGTGTCCGTCAATTGGAAGGTGACGTTATGGGTAGCATAACCGCAGGGCACATCTGCTCGTATTAGAATGGCCGCGGGACTCGCGCCGTCGACCTGGAGGCTTCGCGTCAGGGAGATGCCGTCGGGCGCGCTGGCTACCGCGACGATATCGTTGTTTCCCGCGGCCAATGCCACATTCTCCGCATAAAAGCTATTTGCAGATAAGCAAGCCAACTGACCATTAACCCGTACAGCCGTGCCGGATGGGCCTGAGAATGTACCCGTGACCAATACAGCGTCATCGGTAATTTGCTCGCCGTCGACTGGCGCTGTGATGGTCAATTCGAGTAGCGACCCGATGGCGAGGCTAATCGTCTGGCTGGTGTTGCCCGCTCGATCCGTGACCGTCAAGGAGTAAACCTGGCCCGCCGATGCCGGAGCATTCGCCGTGAACTCACCCGCGGCGTCGGTCGTGATGGTGGTAGTGAATCCGGTCGAATAATTCACCAAGGTGATGGTCGAGAAACCGGCCGCGCTACCCGGTGCGCCTGTGATGGTCGAGGTTCCGCCAGCTGGATCGGTAACCGAAATCAGTCCCGTGTTCGCAGGGCTTGGTGGATCGTTGTCGGTGATCGGTGCCAGGCTTATCGCACCAAGGACGGCACGCATCAGCACAGCGACATCCGCCGCGTTGAGCAGTCCATCCGGATTGCCCACGGGCGCCACGTCCCCAACCAAACGCTCGTCGTCTGTCAGCGTGATGACACCCATCACAGCGCGTTGCAAGATCAAAACGTCTGCTACGTTCAACTCGGAGTTCGGCGCCCCTCTGGGGGCCAAATCACCTGCGACCAGAGTTCCGGCAGGTGATATAGAGGGAATTAGGCTAAAAATACCGGCGACAACCCATAATCGCAGGAAGCACAAGAACCTGAAATGTGTAGAAAGATATGGAGGCAACGTCCCTGCTCCCCGGATTTGTTGGCTTTATTGTGTGGGTCTTAACAGCCCTTTCGCGCCAATCTAGAGGAACCGGATCGCAGGCGCAAGCTGGAACGCTCTGATCGAATGCCATCGATAACGATGGCGCCCCCTGATATTCGCAGTCACTTGCCATAGCAGGGTAGCGACGTCCCAACATACCCGCTAATACAGCGCGGAATATTCGCGTCTGGTGGCCGCCTACTTCTGTCGTCCTGGCTTGTTCTCAGCCACCTACCCACCTTGAACCTGTAGGCCCCCTTTGGGTTGCGGATTCAACCGGTTAGCCCCAAGGTCCTGTAATCACCGTAAGCAGCATACTAGCCAGGATAAATGCATTTGAAGGCTTTGTTCTAACCAGACATTCAAGAGTTCATCAAATTGGGCACTGACTGTCAGATTACGTCGTGGCTACTACGCTCATGGTTTGCCCAATGCACTAATTGCAAACACCTCACTCTCTTTGGCCGAAAGCAGCACACCATAATAGACCGCATACTTCAGCTTTACTTCCTGCACTTTATGCAGCGCGATCAACCAAGAGTGCTTATGCCAAGTACCGGCCGCGTCTAACGCATAACCAACAGCAATGCTGTAGAGGGCGGGGCTTAGTCGCCAGAGTCTGGCCACACTGCGTTCCGTGACCATCTCCGGACCTGAAATAAGATTAACCTCCAGACTGTTCCACGTCTGGCCGCGGTCCAGCAGCAGATCGTTGTAGGGGTACAGATCATCGATTGCCGCCTCCTTACCTGCCATGGAGAGCAAACGTTTACGCAATTCTAGAAATTTATTCTTCGATTTAAGACGAGCCTCCACCTGCTTTCGCAGCGCCTCGCGCTGCTGCTTATCGATCGGCTCAAAATTAGAGGCTGCGGAATTGTCAGAAATGGATTCTTTGGCCTTGGCAGAGGATTCTGGAGTGTCGATCTGTTCAGCCGCCTCCCGTGTTGGCATTGATCGTTGTGTCGAAACGGACTCACTTGAGTGTTTTTTCCCTCTGGCACCTCGCACCTTCTCCTCAATACGCTTGCGCTGCTCATCACTCAGCCGCGTTGAGGATTTACTCTCTTTCCCCGTGTCTTCTGCCATTACTCGTCCCTGGTGGGATAATTACGGCTGCACGCCATATGTCCTTGCATACGCCGATCAATCAATCATTGGAATAACCTGCTCCAGCAGACCACGCACCCGATCCATTCCAACCTTCAAATTACGTTCGATCTCATCCATGCTGATTTCGCCTTCCCCACGCCCTGCCCCCCAATTGGCGCAGACGGCACAGGCCGCGTAGCAAAGTTCCAGTTCGCGCGCGAGTGCGGCCTCCGGCATACCGGTCATACCGACAATGTCGCAGCCATCACGTTCCATACGCGTGATTTCGGCTGCCGTCTCCAAACGTGGGCCTTGCGTTGCACCGTAAGTAGCGCCATTGATGACATCGATGCCCGCGGCCTTGCCGGCGGCAATCAGAACCTCACGCAAATCCGCGCAATAGGGCTCCGTGAAGTCGATGTGAGTCACATGACTGAGATCACCCTGAAAGAAAGTGTGCTGACGCGACCAAGTGTAGTCGATAATCTGATCCGGAATCACCAGGGCCGTTGGCTTCATGGCCGAGGTAACCCCACCCACGGCAGCCACGGCAATCACCTTGGTGATACCGATATGCTGCAAGGCCCAGAGATTGGCGCGATAGTTGACCTCGTGTGGCGGGATGGTGTGCGCGGTACCGTGGCGCGGCAGAAACACCACTTGTTTACCGCACAGCAATCCATGCACCAGAGGGCCGGACGGCTCGCCGTAGGGCGTGTGCATGACTTCACGCCGTTCGATTTGCAGATTCTTAAGGCTGGTCAGCCCGGTGCCACCGATAATCGCCAATTCGGCCATAGTGAATCGTTCTCCGAAAATTCAGAATGAATGGATCAGTCTTCCCGCACGGCATAGATGCCGGGGAGGTTGCGGTGATAACCGTGGTAATCCATGCCGCAGCCGAACACATAACGGTCTTCCACTTCAATGCCGACGAAATCCGCACTCACACCTGCTGTGCGTCGATCATGTATCTTCTCGACCAGCACAGCGCTGTAGACAGCAGCGGCACCCTGCTCATTGAGGTAGGCCAATATCGCCGCCAGCGTCAGTCCCTCATCGAGGATGTCATCAACCACCAACAGGGTGCGTCCTGCCAGGGGCAACGAGGGACGCACGGTCCAGTGCAACTCACCGCCACTGGTCGCGCCGCGATAACGCGACGCATGCAGATAATCAATTTGCAGTGGAAAGTTCATACGCGTCAGCAGATGCCCCATCGGTATCAAGCCACCGGTCATCACACAGATGACAATGGGGTCAAGTTCGGCCAGTTCGAGGCAAATTGCTGCGGCCATGCGATCCAGGGCATGATTGACCTGTTCTTGGTTGTATAACTCTTTCGCTTGCGCGTAGACCGCTTGGGCCTGCTCGGCTGTGATCGACATGCCTGCCTCAGTAAGTGAAGGTAACGGTATCGTCGTTCATGGCCTCGCTGATCACGTAGGCTTCACCGACAATTTCGAATATTTCCGGGATCAGGTCATCGCCCCATTGTTCCAATACCGGCGTGCTGACTTTGATAATCACACCTGCCTCGTGCGCATCTTTGATGAAATCATAAATGCTTTTGCCGCCTTCCTGGACAAACAGTTTTTCAGCCAGGCTCGGTTTGGCCAGCACTGCACAACGACCAGTCAATACAATTTCGACTTCGTATTCCATGGCCGCGGCAACCGTGGCCTGGTAGATAGGCACGCCCAGTTCTGATCCATTGTTCGGATCGGCATTGGCCATGATGATGAGTAATTTATCTGCCATAGATGACGTAGATCGGATTCAGGCCACTTGGCGCATCCGACATATACCCTCGAAAGGCGACCACTTAACGGAGTTGCTCTTCAATACTAGCAGCAGCGGCAGCAGCGCAACGATAACCTTCATCTATGGCCTCTGCCGCACGATGAAATTCCAGGAGACGGATATGCCCAAGCTTTGGCGCAAACAGCACATCAGGGGGATCTCCCGCCATGCGCGCTCGCGTGATGCGAACCTGCATAATGTAAACGCTTTGCGCAATCACGTCGACCATGGACGGTAGCGAATCACCGTTCCGGGTTAGATCATTGACCCATTTTTGAGTGCGATTCATGAGCCCATCACCCAAGTTCGCTAGCCAGGGAATTTCCTGCATACGACTGAAGGCCTTATCCAGACGATTGGACTCGATGCCCTGCAAATCCGCCGCGCGGCGACTCAACAGATCGGCATTCAGATCGACCGCGATCACGCGCTCGGCACCCAGAGCACGACACAGCGACACAGGCACCGGATTCACCAGGCCACCATCAACCAGCCACTGATCATGATGTTTGACCGGTGTAAACAGGCCAGGTAGGGCGACAGAGGCGCGTATGGCGCGATACATCGATCCTTCTCGGAACCAGACTTCCTGTCCCGACGATAATTCCGTGGCGACCACACCGAACGGTCGCGGCAGTTCAGTAATGTCACAATCGGGAAATTGGGTTTCGAAAAACTGGAACAGCCGCTTACCGTGAATGAGTCCACCGTTGAAGCTGACATCCAGATAGGAAACCACATCCTGCCAATCGAGTGTACGCGCCCAGGCATCCATATCATCGAGCCCATCGGCCGCTGCCGCCGCGCCGACCAGCGCGCCGATAGAGGTGCCGCAGATCACATCCGGATACAGACCCTGCTCACGTAGCCAGCGTAAAATACCGATATGAGCCCAGCCACGCGCCGCGCCACCGCCTAGGGCTATACCGATGCGTGGTCGTGTCATGCGTCAGTTGGCTCGGTCGATGACTGTGCAGATCTATCCACCATCCATCCTTACATATCCATATCCAACAACGGAGCTTCATCATAACTGTTGACGGCCGACACGGCGCGCTGCCACGACTCTGAGGCATGCAGACTTGACCAATCCTGACCCTGACGACCATGCAGGCGCGCGAGCCGAGCAAGTCCGGCGGGTTCCGCATAACCCGTCAAACTGTCGAGCACCTGATCCGCCGCATCACTACGGTTACATACCAGAATCATGTCGCAACCGGCACGCAACGCGGCCGCGGCGCGGGCGGGATAATCTCCGGCGCAATCCGCTGCCGCCATACTCAGATCGTCGCTGAATATCACGCCTTGAAAACCCAATTCACCGCGCAACTGTACGCGCTGCCAATACGCCGAGAAACCTGCCGGGTGGGTATCCGCAGCGCTGTACACCACATGCGCAACCATTATTCCTGCCAGGCCCTGATGAATCATGCGCACGAACGGCAGCATATCTTCCATTTGGATATCCACCAGATCGCGTGTATCCGTTGGCAAGGCCAGGTGTGAATCCAGCGTCACGCCACCGTGCCCGGGGAAATGCTTGCCGACTGCCTGCATACCCGCTGCCAGCATGCCTTTTTGATAGGCATGCGCGAGCCCGGCGACAACCTCGGGATTGCGATGAAAGGCGCGATCACCGATCACCGGGCAGATCTCCCGATTCAAATCCAGAACCGGCGCAAAACTGAGATCAACACCGACGGCACGCAGTTCCGCCGCCATCAACCAACCGGTGGTCGTCGCCAGACTGAGCGCACGCTGCGGATCGCGATCATAGACGCGACCCAATTCGCCAACCGGCGGCAGTCGCGTAAAACCGTCGCGGAAACGCTGCACGCGACCACCCTCCTGATCCACGGCAATCAACAGGCGCGGTTCGCGCAAGGCATGCAGCTCAGTTACCAGTGCGGTGAGCTGTTGCGGGGATTCGTAATTGCGCGAGAACAGAATGACACCACCCACTTGCGGATGACGCAGACGACGGCGATCCTCATCGCTGAGCGCCGTACCGGCGATGTCGGTCATGACATGCCCTAATGACATTCAAACTTCCTTTGCATGTACGAGGTGATAGGCAGAGTGTGCATACAATGGCCGCGGTTAAGGCTGATTCGCGATACTTTTCACATCCAGGCGGTCACGCAAGCGATCACCCAGAAGATTGACTGCGAGCACCACCACGACCATGGCCAGGCCGGGCACTATGACCATGTGCGGCGCGACCAGCAGATAGCGCGTGCCGTCACGAACCATACTGCCCCAGGAGGCTTCCGGAGGCTGGACACCCAGCCCCAGGAACGACAGGCCGGCTTCAGCAATCACCACCGAGGCGACACCGAAGGTTGCCTCGACAATCAGTGGCGCGCTGATCAACGGCAATAAATGCGCACGCACC
Source organism: Gammaproteobacteria bacterium (assembly GCA_018819175.1). GTDB lineage: Bacteria > Pseudomonadota > Gammaproteobacteria > Thiohalobacterales > Thiohalobacteraceae > JAHJQQ01. The sequence continues at coordinate 14,551 of JAHJQQ010000041.1, forward strand.
ACGCGCGCGCGCGGCACGCCCAATGCAACGGCAGCCAATACGTGATCGCGGGTTTTCAACGATAACACCTGGGCACGCGCCAGGCGGGCATAACCTACCCAGCCGACGATGGTCAGGGCGATGACCACGTTTTCGATACCGGGACCGAGAATACCGGCCAACGCAATCGCCAGCAGAATGCCGGGGAACGCCAGAAACAGATCGATAACATGCGTCAGCAGACGATCCCAGACACCCCCGACATAGGCACTGAAACTGCCGATCAAAGTACCGAAGATCGACGATAGGCTGACAACCCAGAACGCCACCAGGAACGAGGTTGTCGCACCGGCGGCAAGCCGATCGAACAGCGGTCGACCCAGATCGTCATAGCCCAACCCACCCGAAGCCATAGGCGTCGCCAGTATGCGTTCCAGATGAATGCTGTTCGGATCGAGCGATAACCAGGGAGCGGCAATGCCGAATACGGCCCAGAGAGTCAGGATGAATACCGGAAACCAGAGTTGCATATTCAGGTCCCTACCCGAATACGTGGATCGATCAGCGCATACAAAAGATCAGTGAAACTGTTGATCACCACATAGGTAAGCGCGATCAACAGTACGCACGCCTGGACGACCGGATAGTCGCGGGATTGAATGGCTTCAATGGTCAACAGTCCGATGCCTGGCCAGGAGAACACCGTTTCGGTAATCACCGCGCCGGCCAGCAGCGTGCCTAATTGCAACCCCAGGATCGTAATCACCGGCAGCAGGGCATTGGGCAGCGCATGTCGAATCAATACCTGTCGACGTGATAGCCCTTTGGCGTAGGCGGTACGGACGAAATTTTCGCCAAGCACCTCGAGGACGCTACTGCGGATCATGCGGGCCAGGATGGCGGAGAGCGATGTCCCCAGTGTCAGGGCTGGGAGAATGACCGCGCCCGCCTCTTCGCGACCACTGACCGGAAACCATCCCAGCCACAGCGCGAAGACCAGAATCAACAACGGCCCCATCCAGAAATTGGGGATCGACACGCCCAACAGCGAAAAGGCCATCGCACCCTGGTCCCAGGCGGTATTGTGTCGCGCCGCGGCGATCAGACCCAACGGCAACGCCAAAACCAGTGTCACCAACAAGGCCGCCAGCGCCAGCTCTATCGTCGCGGGCAGTCGCTCCGCCAAGAGGGCTGTTATGGGCTGCTGGGAATGCAGTGATCGGCCCAGGTCAAAGTTTATCAAGCCTTTGATATAAATGATTAATTGATCGATGACCGGCTTATCCAGCCCCAGCGAAACCCGTAACGCCTCGCGGTCAGCTGTCTGCGCGGACTCCCCCAACATGACATCGACGGGATCACCGGGAATGAGATGGATCAGCAGGAAAACCAGGACCACGACACCCAGCACCACCACAGCGGTACTGGTCAGACGCCGCAGAATGACTAACCACATAAACGTGCTCCCTTCCGCATCAGACTGCCTGCCCTGCTGCCTGCAAGCGGGCATTATACCCACTTAACCAGATGACTCTATTGCCCTGATCTAGTGTCAAGTGACATGGTACATTCAAGGATGATGCGCTATAAACGCTATAAGTACAGTATATGGTAAAAGTACGTACGGGTTGGCGAAAGCATCACCGACAGAGCGAGACCTACAATGGGCCTGCAATGGATCCACAATGTTGGACGACTTGACCAGATTCTGCGTATCGGCATCGGCTTGGCACTGATGTGGGTCGGCTTCGTGGATGATGCCTTAATCACTGATCGACTCATCGCCACCCTTGTCGGCTTGTTCGGTCTTCTCAATCTCGTCGCCGCGCTCTTCAGGGTATGTCCGTTCTATACCCTGGCCGGCATAAATACCAATAATCAAGACGACTGATAGTCAAATAACTCATGCAGATAAGAACGCGACTGCTCGCGTCGTTTGTGGCGATCGCCTTGCTGGTACTGACCGTATTCGGCATTGTGGCCTATCGTATTGCTGAAGATGCGGCTGCGCGCCAGGAGACGCTGACCCTGCAGCGCGCATTGGAAAACATTGCCGGCTATCTTGCTCCGTATCTGCAAGACAAACCCTATAGGTTCGACCCAAATTTCAGCCTCCGCCTGCCTTACCTGCAACAGGCAACATTGGTTGTCGTGCACACAGCCAACGGCACGCTGGTAAATCTACCCGAAATTCAGCGCACTGATTTTCCCGACAGAGATAAACTCCTCGCCACCCTCGCCAACGATCCACTCCCGCGCTCGGGAAACATGGATATAGACAGCACACGCTACAACTGGGCTTCGGTGTTCATCCCGACGACCAATCTGCGATTGACCGTCGTCCATCCTGCTATCGCCGCCGAATTCGCCATTATCAAAACCCTCGGTATGCGCTTGCTGGTGACCGGCGTGGTCGTCATCTGGATCGCCATCTGGGGCGCGCTGATTATCACAGCATTACTGACCAAGCATCTGCGCAACCAGAATGCCCGGCTGATACACCAGTCGTTACACGACGAACTGACCGACCTGCCCAATCGCACGCTGCTCTATGATCGCGTCGAGCAGGCCTTGCACCGTGCCCATCGAGACGGCCACCCACTTACCTTGTTTCTCATGGATCTTGATCGCTTCAAAGAGGTGAATGACACCCTCGGGCATCATTTCGGCGATTATGTGCTTCAGCAGGTCGGAAAACGCATATCCGCCGCACTCCGTGAGACGGACACCGTGGCCCGTCTTGGTGGCGATGAGTTTGCGGTACTGATTCCGGATGCCGATGCCGATGATGCACGCAACTGCGCCGATAAACTGCTGGCCGCCCTGGATATCGCCATTCCGGTGAATGGCATGTCGATCTCGATCAAAACCAGTATCGGTATCGCACTGTATCCCTTGCATGGCAATGACGCCGAGACGCTGCTGCAGCACGCCGATGTGGCCATGTATCAGGCCAAACGCAATAATCTCGGATATAGCCTGTATGCACAGGATCAGGATCCGCACAGTGTGCGCCGCCTGACCCTGATCGGTGAGCTGCGCGATGCGATCAGCAAAAACCAGCTGGTACTGCACTACCAGCCCAAAGTGCATTTACGTCAGCAGCGCACTGTGGGTGTCGAGGCGCTGGTACGCTGGCAACATCCGACACTGGGACTGATACAGCCCGATGAATTCGTCCCTTTGACGGAACAGAACGGGCTGATCTCCAGCCTTACCGACTGGGTGTTGCAGGAATCCATCCAGCAATGCTGCGAGTGGCGTTCCCGCGGGATCAATCTGCGTATCGCCGTTAATCTTTCCGCGCACAGTCTGCACAATATGGCCTTGCCAGATCATATCGCCGCACGGCTGCATGCAGCGGGTATGCCGGCCTGCCATCTGGATATTGAACTGACTGAGAGCGCCATGATGTCCGATCTGGCGAATGCCATGGAGATTCTGGAACGCCTGTCGAGTATGGGTGTTCGTCTGGCGATTGACGATTTCGGTACCGGCATGTCTTCGCTCAGCTATCTCAAGCGTCTGCCCGTGAACGAACTGAAAATCGACAAATCCTTTGTGATCGATATGGCTGAGGACGAGAATAATGCCGTAATTGTCCGATCGATCATCGATCTCAGTCACAACATCGGCCGCGAGGTGGTAGCCGAAGGCGTGCAGGACAGGGACGCACTGCAGTTATTGGAGATGCTCGGTTGCGACATGGCGCAGGGCTATTTCATCAGCCGCCCGCTTAATGCCACCGAACTTGAACATTGGTTACAGACCAGCCCCTGGGGGTTGCGCAGCCACAACCCACGCCCGGAAATTGTCTCTATCAAGAAGCCCAATTAGGGGAACATTGTAATAATTCGTCATTCCGGCGAATGCCGGAATCTAGCGCCTTGAATTACATGGATTCCGGCATTCGCCGGAATGACGGCTTAACACCAGAACATCCGCCCGCTATCGTCGCGATTCGCTACGCTCACCAGTACCTACGAGATAAACGTGATTCTTAACGAGGTTGAGTCGGCGTTTGCTTATCGAACGCGGCCTTCTGAATCCACACTCGCGTGCTCGCAGCCACCCGATCAAACAGGTCAATGACATCCGCATTGCGCATGCGCACACAGCCATGCGAGCGCGGAATGCCCATCGGTTCGCTATCCGGGCATCCATGCAGATAGATATAACGGCGCATGCTGTCGACACGACCGTGCCGATTCAGACCGCGCTCCAAACCCCGCAGCCAGAGAATACGACTCAGAATCCAGTCGCGTTCCGGATAGGCGGCGGCCAATTCTTGAGTATAGATTTCTCCGGTCGGTCGCCGGCTGACGAACACTGTGTCGGGCGCACAACCCGCGCCGATTTTGGCGCGGATTTCATGCCAGCCGCAGGGCGTACAACCACTACCGCTCTGTTCTCCTGGACCGTTGGTTGCGGTCGACACCCTATAGCTGTGCTCAATTCGACCTTCGCGCAACAACTCAAGTCGTTGCGAGGCTAGACTGATGCGGATCAGGCTTGTTGCGGGATCAGGGTTCACCATGATGCACCGTGAGCAATCCATCATAATTACCGTCCTGCGCGAGGACGTAACCGTTGATGCCCTCCCGCGTCGCATAGACCTGATCTTCATACCACAGCGGAACAACGGGCAAAGTCGCAAGCAAACGTTCCTGCAGCGCCCTATAAAGAATGACCTGACTGGCCGTATCCTGTACCTGCTCCGCCGCCTCGATTAAGGTATCGACCGTGGCATCCTGGAAATTTCCCCGGTTCGCGCCCTCAGGCGGCGCTGAGTTGCTGTGAAACACATAACGGAAGATATCCGGCGATTTAATCCCTACCCAGGAGAGACTGTAAAGTTGAAACCGTCCCGCCTTGATATCACCGTAGAATGTGCCCCAATCGTAGGTCTTGAGCGACACGTCGATACCGACCTTTGCCAGCTGACTCTGAATCACTGTAGCGAGCCGAATACGCACCGCGTCACTGGAGGTTTTATAGGTCAGCCGCAGCGGATTGTCCGGTCCATAACCGGCTTCGGCCAGTAGTGCACGGCTCCGTTCCGGATCATAGGCCACACCCTTGAGTTCCGGATGCCCTACCCAATGATCCGGTGGCAGTAGCGCACCCGCGGGACGTGCGCCCTCGTCCAGAACATATTGGATAATGCGCTCGCGATTCAAGGCATGAGCGATGGCCAGCCGTACTTCGATCTTGCCGGTATCCTCATCCGCGATATTGAACCCCAGATACGCGAAATTGCTGCCGGTTGCACGCCGCACCTGAATTTCCGGATCCTGATTCAGATAGGTAATGAGTTCGGCAGGCAAATCGTTCTGCAACAAGTCCACTTCGCCGCGCATCAGTTTCAGAACCCGCACCGTCGCGTCCGGGACCCTGACCACCTCGATGAGCTGCCCGTCTTCCTGACGTTGTAAACGCACAATGCCGGGGCTGGGACGTTCCAGGAACAGCATCGGACCGCTACCTAGTGGTGTGAACAATTCATCCTTGGCTAATCTCGCCAGACGCTCGGGCAGGATACCAATGACCAGATAACCCGGAAACAATAGATCGGGCCGCTGCAGAAAGAAATCCAATGTATCTTCGTCAACCACGTCGATACGCTCGATCAGCGCCAGCGAGGCCCGGTGCGGAGAGCCGTTGGCGGGATCGAGGATGAAATCGTAGGTCGCCTTTACATCCCGACTGGTCAGGCGAGTGCCATCATGGAAGGTGCGTCCCTCCGAACCCAGATGAAAACGGTAATAGGTCGGTGCGAATTGTTCCCAGCTTGCCAAGGCCGCTTTGGGTTGCGTCTGTTCATCGAAATCGACCAGCCGCGCATAAATCAACCGGTTGATCCGTGCCGACGTGGCGTCCGTGGTGAAGCGCGGGTCCAGGTTTGCGGCGTCACCGGCAATGGCCAGACGGATTGAATCATGATCCGGCCGTGAACAACCTGACAGGATGCTGACAATCAGCATCGAGACGAACAGCAAACGCGGCAGTAAAAGGGACATCCAGGTTACCAGCTAGAGTAAGGGTGATCGGCCAGGCAGACATTATAGTAACGTGGATCTGCTGAAACCTCCGCGCCCAACCAATCGGGACGCACAAAGCTCTCGGCTTCGTCGTTCAATTCGATTTCAGCCACGATCAGTCCGGCATTGGCGCCGGCGAACACGTCGATCTCCCAGACATGCGCGCCGACCGGGACATGATAACGGGTCTTCTCCACCACCGCGCCGACACACAGATTCGCCAACATTTCCTCGGCGTCCACCAGCGGCAGCGGATACTCGTATTCCGTGCGACGGATGCCCAGCGTGGCGCTCTTGATATTGAGAAAGGCCCGCACGCCGTCCGTGCGCACGCGTACCGAGCTGCGCACGCCGGCATCGCCGGTCACCCGACTGAGATAGCCCTGCTTTAACTGCTGCCCGGCCTCCGCCGCCTCGCGCCAATTGTCATTCAGCACCAGGAATTTACGTTCGATTTCGATAGCCATGATGCGACATGGTACGGCAGCCGGCGTGGTTGTGGTAGGACGTTAAGCTGAAATGCCAGCGATAACAACAACAGCACCTGGGTACCAGAGCCTACCGGCTTGGAGCCAATAACTCCCGTTCATGACCGCAGCTTGTCGCCATCGGTCCGTTCGGCCTGATGCATCCTTAATCTTACTCGCAGGCGCCGAAACGCCGGTTCCGGCAGCTCATCCGGAAACAGGGGGATATGACGCAGCCGTCGTGAATTAATCGGCCGCAGAGGCAGAATAACCAGCCAGGTTTGTACGAACGCTATCCCTTCCAGCTGAGCACTGACTGCGATGCCGTTCTCATACAGCGTCCATTGATCATCACTCCGCCACAACAGTGTGAGCGGTGATGCAGTGCGTGTGCGATACAGGCTCAACATCAGACAGGCCAGGACAACGGTTATCAACCAAGGCGATTGCAACAGGGGTAAGGTTGTAAGGACGGCAAGATGCGTCAACCAACGCCAAATGCGACGCCGGCGTGTCGGTTGTATATCAAGTCGCAGCGGCGCCGCGAATACGTTGGACGACATCGGCGACTTCCTTGTCGCTGGGGCGTTGACGACCGAGCAACCATTCCAGGAGCACGGCGTCGGGGCTATCCAATAAGCGCAGAAAGGCCTGTGCGCCGGTGGCATCCAGATCGGCATAACCCGTATCCAGAAACTGCAGCAACAGCAGATCCAGCTCGCGCATCCCGCGCCGGCACTGCCAACGCAACCGGTTAATTTCAGTAGCGTCTGGTAGCACCTGCATCACATCGACCGCTTCAGCATCAATTCTTTGATGTGGCCGATAGCGCGGGTCGGGTTGAGTCCCTTGGGGCAGACCTCGACACAGTTCATAATGGTATGACAGCGGAATAACTTGAACGGGCCTTCGAGTTCATCGAGGCGCACATCGGTCGCCTGATCACGACTGTCGGCAAGAAAACGCCAGGATTGCAGCAATGCCGCCGGACCCAGAAATTTATCCGGGTTCCACCAGAAGGACGGACAACTGGTGGAACAGCAGGCGCAGAGGATGCATTCGTACAAACCGTCGAGCTTATCCCGGTCGGCCGGCGATTGCAGACGCTCGACCTCCGGCTCGGGATCATTATTGATGAGATAGGGTTTGGCGGTACGGTATTGGGTATAGAACTGTGTCAGATCCACGATCAGATCGCGAATCACCGGCAGCCCCGGCAACGGGCGCAATTCAATCGGTGATTTCAACTGGGCCAGCGGCGTGACACAGGCCAAACCGTTTCGACCATTGATGTTCATGCCATCCGATCCGCACACGCCTTCCTGACAGGAGCGCCGGAAACTCAGTGTTTCATCCTGCGCTTTCAGCTCCAGCAAGGCGTCCAGCAGCATCCAGCCCGGTTGCAGCTGGTCTTCACCCAGTTCGTAATCCTGCATGTAGGGCTTGCTGTCTTTATCCGGATCGAAACGGTAGATGGAAAATTTCATAAAATCAGGTCCGAGGTGCTAGGCGCTAGGGCCAAGGTTGTTAAAGAGGTTCCGTTAAACCGCGTGTAAGTAGACATCACTGAACATTCAGCCCCCTCGCCCCTAGAACCTAGCGCCTAGTACCTATTATCTAATATACCCGTGGCTTAGGCGGGAAAGTATCGACCGTGACCGGTTTGAGGCGCACCGGTTTGTAGTCCATACGCCGTCCCTCTTTATAGAACAGACTATGGCGCATCCATTGAGCGTCATCACGATCCGGATGATCGACCCGTGAATGGGCGCCGCGGCTTTCACGGCGCTCCAATGCGGACTTGACCGTCGCCAGCGCGATATCCATCAGATTCTCCAACTCCAGGGCCTCGATGCGCGCGGTATTGAAAACCTTGCTGTGATCCTTGATATAGGCGTTCTGCAGGCGCTGTTCCAGTTCGATGACCTTATCGACACCTTGCTGAAGGATTGTCTCGTTGCGGAACACACCACAATATTTTTCCATACAGGTTTGCAGCTCGCGTTTAAGACCATCGATCGTCTCACTGCCCTCACGGCGATCCCAGCGCGTCAGCCGCGCCATGGCCTGTTCCACGCTGTCATCGTTCAGCGCCCGGTGGTAACGGGTCTCTTTCAAATGCTCGATAATGTGATTGGCCGCGGCGCGACCGAACACCAGGATATCCAGCAGCGAGTTGCCACCCAAGCGATTGGCACCGTGCACCGATACGCAGGCACATTCACCCGCGGCATACAGACCCAGCACTGGCTCTTCCGGGCCGTTGTGTTCCGGGACCACAACCTGGCCATAGCGGTTGGTCGGGATGCCGCCCATGGTGTAATGCGCGGTCGGATAGACCGGAATCGGCGTCTCGGCGGGGTCCATGTAGAGAAAGGTCTTGACCGTCTCGCGGATGCCCGGCAAACGCTTGGAAACAACATCCACGCCAAGATGATCCAGCTTCAGCAACACATGATCTTTTTGCGGACCACAGCCACGACCTTCCTGCACCTCGGTGTAAATGGCGCGGCTGACCACATCACGACTGGCAAGATCTTTCGCCTTCGGCGCATAGCGTTCCATGAACCGCTCGCCTTCACCGTTGAGCAGATAACCGCCCTCGCCGCGCGCACCCTCGGTGATGAGCATGCCCTTGCCGGCAATGCCGGTGGGGTGAAACTGGAAGAACTCCATGTCCTGCAGCGGTATCCCGGCGCGCAGGGCCATGGCCATGCCATCGCCGGTATTGATGAGCGCATTGGTGTTGGTGCGGAACAGCTGCCCCGCCCCGCCGGTGGCCAGCAAGGTCGTTTTGGACTCGATGACCAGCGGCTCGCCGGTCGCTATTTCCAATACCAGCGCGCCAAGCACATTGCCCTCGGCATCGCGCAGGAGATCGATGGCGAAATACTCATCGAAGAAATGCGTGCGCGCGCGGATATTCTGCTGATACAGGGAATGCAGAATGGCATGCCCGGTACGATCGGCCGCGGCACAGGTGCGCGCCGCCTGCTCGCCACCGAAATTGCGGCTCTGACCGCCAAAGGCACGCTGATAAATCTTGCCATTGTCCAGACGTGAAAACGGGACACCCATGTGTTCGAGCTCATACACTACGCGCGGTGCCGCGCGACACATGTATTCAATGGCATCCTGATCGCCGAGGTAATCGCTGCCCTTGACGGTATCGAACATGTGCCAGTGCCAATTGTCGGGCAAGACATTGGCCAGGGCGGCGTTCACTCCGCCTTGCGCCGCCACGGTGTGTGAGCGGGTCGGAAACACCTTGGAGACCACGGCTACGTGCGCTTCGGCCTGCGCCAACTGGAGGGCGGCACGCAAACCACCGCCGCCGGCACCGATAATCAATGTGTCGAACTTACGACGCGGAATAGTCATTGCGTCGCTCCACGCAAAACAGCGATAAACAGAACCCGCAGCGACCAGAGGCCACAGCCGGTCAGGGTCAGGGCCACGACCATGAATAATGCAATGCGCAGCCCCGTGTGCTGGACATAGTCCATAATCACGTCGCGGATGCCGACCCAGGCATGGATAAGTATCGAAAGAATAAACAGACCCGTGGTGAGATTGACCAACGGATCGGCAATCCAACCCTGCCAGTCGGCGAAGTCCTGCACCGGGTAGGTATAGAAATACTGCAGCAGATAGGCCAGGAACAGCAGCATGTACAACGCCGTGATGCGTTGCAACAGCCAGGCGCGCAGTCCATGCGCCTGCCGGCTCACCAGATGCTCCAGAGAAACAGCAGCGCCAGTAGTGGCGCGGCGATATTCACTGCCAGAGCCGAAGCACGCGCGGTCGATTTAAGCACACCCACGTCCACGTCAATCAGCAGAAACCGCAATCCCGCGAGGGCATGATGAAAAATCGACCAGGCCAACACCACTTGCACGAGACGCAGCAGCGGCGATGACAGTAGTGCGGCGGCCTGCTCAAAACCCGCTTGGCCCTGCAAGGAGAGATCCAGCAGAAACGCGGCCAGAGGCAAGCTGAGGAAGAGAAAGATACCGGAGACACGGTGTCCGATAGACGCGACCGCGCCGACGGGCATGCGGATCAGTAGAAGATTGAGGAACTTTGGCCTTGACGCAGTGTGTGGCATAACCGACCTGAATAAGGTTTCGCGTGTTTATAACACCGTGCGCAGGGTTATGCCAGCCTGTGTTACCACAACCACTGTCAGGCTGACACGCACGCGTGGATTGACTACCATTGCGCGGATAGCTGCGGGGGGATTTAAAGATGAACAGTGCATGGGAAACTTTTTTGCAGAATAACGGCGCCGAGTTCGATGGCGGGCAAACGGTCGTCAGTTTCGGTTCGCTCCGGCGTGAACTGAGCATGGCACTGACCGGCACCGTGTTCGCCGACCTCTCCCAGTTGGGAATACTGGCCGTGCGGGGCAAGGATGCGGCAACCTTTCTGCAGGGGCAGTGCACCAATGATGTCGTGAATCTCGCAGAGTCTCATAGCCAACTGAATGGCATCTGCAGCCCCAAGGGCCGTTTCCTGGCAACCTTCCGCGTGTTCCGCGATGGCGAGGGATATCTGCTGAGCATGCCGCGACAGATGTTGGAAGGCGTCGCCAAGCGTCTGCAGATGTTCATTATGCGCAGTGCCGTGATCCTGACAGACGCCAGCGACCAGAGCATCAGGCTGGGCGTTTCCGGTCCAGCGGCCATGACCGAACTCTCCGCATTGATCAGCAGCCTGCCCTCCGCCGTCGATGAAGTCGTGCGCTCGGGTGAATACACTGTCGTGCAAATTCCCGGTGTGCAGCCACGCTTCGAAGTGCATGGTCCCATCGCCGCCATGCAGAAACTCTGGGAAACGCTGAATGTCCGCGCCGCGCCGGTGGGCACTTCGGCCTGGCAGTTACTGGATATCCTGGCGGGTCTACCGGTGATCACGCCGGAAACCACTGATGCCTTTGTCCCGCAGATGGTGAACTATCAATTGATCGGCGGCGTGAGTTTCAAAAAGGGCTGTTACACGGGTCAGGAGGTTGTGGCCCGCATGCAGTATCTTGGCAAACTGAAACGCCAGATGTATCTGGCTAAAATTCAGAGCGACGCCGCGCCACAACCGGGCAATGATCTCTACAGTCCAGCCGATAAAGAACAGAGTGCCGGCAAGATCGTCTCTGCCGAGCCACATCCGGACGGGGGTTACATGGTCTTGGCGGTTATTCAGATAGCCAGCCAGGAGGCAGGGCCGCTGCATCTGGGGAGTAGCGAAGGACCGGTACTGGAGTTTGCCGAACTGCCGTATGCGCTAGCTACGCCGGCCTGACCATCGTCATACCGGCTAATGCCGGAATGACGATTGGGCAACTACTCAACCAACGTCGCTGGTCTTTACTATTTGCGGAAGTATCCAGCGGGTGTTTTCCAGGAAACGCGTAAATTCGTCTGCCGGTTGCGGACGACCTATGTAATAACCCTGCGCCATATCGCAGCCCATATCGCGTAATAAATTTAACGACACTTCGTTCTCGACACCTTCAGCGATTACAGCAAGACCCAGATTGTGCGCGAGATCCACCGTGGAACGCACGATCACGGCATCGTCGCGATCATCCACCATGTCCTTGACAAAGGATCTATCGATTTTGAGTTCGCCAACCGGCAGCTTTCTCAAACGACTAAGCGAAGAATGACCGGTTCCAAAGTCGTCTATGGAGAACTGCACGCCCTGTTCACGCAACCGTGCCAACACACCACTGACCCTGGCATGTTCGCTCAAGAACACACTTTCCGTGATTTCCAGTATCAGACAGGACGGCGGTACATCGCTGCGTTTCAGCAAGGAAACCAACTGCACCGGGAACTGCGGATCCAGCAGACTTTCCATAGACAGATTCACGGCCACTGTCAGGTCAATACCCGCTGCATGCCAGTGCGCACACTGTTGTAACGCATGCTCAATAGCCCAGACCGTAAAAGGTCTAATCAGGCCCGTCTGTTCCATAATGGGGATGAATTCATCCGGTGGCACGAAACCGCGCTTGTTATGCGGCCAGCGGGCCAGCGCCTCGGCGCCGTAGAGCGTGCCGGTACGCAGATCAACCTTAGGTTGATAATACAATTCCAGTTCTCTATTGATCAGGGCTTGACGCAAATCTCCCACCAGGGTCAGGCGGCCCGGCTGATGCTCATCCGTATTCGCATCATAAATCTCAAAGCCATAGCGGGACCGTTTTGCGGCGTACATGGCAATATCCGCATGCTTCAATAATGTGCTGACGTCCATGCCATGCATTGGATAAACTGAGATGCCGATACTGGCGGACACTGACAGACGTATACCATTGAGCTCGAACTCCGCATCAAGCGCCTCCAGCAATGAGCTGGCCAGATGACTCGCCATATCGCCGTCCGCATTGGGGATGATCACGGCGAATTCATCACCACCCAACCGGCCAACCGTGTCAGAATGACGAAGCACCTCGGAGAAGCGTGTGGCGACCTGAATAATCAGTTGATCGCCCGCCTCGTGCCCTAAACTGTCATTCACCTCTTTGAAACGGTCGAGATCGACCATCAACACGGCAACTTTCTTTTTCTCCCGCTCCGCGACGAATAGCGCCTGTTTTAAACGGTCTTGCAGCAAAGTCCGATTCGGTAGCTGCGTGAGCTGATCATAGAGCGCCTGGTGTTCCAGTTCATTATTGATACTGATGAGATCATTGTTCAGTTGGCGTAATTCGATCTGATAGGTCTCAGCATGCAGCTTGGCTTCCTTGAGTGCTGCATAAGAGATGGCGTTTTCGATGGCGATGCTCACATGACCCGCGAACAAAGACAGCAGATTCAAATCCTGACGGGTGAAATCACCACCGCCGAGTTTGTTGATACCGGCCAGGCCACCCAGAAACCGCCCCCTGCCGATCATGGGCACCAGGATCAGCGTCCCGGCTTCACTCTCCCAACGGTTGCGTTCGATGGGTTCCAGTTCGTCCAGGACGCCACGCCACCAGGGGCGCTTATGCCGCCATACCCAACCACAGACACCGAAATCCAAGGGTAGACTCTGACCAACAATTTCATCGGCATTGATGCCCGCACCCGCACGATAGGTGTACTGCTCAGCATTGTCGTCCAGGACCGGTATCAGCAGCGTCTCTGCCTGAATCAATTCTCGGGCACGTTCCGCCACTAATTCGAAGACTTTCGAAAGATCGAGCTCACCGCCCACGGCAGTAACTGTTTCCTTAAGCAGCACAATTTCGCGCTCACGCAAACGCAACTCCGTTTCCAGATCGTGGAGTCGCTGTTCTTGAGCGTTACCTGACTGCAGCTGGGTCACAACCGGGAAAACCTCGCTAAATAACCATCACTCAGGATTAAGCCTGACCTGATAGCCATTCGGTCGGCCACTCAGGTAAATCTCTTTAGCGAAATTAGCGATTTAGCACATAAAATGCAAATCGATATCGCAGTCTCGATTGAGCTGCGATTGAGTTCTACGGCGCAAGCATTTGTTATCTATATTTATTATTAATCATTCACTTATGAGATATTTATCAAATAGGCCGCATTTGTGGGAACAACAGTACATCTCGGATCGAGGGCGCATCGGCAAACAACATAACCAGACGATCGATACCAATACCCTCACCAGCCGTCGGCGGCATACCATGCTCCAGGGCACAGATGTAATCCGCGTCAAAGTGCATCGCCTCCTCATCACCGGAGTCTTTGTCTTCAACCTGACGTTGGAAACGCTCGGCCTGATCTTCGGCATCGTTCAGCTCGGAAAAACCATTGGCGATTTCACGCCCACCAACAAAGAACTCAAAACGATCGGTTACGAAGGGATCAGCATCGTTACGACGAGCCAGCGGTGACACTTCGGTTGGATAGGCGGTAATGAAGGTTGGGTGTTTAAGGCGATGCTCGACAGTCTTTTCGAAAATCTCAATCTGCACCTTACCCAGGCCATAGCTGGGCTTGAGCGGAATACCCAGACGCTCCGCAATGGCGCGTGCGGTCGACAGATCATCCAGCTCTGCAGGCTGCATATCCGGATTGAAATGCAGAATGGATTCCTTAATGGTCATGCGCGCGAAGGGACTGCCGAAGTCATACTCTTCGCCTTGATACTGAATCTTACTGTTGCCGAGCAGCTGTAGCGCCATATTGCGCAGCAGCGTCTCAGTCAAATCCATCAGATCATGGTAGTCCGCATAGGCCTGATAGAATTCCAGCATGGTGAATTCGGGATTATGGCGCGTGGACAGGCCTTCATTGCGGAAATTGCGGTTGATCTCATACACCTTCTCGAAACCGCCCACGACCAGCCGCTTGAGATACAGTTCCGGCGCGATGCGCAGAAACAGCTGCATATCCAGCGCATTGTGATGCGTGGTAAAGGGTCGCGCGGTGGCGCCGCCGGGGATCATCTGCATCATTGGCGTTTCGACCTCCAGATATCCGCGATCGTTGAGGAAACTGCGGATGAACTGGACGATCTGCGTGCGCAATCTGAACACCTGACGCGATGGCTCGCTCATGATCAGGTCCAGATAGCGCTGGCGATAGCGGGTTTCCTGATCGGACAGACCGTGAAATTTTTCCGGCAAAGGACGCAGCGACTTGGTCAACAGGCGAATCTGATCGACCTTGACACTCAGTTCGCCGGTCTTGGTTTTGAACAGCACACCTTCTGCGCCCAGGATATCGCCCACATCCCACGCCTTGAAGGCCTGATAGACGCCTTCCGGCAAGCCATCACGCTCCAGGAACAATTGCATGCGACCGGACATATCCTGAATCTGCGTGAAACTGGCCTTGCCCATAATGCGCTTGGCCATCATGCGGCCCGCGATTCTTACGCGGTGGACATTGGTCGTGAAATATTCGGTGTCTTTTTCACCGTATTCGGCATGCAGCTCGCCGGCCATCACATCGCGGCGGAAATCGTTCGGAAAGGCGATACCGTTGGCGCGCAGTTGCTTGAGCTTTTCGCGGCGCTCGCTGATCAGTCGGTGTTCGTCTTGCTGAGAGTCGTCAGTCATCATCAATTCCGTGGTAATTAAGTAGTGAACCGCCAAGACGCCAAGGACGCCAAGGAGTTTTGAACCGCCAAGGCGCCAAGAACGCCAAGGAATGTTAATGAGTGAGTAATCATGAATGATTTTAGCGATAACAATCTTGGCGGCCTTGGCGCCTTGGCGGTTCGCTCATTGTTCTTGGCGTCCTTGGCGTCCTTGGCGTCTTGGCGGTTCACTAAATTCAACATCAAAGCCCGCTCTTCAAGCTGGCTTCGATGAATTCATCCAGATCCCCATCGAGCACAGCCTGGGTGTTACCGGTTTCCACGCCGGTGCGCAGATCTTTGATACGCGATTGATCCAACACATAGGAACGGATCTGGCTGCCCCAGCCGATGTCGGACTTGCTGTCTTCCACGACCTGCTGGTCGGCACGACGTTTCTGCATTTCCATTTCATATAACTTGGCAGCCAACTGCTTCATGGCCGTGGAACGGTTCTTATGCTGCGACCGATCGCTTTGACAGGCCACCACAATGCCGCTCGGGATATGCGTAATACGAATCGCCGATTCGGTCCGGTTGACGTGCTGACCACCGGCGCCACTGGCACGGTAGGTATCCACCTTCAGATCAGCAGGATTGATGTCGACTTCGAAGCTGTCGTCGATTTCGGGGGAAGCAAACACTGCTGAGAAAGAAGTGTGGCGACGGTTACCCGAATCAAAGGGGGATTTGCGCACCAGTCGATGCACACCCGTCTCGGTACGCAGCCAACCATAAGCATAGGGGCCGTCGATTTTGACGGTCGCGCTTTTGATGCCTGCGACTTCACCGGGAGAGGCCTCAATGATTTCAGTCTTGAAACCGCGCCGCTCGGCCCAGCGCAGATACATGCGCAACAGCATCTCCGCCCAGTCCTGTGCCTCGGTGCCACCCGAGCCGGATTGAATATCCAGGAAGGCGTTATTGGGGTCCATCTCACCGGAAAACATGCGTTGGAATTCGAGATCGGCAACCTGCTTTTCCAATTCAGCCAGATCAGCGCGTATCGACTCCACAGTCGACTCGTCGTTCTCTTCACCAGCCATCTGCACCAGTTCCTCGGCATCATTGAGCTTGTCGCCCATATCGCCGAGGGTGAGCACGATCTCTTCCAGACGGGCACGCTCACGACCCAGTTCCTGGGCACGTTCGGGCTTGTCCCAGACGTTGGGTTGTTCCAGCTCGCGGTTTACTTCTTCGAGGCGCTCGCGTTTGGCGGCATAGTCAAAGATACCCCCTCAGGGTCTCGGAACGGCCCTTGAGGTCTTTGATGCAGTGGATGACGGGATTGATTTCCAACATAACCTGTTTCTTCAGCTCAGCTGCGTAAAGGCGCTGATCATACACCAGCAGGGAGAGCCTTTGCGCATCTGGGATTGATACGTTGCTGTTAAGGAAACTCTGAATAATTCGTCATTCCGGTGCAGGCCGGAATCTAGTGCCTTGAATCACATGGATTCCGGCCTGCGCCGGAATGACGGTTTGGTAATAAATCAGAGGTTCCTGAACTTCAGCTTGAAGGGCACCTGAAGTTCAGGAGGCCACTTTACTGGCTTTATGCTGACGACGCGCGCGCACCGCCTCGGCCAGTTGTTCCAGCAGGATGATGCTATCGTCCCAGCCGATACAGGCATCGGTGATGCTCTGGCCGTAGGCCAATGCCTGTCCGGGCTGTACATCCTGACGTCCAGCCTGCAAATGACTTTCGATCATGGCGCCGATAATGGCGTGATTTCCGGCGGCGATCTGCGTACTCACATCGCGTCCCACATCCAGCTGACGCTGGTGATCCTTGAGACTGTTGGCATGACTGAAGTCGATCATTAAACGCCCTTGCAGGCCTGCTGCCTTAAGCTCAGCGACAGCCTTGGTGACACTGGCCGCATCATAGTTAGGGATTTTACCGCCACGCAGAATGATGTGGCAGTCGGCATTGCCGGCGGTGGAGAAAATCGCCGAGCGGCCTTCCTTGGTCAGCGACATAAAGTGATGTGATTGCGAGGCCGAGCGAATGGCATCGACCGCGACACGCAAGGTACCGTCGGTACCGTTTTTGAAACCGACCGGACATGACAGTCCGGAGGCCAGCTCGCGATGCACCTGACTTTCGGTCGTGCGCGCACCGATAGCGCCCCAGCTTACCAAATCCGCGACATACTGCGGACTGATCAGATCCAGGAATTCGGTCGCCGCCGGCACACCCATCTCATTCAGGTCGGCAAGCAGTTTGCGGGCAATGCGCAGACCCTGATTAATATTGAAACTGCCATCGAGATTCGGATCGTTGATCAGCCCCTTCCATCCCACTGTGGTGCGCGGCTTCTCGAAATAGACACGCATGACAATCAGCAGATCGCCCGCCAATTCGTCGCGAAGCTTCTTCAATCGGTGTGCGTATTCCAGCGCGGCATCCGGGTCATGGATGGAACAAGGCCCGATAATGACCAGCAAGCGATCATCGCTGCCAACCAGGATGTCATGGATGGCCCGACGCGTGGTCACGATGGTCCGTGCGATTGCCTCCGTCACCGGCAGCCCTTCATGGAGCTGCGCAGGCGGTATCACCTCCTTGATTTCCAAGATGCGGAGGTCGTCTGTGTCGTATTGATTAGTCATATAGCTACCAAAAAGCCCCGCCGGGTTCACCCCGGTGCAGTGCAACTATCTATGCAGTTAGGTAATAACACCGCGCTGACGCGGCGCAAGGGTACGCATTATCCCAAAAGCTGGGCATACTGTCAGGCATTATGTCGTTTCATGGCCGGAACCCCGAGGACCCGCCAAAAATAAAGGAGAGTGCATGAGTCATCCTCATCCCTTGCTGGTACCTGGAGCCCGCACTCAGGGCCAGCCGTTGCAGGTCGTCGCTCCCTTTGATCTAAGCCCCATTGCCAGGCTGGACACTGCCGATGCCGAGGTGGTTGAACTGGCGCTGACGACCGCCTATGCCCTGTTCCGCGATCGCGATGCCTGGCTTTCAGCCGCCACACGGATTGCCATCCTCCGCCGCACCGCAGAATTGATGGAAGCACGCCAGGAAGAACTGGCCCTGGAAGCGGCGCGTGAGGGTGGAAAACCCTTGCTGGATTCGCGAGTGGAAGTGACCCGCGCGATTGATGGTGTTCGCAACTGCATCGAAACCATGCGCAGCGGCGGCGGTCGCGAAATCCCCATGGGGTTGAATGCCGCGTCGCAGAATCGGCTGGCCATGACCCATCACGAACCGATCGGCGTGGTCGTCGCGGTCAGTGCCTTTAATCATCCGCTCAATCTCATTGTGCATCAGGTCGGACCCGCGATTGCGGCCGGATGCCCCGTGATTGTGAAGCCAGCCGAAGATACACCGCTGTCCTGCTACCGCTTTGTAAAATTACTGCACGAAGCCGGATTACCGGAGGCATGGTGCCAGGCGCTGGTCACCAGCGGGCATGAGGTCGCAGAGCGGTTAGTCACCGATCCTCGAGTTGGCTTTTTCAGTTTCATTGGCAGTGCGCGGGTCGGCTGGATGTTGCGTTCCAAACTGGCGCCCGGGACACGTTGCGCACTGGAGCACGGTGGCGTGGCTCCGGTGCTGGTGGAGGCGGACGCCGATCTGGATAGCATGCTGCCGTTATTGGCCAAAGGCGGTTTCTATCACGCCGGTCAGGTGTGTGTCTCCGTACAGCGAGTATTCTGTGCCGCGGAAATCGCTGAACAGGTCGCACTGGGTTTGGGAAAGCAGGCTGCACTGATCAAGGTCGGAGATCCCACCGCAGCCGATACCGACATCGGGCCGTTGATTCGTCCCCGCGAACTGGAACGTATTCACAGCTGGGTTCAGGAGGCCATAGCAGCCGGCGCAAAACTGATCTGTGGCGGCAAGGCGATATCGGAAACCTGCTACGCACCGACGGTGTTGCTCGATCCGCCGCCCACGGCGCGTGTTTCGCGGGAGGAGATTTTTGGTCCGGTCATCTGTGTCTACACCACCACCGATCGGGAGTCGGCCATCGCCCAGGCCAATGCCCTGCCCTTTGCCTTCCAGGCATCGGTATTTACCAAACAGCTGGATCTGGCGCTGTATGCCTATCACCGACTGGATGCTGCGGCGGTTATGGTCAATGACCACACGGCGTTCCGGGTCGATTGGATGCCTTTTGCAGGCCTGCGGCAATCGGGATTAGGCGTAGGCGGCATCCCCTACACCATCCATGATATGCAGATTGAAAAATTGCTGGTACTGAAATCCGCCGAGCTGTGAAGCCAAAATCATAAACGCCTCCCTGCCCACAGAGACGCGTTTAGATATCATTCATCGTCGTCGAATTGTACCGGCGGGGGATTACCGTCGTGGATGCGGCTCCAGCGCAATTGCCGATAGGCCTCGCGGGTAAAGAGATAAGGATCGAGCGCAGCCGTATCGCGCAACCGAGTGGCGCTCAGTAGATTGGCGCGGGCATCGACCACACGCAACGCCGAGAGCGAGTTACGTTCACGAACTTCTTCATGCTGCGATATCGGATCCAACTGGTAATCACCAACAAGTCCAACACTGTCGCGGATAGTACTTGGGCCCAACAGCGGAAGAACGACATACCAACCTTCCCCGATGCCCCATGTACCGAATGTCTGACCAAAATCTTCATCATGTTTAGTCATACCCATCTGGGTGGCCGGATCGAAAAGTCCCAGCAAACCTATTGTTGAGTTGACCAGCAACCGCCCCAGGTCCGAAATACCTTCTCTAGGCTTTCCCTGCAGGAATTGATTGGTAATGACCAGTGGCTCACCGAGATTCCCGAAGAAATTGGTGACGCTAGTGCGCGCCTGATCCGGCACTACCTTTTCATAAGCCTTCGCGGTGGGCTTGAAAATCGCCCGATCAACCTTGTCATTAACGGTATCAACAACCCGGTTGACGGGTTCTAACGGATCAGCAACTTCTTCGTGCGGGGGCGTGCTTGCGCAGGCGGAAAGCCCGCAAACTGCGGTGAGTACCAAGAAGCTATTAATCCCTTTCATCGTGGCCTACCTTAATTTTCCGTGGGACGCAGAACCGATCGCTGGCTCTTTATCCTGTTACTCACCATGGATGCCCAGAAACGCGACACTCAACTCTTAATTAAAGATATACAAGATACATACCATAAACATGCATGCAAATAGTAACCATAGCGATGCTACACAACTTATGAGTGGGCCGAGCACCTGCGTTCACTCGCTGCCTAAGAATGGCAACCAGCCGTTGCCACAGAAATAGCAAACCGTAAACGAAAAGAGCGGCCAATGGCCGCTCTTAACGATGTTGGTCGGGGCGAGAGGGTGAAGATCGCGCCCTTCGCAAAGCACCGCTTTGCGCGAGACGAACGCCCTGAGGCTATGCCGAGGGGCCGGCAATCCTGAGCCTCCTACAAACCAACATTTCACGAATTTGGTCGGGGCGAGAGGATTTGAACCTCCGACCACCTGCACCCCATGCAGGTACGCTACCAGGCTGCGCTACGCCCCGAAAACTACAAACATCCGAACTTCAGTGAGGCGGGGATGATACCCGAAACCTGCCCGACTGGAAACGCAATCGGGACTAGCGTCGCAGCAATTGAAGCACTTCTTCCAACTCAATACGCATCTGGCGGATGATCTGTTGGCTTTGGGTTACATCGCCTTTGGCCTGTTCGCCGGAAAGCTGCAGGCGCGCACCGCCAATGGTGAAACCCTGTTCGTAAAGCAGACTACGGATCTGCCGGATCATAATGACGTCGTGGCGCTGATAATAGCGCCGATTACCGCGACGTTTGACCGGTTTAAGCTGGGGAAATTCCTGCTCCCAATAGCGCAGCACATGGGGTTTTACGCCACATAATTCGCTGACTTCGCCGATGGTGAAGTAGCGCTTCCCCGGGATTACCGGAAGAACGTCATTGTTACTGGCTTCCAGCATATGCCTCTACCCTGGACTTGAGCTTCTGGCCTGGCCGGAAGGTCACGACTCTGCGTGCTGAAATAGGGATTTCTTCGCCGGTTTTCGGATTGCGGCCGGGACGACGGTTTTTATCGCGAAGATCGAAGTTACCGAATCCGGAGAGCTTTACCTGGCTGCCGGTTTCGAGTGCCAGCCGAATCTCTTCGAAAAACATCTCGACCAGTTCTTTTGCTTCGCGTTTGTTCAGGCCCAGTTCTTCGAACAATTTTTCGGCCAATTCCGCTTTGGTAAGCGCCATTTAGATTACTCCCTTAAGGTTGCACCAAACTTAGCGTTCAATGCGGCCTGTACTTGAACCAAAACCGTCTCTACATCCTGCTCGGTTAGTGTGCGCGACGAATCCTGTAGAATCAAGCCTAAAGCGATACTTTTTAGTCCCGATTCTATAGCCTTACCTTGATAAAGATCGAAGACAGTCAGGTCCTGAAGCAAGCTGCCGGCCGATTGACGCACAGCGTCACAAATTTCTGCAGAAATAATGGCTTGTGGCAGTATAAACGCCAAATCTCTCCGAATCACGGGGAATTTGGAAATATTTTGAAAATGGGCAATTTCACCCTGGGAAAGAGGCCCTGCCGCGAGTTCAAAGAGAAAGGTATCTTCAGGTAGCTCCAATGCGGCTACAAGCTCGGGATGGACCTTGCCTAGCCAACCGACATGCACGTCAGCGCGCAGAATTCTGGCGGTTTGGCCGGGATGTAAACTGGCGTGGCGATCCGGACTGAACGTGAATTCACGACTATCGGCGACTGTGGCAAGCAACGCTTCGACATCTGACTTCATGTCGAAAAAGTCGACATCGACCTGAGGTGTGTCCCATTGCTCCGGTGTCCGGCTTCCACAAACAAGTCCGCCTAAATAATATTCTTGTAACAATTCATTAGGTTGCTTTATATAGTTAAGACCATACTCGAATAATCTGACGCGCGCTTGCTGGCGGTTAAGATTGTATTGGGCAGCCTTGAGCAACCCGGGCCAGAGACTGGTGCGCATCACCGACATTTCCGACGAAATGGGATTGGCCAAAGCCACCGAGGCATGACCCGGATCCACCATTTGCTGCAATTTAGGCTCGATAAAGCTGTAGGTGATGGCTTCTTGATAACCACGCTGCACCAGAACATCCCGCCAATCCTTCACGCTCGCCTGCGCTTCGGGCATGGGCATGCCCTGCATTGCGGCTTTGGGACGCAGACTGGGCAAACGGTTGTAACCGTAGATACGACCTATATCCTCGATAAGATCCGCCTCCAACGACATATCAAAGCGATAAGAAGGAGGAATCGCATTCCAGCCATCGTCTACCGCTGTCAGCGCAACGCCAAGACGTTTGAGAATATCCTCGACTTCCGTATCCGGCAGCTCGATACCGAGCAAGCGCTGGATACGTTTGCGGCGCAAATGAATCGGTGCGCAGGCCGGCAAACTATTTTGGTCGGTGTGTTCGCTGATCGGTCCGGCAACACCGCCAACGATATCTAAAAGTAATGCCGTTGCACGCTCGATCATCTGCTGTTGCTGCTGGAAATCGACACCGCGTTCGAAACGATAGGACGAATCCGTTTGCAGACCATAGCGACGCGCGCGACCGGCGATACTCTCGGGACTGAAAAAGGCACACTCCAAAAACAGATCCTGAGTCGTTGGGCTTACCCCGCTCTGTTCGCCACCCATAATGCCGGCAATGGCGAGCACACTGGTCGCATCGGCGATCACCAATGTTTCGCTGTCCAGCACCATTTCTCGACCATCCAGCAACCGAATACGCTCGCCGGTTTTCGCATAACGTACTTCGATATGCCGATCCAGACGCGCAAGGTCAAACGCATGCATGGGCTGTCCGAACTCGAGCAACAGATAGTTAGTGACATCCACCACGGGACCTAAGCTGCGCAATCCGCCACGACGCAGTTTCTCCTGCATCCACAATGGCGTTGCAGCCTTTACATTGACGCCACGGATTACTCGCCCCAGATAGCGCGGACATGCCTCGGTAGCATGAATGTGAATAGGAAATTGATCCTGCGAACCTGGCTGTAATGCTGCGATAGTCGGCGCTGTAATAGTGATCCGGTTGAGCACACCCACTTCACGCGCTATGCCTGCCATGCCCAGGCAATCGCCGCGATTAGGCGTGAGGTCAACCTCAATCAACGCATCATCGAGATCAAGATACGCCCTGATATCCTCTCCGACCGGTGCCGCGGCCGGTAAAGCCATAAGCCCCGCATGATCATCGGCCAGCCCTAATTCACGCGCTGAACACAGCATGCCACTCGACTCAACACCACGCAGCTTGGCCTTTTTGATCTTGAGGTCACCCGGTAGAACAGCGCCTACCACCGCTGCCGGCACCTTCATGCCGATACTGACATTAGGTGCACCACAGACAATCTGTAACGGCTCCCCGCCTACGGAGACTTTGCAGACGCGCAGTTTGTCGGCATCGGGATGCGGCTGCACATCCAGCACCTCGCCGATAACCACACCGGAAAAAGAGCTGGCCGCAGGCTCCACACCATCGACTTCGAGCCCCGCCATGGTCAATTGCGCGACTAATTCTTCTGTGGAGATCTTGGGATCAACCCACTCACGCAACCAATTTTCGCTAAATTTCATTATCTATCCTGAATTCTTAAATCACGTCGCAATATGGCTGATCAACGGAATTGCCGCAGGAAGCGCAGATCGTTTTCAAAAAACAACCGGAGATCGTTGACACCGTAGCGCAGCATGGCCAGACGCTCTACACCCATACCAAAGGCGAAACCGGTATATTTTTCGTTATCGATACCGGCATTCTCAAACACCTTCGGGTGCACCATGCCGCAACCAAGAACCTCCAGCCAGCCGCTCTGTTTACAGACACGACAACCCTTGCCACTGCAGATCACGCATTCGATATCGACTTCGGCAGAAGGTTCGGTAAAGGGAAAGTAAGAAGGACGGAAACGGACGGCCAGGTCGCGCTCGAAAAAATTCCTGAGGAAATCATCCAGCACGCCTTTGAGTTCCGCAAAACTCACATCGGTATTCACATACAAACCTTCCACCTGATGGAACATCGGTGTATGCGTCAGATCAGAATCACAACGATAGACCCGGCCCGGTGCCATGATGCGCAACGGTGGCTCGCGATTTTCCATAATGCGGATCTGTACCGGCGAGGTGTGTGTGCGCAAGACGGTATGCGCATCGAAATAGAACGTGTCATGCATCGCCCGCGCGGGATGATGGGCCGGAATATTCAAGGCCTCGAAGTTGTGGTAATCATCTTCGATTTCCGGACCCTGGGCTGTTTCGAAACCCAGCTGTGCGAACAGCGCTTCAATACGCATCAGGGTTTTCGTCACCGGATGCAGTCCACCGGGCTGCTCACCACGCCCAGGCAGGGTGACATCGATGGTTTGCTCTTCCAGACGGCGTGTCATACCGGCCTGTTCCAGACTTTCGCGACGCGCATCCAGCCAAGTCTGTAGCTTCTGCTTGGCTATATTGATGATCTGGCCGGCGGTCTTGCGTGCCTCAGGCTCCATCTGTCCAAGCTGCTTGAGTTGCTCGGTCAGCAGGCCTTTTTTGCCCAGGTAGTGAACACGGACATCATCCAATTTTTTCAGGTCAGCCGCCGCTGCAATCGCGCGCTCGGCCTCACCCACCAGCTGTTCTATTTGTTCTTGCACCGCAGCACTTCTTCCATTGTGGTCTGAACATTTGTCAGACGTGTATCAAGACACTGAGTGTACCTATCTACAAAAGAAAAGGGGAAGGCTTTACCAGCCTTCCCCTTTTCGATTCAGCATCGGCAACCGCACAGCGGCCGCCATTACCTAGATCAGCCCAGGCTGGCCTTGGCCTGTGTGGCAATGGCACCAAAGGCTGCCTTGTCGAACACGGCCAGATCGGCGAGCACCTTACGGTCGATCTCGATATTCGCCTTCTTCAGACCATTGATCATGCGACTGTAGGACAAACCGTTTTCGCGGGCCGCGGCATTGATGCGCGCGATCCACAGAGCGCGGAACTGACGTTTACGCTGACGGCGGTCACGATACGCATACTGACCGGCCTTGATGACGGCCTGCTTGGCAATCCGGAAGACTTTGCGTCGGGCACCGTAGTAGCCCTTGGCCTTGTCCATGATCTTTTTGTGTTTGGCGTGTGCGGTAACGCCACGTTTTACGCGTGCCATATCAGTTCATCTCCTCAGCTATACGGCAGCATGCGACGGACACCCGCCACATCAGAAGCATGCACCTGTGCGGGGCTGCCCAGCTGACGCTTACGCTTGCTGCTTTTCTTGGTGAGGATATGACGCAGATGGGACTGCGCACGTTTGAATCCACCGCTTGCCGAGCGCTTAAAACGCTTGGCCGCACCGCGATTCGATTTCATCTTCGGCATGAGACTATGCTCCGTATTCACTATTAATGTTGTCCCGTACAGGGCGCCGCTGTAACTCTTCAACGACGACTTTGGCCTGACGGGCCGTTACTTCTTCGGGGACATCACCATGACCATCTGGCGACCTTCCATCTTGGGAAACTGTTCCACGACGGCATGTTCTTCGAGGTCCTGTTTTACCCGTTCCAGAAGTTGCGCACCCAGTTCCTGATGCGCCATTTCGCGCCCGCGGAACCGGAGGGTCACTTTCACTCTGTCCCCATCTTCCAGGAAACGTATCAGGTTGCGGAGTTTTACCTGATAATCCCCTATGTCGGTGCCGGGACGGAATTTGATTTCCTTCACCTGCACCTGTTTCTGCTTCTTACGGGCCACGGAATTTTTCTTGTTCGTTTCGAACACGAACTTTCCGTAATCCATAACGCGGCAAACTGGTGGTTCGCTCTGCGGGGCAATCTCGACCAAGTCGAGACCCGAGTCACTCGCAAGAGCCAATGCCTGTTCAATCGTTAACACGCCGGCCTGTTCGCCTTCGGCGTCGATGACACGCACCTCACGAGCCGTAATGCGCTCGTTAATCCGATATTTCTCTTTTCCTGCGCTGATGCTTCAGCCCTCCAAAATAGTACGGCCGCGGCTCGCGGTCTCGGCGGACAGATGTTCAATGAAGGCTTCCACCGACATGACACCTAGGTCTTTACCGCTCCGCGTGCGCACGGCCACTGAGTTCGATTCAGCCTCGCGGTCACCTACTACCAGTAGATAAGGGACGCGCTGAATCGTGTGCTCGCGGATTTTAAAGCCGATTTTCTCATTTCTCAAGTCCGATTTTACCCGGATACCCTGATTTTTCAGGATTTCCTCAATCTGGCGGACAGATTCAGCCGTCCGGTCGGTGATATTCATCACCATGACCTGAACCGGTGATAACCAGGCCGGCAGGATACCCGCGTAATGCTCGATCAAAATGCCGATAAACCGCTCCATCGAGCCCAATACGGCCCGGTGCAGCATCACCGGCACCCGGCGGCTGTTGTCTTCCGCCACATACTCGGCGCCGAGCCGGCCCGGCAGTACAAAATCCAGCTGCAGGGTACCGCATTGCCAGACCCGGCCGAGGCAGTCTTTCAGCGAGAACTCGATCTTAGGACCGTAGAAGGCGCCTTCACCCGGCTGCAGATCCCATTTCAGACCTCGGGCGTTCAGTGCCTGCTCCAGGGCATGTTCGGCCTTGGACCAGACCTCGTCCGATCCCGCCCGCTTGTCCGGCCGGGTCGAGAGCTTGAACAGGATGTCCTCGAAACCGAAGTCCTTGTAGACCTCCAGCACCAGATCAATGAAGTGCTCGGCCTCTTCCTGCATCTGTTCTTCAGTGCAGAAGATATGGGCATCGTCCTGGGTGAATGCGCGTACACGCATCAGGCCGTGCAGTGCACCCGAAGGCTCATTGCGATGACAGGAACCGAACTCTGCCATGCGCATGGGCAGATCGCGATAGCTGTGCAGACCGTGATTGAAAATCTGGATATGGCAGGGGCAGTTCATCGGCTTGACCGCGTAATCGCGATTTTCCGATTGGGTGGTAAACATGTTCTCGCGGTAGAACTCCCAATGCCCGGATTTCTCCCACAGACTGCGATCCACTACTTGCGGAGTGCGCACTTCTTCATAGCCATGCTGACCGAGCTTGTCGCGCATGTACTGTTCGATCGACTGCCAGATGTGCCAGCCATTGGCATGCCAGAACACCATGCCCGGCGCCTCTTCCTGCATATGGAACAGGTGCAACTGTTTGGCGATCTTGCGATGGTCGCGCTTCTCCGCCTCTTCAAGACGGTGCAGATAGTCCTGCAACTCGGTCGGATTGCGCCACGCCGTGCCATAGATGCGCTGCAACATGGCGTTGTTGGAATCGCCGCGCCAGTAGGCACCGGCGACCTTCATTAATTTAAAGCCCTTGCCCAACTTGCCGGTGCTGGGCAGATGCGGACCACGACAGACATCGAACCAGTCACCCTGACGGTAAATAGAGATGTCCTCGCCTTCCGGAATCGCCTCGATGATTTCAACCTTATAAGCCTCGCCCAGATCGCCAAACACCTTGATGGCTTCGGCACGGCTCAACACCTCGCGCTGCAGCGGGATATCGCGCTTGACGATTTCGTGCATGCGCGCTTCGATCTTCACCAGATCATCCGGCGTAAAAGGTTCATCGCGGGCAAAGTCGTAAAAGAAGCCATTCTCGATGGCCGGACCAATAGTCACCTGCGTGCCGGGATACAACTCCTGCACTGCCTGCGCCATGACATGCGCGGCGTCGTGACGCAGCAATTCGAGGGCATCCTCATCCTTGCTGGTGACGATCGCCAGATTGGAGTCCTGATCAATAACAAAACTGGTATCCACAAGACGGCCGTCGACCTTGCCGGCGAGCGCGGCTTTGGCCAGACCCGGGCCGATGGAAGCGGCGATATGCTGGACACTGACGGGCTGCTCGAAACTGCGCTGACTGCCGTCGGGAAGGGTAATCGTGGGCATATTCTCTCCAGTGGTGGCCTATACGAGGGGCCACATGTCTAATAATCGGGAAATAATTGGGGACAGATTTCAAATCTGTCCCCAGTGCGTATGTCCCCAGTGCGGGACATCTGTCCGTCCTGCGATAGTTGGTAGGCGCGATCGGACTCGAACCAAAGACCACCAGCCTGTCAATGTGGTTTCGGCGTGTCACTATCGCCCTGATTTAACTGCACTTTCTCGCACTTCGAGGGCGCTGGAATTCAACCCTGTTGGCCTAATACAATCAATCACTTACAAAGCCGTTTTGCGAACGCGGATACTACAGGCTCCCCGCCTGATTAGTCAAACTCATCGGGGCATCCTCCAGCACCAGTGCACAGACATACGATCTACACAGACGTGAAGAGTCGCGTAATCTTATTGACCCGCGCATCAATAACGTTGCCTATCG
Source organism: Gammaproteobacteria bacterium (assembly GCA_018819175.1). GTDB lineage: Bacteria > Pseudomonadota > Gammaproteobacteria > Thiohalobacterales > Thiohalobacteraceae > JAHJQQ01. The sequence continues at coordinate 43,417 of JAHJQQ010000041.1, forward strand.
ATGCAAGCATCTCACTGAACCGTCCTTCAGGATCCAACACACGGGCAACCGTGCCGCACCGCTCGTTGATGTCACGAGCCTGTTCGACGAGAACCTTGCGCATGATGGATTCCTTGATACCCAGATCATCCGCACACTGCGCCCATTTGCGAGCGGTGATCCAATCTGGCCTATCTTCTCCTCCCAGTCGCATCGCCATACGATCCGATAAATTCGGATAGACAACGGTACACATTAAGTCATAGAACGGCGCAAGCCTTGGACCCTCGGGTAGCAACAGGAAAGAAATATTCTTGGCATGCGCATCCGCATTACCAATGAGATAGTTGAATACTATCCAATCAAGTAATGCTTTTATGTCAACTACCGGTTGGATACTGTATTCGCGAATTAATGAAACGCAGTGCGCCAGTCCAGGGCCACCCTCTTTTTCGTACTTTGCATCCGGTGACACTCCCAGAGCCTGACAAAAATCTTCCTGGTGTATACGATGTATATGCCCACCAGCATCTCGTGCACGATCATAGCGCTCGATGAGATAAACAGGGATGCCGGATGAGCCATGTATGATATTAGCGGGTACCGACAATCCCAGTTCTTTTGCCAGTCGCATGCAATAGGCTTCATTGATAACGGTATCTTTGAAACCAGGTATATTTGGCTTCAAGATATGCGAGCTCGGCAGAGTGCCTAATGGCAGATAAATTTGATCATCCTTCACATAGACCGGTAATTTATGCTGCGCACCCGCCAGGGAGAGTCGCATGCCTTCTTCACCGGCAAGCAAAGGTCGAGTCGGAAGATTTTCAATGATCGTGCGCAGCTCCTCGTTAGCCAATAACCGGTAATCACCCGCGTCAGTGATCGTCGCATCCGCCGGAATAATACTAACCGCCCCTGCGCACTCACCACCGATCGCTTCCAGCATCGCAAAATCATTGTTCTCTGAAATGCCAAGGCGAAGCGCGACGGCTCGTCGAATCGCAGCCTCCGGCAACAGGTTCGCAAAAAAGGGGCGCGCCTTCTGATCAGCAAAAGGCATTGACTGCAACGGTAACGAAAGGGACAACGGGATGGCTTGCTCGGTGCCCAACCAGTCCGGGGCATATTGGAAATGAAAATGGCGCTGCGCATCCAGTGAGAGCGTGCCGACCCGCATCCCATAAAGATAAACCGCCAATGCCTCGCTCACAGGCTATTCCCAGCACCCGGCCAGCCGCGTGGTTTCAGCGCGAGTTCCATACCAAGACATTGCATTACCTGAAGGGCTTTGCCCAGGGCAATGGTGGGTTTTCCGTTTTCCAAATCGGAGATGAACCGCGTCCCCACACCACAGAGTCCAGCGAGATCCGCCTGTGTCATCCCCTGCGCTCGCCGATAAGCCCGCACCGCAAGGCCGAGCCCCTGAGGCGTCAATATATTACCGTACGGTAATTTCTTATCCATGCTGGGCATTCACTGGTCATTATATTCCCGATCGGGAATACTAGCCGACAAAGGCACAATGAGCAAGGAAATTATTCCCGGACGGGAAGAATTGCTTTGTACTGGTGTGGGCTGCCATTCATTTTTAAGGAGAGTAATTCGCTAAATCTCCGCAGAGGCTGAGGGGATGAAGCACCTATATGTGCAGGCCTCGATAGATAGTGCGTTTTAGCCTGTTTTAACGAACGTTGTTCAACAGCTCATCCATGTGATGCCCTTGCACACACGAAGGTACTTGGATCTTATATCCAGTCACAATGAGTTCAACCGTTGCGAGAAAACACCTGGCGCGGAAATCAAGATCTATATTCGATACCCAGCGCCAAACCGAAGTCTACTTCTGATTTCGCCATGCTCATCTAATCGGTATACAAAAAAATATGTAGAGTGACGCATTGATTATTTCTTTATAAGCCTGTTAGGCACTCTGCCAATTAGCAGCGATCACAGGGTCCAAATCAGCCCGATAACTTCCAGACAGATTCAGCTCACCACTCGCCGGCGGAGCGAAGGCTGCCATCGCTTGAACCAGTTGATCAACCTGATCATTCATCAGTTGATAACCATCGCCGGCGTGGATTTCCTCAACTTGATACGCCGATCCGTTGTACCAACCCTGTATCGTCATCCGGTCTGCAGTGCCGATAACTTGCATCAGCAAATCATTTCCGGAACGTGTGAACCAGAGTTGATCATGGGCAACATCACCGGTGATATCTATTACATCCGTCGCCTCACCATAGACGTCGGGATTGGCATCCATCGCGTCATAATCATTTATGGTATCGGCTCCATCACCGCGGCTGAATCTATAGGTATCGTTACCTTGACCTCCGGTAAGGCTGTCATTACCCGCCATACCCCACAACCCGTCATTGCCTCTACCACCGTACAACGTGTCATTACCCGCCATACCGCGCAGCCTGTCATTACCTCTGCCACCGTGCAACCTGTCATTACCCGCCATACCCTGAAGCGTGTCATTGCCTCTATTTCCGAATAACCGGTCATTACCCGCGCCACCATGCAACGTGTCATCACCCGCCATGCCCCGCAGCGTGTCATGGCCCGCATCACCACTCAGCACGTTCGCCGCAGCATTGCCCGTGAGGATGTTCGACAGTGCGTTGCCCGTACCATCAATCGCTTCCACGCCCGTCAACGTCAGATGCTCTACATTTTCTGTTAACCTGTATGTAACAGCACTATTGACGAGGTCATCACCTTCGTCCACATATTCGGTAACGACATCACCTGTATCATCAACAGAATACGTATCGTTTCCATATCCACCCAGCATTGTATCCGCGCCAGCGCCACCATCGAGCACATCATCGCCATTTTGGCCGATTAGTGTGTCGTCGTCAGGTGTGCCAATGAGGGTCAGGTTTCCATCACTGTTATGAGGATCAAAGGATGGCGCGGGTGGTGCCAAGGCGATCATCTCCGCCATTGAGAGTGTTGTGCCATCGGCAAAACGGAAGAGTTCAATACCCAGTCCCAGATATTCATCACTACGTCCGAAATCAAGCGTTCCCTCCAGCGGTCCATCTGGCCCATCCTCATCGTCTTCATCAGGCGCTGGAACGATATAGGTATGTGGAATCACGATGCGCACACCTTCGCCGGGCGCCCAGGAGATATCCAGGGTCCTGAATGCAGTCCCTAGATCATCCATCCATGGCGATTCACCCCAAGCATAGAGCGACACCGGACTATCCAAGACCAACTCACCCCAGGTGAGCGTCAGCTGATTCAGCTCAATATTTTCGGAGAACTCCACAACGTCGGTTTCAATTACACCTGCCCGAAAGAGTTGCTCCATCGCGCTGAAATCATTTGGAGATAAGGCAGGTAGATCAGGGATGGCCTCGCCTTGCGCTCGCCGATCAGCGTAATCTGGCATTCCGATTGATTGGTAATACCAGTCCGCGTAACGGGACTGTCCCGTTTCAGTGCGGATTTTTATGAACTTCCCGGAATCGGCGATGACATCAAAGCCCGCTTCGCCGCGCCGGACGACATATACATCTTCACCCTTTCTACCATCGAGATAATCCCCACCCGACCCGCCAATCAGAAGATCATTTGCCGCGCCGCCTACCAGCTGATCCGTGCCATTGTTTCCGTATAGCAGAGCTCCAATGTCTCTGTTGTCGAACTCACCCGTCAATGTATATTGATCGGGAACAAAATAATTCGCATAGCTGCTATCCCAGCGCATCGTATCTGCAACAATCAAATCATCGCCATCGCCACCATCGACAATTGCATGCCCCTCTACAGTAATGGCATTATCACCCGCACCGCCAGTAACGCTTTCAAGCGTAAGCGTATCGTCGCGATGCGTTACGCGGTGGGTTACTGTTGTTGAAATCCCGGTCCCCGCCCCATTGTCGAAAACCCAGACGCCGATAGGCACCTGTGTACCAACATTACCCGTATAGCCATCGAGTTGCATGTCTAGCCCACCATCCTGATCTTGCGATTGTCCGTAGACCGTCACCGCAGCTGATCCAGTAGGGATCGAAAATCCTGCAGTTGAGCCAAAAGAATAATAGGTTCTTGAGCCAGCCCCATAGCCAGCCATACCCCCCACACCGCCCACTGATGCGATTATATTCGTACTCGGCATTACTGACTGGGTAGCAGGTGAAGATATATATGAGAATGCTGGAGTATTTTGTGTAAAGGCGTCGTCGTTCGTAACAATGTTTTCGATTTGAATTTGTGAGCTGTAATAATTTGTACTAGCAAATGTATCGGAAACAAAAGAAGCCACCTTCCGCAACACGCCGTCTGCTGCCATTGCGTAGCCAGTCGACTCACCGGGTTGTGTAAGCGTTGTGATGAATGTTGCATTCACCTTGTTTATATATCTGGTCGATACAGCGTCGAAATCAAGTGGTGTTGTACTTGAAGGGGGCTGAGTTACGAGACTCTCAAGCGCGTACGTTGTACCTGCACCATCCTGCAGTTGCCAATATTGAGGGGCAGACGCATAGTCTTGAATCCGGGCGCCCTCATCACTACCACTGAAGCGTATAAGCAGGTCGCTCTGGTCACGCCAGATTTCAATGTCAGCAAGTTCCACTCCTGCTCCAAGCTCAAGCGTACTCAGCTCGCTACCGTCTTCGATAATCAGATCAGAACCCATACCCCACTGCAGTAGATAACGATCCTCCCCAGCCTCACCCGATAATGTGTCATTGCCGACACCGCCATCGAGTATGTCCGCATCTGCTCCACCATATAATGAATCCGCACCCTGCCCACCGAGTAAGGTATCGGCACCATCAGCACCATATAGCCGGTCATTACCAAGCCCACCGTCGATGGTGTCTGCCACACCACTCCCATAAATGACATCATCGCCTGTGGTCCCGACAATATGGAAGGGTACTGTGGATTCACCGAAGAGTTCTTCATGCAACAGAGTTGAGCCATCATCGAAGTGATAACTCTTGATAGTGCCAGAAAGACCGTTTTTGATAATCAAAGAATCGGCGTCTGTACCATAATTGACAAGTAGATACGAAGCGCCATCATCGGCTTGATACTGGCTGACAGCGACACTCGCACGGTCAATGCCTGGCCCGAACTCAATTGTGTTAATACCGCTAATATCTACAATGAAATCCGCCCCGCTCCCTAACTCGGCTATATAGACATCGTCCCCCGCACCACCATATAACGCATCATCACCCGCCCCACCATGAATGCGATCATTACCATCTTCACCAAACAATTGGTCTGCGCCAGTACCGCCGATGAGAATGTCGTCGCCACTAGCGGCAAGCAGTAGATCATCACCAGCGAGACCGTCGAGCGTATTCGCTGCGTCATTACCGAACAGTCGATTCGACATGGTATTGCCTGTGACATTAATCGCGACTGACGACTGCACGGCAACATTTTCAATGTTATCAGGCAAACGATAGCTGATTGTCGTACCTACTGTGTCGGTGCCCTCGTCGTTATATTCAACGACAATATCCGCCTCATTATCGACTTCGTAGATGTCATCGCCAGAGCCACCATACATGGCATCTGTTCCGCTACCGCCGAAGAGTTCATCATTACCCTCTCCACCGAATAAAATATCATTGCCCGTGCCACCGTCCAGATAATCGTCGCCCGCACCACCGATAAGCGTATCGTTACCAATCATGCCGGGGAATCGATAATCTTGATCACCGAACAATGTGTCATTACCATCGCCGCCATCGAGATAATCATCACCTGAACCACCGATCAGCTCGTCGTTACCCGCTTCACCAAACAGTGCGTCGTTACCCGTCACACTGAGGTTGTCATATTGATCATCGCCTCTGAGATAATCATCCTCTGTGCCACCATATAAGACGTCATCACCTGCACCACCAAAGAGGTGATCAACGCCTGCTTCACCCAGCAGCCGGTCGTTACCGATAATGCTCGCATCTTCGTTATCATCGCCCCATATCCAATCATCGCCGGGTCCACCCAGGAGTAGATCGCTGTCAGCCCCTCCGATAAGTGCATCGGCGTCTTCATCACCGCTCAGGATATCGTCACCGCCCTCACCGAGGATAATATCGGTGCCTTGGCCGCCGTAGAGAATGTCGTTTCCATCTGGCTCAGTTGTTATGCCTTCAGAAACATTGGTTAATGTAAAACGGAAATTACCATTCCCATCGTTGCTGATACTGAAATCCCAGAGCCGCCAATCATTATCAACATCGGCATAGGGGGTAAAATGCGAATCACCGAAGAGCAGATCATCTCCAGACCCCCCTTGGATATGATCACGTCCCGCTCCACCACTAATGAGATCGCCATCAGCGCCACCATCGATAAAATCGTCGCCGTTACCCGCCGCGGCAGCGTCCTGGCCGCTCCCTAATAAGATCGTGTCATCACCACCATCGGTCAGCGCAAAGTCACGGCCTGCACCGGTGTCGACATAATCGGGGCCTACCTCAGATGGAACGTATATCCAGAATGTATTTGCAATGATATTCTCATCATCGGGTGAATCGATACCGTTGATAAACGGCCGGAAGGGTACAGTCGTCACTAAATCGCTTCCATCCCCCGTCGTTACCCGATCACCTCCGCTTCCACCGACGGTGGTAATGTTCCAGTCCTCGACTTCCGCAACTATGTTCTCGGAAACAAACGCCCAATGCAGTCCCACTGTACCGACAGCAGTATAATATCCAGCGGTATGGTAATAATCGCCCTCCATAGTGATGTCGAGCAACTGAGTATTAGGGGACGTTGAGATATCATATACACCGACATCGTTGTAATTTAAATACCTTGACCATAACCGTGGGACGCCATCAGACCCTGGAATATAGCCATACTGTAGATCTTCGGTGTAATTCAAATCTCCAAGATTCACATCAAGATAAGCTCTAGGGTCTTCAACTTGGTCACCCAACACAATACCAAGATCGCCCGGCTTGTAGTCCAGTATTTTAATGGCGCCATTGATCCATACATCCGTACCCGTCGCCGTCTCAACCCGAGTGAATGTATAGTTACCATCGTCACTGATGAACGTATTTGCATCCGTCTCGGATACAGATCCGCCTTTCATCACCACGCTGTCAAACTTTACAACACCATCAGTATCGATAATCGTATCGACACCATCGCCGGTTTGATACAAGTAGGTATCGTGACCTAAACCGCCCTCAAGATGATCATCATCACGTCCACCCATGAGTAGATCATCACCCCCACCGCCCTCTAGACGGTCGTCACCCTCAAAACCAAGTAACGTGTCATTACCAGCGCCACCATAGAGACGATCAGAGGTATCCTGACCGACGAGTGGATCGTCTTCATCGCCCCCGAAAAGGATTTGATGGTCCGGATCGGGAACATAGGCGGCTCCCCCACTGCCATCGATGAAAAGACTGAGCGGCGCGCCATTGATGCTTGTGCTGTAGTCGACGTAGCGCCAATCGCCGGGTATCTCTGTGCTGTCCCACTCGTCGCTATAAGATTTGTCGCCGAACGACAGAAAGTCGTTATAGTCGCGCTCGCCGCTATCGAATTTCAGTTTCAACGCCAGCATCGCCGCACGGTCCGTTAGATAAGATTCGGTGAGCGCACCTTCGCGGGAGACAGGGTCGTAGAGATCGAGTTCACCATTCAGGTTGTGGCTGGCATACAGCCCATCATCACCCGTTATGACGAAGGGCAGCAGGTTTACCAGGGCATACCGGTAAGCCAGACCATCGGGGGTATCGGACAGGGCGTGATTGGCGAGCTGCGTGGGATCGGCCGGTTGTGCAGGGTCCGTCGGATCTAGTGAAATCAGCGTGATGAAGTCCGCGGTCTGTTGCGCAGCCTGGTAACCCGCACTATTCCTGATTGCCACAATGCGTGTATATAGTGCATCGCGCAGATCATCCTCATTGCCTGTAATTGCCGAGCCTGCGCCAAACATGTCCCCCAACGCGTTGACCATGCTTTCCAAGGTCATATCATTCTGATTAGTCGCGGCGTTCAGAATCGCACCGATGTCAGCCATGTTGGCGGATGAGGAAAGCTCACCGAACAGTGCATAGACTGCAAGCGCATCGGTCAACGGGATGATGCTGTGGTTTGCCAAGTAGTTGGGCGCCTGATCCTCAATACCCGCGGGTATTGGCACACCCCAATCCAACCCTAAACCTGCCGTAAATGAAAATCCCGCATCCGCGATTAAATTTGAGACCAGCGACAAATTGAGCGTCGGCTCTGCTTCTAAACCCATCAGTGCCATCAACCCAGGCAAAATACCGCCACCCACGCCTGGAGCATTGTATAAATAGGCATGTGAGATGTCTGTGGGGAAATCCAGCGTTAATGCGCCAGCAAGAAATCCTCCCAAGCTATGGCCTGATACGGTAAACCCAGATGGAAGCTGACTACCCAACCATAAATCTACTTGATCACGTAGTAATGTATATTGATTTTGATACTCTGCAGTACCTAGCACTCCAATGTCGATGAAATCAGTCCAAACGTCATTCAGGTCCGATAGCTGCGTTCCTCGCACGGCGAGATGTCGTTCGCCGGTAGGATTACCTGCTTCATTGAGTCGCTCAAAAATCGTAGCTGATAGTCCCGTGGATCGCTCAACATATCCAGCGAAGACTCCATCGGGATCGTAGAACGGCACAGTCTCAGTGGGATTGTATTGTTCGATAACGCGCCAGTTTGAAGCGAATTCTGCGGCTTGAACCTGAGACATGCCTGCATCGTTCTGCAAGGATGCAATTCCGGTATTGTCTATATTGCCAATAACAAGATCGGCATATGCTGCCTGGGATAATTTGGCCTGCTCGAAGTATACAGTGGTTATACTCATGACTTATCTCCCTGTCATTGAAGCTTAACGAATATTTTATTAAGAATGCTTTCACTACCGAAATTTGGGCACGAAAACGACGATGGATGCCATGGGCCTGGGAAATCGCCTCCTCTCCTTGCGTATCCAATCTGTTCGCCAAGGAGCCTCTTGTCTAATCGACGATAGACTGAGTCGTGATGGCGGAGAATGGCGACTCGCCCATTCTCGCCATTAATGAGGTACCTCGACTCTGATTTGTATATATAATCAGGACCTAATGCTTCATCTCCTTTATTTGGCCTAAAGAAATTTATCTGTCCCCACTGATTAAATTTATCCGCTGGCAGCCTAACCGTCTCATACACTTTAATGCCACCATCAATGGCACACAGGTTCTCAACCTGCCGGTCGTAGTAGATCTTTCGTCCTCCGCTATACCAGAACGATGCGCCTAGCCATATCAGAGCAAGTAAGAATGCAACTATACTTATGACAGTTGTCTGCTTACCCTCTCTGGCACGTAGTCGTTTAAAGCCTTTCCACAACAGCGATGTCAGCCATAGCCAAAGCGCGATTACGCCAATTAAATAAACACCACTCATGCAGACATCCTCCTATCAACGTCAACGCACATAATTCCTGCCAAGTACATAGTTATAAATAATGCTTTTATAGAAACCACGATATTGCACACCAAAGATCGCAAAGAACGCGGAGATGTTTTAAATAAATATTCTTCGTGTTCTCTGCGCCCTCTGGTGTGATAAAAAATAAATCACCGCTCCCTCAACCCCTCATCCCGATACCGCAGAAACGGACTCAACACAAACTCAATCAACCGCCGCGTGCCGGTCTTCACTTCCACCGTCACCGCCATGCCCGGCGTAAGATTGACCAGCTTGTCGCCAACCTGAATTGTTGTGTCCTCCATCAACACCCGTGCCGCATAGATCAGGCCTTTCTGCTCATCGGTCACGGCGTCACTGGACACATCGATCACCTCGGCATCCAGAGTTCCATACTTCGTAAATGTGAAAGTTTCAACCTTGATCTCGGCAGCCTGCCCTTCTTCGACAAAACCGATGTCCTTGTTGAGTACCCAGGCCTCGATCTCCAACTCGCCTTGTTGCGGAACGATCTTGAGCAGTTCCTGAGCGGGTGTGACGACACCACCGACGGTGTGCACGGCCAGTTGCTGAACGATGCCGGCGATGGGTGCGGTGAGCGTTTGCAGGCCGGTGCGCTGTTCGGCCTTGATGAGTTCCTGTTTGAGACCGGACACTTGTCGTTCTGTTTCAGTCAGCTCGGTGTAAACCTTTCCAGTGAATTCCGCCTGCATGCCGTTGCGCTGCTGACGTGCCTCCGTGATGGCGGCATGGAGTTCGAGGCTGCGCTGTTTGTGGCTTTCCAGGTCTTGCTGTTGCTCGATACGCTCCTGTTCCAGTTCCAGCCACTGGTTTTCGGCCACGAGTTTTTTAGCGACCAGGCCTTTCAGGGCCTCGGCTCGTTTGCTTATGAGTGGCAGGGTCTGTTGCAGTTTGCTGACTTGCGATTTAACGCCTGCGAGTTCGGCCGTGCGCTTGAGGAGATCTGCATCCAGGGCTGCTAGTTTGGCTGTGAACTCGGTCCATTGGGTACGGAGCAGATGCCGCTGGAGTGTCAGTACGGCCTCATCGATGCTTGTCAGGTGTGCGGCGTCGATCTCAGGGAAGATTTCTCGATCGGCCGCCGTCGGCTCCGTGCTGTGTTGTGCCTGAAGGGTCTGAATCAGTGCCGTAAGCCGGGCATGGTTTAACTGTGCGGTTTGATATTCGCGGGTCAGGCGATCACGGTCGGCACTGCTCAGGGTCGAGTCAAGTTCGATCAACACGTCACCCTGTTCAACCTGCTGGCCTTCCCTGACATGGATGGCGCGCACACTACCGATTTCCAAGGGCTGGATAATCTTCACATGACCGCTGGGAATGATCTTGCCCTGGGCAGTGGCCACGATATCGATCTTACCGACAAGGGCCCAGACCAGCGCGATGACGAAGAACGCTATCACCGACCAGATGATGGCACGCCCGAGCGGCGATGGCGGGCGTTCCTGGATTTCCAGGGCGGCGGGGAGGAAGTCGAGTTCGTGGGTTGTTCTCATGGGTTTGTTCACACCAGAGGGTACGGAGGAAACAGAGAATTATTATTGTCTTGTTTCATGGGGTCACATCCGTAGTGTGCATGTCTATGTTGTATATTCGACGTTTTATGCCATTCTTCAGATAACGCTCATTAAAATTCATTAACAGGCCGAGTCGTTTTCCTGACAATCGGAGATAGCTAATGAGCTGTGCATCATGAATGGGCTGTAATTTTTCGACAGCTTTCAACTCAACTATCACAGCATCTTCTACCAGCAGATCTATGCGATAACCACACGTAAGCTCTATGTCCTTGTACCGAATTGGCAGCTCCAGTTGCCGACCAACAGTAAGCCCAGCATGCCCCAGTTCATAGACCATACAAGCCTCGTAGCTCGACTCCAGAAGACCAGGCCCTAACTGCTTATGCACCTCAATACCGCATCGAATAATCCGATCCGTGATGCTGTTCAGTTCTGTCGCGTCCATGCGAACTCCTGTATTAAAATAATATAAACATGTCACACCTGAGAGCACGGAGAACACAGAGATAAAATCATAAATAGAAAAACTCTGTGACCTCTGCGTTCTCTGTTGTGAAAGTTTTCATTTCACAACACCCACCACCGCCTCCTCCGACTGCAACACCCATTAGCGCGAGTATTGACCTCCTCTATTGAGCAAGTCACGGAGAACGCAGAGATAAATTCATATATAGAAAAACTCTGTGACCTCTGCGTTCTCTGGTGTGAAAGTTTTCATTTCACAACACCCACCACCGCCTCCTCCGACTGTAACGCCCACAAGCGCGAGTATTGACCTCCCCTATTGAGCAAGTCACGGAGAACGCAGAGATAAATTCATAAATAGAAAAACTCTGTGATCTCTGCGTTCTCTGGTGTGATAATTTTTCACTTCACAACACCCATCACTGCCTCCCCCGACTGCAATGCCCACAAGCGCGAGTATTGGCCTCCCCTATTGACCAAGTCATCGTGCGCACCCTGTTCGATCACCTGACCGCGTTCGAGGACCACGATACGGTTGGTATTTCGCACCGTGGACAGTCGATGGGCGATGATGATGACGGTGCGACCCTGGCAGATGGCCTGCATGTTCTGCTGGATGATGCGTTCGGATTCGTAATCCAGCGCGCTGGTCGCTTCATCGAGAATGAGAATGCGTGGATTGGTTGCGAGGGCACGGGCGATGGCCAGCCGCTGGCGTTGGCCGCCGGACAGGGTCGAGCCGTGTTCGCCGACTATGGTGTCGTAGCCCTCGGGCATTTCCAGGATAAAGTCGTGCGCACCGGCGAGCTTTGCGACCTGGACAATGGTCTCCATCGGCATGCCCGGATCGGTGAGCGAGATGTTGTCGCGCACGGATCGGTTGAAGAGGACGTTCTCCTGAAGCACCACGCCGACACGGTGGCGCAGCCAGGCGGTATCGACCATCGCGAGATCAACGCCATCGACGAGCACGCGACCTGATTCCGGGACATACAGACGCTGCACCAGTTTCGCCAGTGTGCTTTTGCCGGACCCGGACCGGCCGACCACGCCGATAACTTGTCCGGCCGGTATTTCCAGCTCGACACCCCGCAAGACCTCAGCACCATCCGGACGATAGCGGAAGGTCACGCGGTCAAACGTGATGCGGCCGTTGAGTTGCTGCAGTGAGCTGCGGTTCTGGTTATAGCTGGGTTCGGTCGGGGTATTGAGAATATCGCCCAGGCGTTGCACCGAAACGCCAGCCTGCTGAAAATCCTGCCACAGCTGCACCAGACGCAATACTGGGCCACTGACGCGTGCCGCCAGCATGTTGAAGGCTATCAGCTGCCCCACACTGAGGTCACCTGCAATTACAGCGCGGGCGCCGACCCACAGGATCAACACGATCACCACCTTATTGATGAAGCCGGCAACCTGATTTGCGATATTGCCCAGGTTGCTGGCCTTGAAGCTGGCACTCACATAGCCGGCCAGCTGTTCTTCCCAGCGACGTTGCATCTGCGGTTCAACGGCCATCGCCTTGAGGGTCTCGACACCGCTGACCGATTCCACCAGGAAGGCCTGGTTCTCGGCACCGCGGTTGAATTTTTCATGCACGCGGGCGCGCAGGATTGGCGTCACGAACACGGATAAAAGGACATAGCAGGGAATGGCACCCAGAACGATATAGGTCAACAGCGGACTGTAGTAATACATCACCGCCAGGAACACTAGCGTGAAAAACAGGTCGATGACCAGCGTCAGTGACGACCCGGTGATGAAACTGCGCACGTTTTCCAGCTCACGCACCCGTGCGACCGAATCGCCGATTCGACGTGCGCCAAAATAACTCAGGGGCAAGGCCAGTAGGTGGCCAAACAGTTTCGCGCCGAGCAGGACGTCGATGCGGTTGGTTGTATGCGAAAACAGATACGTCCGCAGGCCTCCGAGCACCACCTCGAACAGCGACACAACGATCAGCCCGAAGGCCAATACATCCAGGGTCGTCACCCCCTTGTGTACTAACACCTTGTCGATGACGACCTGAAAGAACAAGGGCGTGATTAATGCGAAGAGTTGCAAGAAAAACGAGGCAATCAGGACTTCTGAAAACAGCTTGCGATATTTGACAATGGCGGGGATAAACCACTTAAAGCCGAACTTGGCATCCTCACCCAACAGAATGGCTCGGCGTGTGAGCAGGATAAGCTTTCCGGACCAGGCTTCCTCGAAGATAGCCCGCGGCAGGGTCAAGGGGCGCGATTCAAGTGGATCCTGGACGAGCACCTTATCGCCGTCGATCTTCGCCAGGACAAAATAATGGCCATCTTTATGCTGGGCAATGACAGGAAGCGGGGTTTTCGTGAGCCGATCGTACTGCGTGGTGATTTCTCGTGCCTTCAGGCCGAGGTGGCGGGCAGCGCGCAGGAGCTCTTGTGCACCCACAAGCGCGCCCGGCGGGGCGAATCGGTGCCGCAACTGCCCCGCATCGGCGGGCAGACCCAAAAAACGTGCGACTACTACAAGACTTAACAGCCCGGTATCTAGCCGATGTTCCGTATCAGCAGAATGTGGCATGCAATATTCATCGTCTTATTCATTGCCGGTAATGGCACGACTTCCCGCCATTTAGTACGAATGTATCGGAGCACTCCTTTGTCCCGATCACTCGCAAACTGCATGGTACGCATTCAGTACGAATATGCACAAGCAAATTTCGCCATTCGCGTACAGAGCATTGCTCACCACTCGTAACACAGGCAGGTCGGGAATCGGTTGCATCGAAATATTCCAGGCGAAGCGCAGCAGAGTTCCGGAATCCAGGTGTTCCTATTCGACTGCATCTGAATTGTTTCGAGAAAAACTCACAACCTCGAAAAGGGTCAGTCTCGCCAATTGTTCGCAGGATACCGCCTACCGCGACATCCATGATCTGGGTGAGCGTCGCGCATGGACCGGACTTGGAGGGATATGCATTTCAGAAATGATGCAGGCACTGGGGCGACGGTATACGTATTACCGCAATCATGAGTATCAGCAAACTGGAACCCTGTGGGAAAGACATTTCCAAGCCGCGCTGATCGACACAGAAGCCTATCTTCTGACCTGCATGCGCTATATCGAATAACCCGGCGCGGGTGGTAATGGTGGAGCACCCGGTCGAATATTCGGCCGATGATGCGGGCGTATATTAGCGTTAATTGCTCTCTGACCCTGATTTGCTATTATCGGCGCATGACAGCCGATAACGCCGAAGACGATGCAGGTTATCTTGTCGCCCCCGCCGATTGGCCGGGCGATGAAACGACCATTCGTGCCATCCGTGAACGCGTGTTTATCCAGGAACAAGGCATCCCTGCCGAGCTCGAATGGGACGGTCTTGATCACGAATGCGTGCATATGCTGGCTTATGACATGGCCGGCAAGGCCATCGCCACAGCGCGCATGCAGGCCGACGGACATATCGGTCGGATGGCGGTCCTGCCGGAATGGCGCGGTCATGGCGTCGGCAGTTCCCTGCTCCTGATGCTGGTCGAACTCGCGGCGGCGCATGAACTGGATGAGGTGTATCTGGACGCGCAGACCAGCGTGGCCAGTTTCTATCATCAACACGGTTTCATCGCCACGGGCGAAGAAGAGTTCGAGGCCGCAGGCATTCCGCATATCCGCATGTCGCGCTTCACCACCGACCCTTAAACAACCGAGGAATCCGCCTTGTCCTTGACCTCGTTCAGCGACCTTGATCCGGAAGCCTGCCGACTCGGTGAGTCGGACGGTGATTTCGCCGTCACCACGCGTGAGGACAGCCGCAGCGCTGCGGCACTTCTCGCTGCTCAGGCACGCCGCCAGGTTGAACTGTTCAGCGCTGATCTTGAACCCTTCATCTACGATCAGGCCGCCTTCGTCGAGGCGCTCACCCAGCTGAGCATCAGCAGTTCACGGGCGCGGGTGCGTATCCTGGTCAAGGATTTCGAGCGCAGCGTCAAGGAAGGACATAGACTGGTCGAACTCAGTCGTCGACTGAGCAGTTTCGTCGAGTTGCGCAAAGTGCACAGTGATTATCAGAATTACAATGAAACCTTTCTCCTGGTTGATGACTTTGGCTTGCTGCACCGGAGGCATGCACCGCGTTTTGAGGGTGTGTTTAGCTGCAGGGCGCCCTTGGAAGTGCGGCGACTGCGCGCCTATTTCGACGAAGTGTGGGGCCGCAGCGAACCCGATCCCGATATGAGGCGATTACATTTATGAATGTAATTAGAAACTATCCAATCAATTCGTCATTCCGGCGCCGGAATGACGGTCCACAAGATTTACTGACTGGGCTTTGGTTCTTCCTGGCACTGCTCCTCCTTTTGGGTTTCTGCGATCTCGCAACGGCCAGCGACAAGATCGACATCATCCCGCTCAAAAATCGCACCGCCGAAGAAGTCATGCCCCTGATCCGGCCCATGCTGGATGCCAACGAAGTCCTGAGTGGAACGGGGTTTCAGCTCATTGTGCGCGCCTCCGCCGAACGTCAGCAGGAGATCCGCAGCTTAGTCACTCAGCTCGATCAATCGATCAGACAGCTGCGCATCAGTGTGCGTCGTGCCGCGCGGGAAGAGATCGAACGCGAAGGCGCGCGCGCCAACGTCAATGTCGGCGTCGTTAACGGGGATGTCGAGGCACGCGGCCGAGCCATCATTCACAGTACCCGCGATAAGAGCGGTGAGCGCAACAACTACCAGGTCACGACGCTGGAAGGCACGCCCGCCTACATCAACACCGGCGAGGCCTTTCCGGTGCCTACTCAAAACGATTATGTCGTCAACGGCCAGGTCGTTGTCACCCAGGGTCTGGAATATCAGCAGCTGAACTCCGGCTTCTACGCCCTCGCCCGCACCCAGGGTAACAGCGTGAGCATCGACATCAGCCCGCAGCGCGAAGTGCTCGATCCACGCGGCAGCGGCCGCATCCAGAGCACATCATTGGTCACCTCTGTACGCGGACGACTGGGCGAATGGCTGGAACTGGGCGGTACGAGTCAGCAGCGCAGCCACGAAGGCGGTGGTCTGCTACGCAGCACGCGCGGCAAGGACGATACGCAGCAGACGCTATGGCTGAAAGTGGATGCGGTTGAATAGTGCAACCGATGGGCCTATTGTTTCGGCCAAGTGAGGATGTAGATCATGTCTACCATCAAAGACAAGATGACTGAAATAATTCAGGCGCAGCCGATGCGGGAACTGGCCTTCGAACGCATGGTGGCGCGTGGACTGGAAGACGTGCGTCAGAATCGGCTGATATCAGACGAGGAAATGGAGAAGCGTATAGGGACATGGCAAAAATAAAATGGACTGACGAAGCTCATGGATGACTGCGGGACATTTACGACTTTATCGCTACTGACAACCCCGACGCCGCACTCGCGGTAACACAAGGCTTACGCCAAAGCACAGACACTGCACCGATTCCCTGAGATAGGTTACAAGCTCAAGGATGTACCAGAAGGTGAAATCAGAATACTGCTCTATGGGCACTATCGTATTGTCTATCTGATAGCGACACCCGCTGACATCATCATTCTAGGCGTTTTCCACGGCGCTTTGGATATCGAGCGTTACCCGCTCTAGGAAGTTCGACTACCGCTCCGGAAACATCTCCGTGTATTCCGTGGCATCGAAGAAAGCTTCCAGCGAGACAATCTTGCCCTGTTCCACTTTCGCCCACAGCACCACGCGGGTGATATCGACGATATTGATGCGAATCCGGAAGTCCAGGATCGCGCAGACATCATGACCATCAATGAAAATTTTCCGGCGATCGATACCATCCAGAATCTGGCCGATACGGCCGACGATATCGACAACAAAGATATCCGGACTGGTATGCGCATCGACCGGCCCGCGATAACTGAATTGCGCATCGGACAGCGTTGCGCGCACAGCGTCATAATCGTGCGCGGCAAAGGCATCCAGAAAAGTGTTGAATACAGCTTCGGTAGTGGCTTCTATCATTCGAAATTCTCAGATTCGTCAATACTAGATTCCGGCCTGCGCCGGAATAACGAATAATTCAAAATTTTCTGAGGTAATCTAGGGAACCTCTGATTAATCCGTCATTGCGAGGAGCGGTGCGACGCGGCAATCTTCAAGCTGTTGATCTACCGTTGCGTGAGATTGCTTCGCTGCGCTCGCAATGACGACTCAACGAACAAATCGGCGCTCCCTAGCCTAATGCCTCAACCGAGTAGCGCACCCACAGATGATGTTCCGCGCCGGGCGCCAGCTCAACGACATCATCGGCGGCATTGGTGCTTTCAACGCAGAGCATGTTGAGATAACCATCCTTGCCCAGATCGCCCATCTTTTCCGCCTTTTCAACGCCGGGATTCCACACCACAGTGGAGCTGCTGCCCTTCTTGGCAATGCGGATGCTGCGTTTCATCAGCGGATCTTCAATGACGCAGTCGGCGGTGGACTGTAAGTAGATACGGTCGACTTCACCGGCGATCGTCACCTGGCCAGTCTGTTGTTTGGATTTTCCACCATCGACCTTGTCTATATAGGGACAATCGTCCAGACCATGCAATTTTACCTGACGGACATCACCGACTTCGAAATAGGTATGCAGGGCATCGCCGATGGTGATGGGTTTGCTGCCGGTGTTGCGGGTCACCAGATCGATATCCAGGGTCGGGCCGACGACGAAATGGATTTCCAGCTCGGAGGCGTGCGGCCACTGCGCGCGCGTCGCATCACTGAACTGAATCCGGAACACCAGTCGCGTGGCACCATTGCCCAGCTTTTGGGTTTCGACCAGATCCCAGGGTACGGTACGCGCAAAGCCATGACCCGGGAATGTCGGTTCAGTCGCGTGCGGACCGAACCAGGGCCAGCAGATCGGCACACCGCCCCGGATGGATTTGCCCGGCGCCAGCTTGGCGTCCTTGGACAGCCAGATCACCGGCTGCGCGCCCTTCGGCGCCCAGGTCATGAGATGTGCGCCCTGCAGTGCGATAGTCGCTGTGGCATGGGCGTTACTCACTTCGGCAACGATCAATCCGCCCGGCACATCCTTGAAACTCAACTGATCGGGTATTCCGTAGCGGGCATTTAAGGCCGAGGATTCCGCGTTGCTCATGAGCACTCCATTGGTTTGGCAAGTCAAGCAGCCGCCAATGTACCTTGCTAGCGGTCATCCGTCACCCTCCGGCGAGAGATCAAATGGACCATCCAAGATGCATCCCCTGCAGGAGCGGCCTTGGCCGCGAATAAGCATCCAGCGGATCGCGGCCAAGGCCGCTCCTGCGGGGAGTCAACACTATGTGGCGCGGAATGCCCGGCTAATAACAGACTGCTTGCCCCACTCCGCCCGGCTTGAAACAATGCCCTCATGAAGGCCTCCACTCCGGTCACAAAAGTCCCCCTCCGCAGCCCCGTGTTCCGCGGCGCCAAACACCTGCGTATCGCCCTGGTCGGCCTGCCCAACAGCGGCAAGAGCACCCTGTTCAAGGCCGTCTCCAGTACCGCCATCCAGACTGGTGAATTGGCCGGAACCCATCGCGCCTATGGCGAATGCGCGGTACAGATCGGGCTGGATGAGGCGCGGCTGGTCGATCTGCCCTCGATCCATTCCCTGAATCACCTGGAACCGGACGATCGCGTCACGCTGCAATACCTGCTCTGGGGCAATGAGCAACCGCCGGTGGCGCACCATGAACCCGGCGGTCCGCCGGCCCCGTTCGCACCGCCGGATGTTATTGTTCAGGTGATCGATGCCACCGCCCTGGAACGCCACCTGGAGCTGACACTCGAACTCATCCAGCTTGGCCGACCGATGACCATTGCGCTCAATATGATGGACGAGGCCTGGAACAAAGGGCTGCACATCAATGTGAAGTCACTAAGCGCGCAGCTGGGTGTTCCCGTTGTTGCCACCGTTGCGCACATGGGACATGGCATTTCCGAATTATTTACGGCCGCGACCGATGCTGTGCGCGAAGCGGCCTGTCCGTTACCACAACCGGCGAGCCAGCATATCTGCGCCAGCCTGCAACCGCTGAGCCGCGCGCTCAATCAACCCGACATCCGCACGGCCTTCCGCATCCCGCATCCGTTTCTGCTGACCCAGTTTGCCGCCGGCGATAGCTATATCCACGACGAACTGCACATGCACTTCGCGGACCGGCTGCCCGAATTGCTGGCATTGCGCAGTGCCGCGGAACAACAGTTGCCGCGCGCGCTTGAAGAGGAATTACATGCGGATCGCCACTATCGTGCCGCCTGTCTCTATGAAGCGGTGACGCGACACGGCGCACCGCATGAGGGGCGTGGCTGGCGCTACTGGTTGGATGAGTTATTCCTGCATCCGCAGTGGGGACTGTTCGGCAGTCTTGCGGTGTTCGCCGGCGTGTTGTTCATGGTGTTTGAAGTCAGCACCTGGCTGGATTCCATCACCGCCGCGAAACTGATAGAAGCCTCTGCCGATTGGCAGCCGACATCACTCCTCGGCGTGGTATCACGCGCGGTGACCGATGGCCTGATCGGGCTCATCGGCATTGTCATACCCTATATGATTCCGCTGGTGATGTTGCTGGTCGCGCTGGAACAGATCGGCATCATGCAGCGCATCGCCTTCGTGGTCGATCGCGGCTTCCATCACATCGGCCTGCATGGCGGCGTCGCGGTGCCGTTTCTGCTTGGCCTGGGCTGCAATGTACCCGCGCTGTCGGGTGCCGCCAATGCGACCAGCGGCCGCGAACGCGTCATCGCATCGCTGCTGATCACCTTTGTGCCCTGCTCGGCACGTTCCGCCATCATTCTTGCGCTCGGCGGCAAATATCTCGGCGGCCTGGGCGTGTTCGCCATATTTGCCCTGACCATCATCGTGATCGCCGTCATGGGCCGGATCCTGGCCCGACGCCAGCGCGACATCGGACCTGGGCAGGTCCAGGAAATCCCCGCCTATGCACTCCCCCAGTGGCGCAGGCTGGTGAAAGAAACCTGGAGGCGCACCCAGGATGTCCTTACCATCGTCACACCGCTGCTGGTCGGCGGCAGTGTGGTGCTGGCACTGCTGAATCATGTCGGCGCGGATGACGTCATCAACAGCCTGTTCATGCCTATCACCGTCTGGTGGCTCGGCCTGCCTATCGTGCTCGGTGTACCCATCCTGTTCGGTATCCTGCGCAAGGAACTTTCACTGCTGATGATCTATCAGGCACTGGGGACGTTTGAAGTCGGCACTCAACTGGACTGGGTGCAGATCACCACCTTCCTGCTGTTCCTGACCTTCTACATCCCGTGCATCTCGACCTTCGCCGTCATGCTCAAGACCATCGGCCGCAAAGAGGCCTTCGTGTCTGTTGCATTATCTGTGGCTGTGGCGCTGTTGATCAGTGGCGTGCTCCGGGCTGTGTTGGAAGTAGGCGTGAGGGTGGCGGCCTGAGCGCCGGAACGTTTGAGGTAACCGCTATGCATCCTGTGAAATGTACAGGTCTGATAATTGCCGCGGTGTTACTGTTCGGCTGCGCCGCAGAGCCCCGCTATCAAACCCTCTACCGCTATCACCCCCCCAGCGATCCTGCAGCGTACAGTTGCCTGCAAACCTGCGAGCAGTTTCTGAAAACCTGTCATACGGAATGCAGTGACACCTATGCGATCTGCCTCGAGCAAATCGAGCCCGAGGCACAGTCGCGCCATGCCGACGCGCTCATACGCTATGAAGGTGAATGGGACCAGTATCAACGCGACCTGGACCGTTATGATTTGAATCTGTCGTTCGGCTGGGGACACTACGATGATTGGTATGGTCAAGGCTGGTATGACCCTGCCTGGCCCGGGCGGTATCGGCCCAATTACTACCGGCCCCAACCACCGATACCACCCAGCTACCGCGATGAACTCGGCAAACTCCAGGCGCAGAACTGCGATCGTGATTGCGGCTGCCAACCGAAATACGACAGCTGTTTTCTAATCTGCGGTGGCAAAAAAATTCCGGAACGGCGGTGCATGGTGAACTGTCCGCCGGAAGCAAAATAAAACTTAAAGAATCTCTGATCGAATAATGACCCGTCATTCCGGCGCAGGCCGGACAAAAGCGCGGAGCGCGTTGAACGCCGACCAGGCGGCCCGTAGGGCGAGCGAAGCGAGTAATCCAGGCTCTCAAGACGCTAGATTCCGGCCTGCGCCGGAATGACGGGTTAGGAATGTGTTGCTGCGCAACACATGATGGATAACCGCCTCCCGTAGCCCGGATGCAATCCGGGGCGCATTCCGCAATGTGATTCCCGGATTACATCCGGGCTACATATAAACCCCCTCTCCCTCCGGGAGAGGGCCGGGGAGAGGGGACTATTCTTTTCTACAGCAGCAGTTCATTTCTAGTTGTCATTGAATGAAAAACTTACCACCAATAACAACGTCGCTGATCCTCAATCAATTTCAGATGAGAAACAGTCGCCTCAAGACCCCGAACGCGCCTGACTCGGACGGCGCTGTGGCCGGCCCTGCTGCGGACGATTCTGCCCTTGACGATTGCCTTGCGGAGGACGATTCCCCTCGGGCTGGCGATTACCATTGGCTTCGGCACGACCCGATGACACACGATTACCATTGGCCTCGTGATTACCCAGCGCGGCATTCCGTTGCTGACCGTTGTTCGTGCGCGGCTTACCTTGTGCTGGTCGAGCCTGTGCCGGACGACCTGTTCCCTGCGCAGTCCGCTCACCTTGTGCCACTGGACGTTGACCCTGCGAGGAAGGACGCTGTCCCTGTGCCGCTGGACGTTGCCCCGGTGATGACGGACGTTGACCACGCGCGGCATTGCCGCTGTGATTCGGACGGCCACCACGCGCCTGGCGCTGCTTGAATACCGGCTCGGCCTTGATGGTCGGGTCCGGGGCATAACCGTCGATGATCACCTTGGGGATTTCACGTTTGATCAGACGTTCGATATCTTTCAGGAAATCCTTTTCGTCGACACAGACCAGCGATACGGCCTGGCCTTCGCAACCGGCACGGCCGGTACGGCCGATGCGGTGCACATAGTCTTCCGGTACGTTAGGTAGTTCGTAATTCACCACATGCGGCAATTGATCGATGTCCAGACCGCGCGCGGCAATGTCGGTCGCCACCAGCACGCGCACATGACCCTGCTTGAAATCGGCCAGTGCCTTGGTGCGCGCACCCTGACTCTTGTTGCCATGAATCGCGGCGGACTTGATGCCATCCTGGCCCAGCTGTTCGGCAAGTTTGTTCGCACCGTGTTTGGTGCGCGTGAACACCAGCACCTGACGCCAGTTCTGTGAACCGATCATGAACGACAGCAATTCGCGCTTGCGGGCGCGATCAACCGGGTGCATCACCTGCGAAACCAAGGCCGCCGTGGTGTTTTCACGCGCAACATTGATCAACGCCGGGTTGTGCAACAGTCCACCGGCGAGTTGCTTGATCTCATCCGAGAATGTCGCGGAGAACAGCAGGTTTTGACGACCACCCGCGCCGTGTTTGGGCAGCAGTGCAAGAATTTTACGGATATCACGAATGAATCCCATATCGAGCATGCGATCAGCTTCGTCGAGGATCAGGATTTCAACCTGGGATAGATCCACATTGCGTTGACCAATGTGATCCAGCAACCGACCTGGCGTTGCGATCAGAATATCCACGCCGCTGCGCAGCGCCGAGATCTGCGGGTTGATGCCGACACCACCGAAGATGATGGTGGATTTGAGTTTCAGATGTTTACCATAGGTGGTCACGCTCTCACCGACCTGCGCGGCGAGTTCGCGCGTCGGGGTGAGAATCAGTGCGCGCACCGGGCGCTTGCCCGCGGGCAATGGCGCAGCACTCAAACGTTGCAGCATGGGCAGTGTGAAACCGGCGGTTTTGCCGGTGCCGGTCTGGGCGCCGGCGAGCACATCGCGGCCTTCGAGAATGATCGGAATGGCCTGGGCCTGTACCGGGGTGGGTTCTGTGTAGCCCTGATCGGACACAGCACGGACCAATTCGGCCGATAGGCCGAGTGCGGAAAATGACATTTAGGGTAGTACTCCTGGAATGGCCTACGCGGGCAGTGCCCGGGACGGTCTAGGCGGAATTCGCTTAGTGTAGGTTTCGAGGTAGACCGGGAATGGTGACCGCGAGGATCGAACGCAGACCGAAGTGCGTCCGGGATGCGCGGCATACTACAGATAAATCCGTGCAATAGCCATCAATGTCGCCGTTCAAGGCCGAATTGTGTCCGAATGACCGCCTTGAGCGCCTGCAGCATCAACCACAGAAACAGCAATGGGAACAGGATCGTCTGCAGGATAAACACCACGATCAGGTTGATCGCATGCTCGCTGATATCCGCCGCCGCCAGCTTGAAGGCCTCGATACGCCGCTCGACATTCACCGTATCGGCCGCGGAGGCATAGGCACGCTTGGCGCTTTCGAGCCAGGATGAGGATGGCGCTTCTGAAGACGGCGCTGCGCTTTGTTGATTGATAGCACCGATTGTCTCGACACTCTGCTCGAGCTGCGCGCGCGAATCACTGTACTGCGGCTCCAGAAAGGCGGTGTAGAGCAGCTCATTGCCGATAGCGATCAGCGGAATGGCGAAGCGCAGAATGGTCAGCAACAGCGCGAGCCGATAGACCCAGCGCCTGATGCCGGTCGCCACGGCTCGTGGCCACC
Source organism: Gammaproteobacteria bacterium (assembly GCA_018819175.1). GTDB lineage: Bacteria > Pseudomonadota > Gammaproteobacteria > Thiohalobacterales > Thiohalobacteraceae > JAHJQQ01. The sequence goes on from JAHJQQ010000041.1 coordinate 67,508, forward strand.
ACAACAAGACCAGTGTTGCTGCCAGGAGCACCGCAAGCAATAACGTCAACCCAGGCCAGGCCATGACCTTGAGCAACACCTGTTGAATGCCCAGCGAGGTCGCACTGGCGAGCATGATCCAGGAGAAGCGTTCGACCAGATCGTTGATAGGATCGAGAATCTGCCCCGGCGCCAGCACCACGCCGATGCCGGCAGGTTCGATGGCTATTTCGGTGCCCTGCGCCACCGAGATCACACCGTTCAGACCGCGCGCGATACCGAAAGTGATCAAGGCCCGCGACAACCCGGCCTGGGTGTAATCACGTCCCAGATCATCGACCATGCCGCGCCAGGCCAGCACAACCAGCGCGACAGCCAGGCATGAGAGCAATAATTTCCAACCAATTCGCAACATGCGGCTAGCCTAGGGCCTGTTAACACTATCCGCGCCCTGGCGACGGAGGCCCGTTTGCCGCGAGCCAAGGCGTACTGAGCGCAGTGTACTCGACGTACATAAGCGAGGTGCAACGCAGGATCGCGGCAAACGGGCCCCGTCCCCCATAGATATCCAAAAGGGGGTTGCGCACCAAAAGGCGCCATGCCGCGTTGCTCGTCGTTCATTTGGAATCACCAAACTTCTCTCCTCGCGCCTTGCCTGGCGCCTTTTGGGGCTGCAACGCCATGGCGCGGATAATGTTAACAGGCCCTAACAGGGATATCCCGAACAACGCGGCCACGATCCCACCCGCGCGCCCGGATAGCGTATACTTTCGCGGCACGTTTCCGGCCCGGCCATCCCGCCACGGCCACAGGCTCCACGACCAAGGTTTCCCATGTCCGATGACACGCTGACTAGTTTTGCGCAATTGGCACTTGCCGCGCCCCTCCTCAAGGCCATCGACGAGGTCGGCTACGAGGCCCCCTCGCCGATCCAGGCTGCGGCCATCCCGCCGCTGCTCGAAGGTCGGGATCTCCTCGGTCAGGCGCAGACCGGCACCGGCAAGACCGCCGCCTTTGCGCTGCCGCTGTTGAGTCGCCTGGATCTCAGTGTGCAGCAGCCGCAGATTCTGGTACTCGCACCGACGCGCGAACTGGCCATCCAGGTCGCCGAGGCCATGCAGACCTATGCGCGGCATCTGAAAGGCTTCCATGTGTTACCGGTCTATGGTGGTCAGAGCATGGAGGTACAACTGCGTCCACTGAAACGTGGCGTGCATGCCGTGGTCGGCACCCCTGGGCGGATTCAAGATCATCTGCGTCGCGGTACCTTGAAACTCGACAAGCTCCAGGCCCTGGTACTCGACGAGGCCGATGAGATGTTGCGCATGGGTTTCATCGACGATGTGGAACAGATCCTCGAACACACACCCGCCGAAAAACAGGTCGCATTGTTTTCGGCAACCATGCCGCCGGCGATCCAGAAAATCGCCCAGCGTTTTCTGCGTGATCCTGTCGAAATCAAGATCGCCACCAAAACCAGCACCGTCGCCGCGATCACCCAACGTTATTGGCAGGTCACCGGCACGCATAAACTGGATGCGTTGACACGTATCCTCGAGGCCGAAGACTTCGATGCAATGATTGTCTTCGTGCGCACCAAGACTGCCACAGTGGAACTGGCCGAGAAACTGGAGGCACGCGGCTTCTCCAGCGCGCCTTTGAACGGCGATATGAATCAGGCCCTGCGCGAGCGCACCGTTGACCGTCTGAAAAAAGGCTCGCTGGATATCCTGGTCGCCACCGACGTGGCCGCGCGCGGCCTGGATGTCGAGCGCATCAGCCATGTGTTGAATTACGACATCCCCAACGATGTCGAGCCCTATATTCATCGTATCGGCCGCACCGGTCGCGCGGGTCGCAAAGGCACCGCCATTCTGTTCGTGTCACCGCGTGAGAAACGCATGCTGCGCGCTATCGAACAGGCCACGCGGCAACCCATTGAGCCTATGAATCTGCCCTCGCATGCGGACATCGCCGACCGGCGCGTGTCCCAATTCAAACAGACCCTCAGCGAAACATTGGAAGCGCAGGACCTGGGCTTCTTCACTGAGGTCATCGAGAGCTATCAGCAGGAACACAATGTGGCGCTGAGCGAAATCGCCGCTGCGCTCGCCTACCTGCTGCAGAAGGAACGCCCGCTGTTGCCGGCGCCGATGGCACCGGAACGTCCCGTTCAGTCCACGCCGCGTGAGCGCGAGCGACATACGCGCGATGACCGCCCACCGCGTCGCGCAGACCGCGAACCCCGTGAAGCACGAGCACCGGACGCACGCCCGCCACGCCGCATCCGTGATGTCGGCCCTGGCATGGAGCGTTACCGCATGGAAGTCGGCCGTGCGCAGAATATCGAGGCGAAACACATTGTCGGCGCCATTGCCAACGAGGCCGGCCTCGATAGTCAGCACATCGACAACATCAGTATCAATGATGACCATTGCACAGTCGATTTGCCGGAAGGCATGCCCAAGGACGTGCTCAAACATTTGCAGAAGACCTGGATCTGCGGTCAACCGATGCGGCTGCACCGTCTTGATGAAGAAGCGCCGCCACTCGACAAGCCGCGTCCCCCGCGTGCGGATAGGCCAGCTAGCGGCGAGCGCCCGCCGCGGAAGGACAAACCCACGCGCAGTGATCGACCGGCACGTGGCGATAAACCGTTCCGTTCCGACAAGCCTGCACGTGGCCCAAAACCGACCAGTGCCGAGAAGCCCGCGAGCAAGGGCAAGATCTTCCACAATCCCAAACTCGCGCGCAAAGAAAAAACCAACGATGGCAGCCAGACACTGCGCGTCAGTAGAACCGATAAGAGCAAAAAGCCGCGCAAGCCGTAAACAACAACACAGCTCCTACAATACAAACACCGTCATTCCGGCGTAGGCCGGGATACCGGCTTTACAAAAGTGAACATAATTCAAATACGGCAAAGCAACATCACCCATGGCCCTCAAAGCAACCATTTTCAAAGTCGATCTGCAGATCTCCGACATGGACCGCAATTATTATGCGAGCCATGCGCTGACACTGGCACAGCATCCCTCGGAAACTGATGTCCGCATGATGTTGCGCATCCTGGCCTTTGTGCGCCATGCGAGTGAACGCCTCACCTTCACCAAAGGTATCAGCACCGACGACGAACCCGATCTGTGGCAGAAAGACCTGACCGATAGCATTGAACTGTGGATCGAACTGGGACAGCCTGATGAGAAACGCATCCGCAAGGCCTGTGGTCGCGCACAGCAGGTTGTTATTTATTGTCACAGCGGACACAGCGCCGAGCTCTGGTGGGAAAAGAACCGCGGCAGTCTGGAACGCTTCGACAATCTGTCAGTGATCAACCTGCCCGTGGAAGCCGGCCAGGCCTTGGAGAAACTTACGCAACGTACTATGCAATTGCAGTGCACGGTACAGGATGGGGAGATCTGGCTGTCGACGGACACCGGGAGTGTGACTGTGGTGCCGGAGATATGGAAACAAGGACGCTAGGAAACCAATAACAGCTGCAGTTCGCTATGCAAACTACAGCTCAACAGATGAATGTCTGCTATCAGAACCCGCCCTGGGTAAACAACATATAAGCAATCCAACCCAGCACAGCAATCAGCGCCATGTGGTGAATACGCAGATTTGACCGCGGGCGGTTACTGAACAGAGGCCGCTCATCGGGCCGTATATAGACAGGCATGAAAGATTCTCCCGGTATCTGGGCCTCGGTCGAGGCAACACGCATACCTTGCTAGCGTCAGATACCCGAAGGAACTTTAGAAATACAGCAAATACTCCTTTTGCTGTCGTCAGGCGCGTAGCTGCGCGTCCGACAGACAGCACACGCGCTCACCAAGAAGATATCAAATACCGTCCTGTTACTCAGCGTTAGCTGATTGCGTCGGCATGCGCAGCACAAAGGACACACGTCGATTGCGTGCTTTTCCCTCGGCACTGCTGTTATCCGCCCGTGCGCGGGTATCGGCATAGCCGATGGCACGAATGCGCTCGGCATCCACGCCCTGTTCGATCAGATGGCGGGTCACCATGGTCGCGCGGGCGGCTGACAACTCCCAATTCGAGGGATATAGCGCAGTCCGGATGGGCACGTTGTCGGTGTGACCTTCCACAGACAAGGCATAGGGCAAGGCCTTGAGTGTCGCGGCCAGATCATCCAGCACATCGCGACCACTGGCCGTGAGTGCCGCACTCGCTGGCGTAAATAGAATGTTGTCGCTGATGATCAGATTAATGACATCTGATTGCACACTGACTTCGACACGCCCACTCAATGCGCTGTTTTCTATATCACCCAGCAATTTCTGCATGGGATCGACAGGCACGATGTCACTCGTCAGCTGCTGTTCTTCAACGAGCTTTGCCAGTTCGTTCACAGCTTCATTGGACGTCTGAAATTCCAACTGCAGCAAATAGTGCGGATCAACCATGCTGGTTGATGGCGTCGTTTCGGACAAGAACAACGAGGAACCACCCGGCGCATCGACAAGCGGCGAATCCGCTATCAGCAACTGCTCGGGTTTTGTAACCACGATGGTCGCGGTTGGATCCGGCGTGAGATCCGCATGCACAACGCTGGGTTGTTGCTGTAATACCAGATCCATACCCGGTATTGGTGAATCGGGCAAGGGCTGTACTTCGTCGACTGTCTCCGGTGCGGGAAGATCCGGCGTGATGATCTGAGTAACCGCCTGCACCAATTGCGCCGGAATCAACACGCCGGCGCCGCCATCCTGATCGCTGGCACTTTTCTGATAGGCCAACAGCAACACAAACAGTGTCAGTAGCAGTGTCAGTACATCAATGAAACTCAGCAGCCAGGTATCCTGCTCGATACTGTTCTGCGCCTGCTCTGTCTCCCAGGGCAAACCGGCCTCGGTCCGCTGTACGGCGGCGACGCCATGCAGTTGCGGCCGTTCCCAGCTTGGCGCCTGATTGCCGGTATACATGCTGACTAAGCCCGCACCAGGGTCAGCACTTGCGGTGACTGGCTCGGCTCGCTGTGTAACTCGAAGGCCTCCAGGGTTTCCCGGATCAGGGTCGGATGACGTTTTTCATAGGTCATCAACATGCCTTCCATCAACATGCCCATTTGCAGCAAGCGTTGATGGGTGCGGTGTTCCATTTTGATCGCCAGGGGTTTGAAAAACAGGTTGGCAGCGACAATGCCATACAGAGTCGTGATCATGGCGAACGCCATACTGTTACCGATTTCACCCAGTCCGCTGTCGCCCAGACCGGACAGCATATGCACCAAACCGAACAACGTGCCGAGCATACCGAAGGCCGGCGCCAGCACCGCCATGGTGCGGAGAATCTGTGACTCGCCCTGCTCGCGCGTGCGCAAACCGGACATACGCCACTGCAGCGACTTGGCCAGATCCTGTGGCTGACACCCATCGACCAGCATGCGTAAGCCCGCATGCAGGAATGGATCGCTGACCTCCGCGAGTTCGCGCTCCGCGGCACGCAGATTACCCATCCGGAACCAGTCGGCGAAACGCAGCAGCTGGGTGACTTCTGTTTGGGTCGGCGGCAACTCGTCGCGGAACAATTCAGGCATGCAGCGCAACACGGCTTTCACGTCACGAATGGGACGACTGACGATGGTCGCCGCCAGGGTGCCACCCAACACCACCAACAAACCGGGTATGTTGAGGAACATGCCGGCATGTTCCGGAGACATGATCATCATCCCGATCAGCAGCACGCATCCGCTGACCAGTCCGATCACTGTGGATTGTCGATAGGCTGTCATCTGTGTACCCCTGTCATTAGCCAAGACCCCCGCGCTGCGCGGGGCGATCTACCTTGACCTATAGACAGGCAAAATCCGTTCCCACGTCGATCTGGCCTAAATCACAGGCGCAATGGAATATATTTATTATATAAATTAGGTAGTAATGAATTAATGCCCAGTATCAGGACACAGGAGAGCGGCAACGGATCGCCGCTTATGGCAAACAAAGCACACCCGAACCAGGGTGAATTTGTTCTAACGCTGACGCGTGAGTTACCGTGCCTGCCGAGCAAGGGGCGTAGGTCGGGTTAGCGTTAGCGTAACCCGACATTTTCAAGCACCGGCGTCGGGTTACGCGATGAGGTTGCTAACCCGACCTACGTCGTTTAGCTGAGAACAAATTTGCCCTGCACCCGAAGCAGTGTTGCAGGAAATTAGCAGTGGCTTAGCGATTAGCCGGCCGGGCCAGGATCATCAGATCGTAAGGTTCCAGTTCCAAGGTATGCGCGGCAATGATGGTGCGCCCGGCCACCAGATCCACCACGGTCTTGCGCAGGCCCAGCAGCCGCAGCCGGGTGCCCTCGATGTGCTGGGGCTTTTCACTGAAATTGGCAAGCACCAGCACACTGTGGTCGTTGTTGGTACGGAAATAGCCGAACACATGATCGTTGCCGGTTTCGACAATCTCGGTCTCGCCTCGATCGAAGGCGGGATTCTGTTGACGGATCTGGATCAGCCGCAGCAGGTCCTGATAGATACGCCCCGGTACGCTGGTCGGGTCACGGCGCTGGTCGGCACGCGACCAATCGAACGCGGCCCGATGCAGCCAGCGGGTGTCACCGATCTTGGCGGTGTCCTGCTCATAGTCGTTGTCATTGAGCATGCCGATCTCATCACCCAGGTACAGCAAGGGGATGCCGCCAATGGTCATGATCACACCGTGCAGGAGCAGAATCCGGCGGATGGCCAGGTCGATTTCCACTTCATCATTCAGCTCCAGCGCCCGCTCTAAACCCGCCAGCGAGGCACAGGTACCCGAGATGCGCGCTTCACCGGTGACGGCATTGGCCTGAAACGGCAGGCCGCGCGCAAAGCTGCTGTCGAAACGACCGGTGTAGAACTCGGTCAGAAAACGTCGATGGGCAACCGGATCCAATCCAAGATCGGTGACATCGTCGTTGGAAAAGGCGAAGCCGACATCATCGTGACAGCGCACATAGTTAACCCAGGCAGACCCGTTCGGCAAGGCGAAACGTTTCATCATGGCATGGGTGAGGATGCGCACCTTGCGCGTGGCCAGCGAATTCCACAGCAACGCCATGAGTTGCGGATTGTAGGACAGCGGGCATTCGTCTTCGCCAATGTATTTACGCACTTCGTCGGGATGCACGATGGCCTCGGACTTGAACACCATCGCCGGGGCGGCAATCCGCACCAGGGCATTGAAGGCCTGAATAATCGTGTGCGCCTCAGGGAGATTCTGGCAACTGCTGCCGAGCTGCTTCCAGACGAATGCCACGGCATCGAGACGCAGAATCTCCACACCCTGATTGGCGAGGAACAGCATCTCCTCCAGCATGCGATTGAACACCACCGGGTTCTCGTAATTCAGATCCCACTGGTAATTGTGGAAGCTGGTCCACACCCAGCGCTTGAGGCGATTGCGATAGGTGAAGGAACCGGGATGTTCGTCCGGAAACACCGGCGTCATCGTCTTCTCGTAGGCATCCGGCAACGTGCGGTCCGGGTACATGCGGTAATAGGCCTGATGCTCGGCATCACCGGCCAAGGCCTGGCGCGCCCAGTCGTGATCATCGGCGGTGTGGTTGAAAATAAAATCCAGGCACAGCGACATGCCATGATGGCGCAGTTCCGAGGCCAGCTCGGCCAACTGCTGCATCGTGCCCAGGTTCGGACTGACTTCGCGGTAACTGGATACCGCATAGCCACCATCGTTATCGCCCTCCGGCATCTTGAACAGCGGCATCAGGTGCAAATAGGTCACGCCCAATTCAAGCAGGTAAGGTATACGCTCGCGCAGGCCTTCCAGATCGTTGGCGAACAGATCCACATAGGCCATGGCACCGATCATGCGCTGCGATTGATACCAGCTCGGATCGACCTCGCGCAGCGCGTCCAGTGCCTTCAACTCGGTGGGACGCACCAGCCACATATCGGTGGCCGAGGCGACAATGCTTTCCAGGTGATAGAAAAAATCGTACTGCTGCCCGTAGAGCTGGTACAGACAGGTAAATAATTTGGGGAAATGACTGTGCAGACGCTGCAGATAACATTGCCAGGCATCACTGTCGACCTGCGCGGAAAAGCGCGCTTCCAGCCGGGGCAATAAACGCTTCAACGAGGCCTCGGCATGCTGGCGGTGCCACAGAGTATCGCGATGGGGTGTGCTGGTAGACATGTTTGTCAGTATAACGGCCCTGGCTTACGGATGCAGGCCCAGATGCCTATTAACAGGCTGTTGAAAAACGCGCTGAGGGGCGCACCGCTACGTTGGAAACGGCCTCAAAATGCTCATTTACTCCGTGTAAACTCCGCTTTTTCGCCCGTTCCCGCCTTGCACTGCATCCCCTGATCGCGTTTTTCAACA
>JAHJQQ010000042.1 GCA_018819175.1 Gammaproteobacteria bacterium
ACCTATCTCAAAATTGATCCCGGGCGTTCAGGCAAGGCGCGGGGCATGTGAGGAACGCAGTTTACACGGTGTAAATGAGTACCGGAACATGACCTGCAACGCCGCATGAGCGGTCGCGATCGATTTTGAGATAGGTTCTAGCCTGCCTCCTAAACTTTCATCCCCATCCAAGGTCTGAGAGAATGCGCAGCCCGGCGGCACGGCCGCGTCATTCACATTACTCAGCGATTGAATCCCAACCTCATGAAACTGTTCTTCCGGTACTTCTTCAAAACCGTTCGCCTGATTCTCGGCCCCTTCATGCTGGCCTGGGAATTTTTCACCCTGCCCAAGGGCATCGCACGTACACCTGAAGATCAGGGACGCATCGATGCCAAAACCAGTAATCTGGTTTTGTATCAATATAGAACCTGCCCCTTCTGCATGAAGGTGCGACGCACACTGGCCCGACTGTCACTTCAGGTTGAAAAACGTGATGCTCAGCATGACCTGGTCAGCCGCGCGGAATTGGAGCAGCAAGGCGGACAAATCAAAGTGCCTTGCCTGCGCATAACGGAAGCCGATGGTCAGCAGCGCTGGCTGTATGAATCGAAGGCGGTTAATGACTATCTGCAGAAGTTGGTAGCCTAGCGATCCGTTTGACTCCGGCATGTTTTATCCAACCTAATTAAACCTGTAGGAGCGGCCTTGGCCGCTCCTACATTCAATGTTGGTCGAGATACATTCCTCAACCTGCATCCGTATCATCGGCTATCTTAATGCAATCCCGGCCGGCCTCCTTGGCCGCATACAGAGCCGCATCGGCACGCTGGATCAGACTATCGACACTGTCACCTTCGCGCGCCATGGCCAAACCCTGGCTGATGGTGATCTTGAGTGGGGGTGTCGCGACCTCGTAAGGGTACGACCCGACCCGCACCCGCACCCGTTCCGCGATTTGGCGCGCAACCTCAAGCGAGGTGTTTTGCAGGACCGCGATAAACTCTTCACCACCGTAGCGTCCAACCAGATCGAAATCACGCACCGAGGTACGCAGACGCACGGCGGTATCGCGCAATACCTGATCACCCACCGGATGCCCGTGGGTATCATTGACCAGTTTGAATCGGTCGAGATCCGCCATAATCACACATAGCGGTTGTTCGTCACGCACCGCGTTGGCCAGCGCCTGTGTCAGGTGAGGTAACAGACTGGCACGATTCGCCAGCCCCGTGAGTACATCGGTGCCTACCGCATGGCGCAATTGAATACGTTCATCGCGCAGCCGGGAAACGGACGATTCCAGATGACGCATCTGTGCGATATGGTAGACCTCGCCGGCAAGCGCCGTATCGAGCGCGGCAATTTTATTCATGAAGGAGATGAGCCCGCACTGCTCGCTGCCAGATATGGTTGTCTCAATGTAACGCATGATCACGGACAGCATAACCTGATGGGAACAGAGAAACAGACTCAGCGGCACACCAATCCAGGCATGAACCAGCCCGATGCGCAGGCGATCCTCGAAATAGTCCAGGGTGTCGAAGTCGGCACCGAAATACATCAGATAGTCGGACTGGCTACGCAGCAACGCGGCATGATCTGCTTGCTCGAGGATGGCGCGGGATTCGGCATCATCGCTAAGTCTGGCGTAGAATGCCGCGACAATGGCATCGAGGTTGGGTTGTATGACCTGCGACCGCAGACGCTCGCCGATAACGGCATCCGCGGCGGTCAGATCGAGCAGCGCCAGCCTCGCCTTCCGCCATTGTGTATCAAAACCATAGGTATCACAGTAATGCGTCGGCAGTTTTAGGCTTACCATGCGAGAACTCATCACCTCAACAGCGGTCCAAGATCGGCATCTTGAGCGGAACGTTGGTTCAACTATAATCCGTCCGCCGGATAGTACATTGACCTAGTCTCAACTGAGCATAACGAAAATGGACAAAGAATTCCTGGTAGATGCCCAGCACCTGTACCGCTACTACGGTCCGACCTGCGCGGTGCAGGACGTCAGCTTCCAACTCGCCAAGGGTGACGTGCTCGGATTTCTCGGCCCCAATGGCGCCGGCAAATCCAGCACCATGCAGATGCTCACCGGCAATCTGGCGCCCAGCGCCGGCAAGATCCGCGTGCGCGGCATCGACCTGCTCGACGAACCCAAACGCGCCAAACGTGAACTGGGCTATCTGCCGGAACAGCCGCCGCTGTACCGCGAACACAGCGTCGATGAATTCCTCAGCTACTGCGGCCGACTGCATCTGGTCCCGAAGAATCGTCTGCGCCAGGCGCTGGATAGCGCCAAGGAGCGCTGCGGCCTGGGCGCCGTCGGCAAACGCCTGATCGGCAATCTGTCCAAGGGTTATCAGCAACGCGTCGGCATCGCCCAGGCGATTCTGCACAATCCCGCTGTGGTGATCCTGGACGAACCCACCGTCGGCCTCGACCCGATTCAGATCCGCGAAATCCGCCACCTGATCCGCGAACTCGGCAACGACCACGGAATCATTCTGTCGACGCATATCCTGCCCGAGGTCCAGGGCGTGTGTAATCGCGTGCAGATCATCAATCAGGGACGACTGGTGTTCGCCGACAGCATGAGCGGCCTGGAGCAACATCTGCATTCACAGCATTTGATCATTCGCCTGCGCCAGATACCGTCGATAGATGAACTGACTCAGGTACCCGGCATCGTCGCCGCCGAGGCGCTCGATACCGGCCATTTTCGTCTGCGCTATGAGGGCGCCAATCCGGCCAGCGCCGTCGCCGAGATCGCTGTTGCACGCGGCTGGGGCCTGGAAGAACTCGTCCCGGAACGCCGCACCCTGGAACAGATTTTCGTTGAACTCACCATGCAGGATCATGTCCCTCAGGACACCGCCAACGGGGAGGCCGCCTGATGATCTTTACTATCGCCGCGCGTGAACTCAAAGCCCTGTTCCTGTCGCCCTTGGCCTGGAGCATTCTGGCCGTAGTGCAGTTCCTGCTCGCCTATCTGTTTCTGGCGCAGATCGATACCTACATGATGTTCGCCCCGCGTCTGGCCGGGATGGAAGATGCGCCGGGTGTCACCGACATCGTGGTCATGCCATTGCTCGGCAATGCCGCCGTCATCCTGTTGCTGGTCGCGCCGCTGATCACCATGCGCGTCCTCAGTGAGGAGCGCCGCAATCGCACCCTCAGCCTGCTGATGTCCGCACCGGTATCCATGACCGAAATCGTGCTCGGCAAATACCTCGGCATACTGGTCTTCTTCATGGTGATGCTCGGTCTGTTGGCGCTGATGGCACTGTCATTACTCGCTGGCACCGATCTCGATCTCGGCAAGGTCGCCAGCGGCCTGCTCGGACTCGCCCTGCTGGTCGGCGCGTTCTCCGCCGCCGGCCTGTATATGTCCAGCCTCACCGAGCAACCGACCATCGCTGCCGTGAGCAGCTTTGGTCTGCTGCTGCTGTTGTGGATCATTAACTGGGCCGGCGGTTCCGGTGCTGCCGCCGTCAGCGGGTTATTCAGTTATTTATCGCTGGTGGGACATTACGAGTCGCTGCTCAAAGGACTTTTCAACAGCACCGATGTCGTCTATTACCTGCTGTTCATTCTGACCTTCCTGGTATTGAGCATCCAGCGTCTGGATGCCAACCGCTTGCCGCATTGATTTCGGATTAGGGAACACCATGGACGTCACCCGTAAGACCACAATAGGCCTCCGCCTGCAACGCTACAGCTTCATCATCATGTTTCTGGGCGCGATCGGATTGCTCGCCTGGCTGAGCACACAATATGTGCTGCAGGCCGATTGGACCGCAGGCAACCGCAACAGTCTGTCGACCGACAGCGAACGCCTGCTGGACTCGCTCAAGGAGCCGGTGGTGATCACTTCCTTCGCGCGCGAAAACGAGGCCTTGCGCACGCAAGTGCGCGGACTGGTGGCACGCTATCAGCGTCACAAACCCGATATCACACTGGAGTTCATCAACCCGGACAAGGAACCGGAACGCGTACGTGAACTCGGCGTCACCATGGACGGCGAACTGCGCGTCACCTACCAGGGGCGCAGCGAACGCGTCCAGGAACTCAGCGAACAGGCCATCACCAACGCATTGCTGCGCACCGCGCGCCAGGGCGAGCGCTGGATCAGTTTCCTGTCCGGGCATGGCGAACGCGACCCGAACGGCCAGGCCAATCACGACCTGGGCAACTTCGGCGCCGAACTCGGCCGCAAAGGTCTCAAGGTTCAGACACTGAATCTGTCTCAGAATCCGCAGATCCCGGATAACACCAGCCTGCTGGTGATCGCCAGTCCGCGCACCGATCTGCTGCCGGGCGAGATCGACATTGTGCGTCAGTATCTCGATCAGGGCGGCAATCTGCTGTGGCTCACCGACCCCGCCGAGCACGGCGGCATGGACCAAATCGCGGAATACCTGGGCCTGAGTTTCCTGCCGGGCATCATTGTGGATGCCACGACGCAACTGTTCGGCATCCAGAATCCGGATTTCGTGTTAGTACCGGAATATCCGTCGCATCCGGTCACCCGCGAACTGCGCGCCATGACGCTGTTCCCGCACACCGAAGCATTGGAGTGGGATCGCCGTGAAGGCTGGGAAGGCCAACCGCTGCTGTCCAGCCAGTCGCGCGCCTGGACCGAAACCGGACCCATGGCTGGCGATATCAGTTACGACACCGGCAGCGATGAACGCGCCGGCCCTTTGGATATCGCCTTTGCCTTCACGCGCCCGCATGACAACGCCGATGAAGCCAACGCCGAATCCAGCGTCAGCCGTGAACAGCGCGTGATCGTCACGGGCGACGGTGACTTTATCTCCAACGCCTATCTCGGCAACGGCGCCAATCTGGACCTGGGCCTCAATATCATGAGTTGGCTCAGCAACGACGACAACTTCATTGCTATCCGCGCGACCTCCGCGCCGGACCAGAGTCTCAACCTATCCGGCACCGCACAGGCCGTCATCGGTCTCGGTTTTCTGTTCGCCGTTCCGTTGGGATTGCTGGGCAGCGGCGTTTTCATCTGGCTGCGCCGGCGCAAGCGCTGAAACCACCGGCACCCACTATTTATCCGGAGTGAATCGGCATGAACCAACGCCTGCTGCTTAATCTGCTCATGCTCATCGTCGTGCTGGGACTGGTCGCGCTGGTCGTTTACAAACCGGGCATTGAGGCACCGATAGAAAATGCGCCACTCACCACACTGAACAGCGAAGAGATTAATCGCATCGACATTATCCGTGTGGATAGCGCGCTCAAACTGGAGCGTCGCGGCACGACTTGGTGGGTCACGGGCGATCACCCCATACCGGCCGATCAACACCAGATAGATACGCTGCTGCGTTTGAGCAACCTCGTACCAGTGCGCAGTTATCCATCCAGTGAACTGGATATAAAACAACTGCACCTGGAACCCGCCTCGGTGATCGTACTGTTGAATGACACGGAACTGCATTTCGGTGATACCGAACCACTGGACAATCTGCGCTACGTGCGCATCGCTGATCGTGTCAGCCTGATCAATGACAGCGTCCAGAATATCCTGCAGGGGACACGCATACAGTTCGCCAGCCGCAAACTATTGCCGGAAGGTGCAGATATCGTTGGCCTGACGTTACCGAATCTCAAACTCACCAAATCTGAAGACGGTCGTTGGCTGACCGAACCGGAACCGGAGCACATCTCCGCCGATGCCGTACCTAAATTACTGACCGCCTGGACAACAACCGGCGCGCTCCGGGTAAGTAACTACCAGATATCGGAGCACAGCACACCGATACGTGTCGAACTCGCAAACGGTGAACACCTTCAGTTCGAATTACGCCAGAGTGACAATGAGACCGTGCTCGCACGCCCCGACCTTGGCCTGCAATACCATCTCTTTGTAAGTAACGCGAAGGGGTTGTTTGAATTGGAGCAATCGGCGGCGGAGCCGGCGGATGCGGAAGCATCTGAATAAGGTCGCCTGGATTTGAATAACCAAACCGCTAAGCTCCCTGATATTGAGTCTATCACCATTCCTTCCTTTCGCCCTTGCTGGGCGAGGTACTTTTCTTTGCTTCGCCAAAGAAAAGCTACCCAAAAGAAAGGCGACCCGAAGGTTTGCCCGCTACGCGGGTTCCCTGCGCTTCTCGCGCACAGCGGTCACTCGCAAAACTCGCCCCACACAACGGGGCTCAGACACTTGCTCGTTTTCCCCGCTCTGCGCTGCGATGCTCGGCTGCACCTACGGGAGTTAACATCAAAACCTTCCTACCCTTTGTAGGGCACATTAGATCGCAGACCGTAATGCGTCGAATGGGTTAACCCAAAAATATCCGGCGCAATACGCTGCGCTATTGCGCCCTACAAGACTTAATACTGCACCCGGGCCCCGTTGGCGCTGCCGAGCACCGCAGCTTGTTTGCGAAACAGCGAGCCTCCTGTTTGAGCCGTCCGTGGTTTTCGGACGGCGAGTTAGGCGAGCGCGCAAACAGGCGAGGAGCGCAGGGCACCCGCGCAGCGGGCAAGCCATCGGGGTGCCCTTCTCTTTGGTTACTTTCTCTTGGGCACGCAAGAGAAAGTAACCCGCGCAGCAAGCGCGGAACAAAAGCTCGAGGCGAAGCAAAGAAAAGTACCTCGCCCAGCAAGGGCGAAAGGGAGGTTTATGATTACCAAATCCTATCGGGGAATACTCAAAATACGCACTTGGCCCATCACAAACGAAAAACCCTCAGAGCAACTCCAACTCCAACGGAATCTCGCTCTTGATATCCAACTGGCGACGCAGGTCATAGAGCGCGCCCTGCAGACCTTCTTCGATAGTGGGATGGTAAAACGGCATCTTCAGCAGATCTGTGACCGTCAGTTCCTGCTGTATACACCAGGCCAGCAGATGGCCCAGATGCTCACCCTTGGGCGCAATCATTGCCGCACCCAGCAGTCGACCGTCTGCCTTGCGTGCATACACCCGCAGCAGGCCTTTGTTTTTCGCCATCACCAGCGCACGGCCAAGCGGGCCGAATTTCATTTCACCGACGGCAATATCTTTTTCTTTGAGCGTATCCCATGCCGCGCCGACACTGACAATGTTGGGATCGCAGAAAGTAATTGCGAAAGGCACTTTGCGCTTGAAGGCAACGATAGGTTCGTGCGTGGCATTGTAGGCGGCCATGCGCCCTTCCAGATTGGCTTCGTGCAGGATCGGTCGATCGGCGTTCACATCGCCGGCAATGAAGATAGGAAACTGACCGATCTGCATGGTATTCAGATCGAAATCAGGCACACCGCGGGCATTGAAGCGCACGCCAATACCATCCAACCCCAGATCACAGAGATTCGGGCGTCGTCCCATGCACACCAGTATCTGATCCACAACGACGCTGTTCTCGCCCGCGGTCACGCGTAATTTAGCGTCGGACTCCTCGACAATCTCAGCAGCCTGCCCCAGCCACAGCGGGAATTCCTTGTTGATGACGTCAATGGCCGCTGAATTCACCAGCGGATCACGCAGTCCACCGATAGTTGTCGCCATATCGACACCGGTCACCTTGATACCCAGACGATGCAGCGTCTGTCCGAGTTCCAGACCGATTACGCCGAGACCGATCACCGCCATGCTCGCAGGCAGATTCTCCTGTTCGAAGAAATTGTCCGTGGTCAGTATGCGGTCGCCAAATGCTTCCCAGGCACGCGGCACAATGGGTTTGGAACCGGTGGCAAGGATTACCTTTTCGGCGCGGATCAGCTGGTCACCCACCTGCAGCAGCGTCGGTTCGAGAAAGCTGGCATTCTCGGCGAGGAACATGCTGTCATCCATCTGATCGATGCTGGTCGCCAGCACCTGATCAACGAACACATCACGCAGATCCCGCACATGCTCCATCGACGCCGGGATATCCGCCGACAAGCCCTCGCCTCCTTCGATGCCTTCGCGGTCGAACACCGTACGCCGATGCAGATCCTCGGCCACTTGAATCGCCGCCTTGGAGGGCATGCAGCCAACCCGCGCACAGGTCGTACCGAGCTCACCGCCGTCGATCAGCACGACGTTCTCGGTATAACGGCGCACCGTCGCAGTGGCGGTGAGGCCGGCACTGCCGGCGCCGATAATAGCGACATCAACCTTGCGTTCCATCTGTATCTACCCTTGTATCTAAAAACCACCTAAAAAGATCTCTTTGAACCGCAAAGGCGCAGAGGCGCAAAGAAAGCCAAATTACATATAAAAACTAGAATATATTTTTGATAGATTTTCTTTGCGCCTCTGCGCCTTTGCGGTTCAAAAACGTTTTCCTGGCGGTTCAAGAAGTAAGCGAGCCCGCATTGTACCAGCACACCGCCAAGAAGTGGCCGCAGGACCGGCTGGGTTTTGTCCCTATAGCAGATTCGTGTTACAAACGCGCCGCACCCCGCACGATAACCCTGGCCACTATGCCCGAATTACCCGAAGTCGAAACCACCCGTCGCGGCATCGAACCACACCTGGTCGGCCAGACAGTCACCCGAGTCGTGGTGCGCCAGCGCCAATTGCGCTGGCCGATTCCGCGCACGCTCGACCGCACCCTCCCAGGCCAGATCATCCGCAGCGTGCGGCGGCGCGGCAAATACCTGCTGCTCGACACCGCTGTCGGCACGGCGATTCTGCATCTCGGCATGTCCGGCAGTTTACGGCTGGTCGCGCGCGACGCACTGGTCGGCAAGCATGATCATGTCGATATCCAACTCGCCAGTGGCCAGAGCCTGCGCCTCACTGACCCGCGCCGGTTCGGTGCGTTGCTCTGGACAGCACAGCCTGCGGAGCAACATGAACTGCTTGTCGATCTCGGCCCCGAGCCGCTGAGCGATGCGTTCGATGGCGCGCATCTGTTCAACGCCGCGCGCGGTCGCAAGGTTGCCATCAAACATTTCATCATGGACAGCCACATCGTGGTCGGCGTCGGCAACATCTACGCCAATGAGGCCTTGTTTATGGCCGGTATTCACCCAACCCGGCCGGCGGGCCGCATCGCGCGCGAACGTTATGACGCGCTCGCGGAGGCGATCAAGCAGGTATTGGCCGCCTCCATCAAAATGGGTGGCACCACCTTGCGTAATTTCGTCGGCGGCGATGGTAAGCCCGGCTATTTCAAACAGACGCTGCGCGTTTACGATCGACTCGGTGAACCCTGCCGACAATGCGGTGCGCCCATCCGTGGTAAACGCATCGGCCAGCGTTCGAGTTTTTATTGCGTACAATGCCAGCGATGAACCGCCGACTGCTGCTGACCCGCCTGCTCAAATTACTCACCTTGTGCGGACTGGGTTTTGTTGCCTATCCGTTTTTCGCCACACTGCTGCCCGATGCCAATGTGGCCGATCAGCGCCGCGCGCAATGGGAACGCGAGCTGGATCTGTCCAGCCTGCAGCCCGGCGAGTTGCTGATAATTGATAATTGGCCCGGCGGCCCCGTCGCGATCTATCAGCGCACACAGCATGAACACGACGCACTCTCCCGCAACACGGCGCAACTGCACGATCCGGACTCCGCGCAGAGTCGTCAGCCCGATAGCCTGCGCAGCCCAACCCGCGCACAGCGCGATGACTATTTTGTTTTCGTGCCGCTGGATACCGACCGCGGCTGCCAGATCCGTTATCTCCCGGCCAATAAACAGCCCAAGCCCGACCTCGACTGGTACGGCGGTTTTTCCGAGCCCTGCACCGGCTCGCTTTACGACACGGCCGGGCGTATCTATCGGGACTACCGGACCGAACGCCAGAAAAACCTGAGCGTCCCCCAGTACCAATCGATAGGTCCTGCGCGCCTGCTTCTGACCGGCCCCGTCCCATAACCTCGAAATCCCCGACGCTCAATTGCCGCTGAGGGCGGTCTATGCCATCCTTCGCGGCGCCCCGATACGCTGTTTCGGGGCACGGCCGAGACCCGACAGGGCCGGCTGATCTGGCACAGACGAATTCAACGAGGTTGCAGGTATGGGCGCACAGTGGAAAGCAAAGGGTCGCGAAGCGGCCGCGTCGGCCAAGGGCCGCATCTTCACCAAACTGGCGAAGGAAATCATGGTCGCCGCACGCAACGGTGCCGACCCGAGCATGAATCCGCGTCTGCGCCTGGCCGTTGAACAGGCAAAGAAAGCGTCCATGCCCAAGGACACACTGGAACGAGCCATCAAGAAAGGCGCCGGTCTGCTGGACGAAGGCGTGAACTATGAAAAACTCATTTATGAAGGCTTCGCCCCGCATCGCGTGCCGGTGATTGTCGAATGCCTGACCGATAACGCCAACCGCACCGCCTCCAATATTCGCGTCCTGTTCCGCAAGGGCCAGTTGGGTGCGCTGGGTTCGGTGTCCTGGGATTTCGATTACCTGGGCATGATCGAGGCCACACCCACGTCACCCGATGCCGATCCGGAAGTCGCCGCCATCGAGGCCGGCGCCCAGGATCTGGAACCGGGCGAAGACGGCGCCACGCTGTTCCTCACCGAACCGACCGATATGGACGCTGTCCAGCGTGCGTTACCCGCCCACGGTTTCACCGTGCAATCGGCGCAGCTCGGTTATCGGCCGAAGAATCCCGTCAGCATTGGTGAAACGGAACAGGCCGAAGTCGAAGCCTTTCTGGATGCCATCGATGCCGATGATGATGTACAGAACGTGTATGTGGGTTTGGCGGAGTAGATTGCCTGAGGGGCGGGCTAGCCTTGTTCGCTTAACCCATCACACTCACATCCGGAGCAAGTGCCAGCCATCCAGCGCGCGGCTTCAATCAGACAGATAGTATTCAACTGTCGATACGACGCGGACCTTCTTGATATGCGGCGTATTGCTGTCTCGATCCTCGATTGAAAACTGGCCTTGATTGGCAGTCTTGATTTTACCGAGCGTACTGACCGAATCCTGCGCGAACTTACCCGCCACCTCGCGTGCGTTGCGGGTAGCCTCCTCGATCATTCCAGGCTTGAGATCATTAAGTTGCGTGAACAGAAACTGCGTGCGCGATTCGTAGTCCTGACCGGCAATGGCCAAGCCCTGCTTACCCAGCTCAACCAGATCATTCATGGTGGCACGTACACGATCGACGTTCTGACTGTAGACGTTGATACTGGACGAGGAGAGATAGCGGAACTTCGCACTACCCTCATTTCCGTAGGATTGTGCCTGTCTATCCACAATCGCCGGCACAGATACCGTTATCTCGGCATCACTGAAACCATGCTGCTTGAGGAAGTCGACAACGAGGGTATTGTTCTTTTCGATCACAGCATACAATGCCGTCAGTTCATTATCTGCGGCACTGAATTTGATCGGCCATATAGCGACATCGGCGGGCACCTCACGCTCGGACAGGCCTTTCACCGTCACGGTACGCTCCAATGCCTTGGCCTGCAGAAATCCGTCTGCAAGGTAGTAACCCAATCCGATCAGTCCGGCGCACAAGAACACACCCAAGACCAATGCCCCACCCACATTCTGATTATTGTTCATACGG
Organism: Gammaproteobacteria bacterium; assembly: GCA_018819175.1. Taxonomy (GTDB): domain Bacteria; phylum Pseudomonadota; class Gammaproteobacteria; order Thiohalobacterales; family Thiohalobacteraceae; genus JAHJQQ01. Next base: position 11,453 of record JAHJQQ010000042.1, read on the forward strand.
CTCCTGATTACTCATAGTAATAAGCACGATTATTTCTTCAACCAAAACCACCAGACAATCAGCAGAATCGATACCAGACCGCCGACATTCACCCAGAGATCGGCGCTCATGCGGAATCTCTCGCGCTACGCCAGGCGCGCAAGCGATTGGCGTTGCTTACCACGGTCACCGATGACAGCGCCATCGCCGCGCCGGCGATCATCGGATTGAGCAGCACGCCGATCAACATGTACAACGCCCCGGCCGCGATCGGAATGCCGATAGCGTTATAGACAAAGGCACCGAACAGATTCTGGCGAATATTGCGCACGGTCGCGCGCGAGATCTGAATCGCATCCAGCACCGAGAACAGCGAACCGCCGATCAGTGTCACGTCCGCACTCTCCATCGCCACATCGGTACCAGTACCGATGGCGAAGCCCACATCGGCGCGCGCCAGCGCCGGCGCATCGTTAATGCCATCGCCTACCATGCCGACCACCGCACCCGTCGCCTGCAGTGCGGCCACCTCGGCGGCCTTATCTGCGGGAAGTACCTCAGCATGGACCTCGTCGATATCGAGCGCACGCGCAACCGCCTCGGCGGTGTCACGGTGATCACCGGTAAGCATGACCACACGCAGGCCCGCGCGATGCAGTGCCGCAATGGCCGCCTGCGCATCGGGTTTAACAGGGTCAGACACGCCGATCACGCCAGCCATTTCTCCGTCTATGCTGACATACAGTGGCGTCTGCGCCTGTGCCGCGAGGTTTGCGCCGCGCAGCTTCCAGTCACCGATAGCCACGCCTTTTTCAGCCATGAAACGCGGATTACCCAGCGCGACATTGCGACCTTCGATAACGGCACTGACACCGCCACCGATGCTGGCCGCGAATGCCTCCGCCGTCGCCAGCACCATCCCGCGCGACTGCGCGGATTCCATCACGGCCTCGGCCAATGGATGTTCCGAACCGGCCTCGACACTTGCGGCCAATCGTAACAGCTCGTCCTCGGACCAGGACTCGGCGGTTTCGATTTGTGTCACGCGTGGCTGACCCAGAGTCACCGTGCCGGTCTTGTCCAACACGATGACCGATAATTGCCCAGCACGCTGCAGTGCATCGCCGCTGCGGATCAGTATGCCCTGTTCCGCAGCCTTGCCGACACCAACCATGATCGAGATCGGCGTTGCCAATCCCAGCGCGCAAGGACAGGCAATCACCAGAACGGTAATCGCCGTGACCAATGCAAAGCTCACGCGCGGATCAGGACCAAGATTAAACCAGAGCAGAAAAGTGATGACGGCAATAATCAACACTGCCGGCACGAATACCGCCGAAATACGATCAGCGAGCTTCCCAATAGCCGGCTTGGAATTCTGCGCCTGACGCACCAATTCGATAATGCGCGCCAGCGCCATGTCCTTGCCGATGCGTTTGGCTTGAAACAGAAAACTCCCACTCTTATTGAACGTGCCGCCAACGACCTCGTCACCTACCGACTTCTCCACCGGCACCGGCTCGCCGGTGAGCATGGATTCATCCACGCTCGAATAGCCTTCGACCAGCACGCCATCGACGGGAATCTTCTCTCCAGGCCGCACGCGCACCGTTTCATCCAGGCCAACCTCGGCAATCGGCACATCGACTTCCACACCATTGCGCACGACGCGCGCCGTCCTGGGTTGCAGACCAATCAACCGTTTGATGGCCTCGGAGGTCTTGCCGCGCGCGCGCATCTCCAACGCACTGCCGACGTTGATCAACGCCAGGATCACCGCAGCCGCCTCGAAATAGGCATGGCGCGCCAACACCGGCACGCTGTCCGGGAAGGCCACCACCACCATGGAATACAACCAGGCACTGCCCGTGCCCAGCGCAATCAACGTATCCATATTGGCGTTGTGATTGCGGAAGGATTTCCAGGCACCGGTGAAGAAATGCCCACCGGAATAGACCAGCACGATCAGTGTTGCCAGGCCGACAACAAACCAGAAAATACGCCCTCCCGGATCTTGCAGCATCGGCAGCAAGCCCAACAACATGTCGCCGATCACTAATGGCAATGCCACCAGCCCCGCAACAAACGCCTGCCGCAACAGCTTGCGATAATGCGCGAATTCAGCAGACTCTTTTTCTTCTTCATCGGCGATGCCACGCAACTCGGCAGCATCGTAACCGGCCTTGCGCACCGCCGCGACCAACACATCCGCCGTCACAGCGCCTTGCACCTGTGCCGTGTGCTCGGCGAAATTCACGCTCGCCTCGACGACACCGGGCACAGCGCGCAAGGCATCTTCGACCGTTCCCACGCAACCGGCACAGCTCATGCCGGATACGGAGAGACGGATGGGATCTTGGTTTGCGAGCATATTCAGGTGTATCCGATGGATATAACCAGGCAGATAATTACCAGATGTGGATGGTAGATCCACTATGCTTCAATATAGCACCCACGCTCACATTCCCGCGAACGCCGGGATGGGCCTGTCGAAAAACAGTCAGGCACGGCCTTCGGCCTGAACCCGACCTACATCAGCAATTACATTAAGGAAACTCTGAATAATTCGTCATTCCGGCGCAGGCCAGAATGACGGTTTAGTAATAGATCAGAGGCTCCTTAATGTAGGTCGGGTTCAGCGGCGCAAGCCGCGCGCCCGACGAACCCATACAAAAAGCTGTAGTGTGTAGATAGTCAACAGCAGTTGCAGCCGCGCACGGCACAGCCGCAAGATACGCATGGCTCTTGATGCCTCACAGGTGAACCATGACCTTGATACCACCGCCCAACGAACACGCGCTCGCGGTCATGGGCCTCACATTGCTCGCGCTTATCCTGTTCACCCGCGAGCGTATTCCCCTGGAATCCTCCAGCCTGTTCGTCCTGGTCGCGCTCACCCTGGGCTTCGAGATATTTCCCTATAGCGTCAAAGGCGACACAGTGCATGCGGTCAATTTCTTTTCCGGCTTCGGACATGAAGCCTTGGTGGCCGTATGCGCCCTGATGATCGCCGGCCAGGGCCTGGTGCGTACCGGCGCATTGGAACCCGTGGGTCGCGTGCTCGCGCGCCTCTGGGGCGTCGCACCCGGCTTATCGCTGTTACTGACACTTATTATTGGCGCCATACTCAGCGCCTTTGTGAACAATGTGCCTATTGTCGTGCTGTTGCTGCCGATCCTGATCAGCGTATCGCTACGCACCAAAACATCGGCCTCGGGCGTACTCATGCCCATGGGATTCGCCACGCTGGTTGGCGGCATGAGTACGACTGTCGGCACATCCACTAATCTGCTCGTTGTGAGCGTCGCAGCGGATATGGGCATGCGACGACTCGGCATGTTTGATTTTTTCATACCCGTATTGATCGCGGGCAGCATTGCGTTAATCTATTTGTGGTTGATCGCCCCGCACCTGTTACCGCAACGCAGATCCGATCTGGACGATCTTTCGCCACGCCGGTTCACGGCGCAACTGTATATTCCCGAAGACAGCTTTGCCGCTGGAAAGACCCTCTCAGAAGCCATCAAACAGACCGACGGCGGCATGCAGGCCTCGCGCATTCAGCGCGCGGATGAAACCTTCATCATGCCTCTGCCCGATGCCCAGATCCGCGCGGGCGATCGGCTCTTCATCAGCGATACCGCCGAACAGTTGAAGGCCTATGAACGCGCGCTGGGCGCCACGCTCTATTCAGGTGGCGCGCCGGTGGATGATGAACACCCCCTGGCTGCGGACGATCAGCAAGTCGCGCAGGTGGTGGTGATTCAGGGCTCACCCCTGGTCGGCAGAACGCTGTCGCGCACGCGTTTCGCCGATCGTTATCAACTCGCCTCGCTGGCCCTGCACCGGCCCGGCTGGAAACAATATACTCAACATAAAAGTCTCTCGGATGTTGTCTTGCAGATTGGCGATATCATGCTGATTCAGGGTGCGCGCGAGCAGATCGCTGAACTGAAGCGCCGCGGCGATGTGCTGGTGCTGGATGCCACCTCGGATGTACCCAGCACGCAGCGCGCACCCCTGGCGCTGCTGATAATGGCGGGTATTATCCTGGTGGCCGCGCTGGGCTACCTGCCCATCGCCATCAGCGCCCTCTGTGGCGTGCTGCTGATGCTGACGACGGGCGTACTGAACTGGCGCGAGGTCACGCGCGCACTGAATACACAAGTGGTGATGATTGTGGTTGCCAGTCTGGCCCTGGGTTCGGCCCTGATGAAAACCGGCGGCGCGGATTATCTGGCCGAACTGTTCGTCTCCGTCTCCGCCGGCTCTTCACCCAGAGTCCTGCTCAGCGGTCTGATGCTGCTGATGGCGATACTGACCAACATCGTCTCGAACAATGCCGCCGCCGTCATCGGCACGCCCATCGCCATCGGCATCGCCAATCAACTCGGTATGCCGCAAGAACCCTTCGTGCTTGCCGTGCTGTTCGGCGCCAATATGAGCTACGCAACACCCATTGCCTACAAGACCAACCTGTTGGTGATGAGCGCCGGCGGTTACAGCTTCATGGACTTCGTTCGCGTCGGTGTGCCACTGACGTTGATTATGTGGCTGGCGTTCACCTGGCTGTTGCCGCGACTCTATGGTCTATAGGGTATGCGCGACGCCATGCGCTGAATCGGCTACACTGGCCGCATGATCGACTGGAGCGAATACGCGAAGTTTTTCATCGGCCTGCTGGCCATCGTCAATCCCATTGGGATTGTGCCCGTGTTCGTTGGGCTGACCCGCAATCTCACCGACAGCGAACGCAACACCGTGGGGCTGCGCGCCTCGCTTACCGTCGGCATCGTGCTGATCGTCGCCCTGCTGATGGGCGATTCTCTCCTGGGATTCTTCGGCATCAGCCTCGATTCATTCCGTGTTGCCGGTGGCATTCTCATTCTGCTGATGGCCATCAGCATGCTGCACGGTGGCATGAGCCCGGCCAAGCAAACGTCCGAGGAAGCACAAGACGCCGAGGAAAAGGAAAACATTGCCGTGGTGCCGCTCGGCATGCCGTTGCTCGCCGGCCCCGGCGCCGTGAGCACCATTATCATCTACGCTCATCGCGGTCATGGCCTCACCCATTACGCCCTGCTGCTCTCCATCGCCCTTGCACTGGCGATTCTCACTTGGCTGAGCCTGCGCGCGGCGCCCATGATTGCCGAGAAGCTCGGGCGTACCGGCCTGAATATTGTCACTCGTATCATGGGCCTGATCCTCGCCGCGATTGGCGTGGAATTCATGGCCAATGGCATCAAACAACTGTTGCCTGGACTGAGTTAAGCCAAGGAATGCCATAAATCTTCAACACAGGATCATCGACTGGCAGTCACACTCATGCATGATCGCATCCTAGGACTCTTCATCGGCAATATCGCCACGTTACCCAGTGGCGCAGACAGCGCCATTTATAAACATGCCGTCACACAACCCATTGCAGTGGATACGCAGGGCCTGGTCGGCGACCATTACAGCGACCGCACCAACCATGGCGGTCCTGACCGCGCCCTGCTGCACTACTGCGCGCGACATTACGCCGACTGGCAACGCGAATTTCCGCAGGTCGCTCAGCATTTCCAACCGCCCGCCTTCGGCGAAAATATCAGCTCCGGCACGATGGATGAAGACACTGTCTGCATTGGTGATCGCTTTCGCCTCGGCACCGCCCTGCTGCAGGTCGCGCAACCGCGCACGCCCTGCTGGAAACTCAATGACCGCTTCGGTATCGCCGATATGGCGCTGCGCGTACAAGAAAGTGTGCGCTGTGGTTGGCTGTATCGTGTACTGGAACCGGGAAATGTTGAACCGAATGCTGCCATTGAATTGCTTGAGCGACCGCATCCCGACATGACCGTGGCCGCGCTGATGCGCGCCATTTTTACCACGCAGCCCTCCACTGACCTGCTCGCCGCCATTGCCGCGCTGGAAGAACTCAGCCCGAACTGGCGAAGCAAGGCTGAACGCCGTCTCAGCGGAGAATACTCTGATACAAGTGCACGTCTACAAGGAGATCGCGCATGACTTTAGATGCCAACCCGCATGACCTGCTGATCCCCTACACCAACGACTTCCGCATCGGCTCCGTTGAAACACATCCGCCGAAAGATACGCCGAAAAAGAATCATCTCAAAGAACGTCTGGCCGAATTGATAACTGAACTGGATGAATTGCAACGCCGCTTTTACGCCCGCGATCAACGCGCCCTGCTGCTGATCTTCCAGGCCATGGACGCCGCCGGCAAGGACAGCACCATCCGCGCCGTCATGAACGGCGTCGATCCCGCCGGCTGTTATGTGCATAGTTTCAAGCAACCCAGCCAGGATGAACTGCAACACGACTTCCTCTGGCGCACCACGCTGCGCCAGCCCGCGAAAGGCATGATCGGCATATTCAATCGCAGCTATTACGAAGAGGTGTTGGTGGTGCGCGTACATCCGGAATACCTGGCCGCACAACGTCTGCCGGAGGCGAAACCCTCCGCCGAGTTCTGGGAGCAACGCCTGGAATCCATCCGCTGCCACGAACAGCATCTGGCACGCAATGGCACGGTCATTCTCAAATTCTGGTTGAACGTCTCACGCGAAGAGCAACGCCAACGCTTTCTCAGTCGCCTCGAGGAGGCCGACAAGCACTGGAAGTTCAACGAAGGCGATATCGCGGAACGCGAACACTGGGACAGTTATATGCAGGCCTACGAAACGGCACTGAATGCAACGTCACGTCCCTGGGCACCCTGGTACGCCATACCCGCCGATGACAAACCGTATATGCGCGTATGCGTCGCCGAAATCATTGTCGATACGCTCAAGCGCATGAATCTGGACTATCCGGAACTGGATAAGGATGCGCACAAGCGGTTTAAGGTGTTGGAGAAGCAGCTGAAGAATGAAGATAAATAACATGCAGCCTGGGTTGAACAACGTGAAACCCGGGTTTCGCAGCCGCTCAACTCAGGCTACATTCTTAACCGTCATTCCGGCACAGGCCGGAATCCATGTATATCAGGACAATAGATCCCGGCCTGCGCCGGAATGACGAACTAATTGTGTCGATGCAATAGCCAGCTTGAGAATTAATATACTCGGCAAGCTATCACAGCATATTGCCTTCTTGTCTATCTAGAGAGAAGCTAGACGTACAAGGAAAATACACGGAAGATCGCTACCATGCCGGACAAACTCCCACCCACAAATAGACCTATTCATTCGCATGCCAGGCAGATTACGTACTATTACAAATATTACGTAATCCACCCATCATACTGTTAGCCCTCATCAACTGAGCACCTATGTTGCTTGATAAGTCAGAGATAGAAATCAAGAGTTCGTCCAGTATCATCGGATTTACAACCGAGGGTGGTGGTAGCTGGAAGGTATGGGATCGATACCTGACTCTTGAAGGAAAGAGGGCATTCCACATTGGCAACATATGCGGAACATGTTCATTCTTTTTCGAGCGTCTTGAGGGTGCCAACCAAAGCGTAAATGCCGAGGCAATCATCGATGCTCTGAACAAAGGCGTTAAGAAACTTGAGCCGTCCATTGTCCAAGCTTTGGCATTGATCGTTCCAGACGGAAAGTACGAATTGTTACTACAAGACGTTGGACCTCGCTTGGTGAAGCCAGGAGAAAAAGCCGACTACTTCACAGACGAACAGGTGGCGCTCTGGGGAGTCGATGGGTTTTGGGGTATGCCCCATTTCCCAAAAACCGAGTACTACCGCCTCCAGACAAAAAAGATGAAAGAGGGTCGGGGTTTATTCGAGTTTTTGGTTCCCATGTTCCCGCACAATTGGCTAGAGTCGAACCGGTTGGCTGAATACGAGACTGCATACGACAACAACGAAATGCCTTCGGCCGTAAGTATCAGTATTCTCGACGTCAAGTCACCCGCGGATTGGGATGGGGAGAAAGACATTACAAACCATTACTGCCTAGCGCATTACCTCATCGACGGGCACCATAAGGTATACGCCGCGGCAAAGACTGGCAAACCACTTACGCTGATTTCCTTTCTTGCCGTAAGTCAGGGAGTATCGTCGGAGGAGGAAATCGCCGAGCTATTGGGCACGTTAAATGAGGGCTAACAACGCCATGAACACGGACGGTCTTGGTCAATGCGCCTTTGGCGCGTCGCCCAATCCCGCCGGTTATGGCGAACGTTCTGGGTCGAAGTCCTAACCCTGTAAATACTTTCCTGCTCAATACACCGTACAGTATCTTGCCGCGCACCCTATCTCAACGTATCTTTCTGCTAACCTGCAATCCAACCGTTGAGACCCCATGAACATCCACTTCCTCCAGCACGTCCCCTTTGAAGGCCTTGCCAGCATCCGTGGCTGGATCGAACGCGGCGGCCATAAGGTCGGCTGCACGCGACTGTATGCAGGTGATGGACTCCCTCGCCCCGATAGCATTGATCTGCTGATTGTGATGGGCGGGCCGATGGGCGTGCATGATGTCGATCAATATCCCTGGCTGCAGGCGGAGAAGCATTTTCTGCGCGCGGTGATAGATTCCGGCAAGCGCGTACTGGGCATCTGCTTGGGTGCTCAGTTGATTGCCGATTTACTGGGCGCGCGCGTGTATCCGAACGGTCAAAAGGAGATTGGCTGGTTTCCGGTCACGCGCTGTGCTGACGCAAGCGCCTCTTCGCTTGGACAGTTGCTACCGGAAAGCTTTGCTGCCTTTCATTGGCACGGTGATACCTTTGACCTGCCGCCCGGCGCGGTACATCTGGCGCAGAGTGCGGTCTGCCGGCATCAGGCCTACGCCATTGAAGATCGAATTCTCGGTCTGCAGTTTCATCTGGAAACGACACCGGAGAGTGCTCAGGAGCTTATCGAGCACGGCGCGGATGAATTGGTTGATGGACCGACGATCCAATCACCGGAGCAGATGCGCGCAGAGCCGGCTCGGTTTGCGGAACTGAATCGGTTGATGGTGGTTTTGTTGGATGGGCTGGTTGCGACTACAAGCGCTTGATTTGTGCGGTTCGCTGCGCTCACCACACCCTACGTGATCACCGCGTCGGACGCGCGGCCTCGCAGCTTTATCCGCCCGGCTTCCCTAACGCGGCAACCAACAACGCCTCCGCCTCTGCCTCGGTCTGCACGCCGATGGCGCGCGGATGATCGTCGATCAACACGGCCGGCATGATTTTGAGATGATGCCGATTCGCCGCGGTTTCGCCGGCCAGTGTTTCCAGATCCAGAATCTCCAGCGTCAGGCCATGTCGCGCGCAGATATCGGTCCAGATCTGCTGCGCGCGCTGACAGGAACTGCACCAGGACGCTATCAGCAACTGCACATGCATTAACTCATCTCCCGTCCGTGGCAGCTGTAAACCGGTAGGTGGCATGACAGGCCACGCATTTGCCCAAAATACCGCTGAGCTGTTGCAGTGAATTTGCAGGGTCACCCAACTGCTCCGCGTCCAGTGCCAGCTGGTCGAAATCGGCATGTACGCTACGGCCCAGGGTCTTGAACTCCAGTGGCAAGGCCTGCATCAGTGACGGCGGCACCTGCCCGATAGCCGCCGCACCCACACCGCGCGCCTGCTGCGCGACGATCTGCAGGTCTTCCTTGGTCAGCGCGTCCGTGATGCCCTGCACGGCACCCAGGAAGGTCCGCATCTCCGCCAATACCAGATCACGATCCTCGGGCGCCAGCGCGATCTCAGCACGACCGTCGCTACCGGTATGCGTATGCGCACCGGTCAACAGCCGGTAGCCGATGGCGGCAGCCAAAAGCACCACAACTCCCAATAGCAACCAGCAGCGTCCGCAGCCTCGTCTGGTATCCATTTAAACTCCTATGCTGTGATTGCCTGTCATCCACATCGCGCTTGGGGCCGGACCAGTCGCATGCTTATAATGGCGCTCGATTTTCGATGGACCGATTACGGCTTTTGACGCATCATCCGGAAGTCATGCCACTACTGCCTTGACCTTGATCAAACCACCCGTCGCGGCCCCGGGCCTGCGCGATAGCGAACCGATATTCATTATGACCGACAGCACCGACAACAGCCCCTGGCTACGCCGCAATTACCTGTTCGCCGGCCTGAATGACGACGAGTTGAAGATAGTTACGGAAAGCCTGCAGGAACTTAACCTCGAGGAAGGTCGCACGCTGTTCGAACATGGCCAACCGGCGGACCGTTTCTTCATGGTGATCGAGGGCCAGATCAAGCTGTATCGATTATCGGAGGAAGGCGACGAGAAGGTGATCGAAATCGTGCGTCCCGGCGAAACCTTTGCCGAGGCGGTGATGTTCATGTCGGGTAAATTCTTTCCGGTGAATGCCAATGCATTGGTTCAAAGCCGGCTGCTGGCCATCCCCAACGCGGTCTTCAAGGAACTGTTGCGCAAATCTCCCGACAGCTGCTTCCGGCTCATGGCTGACATGAGCCAGCGCCTGCATAAGCGCCTGAACGAAATCGACAGCCTGACGCTGCACAATGCCACTTATCGCCTGGTCGGTTATCTGCTGCGGGAACTGCCTGAAGATGTACTGCAATCGCCCGAGATCGTGCTCACCACACCCAAGCATGTCATCGCCTCGCAGTTGTCCATCAAGCCGGAAACCTTTTCACGAATTCTGATGCGGCTGTCGCGTGATGGACTGATCGTGGTGCGGGGTAACAGTATCGTGCTGGAGGACCTGCCGCGGTTGCGTAAGGAAGTGGAGTTGTAGCAAATATTATGTAGGGTGTGTTAGCGTCTTTTGCGTAACCCACCAGGCGTTGTACAGCAACACAAAACCTACTTTATGATGTGCCTGGCGGCATGCTGTAAGGTGCTAGGTGCTAGGTGCTAGGTGCTAGGTGCTAGGTGCTAGGTGCTAGGTGCTAGCAAGAGTATAAGCGAACATTCACTTCCTAGTCCCTAGAACCTAGTACCTCATCCCTTAAATATGCGACACCAACCGCGCATCCGGCACGCGCAGACGCACGGCGTCGGCGATTTCACAGCGGATACCGTGCAGCGGGCGGATGGACACCCACAGCAGGTTGAGTTTCAGGTTCAGTTCGGCGAACACCACCGCATGTTGAAAGCATGACAGCGCAGCATGGATTTCGGTCATGGTCTGTTGAATGAGTTGGCGGGGTTTGTCGCGCAGGCCGGGGATGATCATCATGAAGTCCGACAGCGCCTTGCCATTCTCGTCCACGGCGGGCGCACGCTTACTGAGTGGCTCAGCCGAATCCAGCAGGGGAAACAACGAAATCTTCGGCAGATTCATCGATCACCTCCATCACACGAACGGGTGCATCAGCTGCGACCCTGCTGCAACTGCATGGCCCGATACTAACCCAAGCCGGCGGCCGGCAAAACCTTACAGCATCACTTGCAATATCCGGGTCAAGCCACCAGCGCCTTACTGACCCGCTGCAAGCGTCCGCGCACTTCCTCAGCAAGTTGTGCAACACCTTCTTTTTCAACCAGCTTGAGCACCGCGGCCGGGTCCATGAAGGCCACCGTGATGGAGCCATCATCGTCTTCACGCACCACCACATTGCAGGGCAGCAGCAGCCCGATATCCGGATCGGCCGATAAGGCCTGGTGGGCCAATTTGGGATTACAGGCACCGAGGATCTTGTACGGCTTGTGGTCGATGTCGAGCTTTTTCTTCATGGTCGCCTTGACGTCGATCTCGGTCAGCACACCAAAGCCTTCTTTCTGCAGCTCCTCGGTCACGCGCTGCACCGCGCCGTCGAAACTGTCTTTCACCTTTACGTTGAATCCGTACATGGGTCATGTCTCCTACCTATCGATTCCGATGGGGCATTGTACTCTTTCAAGCGCTGCTGCGGTGCGGTTCGCTGCGCTCACCACAGCCTACGAACATCTTATGCTGTGCTAGGAGCGGCCAAGGCCGCTCCTACAACATTCACTAGCTACCATTATTGGTCAATTGCGTTCCCAATGTAGCTTTACGCCAGAGCAGAAATGCCGCGGGAATGACCAGCAACGTCAACAAAGTGGATGTCACCATACCGCCCACCATGGGCGCGGCGATGCGGCGCATCACCTCTGATCCCGTGCCGCTACCGAGCATAATCGGCAACAGACCGGCAATGATGGTGGCGACCGTCATCAGCTTTGGACGCAGCCGCAGCAGGGCGCCATCGATCACCGCACTGTGCAATTCCGCAAAACCGGCCTGCGGATTCGCTTGTCGCGCCCGATCCCAGGCCATGTTGAGATACAGCAACATCACGACACCGGTCTCTGCCGCCACACCGCCCAATGCAATGAAACCGACACCGACGGCCACCGATAAATCATAGCCCAACCAGAACATCAGCCAGAATCCGCCGACCAGCGCCAAGGGCAAGCTGCCCAGAATGATCACCACCTCAGCCGCGCTGCGGAAATTGATATACAGCAGCAGCACAATAATCGCCAAGGTGACAGGCACCAGCAGCTTGAGCCGTTCCTTGGCGCGCTGCATGTATTCGTATTGCCCCGACCAGCTGATCGAATAACCGGGCGGCAACTCAACCTGATCAGCAACGGCTTGCTGCGCGTCGGTCACATAGGAACCCAGATCACGCCCCTGAATATCGACGTAAATCCAACCGTTCGGGCGGGCATTCTCACTCCGGATCATATCGGCACCCAGCTCGATGCGGATGTCCGCGACATCCGCCAGGGCGATCTGCGCGCCGGTCGGCGTCACGACCGGCAGATTGCGCACCCGCTCCAATGAATCGCGCGTCGCCTGCGGGAAACGCAGATTGACCGGATAACGCTCCAGGCCTTCAACTGTTTCGGTGATGTTCATGCCACCGATGGCCATCCGCACCACATCCTGTACGGCCGCGATATCCAAGCCATAACGCGCGGCGGCAAGTCGATCAACATCAATTGTCAGATAATGTCCGCCGGCAACGCGTTCGGAAAAAGCGCTCAGCGTACCCGGAACTTCGCGCAGGACTTGTTCAATATCCTGACCGATCGCCTGAATCGTCGCCAAATCCGGTCCCGCCACTTTGATACCGACCGGCGTCTTGATACCGGTTGCCAGCATATCGATGCGCGTCTTGATCGGTGGCGTCCAGGTATTGGCCAGACTCGGCAGAGTCACGACCTTATTCAGCTCTTCCTTGAGTTTTTCAGGCGTCATGCCGGCTCGCCATTGCTCGCGCGGCTTGAGTTGAATAATGGTTTCGACCATGGTCAAGGGTGCCGGGTCGGTCGCGGTTTCGGCACGACCGATCTTGCCGAACACGCGCGCGACCTCCGGCACGGATTTGATGAGCTTGTCGGTCTGCTGTAACAGTTGCTGCGCCTTGCCCGCCGACAAACCGGGGAAGGTCGTCGGCATATACAGCAGATCTCCTTCGTCGAGCGTCGGCATGAATTCCGTGCCGAGGGATTTATCCAGTGGCCATAATCCCAGCACCGGCCAAAGCGAACTCGCCGAGACACCTACCGACAGAACCAGCACCAGCACCGGACGCTGCAATGTCCAGGTAAGAAAAGGCCGATACAACCACATCAGTCCGCGATTGATCGGGTTGGCTGATTCGGGTTTAATGCGACCGCGAATCAGGTATCCCATCAGCACGGGCACCAGCGTGATCGATAAACCTGCCGCCGCGGCCATGGCGTAGGTTTTGGTATAGGCGAGCGGCGCGAACAGCCGCCCCTCTTGAGCCTCCAGCGAAAACACCGGCAGAAAACTCAACGTGATAATCAGCAACGAAAAAAACAGCGCCGGCCCGACTTCACTGGCCGCCTTGGCAATCAGCTCCCAGCGGTTTTCGTCCGTGACCTTATCGTGCTCCATATGTTTGTGCACATTCTCGATCATCACAATCGCGGCATCGACCATCGTGCCAATGGCAATTGCAATACCGCCCAGCGACATAATGTTCGCGTTGATGCCCTGCAGCTTCATAACAATGAAGGCGGTCAGTATGCCGATGGGCAGGAAGATCACCACGACCAGAGACGAGCGCAGGTGAAACAGAAACACCGCGCACACCAGTGCGACAACAATGAATTCCTCGATCAACTTGCCTTGCAGATTATCGACCGCACGCTCGATCAGATTGGAGCGGTCATAGGTCGGCACGATCTCCACACCCTCGGGCAGGCTGCGATTCAACTCCTTGAGCTTGTCCTTGACGGCCTTGATAGTCGCCAGGGCATTCTCGCCCCAGCGCATCACAATCACACCGCCAACTACTTCACCTTCGCCATCCAGATCGGCGATACCACGACGCATCTCCGGACCGATGCGCACCTCGGCGACATCACGCAACAAAATCGGCGTGCCACTGTCACTGACACCGAGCGGAACCTGTTTGATATCTTCAATGCCACGCAGATACCCGGTTGCGCGGACCATATATTCCGCCTCGCCCAGCTCAATCACGGAACCGCCACTTTCCTGATTGGCACGCTGCAGTGCCATGCTGATGCTCTCCAGCGGAATCGAATAAGCACGCAGGCGTTCCGGGTCTATCACGACTTGATACTGCTTGACGACGCCGCCCACGGTCGCGACTTCGGAGACGCCGGGCACGGTCTGCAGTTCGAACTTCAGAAACCAGTCCTGCAATGATCGCAACTGCGCGAGGTCGTGCGCACCGGTTCGGTCAACCAGGGCGTATTGATAGACCCAACCCACGCCGGTCGCGTCCGGCCCCAGACTCGGCGTGACCGACGACGGCAAACGACCCTGTACCTGACTCAGATATTCCAGCACGCGTGAACGTGCCCAATAGAGATCCGTGCCGTCCTCGAACAACACATACACATAGGAATCGCCGAAGAAGGAATAGCCGCGCACCGTGGTTGCCTTGGGTACGGACAGCATCGCCGTGGTCAGAGGATAGGTCACCTGATCCTCGACCACGCGCGGCGCCTGGCCCGCATAAGGCGTGCGGATAATCACCTGCACATCGGACAGATCGGGAATCGCGTCCAGCGGTGTCGTGCGGATCGCGACCAGACCCCAGGCAACCAACAGCACGGTCAGCAACAGCACCAGAAAACGATTATGGATGGACCAGCGAATCAGCTTGGCGATCATTGCGCATCTCCACTCTGCATGCGCAGCACACTGGCGCGAATACTCGCCTCGGAATCAATCAGGAACTGACCGGAGACCACCACCTGCTCGCCTTCGGCCAGGCCTTCACTGATCTCGGTCCACTCTCCCGATTCCATGCCGGCGACAACATTCACAGCACGGAATTTTCCTTCACCCTCCGCAACAATGACGCGATCGACACGACCATCACGAATCAAGGCCTGGGTCGGGACACTCAATACACCCTGCTTGGGTCCGGCAAAGATCTGCACATTGGCCAGCATATCCGGCCTGAGTCGTTCGTTCGGATTATCGAAGCGTACGCGTGCGCGCAAGGTACGCGTCTTGGAATCGAGGCTTGGATAAACAAAATCAATCTCGCCCTCGAAGACTTCACCGGGATAGGCACTCAAGCGCATCTCGGCAGGTTGCCCGACCGCCACCCAAGCCGATTGGCGTTCATATATCTCGGCCATCAGCCAGAGGCTGGACAGATCCGATAACACCATCACCTGCATATCGGGTTTGACATACATGCCATGGCGCGCATTGAGCTCGGTGACGACGCCATCCCGCGGCGCCAGCACTTGAATGCGCGACTGCGCCTGCCGGCTGCGTTCCAGTTCGCGGATCTGTTGCTTGTCGATGCCCAGTAATTCCAAGCGCTCGCGCGAGGCGCTGATCAGATCCTTCTGACCGACTTTGAGCGCCTGCAGCAGTTCCGCCTGCGCATTAACCAGCACAGGTGAATAAACTTCAAATAACACATCGCCGGCGCGAACGGATTCACCGACAAAATGTATATTCAGTTTTTCCACCCAACCTTCCGCGCGCACATGAATATGCGCTATGCGATTTTCGTCATAGGCCAGCGTTCCGACCGTATCAATGCGACGCCAGAGTTTGCCACGCGTCACCGGCTCGGTACGCACACCCAGATTTTGCACAATGGCTGGATCGATTCTGACCACAGTAGCGTCACCGCCCGATTCGACCGCATAAACCGGTATGTAATCCATGCCCATGGAATCCTTGGCCGGCACTGGTGAAGTGATCGCGGGATTCATGGGATTGCGGTAGAACAGCACTTCGCCTTTGCCTTCCTCGGCTGCATGCGAAACCGCAAACCCGGACAGGGCAAATACCAGCGCACATAGGATTCGCATCACGGATGTGATCAGGGTTTTCATTGTTCTTCTCCTGCAAGATAAAGCAGACGTGTCTGCGTCTGTAACCGGTCGACACGGGTACGCAGCGCCTGCAAGCGACTGTCGAGAACGGTCAGATTGGCACGCAGCAGTGCATTGAAATCGGTAACGCCATTGCTGTAGGCGGACAGAGCTGCTTCGGCGTTATTGCGCGCCGCGGGCAGAATGTCGTCGGCATAGCCTTGCTCGCGCGCGCGTAACTGCTGCCAGCGCGGATATTCGGCATCCAGGCTGCGCTGTAGATCGTAATGCGTGGCATCACGCGCATAGCGCAATGCATCGGTCTCTTCGACACTGGCCGCAACGCGCTTATCCTGACGCTTACCCGTGAAGATGGGCAGATCAAATGTCACCATGGCGCTCAACATATCCGAACGTGGATCACCATCCGGTTCATGGCCGCCACGCTCGCCATAGGTCAGATTGACCATCCACCCCGGCTTGTACTGTTCGCGCGCCGCCTGCACGGCAGACTGTCCGGCCGCGACGCGGGCATTCGAGGCATCCAGCATCGGGTGTGCCATCAATGCCTCGCGCAATACATCCAGCGTCGGTGGCTCGTGCAGATTGGGCAGTTCCAGCGGCGGCGATACATTCAGCGGCAATGCTCCCGTCAGACGAACCAGGTCGGCGCGTGTCGCCGCGTATTCAACCTGCTGCCGGCGCTCACGATCATCCAGCAATGATCTTTCCAGCTGTGCACTCAGCACATCCTGCAGATTACTGCGGCCGACGCGGTACAGAGACTTGGTGATATCGACCAGCTCGCTGAACACCCGCTGGCTGTCCGCGATCACCGCCAGTGCACCGGACTGATATTGCAGTTCCAGATAGGCGCTGCGCACGTCGCGCAACACCGCGCGGCGACGCGCCTCGGCCTCGGCATCATTCGCCATGGCCAGATTGGTACTGCGTTCGGCTTGATACTTCAGGCTGTCGCCGGCAGGGATGGCCTGGGTGACCCCCACCGTTGTCTGCGTCATCGGTTCCGCCGTGCGGTTGAATGAATCGACCGGCAGGCTCATCACTCCCAGACTCAGTGACGGATCGGGCAATTGCGCATCGGCCACCGCCTGTTCACGCAACGCACGGCCTTGTGCCTGCATCTCGGGGGCCGACACATCATGCAACAGCGCCAGCCGCTCGGCCTCGGCCAGCGTCAATGTCGACTCAGCCGCTGCTGCGCCAAGCCAGGGCAACATCAGTAACGCGATCGCACAGGATCGCAACAGGGAAAACATAAGCAACACTCCTCAACAGGACTACGACAGGGTCGTACTGCTAAGTGAAGCGGCTAATTCAGGAAGCTGCAGTGACGCAGATAGAGCGGTCCATCATCCGCTGCGGACATGCGCAGCGGTTCAGGTCGGTATTGCTGGGGTTTGTCGTCAAGATGGATTGCATCAGTGAGGAGAAGCACGAAGGGAGGTTCTGATGCTGCGATCAGCGCGGCAGCGGGCTCAGACATGGTGATGGCTGTGATCGCGTCACAGCTCCCATCGACACAGGGTCCGCCCTGCGCATGCGGGCAATTGAATGGTGCTTCAGACTGGTGACCTGCAGGCGGCGCCTCCTGATGGCAAGGCATGGACGAAGCCGCTGCTGCCACCGGTGCCGCCTCGGCCTCGGTCATGCACGGCGGACAGACCATCGATAACCAGGTCGCCAACAGCACCAGCAGCAGACTGTGCGAAATCGCGCGACTGCGGGCCCGGAGCTGATGGAGAAGATGGGTCATGGAACTGGTTACCGTTGTCCGATGTGGATCAGTCTAGCTGAAATCGGCCTGATTGCCCAAAGCCTGAGGGAATGACAGCAGGTTTCGGGCCAAGTTCACTGGTATGTTGCATCGATATACAGCGGAATCGCTCAATAAACTCTATTGAACCGCAAAGGCGCAAAGGCGCTGAGAAAAGCCAATCCAGGGGAACAACTAAAGGCAAGACTGGCAGTACTTCCGGCGCATATCGAGATGACGGAACATTTATTAATCAAATATTTTTAAGTATTGAACTCGTTATTCTTTGCGCCTTTGCGCCTCTGCGGTTCAAACATATTTTCTTAGCGGTCTTGGCGCCTTGGCGGCTCACATCGAGAAAGCCCCCGCTACGCCCCCGTCAATCGCCGCTGCACCTCGCGATATGCGGAGCCGCCCAATAAACCCCTTATTGAACCGCAAAGGCGCAAAGGCACTGAGAAAAGCAAATCCAGGGGAACAACTAAAAGCAAGACTGGCAGTCATTCCGGCGCATATCGAAATGACGGAGCATTTATTAATCAAAGGTTCTTAAGGAAACTCTGAATAA
Organism: Gammaproteobacteria bacterium; assembly: GCA_018819175.1. Classification (GTDB taxonomy): domain Bacteria; phylum Pseudomonadota; class Gammaproteobacteria; order Thiohalobacterales; family Thiohalobacteraceae; genus JAHJQQ01. Next base: position 29,984 of record JAHJQQ010000042.1, read on the forward strand.
TTCGTCATTCCGGCGTAGACCGGAATCTAGTGCCTTGAATCACATGGATTCCGGCCTGCGCCGGAATGACGGTTTAGTAATAAATCAGGAGGTTTCTTAAGTATTGAACTCGTTTTTCTTTGCGCCTTTGCGCCTCTGCGGTTCAAACATGCTTTCTTAGCGGTCTTCGCATCTTGGCGGTTCACACACAAAAGCCCCCCTACGCCCCCGTCAATCGCCGCTGTGCCTCGCGATATTTGGCGGCGGTTTTCTCGGTCACTTCGGCCGGCAGCTTCGGGCCGGGCGGGGTCTTGTCCCAGTCGAGCGTTTCCAGATAATCGCGCACGAATTGTTTGTCGAAACTCGGCGGGCTGACGCCGGGCTGATATTCATCCACCGGCCAGAAGCGCGACGAGTCCGGGGTCAGCGCCTCGTCGATCAGCACCAGCTTGCCGGCCTCATCCAGGCCGAATTCGAATTTGGTATCGGCGATGATAATGCCGCGCTCCAAGGCATACGCGGCGGCTTCCTTATAGATAGCGATGCTGACATCACGCACCTGCTCGGCCATATCCTGTCCCAGCAATTTCACTGTCGCTGCAAAATCGATGTTCTCGTCATGGGTACCGAGCTCGGCCTTGGTCGAGGGCGTATAGATGGGTTCGGGCAGACGGTCGGCCATGCGCAGGCCGTCCGGCAGTTTGATGCCGCACACAGAGCCGGTCTTCTGATAATCCTTCCAGCCCGAGCCGATCAGATAACCGCGCACGATGGCTTCGACCGGCAGCGCCTTGAGTTTGCGCACGACAATCGCGCGACCTTCGACCTGGGCGCGCTCGGCGGCATCGGGCAGCACCTGTTCAAGACTCATATCGACCAGATGGTTCGGTATCACTTTGCGCATACGCGCAAACCAGAAATTGGACACAGCGGTAAGCACCGCACCCTTACCGGGAATGGGTTCGGGCATGATCACGTCGAACGCCGACAAGCGATCCGTGGTCACGATCAGCAGTTTGTCATCGCCGGCGCCAGCATGTATCTCCCTGGGAATGCCATAAACGTCGCGCACCTTGCCGCGATAGACCAGGGGCAGGCTCTTAAGATCGGATTCATACAGGGAGGCTAGCATGGCGCGTTCCGGGGGCGGTTGTGGAAAGCGGGTATTGTACCTGGGTGGGACGGGATTCGGGACAGGGCATGCGTACTGCCACATACCCGAATACCGACGCCATTTCCGTAGGGCGCAATAGCGCGGCGTATTGCGCCGGATGGCTGGATCCGTGGAAAACCTCCGGCGCATTACTACCTGCGGTCTAATGCACCCTACATCACTGGGCGGCCGGCGACCCAATCCGCACTGATCCCTGAGCCTCAATCTGCTAGAATCCGGCGCTTGGCAATTTGGACCCACCATGAGGGCGGGACACAGATGAGCGATAAACCCCGAATCGGCCTGGTCATGGGCAGCACCAGTGACTGGGAAGTCATGCAGCACACAGCGGCGATGCTGGATAAACTCGGCCTCAGCTATGAGAGTCGGGTGGTCTCGGCGCACCGCACCCCTGATCTGCTGTTCGACTATGCGACCACGGCGCGCAGTCGCGGACTGGCCTGCATTATCGCCGGTGCCGGCGGTGCCGCGCATCTGCCCGGCATGCTCGCCGCCAAGACCACGTTACCGGTATTGGGTGTGCCAGTGCCTTCGCGTTATCTCAAAGGCATGGATTCCCTGCTGTCGATCGTGCAGATGCCCAAGGGCATTCCGGTCGCGACCTTCGCCATCGGTGAGTCTGGCGCCGCCAATGCCGCACTCTATGCCGCCAGCATCCTGGCTGTAACTGATCCGGCTCTAGCCACGCAACTGGACCGTCTGCGCAAGGAACAAGAGCAGATGGTCCTCGCGATGACGCTCCCCCCCTGACCGTGATCCTGCCCGGCGCAACTCTGGGCGTCCTCGGCGGTGGTCAGCTGGGACGCATGTTCGCCCTCGCAGCCCGCAATCTGGGCTATCGCGTCATGGTGCTCGATCCCGATCCCGCCAGTCCGGCCGGCGCGGTCGCCGACATTCACCTGCAAGCCGATTACACAGACGCCCAGGCACTGGCGCGTCTCGGCGCGGAGTGCGCCGCGATCACCACCGAATGGGAAAGTGTGCCCGCGACAACATTGGAAGAACTGGCGACCCACTGCCCGGTCCGCCCCAGCGCCGCGTCGGTCGCCGTCGCCCGTGATCGCATTATCGAAAAGACCTTCCTGCGCGATCTCGGTTTGGCCACTGCGCCGTTTTTCGTCATTACTCAAGCCGCGGATCTTGATGCCGCGATTGCCGGGCTGCGTATGCCGGCATTGCTCAAGACCGCAACGCTCGGCTATGACGGCAAGGGTCAGATCGGCGTAACCACGCTCGATGAGGCACGCGCCGGCTTCGCGCAGCTTGGTAATCGACACTGCGTGCTGGAGGAGAAGGTCAGTCTCGCGCAGGAATTGTCCGTGCTGCTGGCGCGCGCCTCGGATGGAGAAACCGCCTTCTATCCGATCGGCGAGAATATTCATCGCCATGGCATTCTGCATACCACGCGCGTGCCGGGGCAGGTTCCCGCTGCGGTTTCAGAACTGGCTTTGGGCATGTCACGTCGCGTCGCCGAGGCTTTGGATTACATCGGCGTGCTCGCCGTGGAATTCTTTTTCACCACTGACGGTGAATTATTGATTAATGAAATGGCGCCGCGCCCGCACAACAGCGGCCATTACACCCTGGACGCCTGCGTGACCTCGCAGTTTGAACAGCAGGTACGCGCGCTGTGCGGATTGCCGCTGGGATCGACGCGTTTGCTGTCGCCCGTCACCATGCTCAACCTGCTCGGTGATCTGTGGGGTGATAGCCAACCTGATTGGCTGCGGATTTTCAGTCACCCCGAGGCCAAGCTGCATCTGTACGGCAAACGCGAGGCGCGCATCGGCCGCAAGATGGGGCATATCAATGTATTGAGTGACAATGCGGATGCGTGCTTCGAACTGGCCAACAGCCTGCACGATACTCTGATTAACAAACACTGAAACTAAGGAACCTCTGATTAATTCACTGAAGCGGCATCTGCTGCGTTGCAGCCGGGCTCAAAATACTCATTTACGCCGTGTAAACTCCGTTTTTTCGCCCGTCTGCGCCTTGCATCTGCTCGCTTGATCAAATTAATCAGAGGTTCCCTAAAGATGTGAGCTACGCATGCACGCGGCCCACATCAACACAGCATCAATTCTTTTTGTAAATAATGCGCTGAGTACCGTTACTGCAACTGCCGACTTCCTTGCCGTCAATCGCAGCTCCGGCTGCCGCTATTTCCAGGCTATAGGATTTGACGCCTTTGGCATCGATCTTGGCCGCGATTTCAGATTTGAGTTCTTCGCAGTCTTTGGCTGCCGCATGGGCAGGCAATGCATGAACTACGGAAACGGCAAGCAAGATCGCAATATAGTTCTTCATGGATTTATCCTGTAGAGCAGTTATCGGGGCAGTTTTTCCGCACCTGGGGCGCGGGCGCGAGCATCTTACTACGAAGTCGGGATTACGCGCACGGCTAAAGCGTGCTGTTAACAGCCGGAGCGGATCACACGGGAAGCCCGAAACGATCACTGGATTTGTCATGCTTGAGAACTATCATTTGTGGCCCTTGCTCGCGCCCATATCGGCGACCTGAACAATGCCGGCGGTTTCCTTGAGCACAAAATCCTTGAACGCCTGCGCCACCGCCGACAGCCGCTTGCCGGCGCGATAGACGAAGTACCAGTCGCGCAGGACCGGGAAACCCTCCACATCCAGCACCACCAGACGATTGAGTGCCAGTTCCATCTCCAGGGTATGTACCGACAGCAAGGCCAATCCCAAGCCGGCTTCAACGCCCTGCTTGATGGCCTCGGTGCTGCTCATCTCGATCGGTGTCGAAGGCTCGAGGCCTTTCTCGGCGAATACACGCTCCATCAATGAGCGCGTACCCGAGCCCTGTTCACGCACCAGAAAGGTTTCCTCGCGCAGGCGTTCCAGTGGCACATGCCGGGCGCCACATAGCGGATGCGTCGGCGGCGCAATGACCACCAGATGATTGGGCATGAAGGGTTCGGCAACCAGATCCATATCCTCGGGCGGTTGCCCCATGATGACCAAGTCGGTTTCGTTTTCGGCCAGGGCACGGATCAGACCCTCGCGATTGGTCACGTTGAGGCTGACCTTGACCCCCGGACGCTGAACCCGGAAGGTCGCCCAGAGCCGCGGCACAAAATAATTGGCCGTACTCGCCACGGTGATGTTCAGTCGCCCGCGTTGGATGCCCTTCATCTCCGAGAACACCTGCTCGGCCTCTTGCAGCAGGGTGGAGATGGATCGACTGTAGCGCTGCAATTCCTCGCCAGCCTCGGTGAGCGAAATCTTTTTACCTACCTGATCGAACAGCGGAATCTCGATCGCCTGCTCCAACTGCTTGATTTGCATGGAAACAGCAGGTTGCGTCAGATGCAATTCCTCGGACGCCTTGGTGAAGTTCAGGTGTCGGGTTACGGCCTCGAAGATCCTCAACTGGCGTAGGGTGATATTCATTGAATCACTTATGGGTCAGGCTAGGTTTCCTAAGTTAACCTTATATACAAGCCTGATGCAACGGCGCGACCCCATTACCTCAGAGGCTGAAACGACCCTTCTCAGCCCTGCCCTGTCGCGCGGCTAAGACGATCCTGTACCGCCAACCACTCTTCGCCGGCTGGCGGTGTCTCAATCAGCAGTTGCGATAAACCGAGCGTGTCCGCCCAGCGTAATGCGGCATAGAGTTGCTGCGCATAGGCAGCGGGTTCGGCGGACAATCGACGCGTGATCAATCGTTCGGCCAAGGCGGGGGCTAGATCGGAATAATGTAGATACGCAACAGATGCGGGTTGTTGTTGCGCCACTCTCTGCGCCAATCCCGTTGCGGTCACACAGATGGCCGGCGTCAGCGGTGCGTAATGCGCGGCATCACTGCCAGGCGCGCGCGGTAACGACTGAACGCCATCCGCTGCGAACAGCGGACGACCGAGCACCTCGGCCAGTGTGCTGGACGTGATAGAGCCGGGTCGCAGCATTATCGGTTCATCACCCAGGAAACTCACTATGGTCGATTCGATACCGACATGGCAGGGGCCGCCATCCAAAATAAAATCCACTGCCGTACCGAACTCCTCGCGCACATGCGCCGCTGTGGTCGCCGACACATGCCCATAGCGGTTGGCCGACGGCGCGGCGATGCCACCACCGAATTCCGTCAACAAGGCCAACGCCAGAGGATGGGCGGGCATGCGCAGGCCGACACTGTCCTGTCCGCCAGTGACGGCATCCAGCACCTGCGTCTGACGTTGCAGAATCAATGTCAGCGGTCCGGGCCAGAAAGCTTCGGCCAAGCGTCGCGCCGCATCCGGGATTTTCACAGCCCATTGATCGAGTGCCGCGACACTACCGATATGCACAATCAACGGATGCGTGGCCGGTCGACCTTTCAAGGCAAAGATACGTGCGACTGCGGCGGGGTTCATCGCATCAGCGCCCAGGCCATAAACGGTTTCCGTCGGCAACGCCACCAGACCACCGGCGCGCAGGGCTGCGGCGGCTTGCTGAATTGCGTCACTCATGGGAGGCGGCACTTTGCATGTGGTGATTATGCCTGCTCTTGCGGCACCAGGGCCACGGCGTCATAGCCGAGAACCCCGGCTTAAGCTGCCACTGACTTACTGCGTCAGGCCAACATAGAGCAACGGCAGTTTTTCCGGGAGGCGTTGCACATTGTCGATGACGATATAGTTACGCGCGCCGAAGATGCGCGACACATAGTCGTCGGCATGCGGATCGAGGCTGAGGCAGTAAGTATTAACACCGTGTTTGGCCACTTCCTCAACGGCCTTCTTCGCATCGAAGCGCAGGTATTGCGGATCGCGCACGTCATTGTCGGCGGGCTCGCCGTCAGTAATGACCAGCAGCAGTTTCTTATTGCTGGGTTGCGATTTGAGATGATGACCGGCATGGCGGATGGCGGCACCCATGCGCGTCGACAACTGACCTTTCATATTCGACAAATGCGCCTTGGCCTTGTCGGTGTAGGCCTCGTTGAAATCCTTGAAGCGGTAATACTCGACATCGTGACGGCCATTGGAATCGAAACCGTGGATCGCGAAGGGATCGCCGATCTTGTGCATGGCATCGGCGAGCAGCACGGTCGCTTCACGCGCCAGATCCAATACCGATTTATCGGAGCCATGCACCAGTTCGTTGGTGGATTCGGACAGATCGATCAGCACCAGCACCGACAGATCACGCACCTTGCGCACGTTGCGCATATTGATGCGCGGGTCGGGCATTTCGCCATTACGGATTTCGATCATGGAACTGATCGCGGCGTTGATATCGATCTCGTCGCCGTCTTCGAGTTTGCGGATACGCTGCACGCCTTGCGGCTGCAAGGCCTCGATCAGATATTTAAGGCGACTGATGATCGGTTTGTTCTCAGCGACGATCTTGTTGATCTTCTCGATGTCACCACCGACCGTGCCTTTTTCCAGCAGCGTCACCCAATTCGGCCGCTCCAGCTGCATGTGGTAGTCCCACTCCGCATAATGGAACGGCAGTGAAATCGGCGGACGACCTTCTTGCTCGTTAAGACTCGTGGATTCTTCGTCGCGGAAGAATTCCGTGGTCAATGTCCAGATCTCCTGGGCATCGTCACCCGCGCCGGGCACACCGATCTCGTGGATCATTTCGATCAGCGTGGCATTACGCCGCACCTGCTGCGGCAGAAACTCATGCTGCTCGGATTTATGCCAATCGATCTCGCCGTATTCCCAGATATATCGATTGTCGTCACGATAGACAATATCGACGGTATCCTTGCTCGGCGAATAAGCCAGACCGGCATCCACGGCAGCCTGCGCCAGGGTCAGACCCAGCTCCACCGAAATCATGTTGTCCTGAAAACGCTCGGGATCGACTTGCGTGAAGGCGTTATACGCCTGCTCGACCCAGGCATGACCATCATGGTACTTCGCATCGATAATGCGCCGCGCCAGACGTGTCATCAGCATGCCCATGCTGTCGCCGCCAGCAACATCAGCCGTATGCAGCGGGGCCCAGATCTGCAACAGACCCGGCAAGGCTTTGAGACTGAGATATTCGACGCGCGCATCTTCAAACAGACCAATCAAAGCCGTCTGAAAGGTGTTGTAGTTATCACCAGGGAATACGTTCTTGGTATTGACGACATGGCTTGCGCAATGCGCGGCCGCGGCACGATAAATCTGCAAGCCACTGATGCCTTCATGATCATCATAGGCATCCGGCAGATGCATGATGTAGCCTTCGATGTACGGCTTGTAACCTTCACGCGTCTCGAAGTCGCCGCTGGTCGGGCGCATGAAAAAATCCCGGCCCCAGAGTGCGCGCAGGTAAATATTGATGCGCCGCTGCACCTCGATGAACAACGTGCCTTTGCGTTCTTTCTGCAATACGCCTTTGGCGACTTGGTTGTTCAGGCCGAAATATTCTATCTGCCCTTCGAAGTCGTTTTTATACGCTTGCGCGCCCCACATCGCCCAACGCCGCAGACCGCCGAGCGTGAGCTGTTCGAGCAGCACATCGAGTTTTTCCAGCATCGGCCGCACACCGCGCGGCGCCTGCGCGAGCAGGTTATCGAGCAGATGCAGGTAAGAGCGGAACAGATCGATGTCACCCAGGCGACGGGCGGCGATGGGCGCGGTTTCCACCACATTGGCGACCACCACACCGCTGGTTTTGGAAAACATTTTGATCGCGGCGGTCAGCAGTTCGGAAACCGCGTCTTCGCCGAGTTCGCGCGCGAGGTCAGGGGCTTGTTGAATAAAGATAACGGCCAGCTCGGTACCGCGACCGAGCGACCTCAGACTGGCGGCGCCCTCGAGATAATTCTGCAGGCCGCGTGGACTGAACACGCGCATGGCTTCACCCCACGACGCCTCGAGCATATCCCGGGCCTTGTCGCCGAGGTCCGCGAGGATGTCCTGATAGTCTTCGAGTTTGATTGACATGCGTGCAAACCACCCGCGCCTGAAGCAGGCGCTGCTGTCAGAAGAAGGTGGTGACGGCGGCGTCCAGCGCGTCGCGCATATCCGGATCGTCGGTGATCGGACTGACCAGGGTCATACGACATGCGTCAAGGCTGTCGACGCCCTTGGCGATAAGCGATCCTGCGTAGATCAGCATACGCGTGGAGATACCTTCATCGAGACCGTGGCCCTTCAGGTTACGTGCGCGCTCGGCGACATTGACCAGCTTGCCGGCGATATCCATGCTGACGCCGGTTTCATGCGCGACGATCGTGGTTTCCAGGTCGTGATTCGGATAATCGAAATCCAGCGAACCGAAGCGTTGCTTGGTCGACTGTTTGAGATCCTTCATCAGACTCTGGTAACCCGGATTGTAGGAAATCACAATCTGAAAATCCGCATGCGCCTTGACCAGCTCACCCTTTTTTTCCAAGGGCAGCACGCGACGGTTGTCGGTGAGCGGATGAATAACAACGGTGGTGTCCTGACGCGCCTCGACCACTTCGTCGAGATAGCAGATCGCACCTTCGCGGGCGGCGGTGGCCAGCGGACCATCCTGCCAGCGCGTGCCGTTGGCATCGAGCAGGAAACGACCGACCAGATCGGAGGCGGTCATGTCTTCATTACAGGCGACGGTGATCAAGGGTTTTTTCAAACGCCAGGCCATGTATTCGACGAAGCGGGTTTTGCCGCAACCGGTCGGGCCTTTGAGCATCATCGGCATGCGCACGGAATACGCCGCCTCGTAGAGTTCGACTTCGTCGCCGACCGCCTGATAGTACGGCTCGCTGTTAATTCGATACTGTTCGATAATGTCCGACATCACACGCCACCTTCATTTCGTATCATTCAATTCGCCGCGTCAACGGCCATCGTCGCCGGGTTCAGCGCCGAAGAGCGCGCGCCGCTTGAGACGCGCACTTACCTACGCGTCAACTCAGTCTGGCCAGATACGGTCGGGATAGAGATTGGCCCAAGGACTGTCCAGGCTCGGTTTTGGCGCTTGATCATTCTGGGTAGCAAATTTACCCGCAGCGGCCGGCTTGGCGGCAGCAGGCTTGCTCACGGCAGTCTGCGCGCTGGGGGGCGTCGTTTCGTTTTGCTGCTTGGCCTGACGTACGCTGTCGGCCAATTTGGATTCGAGTTTCTTGCTCATTGCGGTAATACCTCGTTGATGATGGCATCAATCTCGGCGGCAGCTTGCTTGCCGCGGCCGACACCGAATACCGAGCTTCCTTCCAACGCAGCACTGCGGTAAATCGCGCGCCGCTGTACACCATTCTGCAGCGCGGGAATCTCGAACTCCGCCAGCGCCTCCTGCATGGAACGCGACAATGAGTTGCGCGCCTCCACTTGATTCAGCACCAACCACGCCTTCAGCCGCGGGTTGTCGAACTTGGCGTTCTGCACCGCCTTGGCCATGCGCACGCTGGCCCACAGATCCATCGGCGAGGGCAATACCGGTATCAGCACCTGGTCGGACAGCGTCATGGAGACCTGCGCGACCTGGCCCTCCAACGAAGGCGGGCAATCGATGACGATGTAGCGATAGTCCTGTTGGAAATTACGTACATCGCGGACCAGATTACCGACGGCGATGACACTGGCAGGATAGGCACTGCCATTCACACCGAGACTGGCCCATTGCGTCGCCGAACCCTGTGGATCGGCATCGATGACCAGCGTGCGGCCCTGCTTGCACAAGCCGGCCGCGAGATTCATGGCCAAGGTGGTCTTACCGGACCCACCCTTGAGATTCGCAATTGAGATTACGGTTGCCGTCATCGGAGTCCCCTCCCCTTATGAGTGATGGGCTGCGCACATGGCGGCTAGTCTACCGTAAGCCTGTTCAAATTCCTGCCATTTGTCCGGACAATCGCCCGAATCAGGCACCGATCAATCCGTCGACCTTCAGCGCAAAGCCCTCTTCCCGCTCACCGATACCTGAATCTTCAGGCGCCTCGATGGTCAGGGTGGCATAAGTGCTGCCAAAACTGATGTTTGGGTACAAATTATCGGCCTCGCTCAAATCCGCCAATTCATCAAGAAATTGACGGGTTGCAGCGTAATCCGGGAAATCGAAACGGCGACTCAAGGTAGCCGGCTTCTTACGTCGTTCCCAGTTGGCCAGGGGGTCACTCATTCCGTTCAGGCACGCTGCTGCTTGAGTTTGGTACGCATTTCTTCCAATTCGCGCACATGTTCAAGTTCATCGGCCATGATGCGGGCAAAGAAATCCCGGAACTCATGCTCACCACGACGCTCGCAATAACTCACGGCTTCCTGGTAGATACGCACCGCGTCCAATTCCAATACGCGATTGATATCCAGCATATCCTCAAAGCTGCGACCGACGCGCGAAGGCGCCAGCTGTGAGGCATTCGGCGTGATGCCAATCGACATCATGCGTTCGATCAGCAGTTCGGCATGCTTGAGTTCTGCCTGCACGTCCTCGCGGAAGTGATCACAGGTCTCCTGCATACCCCACATACCGCAGAGCTTGGACTGAGTCAGGTAATGCTGAACCGCTGTCATTTCATGACTGAGGGCGCGGTGGAGAAAACCGAGTATGCGCGGATCTACGTTCATGCTCGGCCCTCCACCGTTCCAACAGACGCACTGACATGGGTCTTAGCAACAAGGAGTTGGCCTTGATTAAGGGTCATCGCCTTGCCTCTCCTACCGGTTAGCTACGGGTCTGAGTGATTTCTGCATCGCGACCGCCAGGGCCATCGGCCGTGGGGCTGGTCGGCAGGATGTTCTCTACCTCGTTATGCACGCGGGCAATGATGTGCGCGGCAACCAGGCCGTCACCCACACGCTCGCAGGCATCGGCGCCGGCACGAACCGCCGCATTCACTGCGCCGGTCTCGCCGCGCACCAGCACGGTCACATAACCACCACCCACGAACTGACGACCGATCAGACGCACTTCAGCCGCCTTGGTCATGGCGTCAGCCGCTTCGATCGCCGGCACCAGACCGCGGGTTTCAATCATCCCCAGAGCAATGCCATGGATTGGGTTTGCCATATCTAAATCCTCAAACTTGGGTTGAGCCAACCTTCAACTATTACTACTTAGGCAGCCGGCTTGGTCGGCAGGATGTTCTCCACCTCGTTGTGCACGCGGGCGATGATGTGCGCGGCAACCAGACCGTCACCCACACGCTCACAGGCATCAGCGCCGGCGCGAACGGCGGCGTTAACAGCACCGGTCTCACCACGGACCAGCACGGTCACGTAACCACCACCCACGAACTGACGACCGATCAGGCGCACTTCAGCCGCCTTGGTCATGGCGTCAGCCGCTTCGATCGCCGGCACCAGACCGCGCGTTTCAATCATACCCAATGCAATACCAGTCACTTCGTTAGCCATGTCGATGCTCCTTTGTCTACTGAAATCAAGTTAAATTACAAAATCAATTATTCGCCCGATCACTCGTCCGGCTTATTCACCCAACTCATTCACCAGGACGGGTAGGCAGAATGCTTTCCACTTCGTTGTGCACGCGGGCGATGATGTGCGCGGCAACCAGACCGTCACCCACACGCTCGCAGGCATCGGCGCCGGCGCGAACAGCGGCGTTCACGGCGCCGGTCTCGCCACGGACCAATACGGTCACATAACCACCACCGACGAACTGACGACCGATCAGGCGCACTTCAGCCGCCTTGGTCATGGCGTCAGCCGCTTCGATCGCCGGCACCAGACCGCGGGTTTCGATCATACCCAGTGCAATACCGATTCGTTCGTTAGCCATCTCAAGTACTCCTCAAATTAAAAAATAAACCTGTTGTAACGCTGTGCCTGCAATCAGGGCTTTTTGCCGGCATCATTGGCAAATTCATTCGGATCCCAGTGATCAATAATTCCGCAAATGGTCAGGTCCGTATGGATATGGAAACCGGACGCCCAACGCGCCGCCGAACCACTTGCCGTAAACACATACTTACCCGGTGGTACGCCAACCGGATCGACCGCCACACTCTTGCGGCCTTTGGCGTCCTGCAAAACCCGCAGCGACGAATTAAACAATCCAGGTACGCGGCGCGTGCAGACCAGATCATCCACCACCTGGAAGATATCCACGCTTACTGTTCCTCTTCCCAGTAGTCGATGATGCCGACAATGGTCAGATCACTCGGATATTCCCGGCTTCCGGCCGCGTCGCGCGCCGCCGAGCTACCTACCGCGATCACCCAATCACCCGGGATACAGCCCACGGCATCGACGGCGACGCTCAGCAGACCGTTTTTTTCCTGCACCACCTGCAACGGACGGTGCCCCATCTCTTTAATGCGATTAGTGGAGACCAAGGTCTTGACGACTTTGCAGATCTTCATCTTGTCCTTATGCCTCTAACATCTCGATATAACTGTTCGGTTCACGATCTTTAATGGCGATCTTGCACACCAGCAGCCCCTTGTCGGCCAGCTCGTTGAAACGTTCTTCAATCGCGCGCCTGACCCGTTGGCACTGCTCAATAATCCGCTCGCGTGAACCCGGCACCTTGCTGTTATACAAGTAGTGCACGATGATCGGGATCGGCAGCCCGTGCTTCACGTTCAACTTCTTGAAGATCTTCACGCCGACATCGATGTCCGCGGTCGCCTCTTCCACCGTGTACATATGGGCGAAGTAAGCCAGATTGCGAATCTGTATTTCTTCAAACCCCTCACCGACACACACCACGCGTTCGTTGTGGCCGATATCGGGATAACGCCCCCCGAAGTTCTGACACACATAATCTATCTGCGATATATTATTCAGCAGCAGATTCACAATCAGCCGGTACAAGCCATCGTGCGGCGCGCCTTCGCCAACACCCCAACCGAAACTGGCCTCGATCACTTCGCGCAAGCTGTCATGTATCCGCAGTCGTGCAGCGTTCTCGCTCATGCCCAGGGTTTCCTGGAACAGCTTGGCGGATTCAACAAAGCGATACAGACTCATTTCGCCCTTGCTGTCCGGCACATGTACCTTGATGCTGTCGGTATCGGTGTCGACACCGATCAACAAGGTATCCACCGAGGCACCGCAACAAAAACTGTTTTCAATCGCCTGCCGGAACGCGATCAAACGATCCAGTGCGGCTTGCGCAGCGGCGCGTTCATCGCTGCCGTGGGCGGCACAACCTTCGTGCCCCGGGTCCGAGCTGCTGAAGTGATAAACCGCCAACTTCAGATAACGCGTCCCCGCATCCGGACTGCTCGGCTTGTGTTCGCGGTAGCGCGACAACTCCGTCCGCATCCAGTGCCGTACATTGGCCTCGACATCGAACATCGCGCCGGCGTGGGCCTTGCGGCTGCGCACTGAATCCAGCGGCAAACGCAAAATGTATTGCACCAGGCCTTTCAGTCTTCCGTCGGCACAGGGTGAAATATCCACCTCGTGATAACCGCAATCCAAAAACATTGTCAGCGCGCGATCCACTGCTTCCTGACGTCGATCATGTGTTTCGCAAAATGCGTCCACCGTGCGCTTGAACGTCTTGAACACGCATTCCGCATACAGCGCCCGCATGTCCAGGGCCTGTACCCACGCATCGTCCAGCAATTTCGCTGGCAGCGTGTAACCCAGCTTTTCCAGCGCGATGCGCTGCGCCCGCTCGGCGAAATCGCCTTCATGCTGCAGGGCCGAGATCTGCTTCAGCACCGGCACGATATCGGCAAAATGACCCTTGACCGACATCTCATGTTCATACAACGCGGCATTGGCGGGCTGATCCGTCAGTACATGACCGCCGCGCGTCGCGCATGCCATGTTCGGTTCCGCCGCCGCTGCCGTCGCCGGCACATCAACCGGCGGCTGTACCGGTGGATACTCCGTGCGGACCGGCATGCTGCCAGCGCGACTGCCCAACCCGAAGGGGGCTTTGCGCGCCTTGTTCGCGGCATTACGCATCAGTGCGTGACGGTTACGCGTATTCATTGTTTTGCGCGTCGCCTGTGCTTAGCCGCGCGCACCGCCTGACAAGGTAATCGCAGGCCCGCTGGCGGCATTACCGCTGCTGCCCGTGATACGGCTCGCCGGCACTTCCGGACGTTCGATAGCGCGGAAATTATTCGCACCCGCCTGGATGTGTCCGCTCTGGGCACCGCCACGCTGCGTCGGGTTGCGACGTGATGCCGAATTACCTTCCGTACCCGTCACCCGCGAACCACGTTCCCAGTCATCACCGGTGATGTGCTTGGTGTTCAAGCCTTCGCCGGTTACACGGGAACGTTCTTCCGCTTCCGCCACGGGCGCTGCCTGCACGACGATCGCATCGTCTGTGTAGCGAAATTCAGGCGTACCCGAGACCATGCCCGGCGCCTTCATAATCGGGCCGGTAACGCGACCATCGCCCGCATAAGCGGTGCCGGTAACCCGCGTGTCGCGACGCAACCAGGCATCACGCGCCGGTGACAGCACACTGAAATCACGTGTCGGTACTTCACGCTTGGCGGCTTCCGCCACGTGATTGCCGGTGATGCGCGAGGCAACACCTGTCGTCGGAGATAAGGTGCGCGGATGCGCGCCACGATTCATGGCTGTGGCCGGCGGTGTTGCACAGGCATCGCTGTACTGGTCATCACCGACATAAGGCGTACCCGACAGCGGCAAACAGGCGCCGCGCGCATCGCCGGTCATCTTGCCTTTAATACCGGGCTGACTGCCGGTGATGCTGTGGCCGGGCGTGCTGCGCTCGTCAAACGTGCGCGCCACACCTTCGTTCACCTGCTCGGTACCGCAGAAATCCTGATACTGACCCGCGCCGACATAGGGCGTACCGGTCACCGGCTTGCAGGCGCCATATTCATCGCCCGTCACCAGCACGCTGCGCTCGACCTGCGTACCGGACACGCTCTGACCCAACCAGGTACGCGAGATGCCACCTTTCTCGGGTTTCGGCGCGGGCGTGTTCGTGCAGACGCTCTTGAAATGCTCGCGACCCAGATATTCGGTACCGGTCACGGGCTTGCAGTTGCCGTGGTCATCGCCGGTCACCTTCACTGAACTGCCCACCTGGGTGCCGGTCAGATTGCGCTCGCTGAGCGTGCTCATCTGATTCACCTTGTTGGGCGAACGCCGATCGCAGAGATCACTGAAGTCACTCACGGCGTAATACTGCGAGCCCGTCAGCTTGGTGCACGAACCGGCCTCGTCACCCGAGACCTTGATGCTGCGGTTCACGTTGGTACCCGTCACCGGGCGGCCGTCCAGCGTCTTCATAACACTGACCTTGCGTGGGTTATCGATCGGGTTGCCGCCGCAAAAGGAGGCAAACTGTTCATTGCTGATGTATTCGGTGCCGCTGACGGCCTTGCACTGGCCGAATTCATCGCCGGTCACTTTGACTGAACTTCCGACGGTCGTCCCAGATACCGGCAGACCGTGTCCGGTATGGGAGACCTCAACTTTTTTTGGGCTACCGCCCTCCATGTTGCTGGCGCGGTAATAGCTGGTGCCCGTGATGTTACGGTTCGAACCCGGCTCGTCGCCGGTCACCTTCGCGCTGCGGCCAACCATCGTGCCAGTGACGACCTTGTCGCCGCGGGTGTAGGCTGCACCGACCTTGGCCGGCATCGGCTCCGGGCGATTGCCACAGAACGTCTCGAAACGCTCGGTCGAAAAATATTCGGTGCCGGTGACGTTGCGGCAGGCGCCGAATTCATCGCCGGTCACTTTGCTGCTGCGACCGACTTCGGTTCCGCTCACCGTCTGCGCACGACTGGTCGTGCTCACGCCGACTTTGGCTGCTGCCGGCTGCGGGCGGGTGCCACAGAATTTGTCGTACTGATCGCTGCCGATGTATTCGGTGCCGGTGATGGGACGGCAAGCGCCGTACTCATTACCCGTCACACGCTGGCTGCGTTCGACATTGTTGCCGGTCACCGTCTGGCCACTCAATGTCGTAGCGGTTTCGACTTTCTGCGGCGCGTCACTGTCACTGCCCGGACGCACGCGGCCGGTGGGGCGGCATTTGCCCGTTTTGTCGCTGCCCATGGAACACATCTCAGCGCGACGGCGTTTGGCGATATCGCGACCATTACCCGCAACCACACTGCCGTTACCACCGCGCGTACTGGCGCTGGTGGCACGCTTGCCGATCGCGGTCTTGCCGGTGCTGGACATGCCTTGACGGCGCGCCATGCACAAGGCGCGCGCCTCGGACATTGCCGGCGTGTCAAAGCTCGCGTCGCTGGGTAATGCTTCGCAAACCTGATCCATGGCCGCTTCTGCCACGGCATTGGCCCTTTCAGCGACTGCCGGCACGGGCGCGGGACTCACCGCTGAGCGGTTATCACTCACCGAGGTCGCAGCCAGCAAATCAGCGCGACGCACATCGCTGGTCTTCACAGCCGACTTACCGTTGGTCGACATGGCGCGACGACGCGCGATACAGGCTGCGCGAGCGCCACCGACCATGCTCTCGCAATCATCTGACATGGACGGTTTGGACGGTGTCGCAACTGCAGGCGCCGGCGCTGCAGGTGCTGCTGCACGCTGCGGTGCTCTGGCGGCCGGAGCGCCCTTGGCAGGCAGTGAGGCCTTACCGTTCTGCGACATGGCGCGGCGCCGTGCGAGGGAAACCTCGCGACCGGACATGGCGGTGTTGGTGCTATCACTCATGGTATGTGCCCTCAATATCCACGATCACGCATTACCATAATTACTTCATGCTCTACGCGCTCAACAGCGGCGCAGACTGAATTTGTACGGTGCCTGCTGCGCGCAGCAGGCACCGTTCAGCCAATCGCCGCGCCAAACAGCGCAGCGACAGACCGAGTACCACTCAACTCCGAATTAACGGCCGCGGTAGATAACAAACGCGGAGCCTTGGCTCTGCGCATAGTTGTCGTAACCCACCAGGCGGACGAAGTTGTTCGGATGCTCGCGACGGCAGGCTTCGATTTCGGCCAGCACTGCATCAACGCTCTGTTCACCGAAGAACGGCAGCTTCCACATGTACCAGTAATTCTGGAAAGCGTTTTCCGGCTCGGTGTGCTCGATACCCGGATTCCAACCCTGCGAGATCAAATAGGCGATCTGGCGACGGATCTGGTCGGAGTTCATCGGCGGCAAATACGAGAACGTCTCAAACTTGGGGGTTGATTTGTAATCTTGAACTTCAGCCATGGGAATTTCCTTTGTTCAGTGTCTCTGGAATCGCTGGCCGCTCACGCGGCCAGCGTCTCGGTTTCATTACATCGCTTACTTGTTGACGACGTCCAGCTTGTCAACGGTGTCGAATTCGAACTTGATCTCTTTCCAGGTTTCCATGGCGATCTTGAGTTCGGGACTATGCGATGCAGCCGCGGTAAGGATTTCCTTACCTTCCTTCTCGATCTGACGACCTTCGTTGCGGGCCTGTACGCAGGCTTCCAGCGCGACACGGTTGGCGCAGGCGCCAGCGGCATTGCCCCAGGGATGGCCGAGAGTACCGCCACCGAACTGCAGCACGGAGTCATTGCCGAAGATGTTGACCAGTGCCGGCATGTGCCACACGTGGATACCACCGGAAGCAACGGCGAACACGCCGGGCATGGAGCCCCAATCCTGGTCGAAGAAAATACCGCGTGAACGGTTTTCCGGAACAAAGGATTCGCGGAGCAGGTCGATCCAGCCGATAGTGGCTTCACGATCGCCTTCCAGCTTACCGACGACGGTACCGGTGTGCAGATGGTCACCGCCGGACAGACGCAGGATCTTGGCCAGCACGCGGAAGTGAATGCCGTGATGGGGGTTGCGATCGAGCACGGCGTGCATGGCGCGATGGATGTGCAGCAGCATGCCGTTGTCACGGCACCAGTTGGCCAGACCCGTGTTGGCGCAGAAACCGCCGGTGATGTAGTCGTGCATGATGATCGGCGCGCCGATCTCTTTGGCATGCTCGGCACGCTTGTACATCTCTTCCGGCGTCGGAGCGGTAACGTTCAGGTAGTGACCCTTACGCTCGCCGGTCTCCTGTTCGGCTTTCAGGGTGGCTTCCTGGACGAAATCGAAACGCTGGCGCCAGCGCATGAACGGCTGGCTGTTGATGTTCTCGTCGTCCTTGGTGAAGTCCAGACCGCCGCGCAGACATTCATACACTGCACGACCGTAGTTCTTCGCCGACAGACCGAGCTTCGGCTTAATGGTGCAACCGAGCAGCGGACGGCCGTACTTGTTCATCAGATCGCGCTCGACCTGAATACCCATTGGCGGACCGCCGCAGGTCTTCACGTAGGCAATCGGGAAACGCACGTCTTCGAGACGCAGCGCGCGCACGGCCTTGAAGCCGAACACGTTACCGACCAGCGAGGTGAACACGTTAACAACCGAACCTTCTTCGAACAGGTCGATCGGGTAGGCGATAAAGGCGTAGTAGCAGGTGTCGTCGCCCGGCACGTCTTCGATGCGATAGGCACGACCTTTGTAGTAATCCATGTCGGTCAACAGGTCGGTCCACACTGTGGTCCAGGTACCGGTTGAAGACTCAGCGGCAACTGCCGCCGCAGCTTCTTCACGATCCACGCCCGCTTGCGGGGTGATCTTGAAGCACGCCAGGATGTCGGTATCCAGCGGAGTGTATTCCGGGGTCCAATATGTCTGCCGGTATTCCTTAACGCCAGCACTGTATTTCTTAGCGGCCATGTGAGACTCCTTAACAGTCAGTGATCAAATTCGGTGGCAACTAGAGGTCGGCAAGTACCCCGCCGCATCCCGCATCAGGATGGCGAGTGCCGGGTCAGTCTATTCCAGTGGAATGGGACTCTAGCGAGGCTTAGTCATAAACAACAGTCAATGTTTATAATGAGGATGATAAGTAATATTTATCTGAGTGATTTCTTATGGACCCTGCAGCCAGCCCGATGAAATAAATATTATTATTTATAAACAAGTAGTTATATAAGTTTTTGTGGGAAATTAACCCTATTGAACGACTCTGGACATGGGTTTAGGTCGTAATCCGGCGGTATATATCCGCAACCTTTCGCGGCAACTGCTGCACATTATCAAGAATGGTGTAGCGGGCGTGCCCGTACATATGCGGCAAATAATCCCGCGCCTCTTTATCGATGGTGATGCAGAAGGAATGCACTCCCTGACGCTTGGCCTCGAGCAAGGCCATGCGCGTGTCTTCAATGCCATGCTGACCTCGATAGACATCGAAGTAATCGTCGGGCCGGCCATCCGATAAGGTGATCAGCAGCTTTGTGCGCGCCTCGACTTCATTGAGCAACTTACTCAGATGACGAATGGCGAAACCCATGCGCGTGTATTCCTGCGGACGGATGCCTGAAATGCGTGCCTTGACCTCATCGGTGTAGTGTTCGTCAAAACGTTTTATACGGAACAGTTCGCAGCGCTTGCGCGTGAGACCTGAAAAACCGTAAATGGCGTAACGGTCACCGAGTGTTTCCAACGCCTCACACAGCATCACCAAGGCCTCGCGTTCGGCCTCATTGATCCAGCCCTTGGTGGAACCACTCATGTCGACCATGAAGGCCACGGCAATATTCCGGTCGGCACGGTGCATGCGCGTAAACAGTCGATCACTCATCTCCTGTCCCGCCTGCACATCGGCCAGCGCCTCGACCAGTGAATCGATATCGACATCATCACCCTGCGTCTGACGCTTCAATAACCGATTTTCATCACGCATCATCTCGAAAGTCTTGCGCAGATGTTTTACCTGGCCGAGGTATTTATTCAGCACCGTCGCCACAAAATCATCATGGATCGGCGTCACATCCTTTTCACGCATGACACACCAGTTCTTACGATAGTGCTGGCGTCCGTAATCCCATTCTGAATAGAACGTCGCGCCCTCTTCATGATATGTGCCCTGCCAGACCTCATCCGGATCGACCTGTTTTTCATCGTACTGACTCAGATCATATTCACCGGGCCCCGCCGCAACGAGGTATTCGGGTGGTATCTCTCCGAAATCGAGGCGCACCGAAATCAGCAGCTGACGCACATCCTGGGGCGGCGCGATCGGCACATCATCGAGAAAGAGATCAAAGGCGCCAGGCTCGCCTTCTTTATCCTCGGCAGTCTTCAACTCGAAGCGTGCTGGTTTGTCTGATTCAGTTTCAGTATCTGGCATCTCCTGGCGTGGATGCAGCTCATCCTGCAAAGCCGCCAACTTCACACGCAGCAGCGCCTTCTCTTTTGTAATGCGCGCCGCCATGCACTCAGCCACCAGATCCGGACGCATAGCGCCCTGATAACAGATAGTGAGCGGAGCAACGCCACGTTCATACAATCCGGCAAGCGCATTCAAACTATCCTGTACCGAGGCATTCTGGCTGCTCAGACGTTCGGCATGATCGCGCCAAACCGGATCATGCTCTGCGTCGCCCGCCAACTGCTTCAAACGCAACATGGCGCGATACAAGCCAGGCAATTCACGTGCGATACAGGCTTCGAGACGCAAGGTCTCCAAACTGTGGAACAGCTGGACGGCGCGCTCGCTGTCCGCATAGGGTTGCAGATGAGTGACCAAATCCGCCCGGAAGGTACCGAAGCGGGTCTGCGCCCAGAACATGGCCACCATTGCCTTGCACAGCTGGAAATTATCGTTAGCACTTTCCAGATGCGCGACCACCGCCGGCAGATAAATGGTTTCTGAATCGGTATAGGCCTGTTCGCCCTGCTCCAGACGCAAACGCCGACCGGACAGGCCGCGCGCGAAGGTAAACAGGATGGCGCTGACCTCATCGAACACGACACCGGCCGCGTGTTCGTGTCGCAATTGCAGTGAGTGGTCGATGTCATGCACAACCTTGAGCGCTGCATGCAATCCGCTGCGATCGTAACTGTCCATCGCCTGCAGCGCCCAGGCCTCGACGACGTTCCTATCCAGCCGCGCGATCATCTTCAAGGCATTGAGTGCAAACTGATAGGCAATCTGGGTATTGGTGGTGGAGATACGACGCGTCCAGTCCAGCAGGAAGTCGCGGTCTTCGGTGGGGAGTTTGAGCAGCTGCTTTGCAAGAGACTCAACATTCAAAAAAGTGAATTCAACGTCAAGCCACTTTTCCAGTGCCAGGATGATCTCGCCTTCGTTTTGTGGAACTGAACTCATGAAAGCCTTTCACCACGAAGGAGACGAAGGGAAATCTGAATTAGTGTAAAACCATGAATCCCCTCTCCCCTTGCGGGAGAGGGCCAGGGAGAGGGGGCTGCCTGGTATTGGATCACCCTCTCCCTGGCCCTCCCCCATCAAGGGGGAGGGGAGTATTCTTTCAATATTCGTTATGACCTTTCTTTGCGCCTCTGCGCCTTTGCGGTTCAAAAACCTTAATCCCTCTTGGCACTTTAGGGAGAGGGGGCTGCCTGGTATTGGATCACCCTCTCCCTGGCCC
Organism: Gammaproteobacteria bacterium; assembly: GCA_018819175.1. Taxonomy (GTDB): domain Bacteria; phylum Pseudomonadota; class Gammaproteobacteria; order Thiohalobacterales; family Thiohalobacteraceae; genus JAHJQQ01. Next base: position 51,397 of record JAHJQQ010000042.1, read on the forward strand.
TCCCCCATCAAGGGGGAGGGGAATATTCTTTCAATATTCGTTATGACCTTTCTTTGCGCCTCTGCGCCTTTGCGGTTCAAAAACCTTAATCGCTCTTGGCACTTTAGGGAGAGGGGCTGCCTGGAATTAGATCACCCTCTCCCTGGCTCTCCCCCATCAAGGGGGAGGGGAGTATTCTTTCAATATTCGTTATGACCTTTCTTTGCGCCTCTGCGCCTTTGCGGTTCAAAACCTTAATCACTGGCACTTTAGGGAGAGGGGCTGCCTGGAATTAGATCACCCTCTCCCTGGCCCTCCCCCATCAAGGGGGAGGGGAATATTCTTTCAATATTCGTATGACCTTTCTTTGCGCCTCTGCGCCTTTGCGGTTCAAGAACCTTAATCCCTCTTGGCACTTTGCGGTGAAAACATTCCTCAAAACACCGACGACGATAGCTCCTGTACCGCTGCAAGGATTTCCTCATCATCTGTAACGGCTCGGGCGATGGCGCTGCGGCAGGCATTGACCGGCGGTACACCCGCAGAAATCAGCTTACCGGCGTGCACCAATAAACGTGTGCTGGCACCTTCATCCAGACCACTGCCTTTTAGATTGCGCGTCATCTGCGCGAACTTGACCAGCTTATTGGCGACATCACGTTCAATGCCTGACTCCTTGGCAACAATGCTCGCCTCGAGATCCGCCGAGGGATAATCGAAATCCAAGGCCACAAAACGTTGGCGCGTACTCTGTTTGAGATCCTTGAGCACGCTTTGATAACCGGGGTTATATGACACAGCCAAACAAAACTCTTTTGGCGCTGTCAGCAACGTACCCAGCTTTTCGATCGGCAACTGACGACGATCATCGCCCAGCGGGTGAATGACAACCATGGTGTCTTTGCGCGCCTCGACAATCTCATCGAGATAACAGATGGCACCGACGCGCACCGCACGCGCCAGCGGGCCATCGATCCAGATGGTCTCGCCACCACGCACCAGGTAGCGCCCGACCAGATCGGATGCCGTCAGATCATCATGGCAGGACACCGTGATCAGCGGCCGCTTGAGTTTCCACGCCATGTATTCCATGAAACGTGTCTTGCCGCAGCCCGTTGGCCCTTTCAACAACACCGGCAACTTGTGCGCATAAGCGGCGTCGAAGATCTCCACTTCATCGCCGGTCGGCACATAGTAGGGCTCGTGCTCGACAAAGTATTCCGAGCCAGTCTGCATATCCGCATTCATGCGCTGATTATCCGTGCTGTCAATCGTCGACGTACTTGTATTTATCGTCATCGGGTTGCGCTGATGGTTCCAGCGGCCCGAGTTTTTCGACGATCTCATCCATGCGCGCCTCGCGTTCCGATTTCTTAGCCGCGCGGCGTTCATAGGCATCCGCGCGCACCTTGATGAATTCATCACCGAACATCACCTGCGCCAGGAAACGCTGGCCGAACAACATCAATTCGACATCATCGGTGTACAGCTTATCTTTTGTAGCCTGATCGATTTCATACACATCCTCGAACGATGGGCTCTTCACAAACTCCCGGAATTGATCAACGTCGTAACAGGCCATGAAGAACAATTGCAGACTGCGCTTCGACGGTCTGCCGACCGTTGGGCCTGATGATTGTTTTTTCAGGATCAGCTGGCGCCAGCCGCGACCGTAGTCGTCGTACTCTTCCACGCCTTGTTCCTTGCGGTACTCATCGACCGTCAGCGTGCGATCTTCCTGATGGCCATGACAATGCGATTCCTGCACCAGCGCATACGCGGTACGGTCCGTGAATTCATCCTGGCGACGCAGCGACAACAACGCAACCGGATAGTAACGGCAAGATGTCGGGCGATCTTCGTAAACGCTGCAGCCTTCATCCGTCATGAACTGACACGCAGTACCATCTTCAACCGGCTTCAGCTTGATGCCGGCAATACCGTCTCTTTCTATCTCATAAGGGAAGGTATATTTGACCAGGAATTCACCCGAGGTCATGCCGAGACGCTTCTTCAAGCGCACGACATCATAGGGCGTCAGCGAGATATCGATGTTCTTGCAGCAGGCGTTGAAACAATCGATATCCTTATGACAACGAAACTGGATTTGCGCGCTGCCTTCAATGGTCTTTGGCAGAACCGGGCTCTGCGCAAACGGCAAATCATTTATAAGACGCTCACTCACGGCACTTCTCCCGAACACACGCCAAACTATGGCGACTGTTCTTTATCTGAATAAATCTAAGGAACTCCTGATTGGTAAGTCAGCTGTCATTCCGGCGCATGCCGGAATCCAGTGTTATATTAAACGCATGGATTCCGGCATGCGCCGGAATGACGAACTAATCAGAAATCACCTACTTCTATAACGACAGATGCTACTCAACTGAACGCCGGACGTCTAAATCCTGCTTGTCGGATAGGGACACTCCCCGATGAGGGGTTGCAAGGGGAGAGAACTCTCTCCCCTTGCAGTCAGCCTGCGCAGGACTTGTCCGAGCAAGGCGGAAAAAAAGAAAACCGGACGCCTTGCGACGCCCGGTTTTCCAGTCCTACAGACAACCGACCTTAGTGGGCGGCAGGCTTGAACAGCTTGGACTTATCAACGATATCCACGTGCTTACGCTTGAAGCAGGTCCACTTCTGGGTGGACTTGTCATACACGGAGTTCACGAAGCAATGCCAGTTCTCCTCATCGACAAAGTTCTTGTCCATGCGGTAGTAGAAGCCCGGGTAACGGGACTCCTGACGGAACAGGATGTGCTGCAAGTGAGCTTCGGCGGTCAGGATGCGATGATAGTTTTCCCAGGCGCGCAGCAGTTCGTGCAGGTCTTTCGCACGCATCTTCAGGGCGTCTTCTTTCAGCATGTCCAACTTTTCCTGCGCCACGTTCAGCATGTTCTCGTTCGTGGTGTAGTAGGTCGCGACACCTGCAACGTACTCATCCATGATCTTCTGCAGACGGAACTGCAGCATCTTCGGCGTGATGTAGTTGGGGTTGACGTCGATCGCAGTGGTGTAATCCTTGAATTCAAGGAAGTTACGCACCGGCTTGTAGATATCTTCAACCAGCTGAGCCGGATCGGTATCCAGTTCGACCTTCAGGTCCTTGTTGTCGATGCAGTACTGCACCATGGACTTGGCGCACATACGGCCTTCGGCATGCGAACCGGAGGAGAACTTGTGACCGGAAGCGCCCACGCCGTCACCGGCGGTGAACAGACCCTTGACGGTGGTCATGGAACGATAGCCCCAGCTCCAGCCGCTCGGCAGGTGGCTCGGGATCTTCGCAGCGTCGGCATGCTCTTCAGCAGTCGGCGCGCCCACGTCGGTCGGACCCGACACCCAGATGCCGCAGCAACCGGAATGTGAACCCAGCAGGTAGGGTTCGGTCGGCATCAGCTCGGAGTTCTTCTTCTCCGGCTCAACGTTCTCACCGACCCAGATACCGCACTGGCCGACACACATATCGAGGAAGTCTTCCCAGGCCTCGGCTTCAAGATGCTTCACTTCGCGCGGCGACAAGGTCTCGCGGAGTTTGCCCAGAGCGGTAACGGTATCCATGTAGATAGGACCGCGACCTTCCTTCATCTCTTTCAGCATGAGGTGGTTACGCAGGCAGGAAGCCGGAACGGCAGCCTGACCGTAGGGAGGATAGTCGTTCAGCAGTTCTTTGTTCTTGACCATGTACACTTCGCCATAGGCGTTAGTGGCCTGGGCCTTGAAGAGCAGGAACCACGCGCCAACCGGACCGTAACCGTCTTTGAAACGGGCAGGCACGAAGCGGTTTTCCATCATGGTCAGCTCGGCGCCGGCTTCAGCAGCCATGGCGTAGGTGGAACCGGAGTTCCATACCGGGTACCACGCACGACCGGTACCTTCACCCACGGAACGCGGACGGAAAATGTTCACGCAACCGCCGGCGGCCAGCAGGATGGCCTTGGCCTTGTACACAACCACTTTCTGATCGCGGGTCGAGAAACCAACAGCACCGGCGATGCGGTTCTTGTCGTTCTTGTCGTTGACCAGCTTGACGATGAAGATACGCTCCTGGATGCGATCCATACCCAGGGCCTTCTTGGCGGCTTCAGCGACGATCCACTTGTAGGATTCGCCGTTGATCATGATCTGCCACTTACCGGAACGGACCGGCTTGCCGCCGTCCTTCAGTGAAGGCAGGCCCTTGGAGCCGTCATGACGCTCGCCGTTCTCGTCGGTCTTCCAGATCGGAAGGCCCCACTCTTCGAACAGATGCACGGAATCGTCAACGCAACGGCCTAAGTCATAGGCCAAGTCGTCGCGGGTCAGACCCATCAGATCGTTGGAGACCATGCGGGCATAGTCCGCCGGGTCCTGCTCGGTACCGATGTAGGTGTTGATCGCGGACAGACCCTGGGCAACAGCACCCGAACGATCCATGGCAGCCTTGTCAACCAGCTTGATCTTCAGATCAACGCCGGCTTCTTTCTTGGCAGCTTCGGCCCATTGCACGATTTCAAATGCGGCACCGCAGCAGGCCATGCCGCCACCGATCAAGAGGATGTCTACTTCCTCTTGGATTACTTCTGGATTACCAAATTCACCAGCCATGATGATTACCTCTAAATTCTAAATTGATTCTGTAGTCGCGAATGCTCTCACCAGCCCTTAGAGGCGGATCAGCTCAGCGCGATTGCCCGGACGGAAGCCAGCCGTGACACCGCCATTCTCGGTACCGGTGAAGAAACCGATGTTATTGATGGTGGCCATCGTCGCAGTCGGCTTGCCGGCGTAGGGCTCAATAGAGCCTTCCGGTGTGGTACGAATCGGGAACTTGAAGCGCTTCAGGGTGCCGTTGCGGAACTTGATGGTCCACATGATGGAGTCGGAACCACGCAGCGGCTGCACGGAACCGCCCAGCGGCACGATGTCGGCGTAATGGCGGCATTCGATAGCCTGCTGCGGGCAGATCTTCACGCAGGAATAGCATTCCCAGCACTGCTCGGGCTCTTGATTGAACGCCTTCATCGCATGACCGGTTTCGGAACCGTCTTTGTCGAGCTTCATCAAGTCGTGGGGGCAGATGTACATGCACGCGGTCTTGTCCTGACCCTTGCAGCCATCGCACTTGTCGGTACGAACGTATGTCGGCATTAGGAGATCTCCTGTTTCTTTTCTTTGCTAGCAATCCGCGAATGTCGCGGCCCTGTTATTCGAACTTCCACCTGACCTTGGCCGGGGCGTATCGCGAGTCCGCTTCCGGCAGGTTTAAGTCCTTTACTCGCCGGATCAAGCGTCATATGCGACGCATGATACCGGCGAAATTTCTTTATGCGGCCGAGTGGCCCTTCAACTCGACTTTCACGTTCTGCTCGGCACTCAGGCCGGCATAGTATTTCTGTAGCACCTTGGCCACTTCCGGACGGCTGAATTCAACCGGCAGATCCTGGCCTTCTGAAAGCATGGAACGCACTTTGGTGCCCGACAACAGAATGCGATCTTCCTTGGTGTGCGCGCAGGTACGCTGCGAGGCCATGCCACCGCACTTGTTGCACCAGAAGGTCCAATCGATGTTCATGTTCACGGTTTCGAGCGAGCCGGGCGGAATTTCATCGAAGATCTTCTGCGCATCGAACGGACCGTAGTAGTCGCCCACGCCGGCGTGATCGCGACCGACAATCAGGTGCGAACAACCATAGTTCTGACGGAACAACGCATGCAGGAGCGCTTCACGCGGACCGGCGTAACGCATATCCAGTGGATAACCGGCCTGGATCACGGTGTTCGGCGCGAAGTAATTCTTGATCAGGACACCGATGGCTTCCGAACGCACTTCCGCCGGGATATCGCCGGGCTTCAGCGCGCCGAGCAGCGAATGGATCAACACGCCATCCATTGTTTCGATAGCGATCTTGGCCAGGTATTCGTGCGAGCGATGCATCGGGTTACGGGTCTGGAAAGCAGCAACACGCGACCAACCCATTTTCTCGAAGGCGGCACGGGTCTCGGCGGGGGTCATGAACTGATCGCCGTACTCTTCTTTGAAACCACCCTGTGAGATAACTTTGATCGGGCCGGCGAGATTCACTTCGCCCTGCTCCATGACCATTTTCACGCCCGGGTGCTCTAAGTCGGCGGTCTTGTAGACCATCATGCACTCATGGGCCTTGTCGATACTGTACTTCTCGGTCACCTTCATGGTGGCGAGAATCTCGTTGCTGGTCTTATCGAACAGCGAGATCTCATCGCCTTCCTTGATGTCTTTGGCTGTGGCCGCATCGGTAGAAAAGGTGATCGGGATCGGCCAGAACAGGCCATTGGCCATCTTCATGCCGTCGCAGACGCCCTGCCAGTCGGCATGCGTCATGAAACCTGTGAGGGGCGTGAAACCACCAATGCCCATCATGATGATGTCGCCGGCTTCGCGCGATGAAACATTAACTTTCTTCAGACCTGCAGCGCGCGTCTTCTCGGCGCTCAGTGCCTGGCCTTCCAACAGCAGGGGTTTGAGTTCCCCCCCACCATGCGGTTTAACTAGCTTCGACATGGGGCTCCTCACTTCATCATTGGCGTGGTTGTTCTGTATATGAAGGTATGCACCGGGGGCGCACCAGCCAGCCACCCACGCGGACCTGCCCATTGGCAGGGGCTGTTACCTTAAGGGGTCGGTTTGGGAAAGCCAAACAGTTTTATCTTTAGGCATCATAAAAAGCCCTTATTCGAGCCAACAACCGTCCCGATATTCACAACGCGCTGTAAATTATACTAATATTATATCATGGTTTATTAGAATATTATAATATCTTATGCCATTTACAGAATTCTTAATTGGTGAAAGACCGACTAATTTAATAAAGTACACCGCCTGGAAACCTGCCAATGGATCATTTCCCTATGCAAGACCCCAAACCGCTTCACAATCCGCTGAACAAAATCGCGGATCAAAGCAGCCGCATCGAAACCAAAAACACCACCTGTTATATGTGCGCCTGCCGCTGCGGTATCCGCGTTACGTTGCGTGATGGTGAGGTCCGCTACATCCAAGGCAATCCCGACCACCCGCTCAACAAGGGCGTGATCTGCGCCAAAGGCGCCTCGGGCATTATGAAGCAATACTCGCCGGCCCGACTGACCAAGCCGCTCAAACGCAAGGCCGGTGCCGACCGCGGCGACAATGAATTCGAAGAAATCAGCTGGGATGAAGCCTTCCAGATGATGGAAGAACGCCTGGCCCCGATCCGCGCCACCGACCCGAAAAAATTCGCGCTGTTCACCGGCCGCGATCAGATGCAGGCCCTGACCGGCCTGTTTGCCAAGCAGTTCGGCACACCGAACTATGCCGCCCACGGCGGTTTCTGCTCCGTGAATATGGCGGCCGGCATGATCTACACCATCGGCGGTTCGTTCTGGGAATTCGGCGGCCCCGATCTGGAGCGTTCCAAATTGTTCGTGATGATCGGCACGGCCGAGGATCACCACTCCAACCCGATGAAGATCGAGCTGTCCAAGTTCAAACGCAACGGCGGCAAGTTCATTTCCATCAACCCGGTGCGCACCGGTTACTCGGCCATCGCCGACGAATGGATTCCGATCAAGCCGGGTACCGACGGCGCGCTGATGCTGGCGCTGACCAATGAAATCATCAAACAGGGTCTGTATGACCGCGAATTCCTGATCCAGTACACCAATTCCGCGCAGTTGGTGAATCTCGATGAGAAGAGCACCGAGTACGGCATGTTCGTACGCTTCGAAGTCCCGCCGGAAGAAGGCTGCTTCGATCCGCAGAACAAGCTGTGGTGGGATCGCGAACTGAATCGTCCCATCTCCACGCATACCGAAGGCGCCGATCCGTACCTGCTCGGCGAATTCCGTCTCGACGATGGCACCCCGGTAAAACCCGCCTTCCAGATGCTGGTTGACCGCGTTAAAGATTACACGCCGGAATGGGCCTCCAAGATCACCGGCATTCCGGTCGAGACCATCAAGCGCCTGGCGCATGAAATGGGCATTGTCGCGCGTGACGAGAAGATCGAGCTGCCGATCCCCTGGACCGACACCTGGGGCAAGGAACATCAGACGGTCACCGGCAATCCGGTATCCTTCCATGCCATGCGCGGACTCGCGGCACACTCCAACGGTTTCCACACCATCCGTGCGTTGTCGATTCTGATGTCCATCCTCGGCACCATTGATCGCCCCGGCGGTTTCCGTCACAAGGCACCGTTCCCACGACCGATTCCGCCCTGCGCGAAAACCCCGACCGGCTGGGACGGCATCAAACCCAACACCCCGCTCGGCGGTATGCCACTGGGTTGGCCGGCCGATCCGGATGATCTGTTCGTCGACGAGAACGGCGGGCCGATTCGTATCGACAAGGCCTTCTCCTGGGAATTCCCGCTATCCGTGCACGGCATGATGCATAACGCCATCACCAATGCCTGGCGTCAGGACCCGTACCCGATCGACACCTTGCTGATCTTCATGGCCAATATGGCCTGGAACTCGTCCATGAACACGGACGAAGTGCGTAAGATGCTCAACGACAAGAAAGAGGACGGCGAATACAAGATTCCGTTCCTGATTGTCGCCGACGCCTTCCAATCGGAAATGGTTGCTTACGCCGATCTGGTGTTACCGGATACCACTTACCTGGAACGTCACGACGTGATGTCCATGCTCGACCGTCCGATTTCCGAATACGATGGCCCGGTCGACTCCGTGCGTATCCCGGTGGTACCGCCGACCGGTGAGTGCAAGCCGTTCCAGGAAGTCATTATCGAACTCGGTTCGCGCCTGAAACTGCCGGCCTTCACCAAACCCGACGGCGAACGCAAGTTCCGTGACTATCCGGACTTCGTGGTCAATTACGAAACCGAGCCGGGTTCCGGCATCGGCTTCCTGGCCGGCTGGCGCGGCAAGGGCGGCGAGAAATTCCTCAAGGGCGAACCGAACCCGAAACAGTGGGAGATGTACGAGAAGAACAACTGCGTCTTCCAATATCATCTGCCCAAGTCGTATCAATATATGCGCAACTGGAACCAGGGTTATCTGGAATGGGCACAGCGTCATCGCCTGACCCGTTATGCGGAACCGATCCTGTGTCACATCTATTCCGAGGTGTTGCAGAAATTCCGTCTGGCCGCGCAGGGCAAGAGCCAGGGCAAGCAGCCGCCGGATCATTTGCGTAAGCGTATCGAAACCTATTTCGATCCACTGCCGTTCTATTACGAGCCGCTGGAATCGCAGCTGACCGATCTGCAGAAATATCCGCTGAACGCCATCACCCAGCGACCGATGGCGATGTATCACTCCTGGGATTCGCAGAATGCCTGGTTGCGGCAGATTCATACCTTTAATTACATGCATGTGAACCCGGTCACCGCGCGTAAAGAAGGCATCGAAGACGGCGGCTGGATGTGGGCGGAATCGCAATGGGGCAAGATTCGCTGCCTGTGTCGTTATTCGGAAGCGGTCGAACCCGGCACGATCTGGACCTGGAATGCCATCGGCAAGGCCAGTGGCGCCTGGGGTCTGGACGGCAATGCCAACGAGTCCAAGCAAGGTTTCCTGCTCAATCACGTCATCAGTGAAGAACTGCCTGCGCATGATGCCGGCACGAACGTTTCCAACTCCGATCCGGTCACGGGTCAGGCGGGCTGGTACGACGTGCGCGTGCGCATTTACAAGGCCGAAGCCGGTGAGGAAAAAGTTTCCTTCCCGCAGTTCGACACGGTCAATGCAGTACCTGGCCAGAGCAAACCCAAGAAATCCTGGCTGGCCTATTTCGCCGGCGGCAAGAAGCGCGCCTGATACGTAATATTTTTTTGAACCGCCAAGACACGGAGGACGCCAAGAAAAACTAGTTTGAACCGCCAAGGCGCCAAGAACGCCAAGGCATGAACATGTAAAAGATAAAATCTTTTTCACGAGTTCTTCTTGGCGTCCTTGGCGCCTTGGCGGTTCACAGAATTCTTGGCGCCCTTGGCGTCTTGGCGGTTCCAAGCACAAGGCTTACAACATGACTCAACTAGCACTAGTGATCGATCTGAACGTTTGCGTGGGCTGTCATGCCTGCGTGACCAGCTGCAAGGAATGGAACACCTCGGGTACAGCGGGCTCGATGTCGGACGACAATCCCTACGGTCAGGATCCGACCGGTACTTTCTTTAACCGCGTGCAGACCTTCGAGGTCGGCACCTACCCGAACACCGAGACGGTGCACTTCCCCAAGAGCTGCCTGCATTGCGAAGATCCGCCTTGCGTACCCGTGTGCCCGACCGGCGCCAGTTACAAGCGCGCGGAAGACGGCATCGTACTGGTCGACTACGACAAGTGCATCGGCTGCAAATACTGCTCCTGGGCCTGCCCGTACGGTGCGCGCGAGATCGACGAACATCTGAAGGTGATGAAGAAGTGCACGCTGTGCGTGGACCGCATCTATGACACCGCGTTGCCGGAAACCGAACGCAAGCCGGCTTGCGTATTGGCCTGCCCGACCAGCGCCCGCCTGTTCGGCGACGTGCATGATCCGGAATCACAGGTCTCGGTCGCCATTCGCGAAAACGGTGGTTATCAGTTGTTACCGGAATGGGGCACCAACCCGGCCAACCATTATCTGCCACGCCGCAAGACGCGCATCACCATTCACGAGGATGAACTGGAACGTGTCGACAATCCGTTGAAGAAGGAACGTCGTCAACCGCGTCCGGGCTTCGACGAACCGACACTGGACGATGTGACGAGCTGGTAAGACGCTTCGCGTCTTACCAGCAGGGCCGAGGTTCTAGGTGCTAGGAACGAGGAAACCTTCTTCCTTACCCCGACTAGAACCTCGGCCCTAGTACCTAGAACCTGAATTAATAGGAACCACTATGCATCCCGCATTCTCAGTCATTTTTCTCACCACCTTGATCGGCGTCGGCCAGGGTCTGTTCCTGGCGTTGTTCACCGGACATCTGTATTCAGTCATCAAGGTCGTGCCGATGTCGGCCGATCCGCAGACCTTCTATGGTCTCGGCAGTCTGGTCGCGCTGGTATTTCTGGGCGGCGGCTTATTCGCCTCGTTCTTCCATCTCGGCCATCCGGAACGCGCTTGGCGCTCCGCCGCCAGGTGGCGCACTTCCTGGCTGTCACGAGAGGTCATCGTGCTGCCGGGCTTCATGGGAATGCTGACGCTGTATGGCCTGGTGCAATACACAGCCTGGAACCCGGTTCTGACTAATCTCGGACCGATTATTGTCGACCTGTCGATGGTAGTAGGCGTACTCGCAACCATCATGGCTTTCGCGCTGTTCCTGTGCACCGCCATGATCTACGCCTGCATCAAATTCCTACAGGAATGGGCCAGCCCATTGACGGTAGTGAACTACACGCTGCTCGGCACCGCCTCCGGCTTCACACTGGCCACCGCGTTCGCCGCCATGTATGCGCCGGAACTGGTGCGTTTCTATGGTATCTGGGCAATCATTATCACCATCACCGCATTGTTCACCCGTATCGCCTCGCTGATCCGCAACAGCCGCATCAAGCACAAATCCACACTGCAAAGTGCCATCGGTGTGCGTCACCCCAAAGTGGTACAGAAGGCACAGGGTTCGATGGGCGGATCGTTCAACACCCGCGAATTCTTCCACGGCAAGAGCGCTGACTTCCTGAAATCCATCAAATGGATTTTCCTGGTGCTGGTATTTCCGGTGCCGGTGCTGATGATCATGATGGGCCTGTCCTCGGCCGCGTTCGCGACCTTACTCGTCGCCTTCGCAATACAATATGTGGGGTTGCTCGCCGAGCGCTGGTTCTTCTTCGCGCAGGCCAATCATCCGCAGAATCTGTATTACCAGACCATCTAAGCTATAAAGGTGATGTAGGTCGGGTTAGCGCCGTTTGCGTAACCCGACGGACGTTGCACTGCAACACAAGCTTCCTTGAAAAATGGGGGTCAGCGACGAATTCCACCGCCAACGAGCAGTCGTTACCAATGGCAGTACTGTGTCGTCTCTGACCCCATTTTTTACCTGTCGGGTTACGCAAACGGCGCTAACCCGACCTACATTGAGCTGCCTGTGGTAATGGCTGCCCGGTGACGATGGAATTTGGCTCTGACCGCATAAATTATTCGCCTGTTGAGGAACCTTGCGGCTATTCCCGGCACTAATCTTCAAACTACCGACTTAACGCCAATAACCCTACCCGTGGCGTATTGTTAGCCGAAATACCAATGCTATAGTGAACCACATGAATCAGCAGCTCACAGATCGCTTCGGCCGCGCCATTGAATATGTGCGTCTGTCCGTCACGGATCGCTGTGACCTCCGCTGTTTCTATTGCATGCCCAAGGGCTACTCGGATTTCGAAGCCCCCGACCATTGGCTGACCTTCGACGAGATCGAACGTGTCATCGGCGCCTTCGCGCGCCTGGGCACGCGCCGCGTGCGTGTGACCGGGGGCGAACCGCTGGTACGCAAGGATCTGCCACAACTCACCGCGCGCCTCGCCGCATTGCCCGGCATCAAAGACCTGTCCCTCTCGACCAATGCGACGCGCCTGGCCAAGCATGCCGTTGACCTGCACGCTGCCGGCATCCGCCGCATCAATGTGAGCCTGGACTCACTCGACGCAGCGCGCTTCAAGGACATCACCCAGGGCAAACTCGACAAGGTGCTCGCCGGCCTGATGGCCGCCAAGGCCGCCGGTTTTTCACCCATCAAGATCAACATGGTGGTGATGAAGGGCATCAACGAGGACGAAGTCGAGGCCATGGTCGATTTCTGTATCGAACACGGCTTTACACTGCGTTTCATTGAAACCATGCCGATGGGCAACACTGGCCGTAACGCAACCGATCATTATGTCGATCTGCAAACCGTGAAGGCGCGTCTGGCCAAACGTTATGAGCTGTTACCGGGCGTGATGCCGGGTGGCGGACCGGCGCGCTATGTGCGGGTCGCCGGCACCGATCTGAGAATCGGTTTTATCACACCCATCTCCCAGCACTTCTGCGAAACCTGTAACCGCGTGCGGCTGTCCGTCGATGGCACCTTGTATATGTGTCTCGGACAGGAACACAAACTCGAACTGCGACCGCTGCTGCGCGCCGGCTGCACCGATGCGGAACTGGAAACCGCCATCCGCACCGCCATTGATCTGAAACCGGAGCGCCACGAATTCCGCGAAAAGCCCGATCAGGTGGTCCGCTTCATGTCCATGACCGGCGGCTGAATCCAACGCTACCGCTCCGATAGAAACGCCCGCAGCAGCGTGGCATATCCTGTCCGGCATACTCAGAACATTTAACAGGCTGTTGAAAAACGCGCTGAGGGGCGCACCGCTACGTTGGAAACGGCCTCAAAATGCTCATTTACTCCGTGTAAACTCCGCTTTTTCGCCCGTTCCCGCCTTGCACTGCATCCCCTGATCGCGTTTTTCAACAGCCTGTTAATAGCTCTGAGAATTCACACTATCAAAGCGCTTGTTCTTGAACGCTGATCAGGTGATTTCATTTATCCAACTGCATCTCATGCACACATTCGAGTAAAACATGGTAGCAATTCGTATCCAGTGCCGTGCCGGTCATGCGCCCCATGATCTCGAGCGCCTCCGGTACCGGTATCGGCCCGCGATAAGGACGGTCAGCGGTGATCGCATCGAAAATATCGCAAATCGTAATAATGCGCGTTTCCAACGTCAGCTCAGACGCAACCATCCCTTTCGGATAACCCTTGCCATCGAGCCGCTCATGATGCGCACCGGCCACGATAGCCATTTCTTTAAAAGGCAGGATGCGTGACAGAATCTGTTCGGTATAAACAGGATGCAGGCGTACCTCACGCCATTCTTCGTCGGTCAGCTTACCCTCTTTATCCAGAATAGAGTTACTGACACCGAGCTTGCCCAGATCATGCAGAAGCGCACCTCGTTTTAACCAACGGCGACGGGCAGCATCGATCCCTAACTTACTCGCCAGTACATCGGTATACAGCGCGACGCGTTCGCTATGCCCGGCAGTAAAGGGGCTTTTGGCGTCCACCACTTGACTGAACGCCTCAGCGATATTGTCCAACAAATCGTCATCAACAGTAAGCGCGCGCACCTCGGGTTCGATACTCTGCACCAGACTGCCGATGTCATCGTCACGCAGCGCTGCCCAGAAATCGACGTCATACTCCAGCGCCAATGCAGCGTCCACTAATTCGGGATCGAACCAACTACCACGTCGCTCGCGAATTTCGTTTAACGCAGCTGTCGGCCCGCCGACATGATGGAACACATCGATAACCTGTGACAGCAAGGCGATGCGCGAGAATAACGGAATATCTTCGCCGCGCAGACCCTGTGGCTTACCCTGACCATTCCAGTGCTCATCCAGTGAAAATATTCCGTCGGCAACCTTCTCGCTAAAACCCAGCTGCTTAGCGATCTTCGCACCTCGCTCGCAGCGGGTCTGAATCAGTTCGGTCGCAAGCTGTTCGCCACGACGAGCCAGATTGAGTACACGCTTGAAGCGTTCGGCAAGCGGACCTTTCACACCGGTATGCGTAAGTACGAATTGCACCATCTGCGCTATGTTATCGGTATCGACCGTTTTGAAATCGCGTTTGGTCGCGCGGTCGTCATTGCCGTATAGATCGCACAGACGCGCGGCGTTGCTACTGCACCCGGCATCTTTCATCAACAGCGTATAGTACAGATCCCAGAGTTCAGCGGATGACAAGCCAATCTGTTGCCCGATATGAAAACCAATCCAACACCCGCGGATACAGTGTCCGGGGGGCTGCCCTTCGGTCAGGTCGAGGGCATAACTGAGCGCACCGATAACCTCAGAAAGTGCCAGTTGGTGTTCAGGGTTGAGCTGCGGCTGATTTGAGAGAGACATGGGCAATCCATAGAATGGTGCATGTCACTCTGTAGCGGTCGTGTAGAGCGATGCTGGAGATTCCCTGACACTCGAACGGATATACCCTGCGACCCGGGTTACACCACCTGCAACCCAGACCGCGGAAATGTTCAATCCTCCCAGCGACCCACGCCGGGAATACTCACCTGATGCTCATCGAAGCTGGCGTTGTCGGCCTTGGTGTGACAGGCACTGCAGTTGCTCATGGAACCGACCTTGGGATTGTCACGCCAGACCCGCTGTGGCAACTCATCATGCTCATGGATAAAGAAGGCGGTTTCGGTGATGCGTATCACTGGCTCAGTTCGTTTGTCCGCATCGCGCAGCACATCCCGCGCCAGCCAACCACCATCCTGTTCGGCAGCGTTCTGAATGAGATAGTCGGTCAAGAGTTTCTGAGTCTCCGGCGTCAGCTCGGCGTTTTCACCAAAATGGTCAGACAGATTCGCCATCAGTTCGCGCCAGGACGCCTCGGGCAACAGGCCCGGCTGATAGGCAAAATGACAGCTGCTGCATTCCGCGGCATACAAAGGATTATCGACCGGTTTGACACCGGTCGGCGCGGCTAATCCGGCCAGCCACCCGCGCTCACCCTTCTCACGGCCTTCTCTATCGCTATCACTGAAGGCCAGCGTCCCGGACAGACCCACCACCGCAGCGGCCATGGCCGCCGCCAACCAACGCAGTTTCATATCGCTCCACTCCTTGTTCATTGGCTTTGGATGTAGACCAGAAAATCACCTTTCTCCTGCGCCGTGCATTCACGACCCCAGGTCCCTTTGCAATTGCGCAGAAACCATTTTTCGATTTTCTTCACGTCGGTCAAGCGCTGTGGATTGACTGCGGGCGACATGGGTTCGATCGGCTTGAGTGTGCGCACATGCTGACCCGGCTGTCGCAAGTCCTGACGATGGCAGCTCGCGCAGCTGATCTGTTTGCCGGTTCCGGCCTCGGTGTGATTTTCGGTCCAGCGCCGCGCACCCGCCTGTGCATCGAACGGCCCCGCGCCTTGCGCCTGATAGCCTGCCTGTGCATCCGCGACGGCATCGGCGCGAGCCTCGGGCAACGCGACTATCGCCAACAGGCCCACCACGATGGCAATCAAATGCTGGATATACATGCTTGATAGTCTCCTTTCCAAAGAGCCCGGGAAACCGGGCTTCCCATGGGAAAGGCAGACTAAAGTGTCAGGCTGAATTCACGCTGAAAAATCGAAACGGTTATGAACACCCTCCAGAAGGGAGGATTAAGGAACCTCTGATAAATTTGATCAGGCGAGCAGATGCTAAGCGCCGGGTAAAAAACGGAGTTTGCACGACGTCTGCCGCTTCAGCGAATTATTGATGTTTACGCAATCAGATGACACGGGGTAGCCCGGATGAAGCGAAGCGGAATCCGGGGAAACAGCGATCTTACCCCGATTACGGCCTTACGGCCTGCATCCGGGCTACGGATAATCTGTCGGGCAATCAGGTAACCCTCAATAATCCGAGGTTCCTTAAGATGCAGGCCACAGTATCAAGGCACGGTGACAGGCTCGGCCCGGGAACGGGCATTCATCAACGCCTCTTCGCTGCCGGCAGGCGCCTGGGCGTGGGCCAACTCCCAACGCTCAATGGCGGTGGCAACATCACCACGGAAAAAATCCGCGAGTCCCGCCACCCATAAGGCGTGCCGGTTATTCGGCTGCAGATAGAGCGCGCGCTGCAGAAAACGGCTGGCGGATTCCGTAAACAGCCCATCGTGCTGCAAGACGATGGCCTCTGCGTACTCAGCCAACAGCTGCTCTAACATTTCCGGTAACCGGCGCGCGCCGCCGCTGCCCTCAGTCGACGGCGGAACGTCGCGCGCGTCCGCGTTGACCGGAGGGTTTGGCAGCTTTTCGGCTCAGCGAAGGCCATACATAGCTACAGTCGCTTGATTAAGCTCTTGACCCACGACATGCAGAATTCGATGGTTTGATCGATCTGCTGCGGAGTCAAATTTGGCATGTCTTTGGAGCCGGGACCGTGCCCTAGGTCGTTCCGCACGTCGCTGTAGAACCGCTGAATCGATTGCCGCTCCCAACCCTCGATAAACGCACCGTTCACCTTGCTCTCAAGGTGATTCAGGAAGTCGGATACGCCCTTCTCGTTGCTAGTGGTCCATTTCTTGATGTCGCAGATAATCTTGATCGTGCTTTCTAGTGCCTTGGCGGCATAGAAGGATGGATCACGGCCAGCCGTGTCCCTGCGATCGACCGCCTCCGCCATGTCAATGCTGACGTTCTTCCATTGAGCATCGCTCACCAGCAGCCAAAATGGTTGCTCGACTTGTACTTGAATCTGCTCGTCCTGCGTGATCTGTAGAAAGCCGTTGTGGTAGTGCAGTGGCATACCGGCCTGCTTAAAGCGTTCGTTCAACTCAGCTACATTCGCCGCAAACATCCTGTTCATGCTTTCGTTCATTGCTCGCACGCCTTCGGCCCGTCTGCCAGGAAGCGTCATTGCCCTCCGAGGCATCTTGTCTTGCATCTCGGCCTCGGCAAGCCGCTGGGGAAACTCTGCATTCGCTTGGGCAACCTGCTCCTCTCGTGTGCGGAAAGCCAATTCGACGAAGCTCAGGCGACGCTTGACGAACATGTCGGGGTCTAAGTTGTCAGCGAACTTAAAGTTCAGCCACTGCTCTACGACGAAATTCATGTCGTTCCAGCCCGAGTTCGTGTAAGGCTTGCCCATCCACTCGGTCTGGTAGGAGTAGAACCTCGGTGACAGTTCCTTGACCCCGATCTCCATTGACAGGCGATCGTGTAGGCCGGTCCAGATGGCCTTGACACTCTCGTCGACCTTTTTGTCGTACCCGTAGTACTTCCAGAGCTGCTCGTTGACGATCCTGTACGCTTGAACGAAGAGCGCAGATTCTTTTTGACCTACGCTTTCGAACATCGGGCGATTCGCGTACCTGCGAAAGAAGACATCAGTAAGCATGGTCAGACTTTCTCACGTCGCGTCGCGAAACCGGCGAATGCGGCCTAACTAGAATTAGAGGTCATAGTACGTAGTACCTAGTACGTTCGTACTACCTATAGGAATTTCGTACCAGGCCACACTCTAGCCATTTTCTGATCCGCAAACTACCCGCCCATGCAAACCCCGGCGGTCGACGACATCCGGCATCACACGCCGTAGTCGTTCATGCTGCGACCAGACACCTCCGGCCGCGCTGATTTTTGCCGCAGCTCGCGTTCGTGATATGCGATGCGTACACCGACACGCTGCGGTTGCGCCGGTTG
This sequence comes from Gammaproteobacteria bacterium, assembly GCA_018819175.1. GTDB lineage: Bacteria > Pseudomonadota > Gammaproteobacteria > Thiohalobacterales > Thiohalobacteraceae > JAHJQQ01. The sequence continues at coordinate 69,519 of JAHJQQ010000042.1, forward strand.
CACAGGCTGAGCCTCATTCCCGGCACCTGGTTCCGGCAGCCAATCTTCTTCCGCAACGATGATTTCAGCGGTTTTAAATCGTTTGCGTCGGATGGGGTCGTATCGGTAACGCACGCAGATCAGCCGATCACCGTAGCGAGCCAGCAGTTTATGGGTTCCGGCTTCGCCGGGTTTGCGAATTGTTCTGACTAACATGGCGATCCCTCCATGGACTGATCAAGGCACATCCATTGCCCCTTGAGTATATGCAGACCGTATTATGGAAATCGTCATTCCGGCGCAGGCCGGAATCTATGTGATTCAAGGCACTGGATTCCGGCCTGCGCCGGAATGACGACTCAGTAAAAATCAGAGGTTTCTTAAATGATTTGCACCCTGTCCAGCCAACCCTCACCCCACCAGCATCTTGATCCCCAAACCCATCAACAGCAACGCAAACAGTTGTCGTAACCGTGCCGCCGGGAGTTTATGCGCGAGGCGCGCGCCGAGACCGGCGGTGATGCTGCTGGCGAGCACGATGCCCAGCCAGGCGGGCCAGTAGAGATAACCCGTGCTCCAGGCAGGGAGCTGTTCGACGTTCCATCCGGTAACGATGAAACCGAACGCGCCGGCGATGGCGATGGGCAGGCCGCAGGCGGCGGATGTCGCCACGGCCTGGATCATCGGCACGCGACACCAGATCAGAAACGGTACGGTGAGTGTGCCGCCGCCGATCCCGATGATGGCGGAGACAATGCCGATGACGGTGCCGGCAAGTGTGAAACCCATCCGGCCCGGCAGATTGAAATGCGCCTTATAGCGACTGACCAGCAACATCTGCGCGGCAACCAGTAATTCAAACACGCCGAAGATGCGTTTGAGTGCCGGGGTCGGCAACTGATCCGCGATCACCGCACCGAGCAATGCACCCAGGACAATGCCGACGACCAGCTTCTTGACCAGCGACCAGCTCACCGCGCCGCGACGATGGTGCGCGCGGATCGACATGATCGATGTCAGCCAGATGCTGGCCAGTGAGGTACCGATGGCGAGATGCATGATAACCGACGTGTCCATGCCCTGACCGATAAACACCCAGGCCAATACCGGCACGATGATCAGGCCGCCGCCGACGCCGAACAGCCCGGCAAGCAGGCCGGCGGTAGCACCAAGGGCGAGATAGATAAGCAGTTCGGTCATTTAATTAGGTAATGCCGATGAATGCCGGACGCGCGGCGTGCGCCGATAACTGCGATCTACGTTTGGTGTCGATTGATATCCCCTCTCCCTGGCCCTCTCCCTCAGTGAGAGGGGACTCTCTGTTGGACTCAGTTGAATTACTTCATCCAAATCGTTTTTGCATTCACGAACTCGCGAATGCCGTGATGCGACAGTTCGCGACCGTAGCCGGAATTTTTGACGCCGCCGAAGGGTAGGCGCGGGTCGCTTTTCACCAGGCCGTTGACGAAGGCCGCGCCGCATTGCAGTTGGCGGGCGACGCGTTCGCCACGCGCGGTGTCGCGTGTCCAGACGCTGCCGCCGAGTCCGAAGGGGCTGTCGTTGGCGATGCGGATGGCATCGGCCTCGTTCCTGGCGCGCAGGATCAACGCCACCGGCCCGAAGAATTCTTCGCGATAGGCGCGCATGTTCGGCGCGACCTGATCCAGGATCGAGGCCGGATAGTAGGCACCCTGCCCGGCCATGGGTGAACAACCCGTGACGGCAACGGCGCCCTTGGTGATGCTCTCGATGACTTGCTGGTGCAGGTCATCGCGCAGATCCAGCCGCGCCATCGGTGCCAGCGTGACATCCTCGGCCAGGGGATCGCCGCAACGTAAAACATCGACCGCCATTTTGAAGCGCGCGACAAACTCATCGGCGATGGCTGCGACGGGGATAAAGCGTTTGGCGGCGATGCAGGATTGGCCGGCATTGAGAAAGCGTGAGGTCACGGCCGTTGTCACGGCGGCATCGAGGTCGGCGTCCTCCAACACAATGAACGGATCGGAACCGCCCAGCTCCAGCACGGTTTTCTTGATGTTATGGCCGGCGTTCGCGGCCACGGCACGTCCGGCCACTTCGCTGCCGGTGAGTGTGACGGCGTGTACCCGTTTATCTTCGATAACGCGATTGACGCGTCCGGCCGGAATCAGCAGGGTGCGGAAAACATTCGCCGGCAGGCCGGCTTCGATAAACACCTCTTCAATCGCCAGCGCACAACCGGGGACGTTGGAGGCATGTTTAAGCACGGCGGTATTGCCGGCCATCAACGCCGGCGCGGCGAACCGGAACACCTGCCAGAAGGGAAAATTCCAGGGCATGACCGCAAGCACGGTGCCGAGCGGTTGATAGATCACCAGACTGCGGCCGGCATCGCTTTCGATATCTTCATCGGCCAGAAACCGCGCGCCGTTTTCAGCATAGTACTCGCACACCCAGGCGCACTTCTCGATTTCGCCGCGCGCCTCGTTGATGAGCTTGCCCATCTCCAGCGTCATGGTGCGCGCCAGATCAACCTTACGCGCGCGCAACACCGCCGCCACGCGACGCAAGGCCTCGGCGCGTGCCTGAAAACTCAGCGCCGCCCACTTTGGTGTGGCGACGGAAACCTCGAACAGCGCCTCATCGAGCTGCGTCTCGTTCCAGGTATCAACGATTTTCACCGTTTGACCAGTGGCCGGGTTGACGGATTTGAGCGCCATAGCTCTATTCCCCTTATCTGTCCATGATTGTTGTTGGGTGTCGACTGATGTCTACTATAGTGTATGAAGATAACCTTACGAAACTGCTTAATCCTGTTCTGCACCTTCCTGCTGACTAACACAGCCTTCGCCACTGATCCTCTCGCCGATGACCGCGACAGATTCCTGGAGGCCCGCAAGGCATTGCAAGCCGGTCAACTCGACCGCTTTCAACAGCTGGAGGCGCGACTGCGCGACTATCCCCTGTACCCGTATTTGCAATATGACCAGTTGAGTACCGCCTTCGCGAAAACCCGCGATGCGGATATGCAGGCCTTTTTGGATAAGTATGCCGATTCGCCCTTGGCGGAACGGCTGCGACGCAATTGGCTGGGTTATTTGGCAAAGCAGCATCAATGGCCGCGCTTTCTCGCCTTCTATGACGCCGAGCAGGCCACGGTGGAATTGCAGTGCCATTATCTGCGCGCCACGCGCCGCGAGCCGGCCAGCAGCGAATGGCTGGATGCCGCGACTGAACTCTGGCTGGTCGGCACGTCACGTCCCGACACCTGCGACCCGGTTTTCAAGGTACTCAGCGCCAGCCCGCGCATGACTGACGAACTGGTCTGGCAGCGCATTAATCTGGCGATGCGTGAAAACGCGCCGAGTTTGGCCGCGTATCTGGCGCGCATGCTGCCGGCGAAGCAACGCAAGTGGGTGGAGCTCTGGCGTGAGGCACATGACCGCCCGGCCAGTGCGCAAACCCTGACCGCGCTGCAAGAGGATAATGCGCACAGTCGCGACATTCTGGCCCATGCGGTCCAGCGGCTCGCTCGCAGCGATGCCGCCGCGGCGCAGGCTTGGTGGACAGATATTCAAGGGCGCTACGATTTCAGCGCCGAGCAACGCGCACAGGTGCCGCGTCAGATCGGGCTCTATGCGGCCTATCAACGCCTTCCGGAGGCGCATGTTTTATTGGCGGCATTGCCGGAAGAGGCGCGCGATGAGACGACGCGCGGCTGGCAGGCCCGCAGCGCACTGCTGCAACGCGACTGGCAGGCGCTCCTTGCGGCCATCGACAGCATGCCTGCGGAAGAGGCCAAGGACAGTGAATGGCGCTATTGGGAGGCGCAATCCGAATTCGAACTCGGCAATCGCGAGTTGGCCCTGCCGTTGTTCAGCGCGCTGGCCGAGGAACGTTCCTATCATGGCTTTCTCGCCGCGGATTATCTGCAGCAGGATTACCGTATGCAGGATCAGCCACTGGTGGTCACCGATGCCCAGCTTACCGAGCTACAGAAGCATTACCCCGCACTGCTGCGCGCCGGGGAACTGATGCGCGTCAATCTGATCACCGAAGCGCGCCGCGAATGGGCCTATGCGCTGCGCGATATGCCGGAACCGGATATGCAGACCGCCGCGGTCCTCGCGCATCGCTGGGGCTGGCACGATCGGGCCATCATTACCGCCGGGAAATCCGGTTATCAGGATGATCTGGGGCTGCGCTTCCCGATCCTGTATGCGAATGAAATCACCCGCACGGCCACGCAGCTGAACATGGACCCGTCCTGGATCATGGGCATCATGCGCCAGGAAAGCGCATTCATGGTCGATGCGCGCTCACCGGTCGGCGCATTGGGTCTGATGCAGCTGATGCCGGCGACCGGCGCGGAAGTCGCTCGTAAACTCAAACTGCCCAAACCCAGCAGCCTGGCCCTGTTGCAGGCCGACATGAATATCCGGCTCGGCAGCAATTATCTCAAACAGGCCTATGACAGCCTTGGTAATCAGGTGCTCGCCACCGCCGCCTATAACGCCGGCCCGCATCGGGTCCGGCGCTGGCTGCCGGACAGCCCGATGCCTTCGAGTCTGTGGGTGGACACGATTCCGTTCAGCGAAACCCGTGGTTATGTGCGGGGCGTGCTCGCCTTCGCCACGGTCTATGAGTCGCGCCTGCAACGGCCGATCACGCCGCTCAACAAGCGGATGCCGGCGCTGATCAAGCCCGAGGACAATTGAGGCGCGGTTAGCGCCAATAGAAGAGTCCCTTCTCCCACTCGGGAGAAGACCAGGATGAGGGAGTTAATAATCATGCCGTTTTTTGATTTCTGCCCCCTCTTCTTCTCCCCAACCCTCTCCCCAACCCTCTCCCGGAGGGAGAGGGGGCTTAAGAGGCGGCCGCACAAACGAAGTGCACAATACAATCTCTAGGTCCGACTCAAAAACAAACAATTTAACAACGCGGAGAAACCTGACAACCACCGCTGACGCAAAAGATCAGTCCCTTCTCCCTCTCGGGAGAAGGCCAGGATGAGGGCCTCAATAGTCACGCGTCTTGTTGATTATTATCCCCTCTCCCCAACCCTCTCCCGGAGGGAGAGGGGGCTTAAGAGGCGGCCGCACAAACGAAGTGCACAATACAATCTCTAGGTCCGACTCAAAAACAAACAATTTAACAACGCGGAGAAACCAGACAACCACCGCTGACGCAAAAGATCAGTCCCTTCTCCCTCTCGGGAGAAGGCCAGGATGAGGGAGTTAATAATCATGCCGTTTTTTGATTTCTGCCCCCTCTTCTTCTCCCCAACCCTCTCCCCAACCCTCTCCCGGAGGGAGAGGGGGCTTAAGAGCCGGTCGCACAAACGAAGTGCACAATACAATCTCTAAATCCGACTCAAAAACAAACAATTTAACAACGCGGAGAAACCTGACAACCACCGCTGACGCAAAAGATCAGTCCCTTCTCCCTCTCGGGAGAAGGCCAGGATGAGGGAGTTAATAATCATGCCGTTTTTTGATTTCTGCCCCCTCTTCTTCTCCCCAACCCTCTCCCCAACCCTCTCCCAGTAGGGAGAGGGAGTTTATGGGGCGGCAGTGCACCTCGCACTTGACCCGACCGGCAGGCGCCGCCACTATGGCCTGCCAGTACTTTCGCCGCTCATAAGAGTTGCCGCATGTCACAACAACAACTATGCATCATCGGGGGCACCGGTTTCGTCGGTCACCACCTGATCAATTACCTGACCCGCGCCGGCTACAATGTCCGCGTCCCCACACGCCGCCGTGAGCGCCACCGTGATCTGCTGGTGAATCCGCGCGTGCAGCTGGTCGAGGCGAACGTGTATGAACCCGCCGTGTTGCGCAAACTGATCGGCGACTGCGATGCCGTCATCAATCTGGTCGGCATCCTCAATGAAAAGGGCAGCGATGGTCAGGGCTTCGACCGCGCGCATATCGAACTCCCGCGCGAAATCGTCGAAGCCATGCGCGCCACCGGCGTCACGCGCCTGCTGCACATGAGCGCGCTGAATGCCTATCCACGCGAAGAACACAGTCATTATCTGCGCAGCAAGGGGCAGGGCGAGGATCTGGTTCACTCAGCCACCTCGCACGGTCTGCAAGTCACCAGTTTCCGGCCGTCGGTCATCTTTGGGCCGGGCGATAGTTTCTTCAACCGCTTTGCGACACTGCTGAAAATCACTCCCTTCGTCTTCCCGCTGGCCTGTGCCGAAAGCCGCATGGCGCCGGTTTTTGTCGGCGATGTCAGCGAAGCCATTTTGCGCGCCCTGCAAACACCCGGCACCATCGGCAAACATTGCGACATCTGCGGACCGCAGGTGTTTTCGCTGGCGGAACTGGTGGAATACACAGCACAGCAGATCAGCGTGAAGCGGCGCATCTGGAAACTCAGCGGCTCGCTTTCCTGGGCGCAGGCGCGGGTTCTGGAATACGTGCCCGGCAAACCTTTCAGCCGTGACAATTACTGGTCTTTACAGAAGGAAAGCGTTTGCCAGCACAACTATCTCACCGTGCTCGGCATTACGCCGACAGCTATCGACGCGGTCGTGCCGGGTTATCTCAGCGAACGCACGGCGCGCGGCGGTTATCAGCGATTGCGCAGCAAGGCGCGGCGCGGCTGAGCTTAGAGAGGCTTTTGTTAATCCGTCATCCTACTTAAGGAACCTCTGATTAATTTGATCAAGCGAGCAGATGCAAGGCGCGGACGGGCGACTCGAAGCGAAGCGGAGAGAACGGCGCCAGCCGGCCGGAAGGGCGAGGTGCGCAGCACCGAGTAAAAAACGGAGTTTACACGGCGTCTGCCGCTTCCCGGCCCCGTATTTTGAGCCCGGCTGCAACGCGGCAGATGCCGCTTCAGCGAATTAATCAGAGGTTCCTTAAATGTAGGGCGGGTTAGGCACAGGTTTTTGTGCCGTAACCCGCCACGCGTGCCGTCAGGCACTCCTTGAATGAGTTGTGTCGCTGCACGGCGCCTGGTGGGTTACGCGAAAGTCGCTAACCCACCCTACATAGTTCTCTTCCATCTGCGTAGAATTCAGCCCATGGACATCTATCTCGTCGGCGGCGCGGTGCGCGACAATCTGCTCGGATTAACCGTCAAGGAACGGGACTGGGTGGTGGTCGGCAGTACGCCCGAGGCCATGGTGAAATTGGGTTATCGCCCGGTCGGCAAGGATTTCCCGGTCTTCCTGCATCCGGAAACCCATGAGGAATATGCGCTGGCCCGCACCGAGCGCAAAACCGCGCCCGGCTATAAAGGCTTTACGGTGCATGCGAGTCCCGAGGTGACGCTGGAAGAAGATCTGCAGCGCCGCGATCTCACCATCAATGCCATGGCGCAGTCTGCCGACGGCACGCTTATCGATCCCTTCAACGGCCGTGAAGATCTGAATCAGGGTTTATTGCGCCATGTCTCGGCGGCCTTTGTCGAAGACCCGGTGCGCATCCTGCGCGTGGCGCGTTTCGCGGCGCGCTTTGCCAAATGGGGTTTCAAAGTTGCGCACGGGACGCATGCACTGATGCAGAAGATGGTCGACAACGGCGAGGTAGATCACTTGGTCGCCGAACGCGTCTGGACCGAAACCCATAAGGCGCTGTGCGAAGACCAACCGAGCCGTTATTTCGAAGTGCTGCAACGCTGCGGCGCGCTGAAAGTGATATTTCCGGAAATCGACCGACTGTTCGGCGTGCCGCAGCCGGCGCGTCACCATCCCGAAATCGATACCGGCGTGCATTGCATGATGGTGCTGGATCAGGCCGCCAAGCTGAGCAGCGATCCCAAGGTCCGTTTCGCGGCACTCATGCACGATCTGGGCAAAGGCACCACGCCGGAAGCGGAATGGCCGAGTCATCACGGCCATGAACAGCGCGGCGTGGGCCTGGCCCAGGCACTGTGCAAACGCTTACGCGTGCCGAATGATTTTCGCGATCTGGCCGTCAAGGTCGCGCAGTATCACACCCATTGCCATCGCGCCCTGGAACTCAAGCCCGGCACCTTGCTCGACACCCTGCAGAATCTGGACGTGTTCCGGCAGCCGCAGCGGTTGGAGGATTTCTTGCTGGCCTGCGCCGCGGACAGTCGCGGTCGTACCGGGTTTGAGGACAGCGCCTATCCGCAGGCGGATTTATTTCGCGCCGCGTTCGCGGCCGCCAGTAGCGTCGATACGAAAGCGCTGGTGGCGGAAGGTCTGCAGGGGAATGAATTCGGCGAGCGCGTACGGAGCTTGCGACTGGCGGCGATCAGCGAAGCCCGCGCGGCGTTCCAGTCATCCAACAGCTAGCTGCTGGATGACCTCAGTAGCCACGCCGGCGTTGACGCCAGCGCACCATCGCCGCAAATCCGAACAAACCTCCGGCAAGAAACAACACCGGTGCGGGTGAAGGCGGGCTTTGATCCGCAGAATTATCAAACACGATCGGCGCCGGGTCGGCCGAGGGCGCAGCAGACTGCTTTGACGACCAGGACAGATCCGCCGCTGCGGACAGACTTAAAACCAGGGCAAACCCGGCAACCATGCCTAGATGATGACAGCGGATTTTCATGACCTGCTCCGTCCTGCGGCTCTGCAAATAAGAAAGAAGATTACTATATTAGCGTTATCTTACATAAGCAGATTCTGTGCCACTCAAAATTATTACTTTAAAAACAATATGATAATTTCAGCAGGGTCTCGAAGTCGCGGTATTTCAAAGGCTAACCGTTAGGCTTCTCGACAGGCCAATCCAGGCCAGTCGGCCGTCATGATTTTGCAACATCTTTATTCCATTAGAATTTTATTAATTACGTCAACAGCTTGGCACTGTTAAGAAAGCTGACAGATTTGGTCGGGTACTGAGAAATGCGGGCTAGATCAGCACAGCCGCCACAACCAACGCCAACAGGATGCGGTAGATGCCGAAGGGGATGAAACTGTGTCGCTTGATGAAACGCAGCAGGGCCGGTGCCGTGATATAGGCTGCGACGAATGCCGAGGCAAAGCCGCTCACCAACAGCCCGGTGTTATCCCAGGACAGTTGGTCGTAGGTCTTGAACAGATCATAGGCCGTCGCGCCCAGCATGGTGGGGATCGCCAACAAGAACGAGAATTCCACTATCGCCTCGCGCGACATACCCAGCAACATACCGCCGATGATGGTCGCACCCGAGCGCGACACGCCCGGGATCATGGCCATGGACTGCGCCACACCGACCACCGCCGCCTTCCAGTAAGGCAAGTCCTCGATGGAATCGTGCGCTGCACTGATCTCCTTACCGCGCAGTAATTCAAAAGCGATCATCAGCACACCGCCGATCGCCAACGCCCAGGCCACGATCATGACATTGCCAAGCAAATAGCCTTTGATGACTTTGTAGAGGGTTAAACCGATCACGGCGGTAGGAATAAAGGCAACGGCGATCTTGGCGATCAACCGCGGCGCCTTCATCAGGCGCTCCGCATACAACATCACAATGGCAAGGATCGCGCCGAGTTGGATAGTGATGGTGAAGGTTTTGGAAAATTCATCATCGGCAATACCCATGGCATTCTGCAACAGGATCAGATGACCGGTGGAAGAGATCGGCAGAAACTCTGTTATGCCTTCCAGAAGTCCCAGGATAATGCTTTCAATCAACGTCATTTGAACGACTCATAGTTATTGGCAGTTGTTGTTCTAGTGTGAAGCAAGGCGCATCTGTATTTAGAGGCGATTGCGCAGATCGCGTCCGCCGAATCCGGAAATGGTGCCCTGCACATCACGCAACAGCAGCAGCGCCTTAAAACGCTCGCCCATCTCACCCGGCAGCAACAATGTTTTGGCCTGCGCGGCCTGTTGCAGATAACTCGCTGTCATGCCCGGCTGATCTTCTGCCAGCAACTGTTCGATGCCATTGTCGAGCAGAAAATGCGCCTGGGTCGTAAAACCACTGACAGAGAGGCCGGCGGCAACGGCAGCCTCGGCGACCGCCGTGAAATCCACCTGTGCGGTAATATCCTGCAACCCCGGCAACATGAATGGATCGGCGTGCGCGCGATGGCGATAATGACACAGCAGCGTTCCCTGCGCACGTTCGGCACGATAATAATCGTGACGCGCATAACCATAGTCGATAAATAAGGCCGCACCCGCTTGTAGATTTTCGGAAACGCTATGCAACCAGGGTGTCAATGTGGTGTTGATTTCAGAACGATAGCCCTGCGCCCAGGAATAATCTTCCGCATAATGCTCGACCACGGCTGTCAAGGCTGCATCAGCTGAGCGTTGCGCCCAGACGAAACCATCGCCGGACCAGCTCACGCCATAGTTGATCACCGCATCGGATGACCAACCAAAGATCTCCACCGGCAAGGCATCCAACACCTCATTCGCCAACAGCAGACCACGCCAGGGTTCTTCGGGTGGTGCATCCAGCCATTCGACACGCTCATGACAATCTGGAACAGTAGTCTGCAAATACAGCTTCTGGCGCTCGCGTAGATCGGCGGAAGGCTCCAGTATTCGGTAGCGACGCGGCAACCGGCCGCGCACACTCAATTCACGCAGCAATTCTGCAGCGAGACTCCCGGTGCCCGCGCCAAGCTCGACAATGTCACCCTCGCCTATTTGGTCGAACACGGACTCGCAACTGCGCGCGATACAGCGCGCGAACAGTGACGATATTTCCGGCGCGGTTATGAAATCGCCCTGCGCACCGATTTTATGCGCACCGGCGCTGTAGTAACCTAGACCCGGCGCGTACAGCGCCAATGCCATGTAACGCGCGAAGCTGATAAAGCCGTCGGAAGATTCGATTTCTGCACGGATGCACTCGACCAGCCGCTCGCTGAGTGCGCGCGCCGCATCGGTTGGCGCCGGCCAATCGGCAGGAATTGTCCAGGGCGTTTGTGTTGCAGGCATCATGCAATTAATTGCGCAGGTCTCGGCGCCATCAGTGGCGCGAGAAGTCCACGGCCCGGATGCGCTGTCCCTGCTTGGGGAACTGCGCCCACAGGTGCGCATAGGTCTGACCTATCAAGGGATGCCGCAAGTCACCGGCAATCTCGGCGAGCGGTTGCAGGACAAAGGCATGCTTGGTGATTTCATCGCGGGGGATCTGCAGCCGTGGTTCCTCGATCACCAGATCGTCATACAGCAGCAGATCTATATCGAGTGTTCGTGAGGAAAAACGCGGCCCTGCACGCACGCGACCGTTGGCATCTTCGATCACACGCAAGTGTTCGCCAACCTCGGCCGGCGTCTGATCCGTATCAAAGCCAACGACGAGATTATAAAAGTTGTCACCTTCAAAACCGACCGCGCCGGTTTCGTAAACCTGCGAGCATTGTAACTGTCCGTAGCTCGACTCCAAGGCATCCAGCGCGGCACGCACATGCTGCTCGCGTTCGATATTGGTGCCGATGCTCACGTAGACGCGCGCCATGAAGTTATCTCAGTCTGCCGTCCGCGTGCCGCGTTCAATGATGACGCCGACATCCTTGGCACCCCGCACGGCGCCGGTCTTGTTCAACGTCAAACGTACCCATGGCACCTGGAATTCATTGAGCACAATCTCAGCAGCGCGTTCGGCCAAGGTCTCGACCAATTGAAATGAACTGCCTTCAACATAGGCTATCAGACGTTTGGCGACCTCTTTGTAATTCAACGTATCATCGATGGCATCGCTGGCAGCTGCCTTGCGAATATCCGTCGCCATTTCCAGATCCAGACTGATGGTCTGTTTGACGCGGCGCTCCCAATCGTAAATACCAATAATGGTGTCGATGCGCAGATCGCGCAGAAAAATGATGTCCATGCCGTACTCCAGGGTTCGCGCGTCACTATAGACGCTGGGCCGGGGGCTTGGCCAGCCGCCAACGCGGGCACTGCGCAGCAAACATTATAATGATCTTCCGATCAGCGACTTCTTGACCTGAAACGCCGCAACGCTTCCAATACGCACCATGCTGACCTCTATTATCGTTATTCTCTGCGCCTATCTGCTCGGCTCGATTTCCTCGGCCGTGATTGTCGGGCGCACACTCGGCACCGCTGATCCACGCACACAAGGTTCCGGCAATCCAGGCGCCACGAACATGCTGCGCATCGGCGGCAAAAAGGCCGGCGCCATGACGTTGGCCGGAGACATGCTGAAGGGGTTGCTGGCGGTACTTATTGCGCGCGCCATCGGCATGGGCGCCGAAGTGCAGGCACTGGCCGCCGGTGCTGCCTTTCTGGGTCATTTGTTTCCGATTTTTTTTGGCTTCAAAGGCGGCAAAGGCGTTGCCACCGCACTCGGCGCGTTGCTCGGCCTGCAATGGAGTGTCGGTCTGCTCGTCATCGCAACCTGGCTGGCGATGGCCGCATTGTTCCGCTACTCGTCACTGGCTGCGCTGGTCGCGGCCGCCTCAGCACCTTTCTATATGTGGTGGCTGCGGCCAGAACCCACCGTGATCGCCGCGGCTGTCCTGATGGCGCTGCTGTTGTACTGGCGCCATCGCTCCAATATCCGCAATCTGCTTTCGGGCGCGGAAGGCCGTATCGGCGACAAATAGATAGCAGGCCACAACGGCTTAATATTTCAGACGTCATCCTGGCATTCGCCAGGATGACGAATTCCTAAAGCGCTTCCAAATCCGTCAGCAACCAGCGCGCCCGCGCCTCGATCGCAAGCGGCTCGTGCAGCCCTGCCTGCAAGCGTCGAAAACCGGCATAGGCGATCATCGCACCGTTATCCGTGCAGAATTCCGGGCGCGGATAAAACACCTGCCCGTGTCGTTCATCCAACAACGTCTGTAGGCGTGCGCGCAGTGAACGATTGGCACCGACACCGCCGGCCACCACTAAGCGCGTCAATCCGGTCTGTTCCAGGGCGCGTTTACATTTGATTGCCAGCGTATCGACCACAGCATCCTCAAAGGCGCGCGCAATGTCGGCACGTGTCTGCGGCTCATTATCGGCGTCACGTAATGTGGTGAGCGCAAAGGTCTTCAAGCCACTGAAGCTGAAATCCAAACCGGGACGATCGGTCATCGGGCGCGGAAAGCGATAGCGGGTCGGATCACCCTGCTGCGCGAGCTTCGCCAGCTCCGGGCCACCCGGATAGGGCAAACCCAGGAGTTTGGCGGTCTTGTCAAAGGCCTCACCGGCGGCATCATCGACGGATTCGCCCAACAGCGTATAGGCACCGACACCTTCGACTTGCACCAGCAAGGTATGCCCGCCCGATACCAACAGGGCGACAAAGGGAAAGGTCGGCGCCGGATCTTCCAGCATGGGCGCGAGCAGATGCCCTTCCATATGATGAACCGCCACCGCCGGGATACCCAACGACCAGGCCAGACTGCGTCCGAACGAGGCGCCGACCAGCAGGGCGCCGATCAGACCCGGTCCCGCCGTGAACGCCACGCCGTCCAGATCAGCCCGCCTCACACCCGCCTGCTCGAACACTTCTTCCAGCAATGGCAACAACTTACGGACGTGGTCACGCGACGCCAGCTCGGGCACCACGCCACCGTAAGGCGCATGGACCTCGACCTGACTGTAGAGAGCGTGCCCCAGCAGTCCGCGCTCGCCGTCATAGAGCGCAACGCCGGTTTCGTCGCAGGAAGTTTCAATACCAAGGACCAACATCCGGCTATTGTCCACGGCCCCGGCAAGCCGGCACAAGCAGGATTTTGCTTTCGGTAGGCAGAGGGATTAGAATTCGACCCCCTTTAGGCCCCTGGGTGTAATCGCGTGCGGTTATGACTTAGGGATGACAAGTCAAATTGAGGTAATAGATTTCATGCCCAGCGTTCGTGTACGTGAGAACGAACCGTTCGAAGTCGCTCTGCGCCGCTTCAAACGTTCCTGTGAAAAAGCCGGCATCCTCTCCGAGGTGCGCCGCCGCGAGTTCTATGAAAAACCGACCCAGGAGCGTAAGCGTAAAGCCGCCGCCGCGGTCAAGCGCCACCTCAAGAAGGTTTCGCGCGACGTCACCCGTCGCACCCGCATGTACTGAACGACATTCAGCTATACGACACTTCCGGGGCGCATCGCATGTCACTTAAGGCCCGTATCCAAGAGGATATGAAAGCCACCATGCGCAGTGGCGATAAGCCGCGCCTGGGTGTGATCCGCCTGATCCTGGCCGCGATCAAACAACGCGAAGTCGACGAGCGCATTGAGCTCGACGACACCCAGATCCTGGTCGTGCTGGATAAGATGCTCAAACAGCGACGCGAGTCGCTGGGCATGTACGAAAAGGCCGGCCGTGCTGACCTGGCCGATCAGGAAAGCTACGAAATCGGGATTGTTCAGACCTATCTTCCCCAGCAGCTCACGGCAGCCGAGGTCGATTCGATGATTGCCGCCGCCATCGCTCAAACCGGCGCCAGCGGCATCAAAGACATGGGCAAGGTGATGGGTATCCTCAAGCCGCAGCTGCAAGGCCGCGCCGATATGACGGCCGTCAGCGGTCAGATCAAGGCCCAGCTGGGCGCCTGAAGAAAACCCTGTCTCTCGCCAAGCCGCTAAAACAGCAAAGAAAACCCTTCTTCATTATTTATTATCTTTGCGCCTTTGCGGCTTTGCGCGAGTGATCCTAAAAAATCATTTCAGCCACGGAAACGCACGGAAGACACTGAACACAGACATTCCTGGAGCGACTATTCACCACCTTGCTGCTGATGGCGACGCCGGCGTGAAGCTTATGATCTTGTCGTGTTTTTTCCGTGTGATTCCGTGGCAAATGCGGTTTTTTAGGGTGATTGAGCAGTTACGCCGAATCACCGCCCACTGATACTATCCCGCCATGGCCGGCCGCATACCCCAAAACTTCATAGATGACCTGATGCAGCGCGTCGACATTGTCGAGGTGATCGACAGTCGTGTGCCGCTGAAAAAGGCCGGCCGGGAATATCAGGCCTGCTGTCCTTTCCATAATGAAAAGACCCCGTCGTTTACGGTAAGCCCGACCAAGCAGTTCTATTACTGCTTCGGCTGCGGCGCGCACGGTACCGCGCTCGGCTTCCTGATGGACTATGAACATCTGGATTTTGTCGATGCGATTGAGGATCTGGCGCGTTCGGCAGGCTTGGAAGTGCCACGTGAAGAAGGTCCTGGCGGCAGCTACGAACGCGAGGACAGTACCGGCCCGCTCTACGATCTGCTGGCGCAGGCCGCGCATTTTTTCCGGCAGCAGTTGCGCCAACACTCCGAGGCCGCGCGCGCCGTGGATTACCTCAAGGGCCGCGGGTTGAGCGGCGAAATCGCCCAGGCCTTCGGTCTCGGTTATGCGCCGCCCGGCTGGGACAATCTGTTAAAAGCCCTGGGTCAGGACGCCGCGCAGCAAACCCTGATGGAACGCGCCGGCCTGCTGATCAAAAAAGACGGCGGCGGACTCTATGATCGTTTCCGTGACCGCGTCATGTTTCCTATCCATGACCGCCGCGGTCGCGTCATCGGCTTTGGCGGACGTGTATTGGGCGACGACACACCCAAATATCTGAACTCCCCGGAAACCCCCGTGTTCCACAAAGGCCGCGAGCTCTATGGCCTGTTCGAGGCACGCAAACGCGAACGCAAACTGGATCGTCTGCTGGTTGTCGAAGGCTATATGGATGTCGTGGCGCTGGCCCAATACGGTATTAACAATGTGGTCGCCACACTGGGGACCGCAACCACCCGCGAACATCTGGAACAACTGTATCGCGCCGTTCCCGAAGTGGTGTTCTGTTTCGATGGCGACCGCGCCGGCAAGGCCGCCGCCTGGCGCGCACTGGAAAATGCCTTACCGGTTCTGGAAGACGGACGCCAGGCCCGATTCCTGATGTTACCCGGCGGCGAAGACCCCGACAGTCTGGTCCGTAAGGAGGGTACGGATGCCTTTAAACAGCGAACTGGCGATTCGATCCCACTTTCCGAGTTCCTGTATGCAGAGTTATGTGGACAAGTCGATATGTCCAGCATGGATGGGCGAACTCGCCTGGTGAATCTGGCCAAGCCGTTGCTGAAACAACTACCGGCAGGGGTATTTCAACGCATGATGGTGGACCGCCTGGAAGAACTTGCGAAACTGCCTCGCAATGCGCTGGCAGAGCTGCATGGCCAACCCATCCAGGAGGTTACGCATAAAGCTCCGTCACGGCCGGCTCGCAGTAACAATGCCATGAGTCCGCTGCGGCGCCTGGTCTCCCTGCTGCTGCACGAACCGCGACTGGCCGGCCTGGTGGAAAACCCCGCGCAACTCGCGGAAGTCCACTTGCAAGGCGCGCCGCTATTGGTAGAACTGATTGATTTTCTCAAGGACCGCCCCCACATCCATACCGGCGCTGTGATTGAGCACTGGCACGGAACGGATTCGGGACGGCATCTGGCCAAGCTGGCCGCCGAACCAACGCATAAACTGGTTGGTGACCTGGAAAAGGAATTTCTGGATGGTATCAACCATCTATTGGCGAAGCCGGTCGATCAGCGCCGCGAGGCCCGGTTTGCGGAACTGTCCCGTAAACAGCCCAGCCAGCTGACCGCCATTGAGAAAGAAGAATTAAAAAGCCTGCTCAGACCGGCGGAGCGCCCGCACTGAGCCTAAGATCAACATGCATATGAAAAAGGATCCATTAGCGGCTGGTAATATGCCGACCCCTCCGCTACACTGGAGGTTTGATTTTGCGTCGACCCAAGCAGTTTTTGCTGTGGGATCTGTCACTTAAATTATTAATTTAGCGAATAAACATGAATCTAGAGCAACAGTCACAATTAAAGTTGTTGATTGCCAAGGGCAAGGAGCAGGGTTTCCTGACGTATGCCGAGGTCAATGATCACCTGCCTGACGAAATCGTCGATCCGGAACAGATCGAAGATATCATCAACATGATCAATGACATGGGAATCTCCGTCCACGAGGAAACTCCGGACGCCGACACCCTGTTGCTCAATAGCGTCGCCGCGCCGGACGAAGATGCCGCTGAAGAGGCCGCCGCCGCCCTCGCGACCGTCGACAGCGAATTTGGCCGCACCACCGACCCGGTCCGCATGTATATGCGTGAAATGGGCACCGTGGAACTGCTCACACGGGAGGGCGAAATCGTTATCGCCAAGCGCATCGAAGACGGCCTGCGTCAGGTCCTCTCTGCGCTGTCCAGCTATCCCGACTCGATTTCATTGCTCCTGAACGAATACAAAAAGGTTGAGGCGGGCGACTCACGCCTGTCCGACCTGCTCAATGGCTTCATCGATCCGAATGCCGATGACGAGGCCATCCCGCCTCCGGTCGAAATCAATCTTGACGACGACGTCAACGCATCGACGACCCGCGCCGCCGGAAACGACGACGACGATGACGATAGCGATGACGATTCTGAAACCAGTGTCATGGATACCGGACCGGATCCGGAAGAAGTGCGCGCCCGCTTCGCCGAAATTGCCGAACTCTACGAAAAATGCATGGGCACCAAGTCCGCCAAGCAGGCCGATAAGCACCGCACCGCCCTGAGCGAACTGTTCATGCTGTGCAAGCTGACTCCGCGCATTGTCGACGAAATGACCACCGGTCTGCGCAGCATGGTCGAGCGCATCCGCAGTCACGAGCGCGTGATCATGGATATCTGTGTCAATCGCGCCCAGATGCCGCGCAAGGATTTCATTACCTCCTTCCCGGACAATGAAACCAACCTGCAGTGGCTGGACAACCAGATCAAGGCTGGCCCCAAGTATGCCGCCGACCTGGAACTGTTCCGCGACGACATCCGCCGCGCCCAGAACCGTTTGATCACCATCGAACAGGAAACCGGCCAGACTATCAGCGACATTAAAGACATCAACCGGCGTATGTCGATCGGCGAGGCCAAGGCCCGTCGCGCCAAGAAGGAGATGGTCGAGGCCAATCTGCGCCTGGTGATCTCGATCGCGAAGAAATACACCAACCGCGGTCTGCAGTTCCTGGATCTGATCCAGGAAGGCAACATCGGCTTGATGAAAGCGGTGGACAAATTCGAATACCGTCGCGGTTACAAGTTCTCGACCTACGCGACCTGGTGGATTCGCCAGGCGATCACGCGTTCGATCGCCGATCAGGCGCGCACCATCCGTATTCCGGTGCACATGATCGAGACCATCAACAAACTGAACCGCATTTCGCGGCAGATGTTGCAGGAGATGGGCCGCGAACCGACGCCCGAGGAATTGGCCGAACGCATGGTCATGCCCGAGGACAAGGTGCGCAAGGTATTGAAGATCGCCAAAGAGCCGATTTCCATGGAAACCCCCATCGGCGATGACGAAGATTCGCACCTGGGTGATTTCATTGAAGACCAGAGCATCATGTCGCCGGTGGATGCGGCCGCTGTCGAAGGCCTGCGCGAAGCGACCCAGATGGTGCTGTCCGGCCTCACCCCGCGTGAAGCCAAAGTATTGCGCATGCGCTTCGGCATCGACATGAACACCGACCATACACTCGAAGAAGTCGGCAAGCAGTTCGACGTCACCCGCGAACGTATCCGTCAAATCGAGGCCAAGGCACTGCGCAAGCTGCGCCACCCGTCGCGTTCGGAAACGCTGCGCAGCTTCCTGGAAATCGAAAGCAACTGATCTTTTAGATCGCTCCAAGCTGCAAACAGACGCCACCTTAGGGTGGCGTCTGTGTTTGGGGGGCAGCGCGCAATCAGGGTTATGTAGTTCCGCGTGGCAATTCGAGCACAGCAAAATGCATTTAGCTGCTTCCACCAATATGGCTTTCCAACTCCGATTGGAGAGTGATCGCAAATCCAGCGCGAAGGATTTCCCAACAGGGTCAAGGTGATGAAATTCCAGTGCTGCGGAATTTCGAGCATAACCGCAATGACAACAAGCAGAACCCTGCAGACGCAGTAAGCTCAACGTGCGTCAACGACCTCGCTCTTGCTGAGAAAAATAGGACTGACGGGTTCGATTGGATAAGACGTTCTTGCACTGCCTGGAACAGAATTTCCGCTGCCGCCCCATCAGCGTGCGGCCGCATTCAGCACATCCAATCATAGCTTTACCCTCCTTGGTAAGTTATAGATTGTCATCTGTAAATCATCGCGCTAAAGACTAAACGAAATGTGCTTAAACGTGTAGAATCCACACCGCACGGGCCTGTAGCTCAGTTGGTTAGAGCAGGGGACTCATCAAATGGTGCGTCCATGGCCGAAAGGCATGGAATGAACGGGATGAATTCAGGGAACCCGCCACAGTCTGGCTGTCGGCAACCCTGAGCCAAGCCGGAGGTACACCTTCGGAAGGTGCAGAGACTACCTGGGGACTTGAGTGTCCTTAATAACAGGCTAGAGCGTCCCGCGCCCTAACAACTCGGTTGAGGGTGATGAGATAGTCCACTCCCGTTAGAAATATCGGGGCAGAGTGAATCCCTTGGTCCTCGGTTCGAGTCCGAGCGGGCCCACCAACTTCACCGTAGTTTTTCAAGTTCCAAAACGGACATCTATTACACCCTATACCGGCCGCCAACCGCTGTTGCCCGAACTGACACTCTTCTCGACGCATTGTCAGCAGAGCTAACCACTCAACCTGAACAGCTGGTGCTAAGTACCGGATCTTATTGCGTCTCAGCAACTCATCCTGACCCTCCCCGTCGGATATTTTTATTCACAGCCAAATGTCAATAATATGACGTTCCCGTGACACTTCCTCCGGAACCCTCAAGCATGCCCAATTAATTCCAACCCATTGAATAAATTAAACATAGATACTTGGTCATAATTTGGTCATTTTAACGATCGACGTTATATGGCGCGGCTTGAGGCCGGTTGACACCAAATACTCCACAGAGTTATGCACAGCTTTTGTGGATAACCGGACCGATCACGCTGTCATACAAAACCCTGAACATCGCAGCCTGATGAACCGACTCACCATGGGCATCGACGAACTCCTCTTTGTTGATCCCTCACGCCCTGATCACGACATGACCATGCGTGAGCCGGTCCGTTCGTCGTCGTGATCATGGAGCAGCATATGGGAAGCAGACTCGGATCGAGGTGGGCGTTCCGGGGATGTTGAATGTGGCGCGGTCGGAGTTGGTAAGTCGGCTGCCGTGCGGAAATTAAACGAACACAGAGGGTGGTTGCCTAGGGTCGGTGTTTAGATTCAGGCAAAACTTCCTGGCTTAGGTCAGACCAGATAATAAAGCAGCTTCAACATGTGCCTCAATAACTCCAGCCCTTCGGGTCACCCGCATTTCAGCCAGCTCTATACCCCGTGAAAAGCTCGGGGGTGAGAGGAGCGCAATAGTACCCCCGCTGGCGGAGTCGTTTTTTAGCTCAGCCACGCAATGCTCTGGACCTGAACGTTATTAATTTCAATATGTTACTGTTTAATATAGGCATTTAGCGGAGTCATTCTTGCCCAGTACATACATAGCTACACGTTTAGGCCCCCTGCTGGATTATTTCAGCCCCAGCCTTACATCAGGACATGCAAGGCATAGTAACGATAATCAGGGCGAGGTAAAGCGGGTGTTGCGCCCTACCCCGTACCAAGCGGAAAGCCTAAATGGTGCGGGCCCTGGTGTACAGGTTGCTGTAGCTGGTAGCCACAAATTCAATGTTTGCGCCCCCAGGGAGGGAGGCAATGAACTCACATCAATTGAATGACCGCCATGCACACGAGAGCGGTCCTTGATACCAGAAATGTTGCGCAGCGGCTTTCGACACGTTGCAGTCATTCGTAACCTCGATGTTTCAACGGCAGGTATCCGAGTGGAGCCGTCATCTGACGTGGAGGCTGACAGACCGTAGGACGGCCAAAGCTGACGGTCACGCGTTTCGCCTATAGCAGTCACATGATTCGTATTGGCATCGCATATCAGTTTCCGATTAGCATGCACGCATGGAATTCTTTGCCATGATAATTATTCCCGCCTCGGTTGCAGACCTGCATCGCCGTCTGACTATCAGCGAACTGCCGCGCTGGTGCGGTTCTATCGAAAAGGTGCTTAGCGACGCAATGTCGAGTGGCGAAATCTACTGCGTGTGGGGGACGTTTCTTACGCACCGCGAGGATTTGTGCCAAGGCGTGCGCTTTTCGTTGCCCGAGTGTCCCAATTCCTTGCAATGGACCGTGACCACTGGACAGCCACCAGACCCGCTGCATACCGTTATCCATGTCACCATTAATCGTGCCGAACATGATCAGGACTTCATCGACTCAATCCAGCAGTTCGTGGCTGACTGGAAGACTGGGCTGGAGGCGAATTGGTGATTAAGCGCTGCAGGCGTAATGGCTTTAGCGTGTGTTAAGAGCCGAATCAACACCACTTCAACGTGGGTGCAACCATTTAGGCAGTCGTTCATAAGGATCGGTCTTGACGGACGGATCGATGCTGACCCCATGTTTCTGCAGGCGGCCGTGCAGTTGACCTGATTTCAAACTATTGAACACATCGATGCCGCCGCCCTGAAAGTCGCCGCCGATAAATATCTGCGGCAAGGTGACCGATCCGGTGCGGCGCTTGAGCACATCGAACATCTTGCCGCCGCGATCATCCTGCTGGTAGGCAACCGAATCGAGATTGATCGACTGGTAGACGATGCCATACTCCGAAAATACACGTCGAACCGACCCGCAGAACTCGCACCACTCGAATGCGAACATGACGACAGGCTGGTTGGGGTCGCGCAACAGGGCATCGATTTCGCGCACAGCCGCTTCATCCAGGATGTTCGTTTCCGAAATCGATTCGGGCGCCGCGGCTGGTGTGACATCGAAGCGATATCCGGGCGTCGACTTCGACAATTCAAGTTCCGCCTCGGTCATTTCCTCCGCGACATCGTCGAACAGAGGTGTGGACAGATAACGTTCGCCGGTATCGGGCAGCATGCACAAGATGTTGGCGCCCTGCGGCGCGGTGCGGGCGACCTGTAGTGCGCCGGAAAACGTGGCGCCCGCCGAGATGCCGACAAAAATGCCTTCCTGTCGCGCGAGTTCCCTGGCACAACGCAATGCATCCTTGCCATCGATCAACACAAAACCGTCAATCCGGTTGGCCGCCGCGACCTGCTCGGCGAGCTGGGGAATGAAATCCGGTGACCAGCCCTGCATCAGGTGCGGTCGTGATCGGGGATGACTCGCAGACCGCTCGCCGTCGGCGTGATGCGCTTGCGCGATGCCGCTGGCCAGCATCGCCGCATTGTCCGGCTCGCAGACGATGATCTGGGTATGCGGGCTCTTTTCCTTCAGCACCCGGGATACGCCGTTCAGCGTGCCGCCGGTACCAAACCCGGTCACCCAGTAATCGAGCGACACATCGGAAAAATCGTCGAGGATCTCGACGGCGGTGGTGCGGGCGTGGACCTCCGCGTTGGCCGGGTTCTCGAACTGGCGCGGTTGCCACCAGCCATGCGCCCTGGCCAGTTCCGCGGCTTTCGCCACCATCCCTGACCCCATCTCGCCAGCCGGCGTCAGCACGACACGGGCACCAAGAAACCGCATCAGCCGGCGCCGCTCCACGCTGAAATTCTCGGCCATGGTGATCACCAGCGGATAGCCCTTCTGCGCGCAGACCATGGCGAGGCCGATGCCGGTATTGCCGCTGGTGGCTTCGACGATGGTCTGCCCGGGCTTGAGTTCGCCGCGGCGCTCGGCGTCCTCGATCACGCCCAGGGCCAACCGGTCCTTCACCGAGCCCATCGGGTTGAACGACTCCACCTTGACGTAGAGGTTGACCCCCGCCGGCCCCAGCCTGTTGATGCGGATCACCGGCGTGTGGCCGATCGTGTCCAGAATGCTGTCGAAGCGCTTGCCCATCGCCTTCCCTTTCTCTCATGCGTGTCCACCGATAGTTGGCGGCAACACCCACTATAGGATTATTTGATTTCCCTTCATCAAGCTGCCGCTTTACACCATCACGATACTCGGGCGGCCGTGTCATACACGAATGATGTTGCCCTTCAGCGAGTAGAGGATGGCGACCACCTCATTTTTCGCCCCCTCATCGATCTCATTCTTGGTCATCGCGCCGACAATGTCATCCATGACTTCCAGGTACTCCTGCTCGCTGATGTTCATGCCCTTGTGTGCGGTGAGCATGTCCTTGCCGGTGTAGACCTCCGGGCCGCCGGTGCCTGCGCAAAAGAATTCGCGCGCCATCTGCTTGGCGTGTTCCATGTCCTGGGTGTTCTCGAAGCGGGTTTTGACGATGGGGTTGTCCAGATGGGCCGCCATGACGTCGTCCACGAGGCGGGCAATGCCCTCGGCGCCGCCGAGTCGTTGATACAGTGTAGTTGCCATGATGTGGTTCCTCTCAGGGTGATGAAAATGGGGTGTCGCAGCCAGTCGCCATGACTGGCTGACGACGGCTTATGCCACTGCTTGTGATTTCCGGACCTGGCGCGGGAGCAGGATGGCAAGGACGCCCGCCACCGCAATCAGCGCCGCCACATCGCCAACGAGATGCCCGATGTGCATGGGATTGACGATGGATTGAACGCCCATGATCCCGCCATGCACGATGCTCGACCAGATCGTGAACCAGATCAGGCTCCGGTGCGCCAGCGGGTCGCGCGCAGCGATGATCAGGAACACGCCCAGCGTGGCGTATATGCCCAGGATCATTTCGAGATATTCCGAGCGTCCGCCTTCATGCCAGATCCATCCGGACGGCCAGACGATGCCCAGCGGCCAGATGCCGAACGTGAAGGTCAGCCCCACCAGCACCAGAACGATCCGCAAGTATTTGATGCGATCAGATTCAGCCATGTTGCTCTCCTTTACATGCCGATGAGCTGGGCGGTATAGCCCGATGCCCGTGTTTTTTCCAGCAAGACCGAGGTGCTGGTCTTGTCCGTGTCATAGGCAATCATCAGGAGATGCGCCTTGCCGGGGTTGAAACGCGGAGAAACCACCCCCTCGATTTTTTGCATTGCACTTTCGAGCGTGGTGCGTGCTTCTTCGCTCAGGGATTCATTGATGTGAATCATGACGTCGCTGATATTCATTTTGTGACTCCTTTTAATTTTGGCGCGCGCATGCGCCAGCTGGCTTGTTGGAGTAGCCAGCCACCTTGTGGTGGCTGGAAACAATGGCTGCGTGATTTCATGCCATTTGAGGTGCAGGCGGAAGGCCATGCATGATGCTGCCGCGTACCGGGCGAGAGAAAAACGTGCGCATCAGCAAACCGAACGAAAACGGCACGTGACGGTTCCACGGCATCAGGGACAGGAGACGTGCCATCGCGCAGTAGCCAAAAATCGACCGCGCCCACGTTCCCGCAACAGGCAGCCAATACACGATCTGCATCGGCTCCGGCCACGCCACCAGTACCAGGATCAAAAACCAGAACCGGACCTGAACAGTAAACGCCGACAGGCTGTGCTCACGTATCGTGAAATGAATGAGCTGTATTCCGGACAAGCCGATCGCCAGGACGAAGCCGGTTGCATGGCCCGCCACGCCCGCCGTGAGCAGGCACGCTGTTACGAGCCAGTACCACCAGTCAATTTGTTTGTAATCGATCATGAACATGTGACACCTCCTTTTAAACATTCGTGAGTACTTCAATCATGTCGGGCAAAGCATCCCGACCCATGCTGTGCGATACGCAGGGCGTTTTCACCCACTAGGTGCGCGTGATCACCACCTCGACGTATTCACTCGGGGCCACCAGCGTGCCATCGGTCGCGCGATTGAATTTTTCGGCCAGCGCGAGCAGATCGGCGGAGAGTGATGCCTGATGCTCGGCGTCCAGCGCCCCGAACGCCTTGTGCATCGGGCCGTAAAAAGTACGAAATACTTCCAGCCAGTGGGCCGCGTTGCGGTAGCGGAAGGCGAAGTTCTTGTGCTCGATTGCAATCGAATCGATTTGATCGCCGAACAGCTCGCGTAACCGCGCCTGTGTCCCCCACAGCGCGGGCGACTTGACGCCGGCAGGTGGGGGCAGGTACTTGCCGATGAGCTTGAATATCTCACCGACGAAACTGGTCGGCGTCCAGTTTGCAAGCCCGATCCGGCCGCCGGGTTTGCAGGCGCGTGCCATTTCCGCTGCGGCCTTGTCCTGGTCTGGCGTAAACATCACGCCAAAGGTCGACATCACCACATCGAAGCTGTGATCGGCGTAAGGCAGATTCTCGGCATCCGCCTGCTCAAACTTCACCTGCAGGGCCTCTGCACTTGCCCGGCTTTGCCCGCGCTCAAGCAATGCGGGGACGTAATCGGTCGAGACGACGTCGCACCAGCGCCGCGCCGCAGCCAGCGTCGCATTGCCGTTACCGGCGGCGACATCGAGCACGCTTTCACCGGCACGCAGATCAAGCGCTTCGCACAGCGACTCGCCGACGATCTGCAAGGTGGTGCCAACAACCGCATAATCACCGGCAGACCAGGCAAGGTGTTGCTTGTTTTTTAGGGCCACGAGGTCGACGACAACAGGAGAACTGGATAGGACTGCTGACATGGCAAGACTCCTTTTATGATTGGGTCAGGACTCGTCAGGGTGGTCAACGCGGTCCTGTTGCGCATCGTGGCTATCGCAGATCGCGATGGCCAATCGACGTGCCCATTTCACCCCAATGGAGTGGAAGTCGGGTCACCCAAAGCGGGACAAAAAGCGGGACAAAAAGCGAATACCAAGTCTGCTAGACTCAGAGTCGTCGAAAACCACAAAGGGCCGAACGACGTGCAAGACAGGACGGATTCGTTTGGCTACTGGCTACGGCGGCGGCGCAAGGCGCTGGATCTCACCCAGGGGGCGCTCGCCCAGAAGGTCTGCTGCTCCGGTTTCACCATCCGGAAAATCGAGGCCGACGAGCGTCGTCCCTCGCGGCGGCTTGCTGAACGCCTTGCCACGGCACTCGCCATCCCTGAAGGCGAGCAACGCAACTTCCTCGATGCTGCCCGCGCGCTGCACCCCACCAACCTTCTGCGACTGGACCCCGAGCCCATCGGTACCGACACGCGTACCGACGTGTCAGACGCATCGATCCTTTCCCAGTCTGGTTCGCCCGTCGGCATCGCGAGCGATACCCCTCCATTCGTCGGCCGCAACCGGGAGTACGGTCTCCTCATCGGACTCGTCGCGCGGCTCACCGCGGGTACTGGCTACACCGTCCTGATCGATGGCGAGCCGGGAATCGGCAAGAGCCGTCTGCTGCGTGAGCTTGTGCGTTATACACAAGCTCTGGATTTGCCAACGCTCACGACAAACTGCTACGAAATCGAACGCGCCATGCCGTACCAGCCTGTGGTCGACCTCATTACGCGCGCGCTCGACCGCATTCCGGCCGACACGCTGAGCACCCTGTCACCCGTATCGCTCGCCGAGCTCGCTGCACTGGCGCCCGAGGTGAGTGAACGCTTTCCGGACCTCCCCCAGTTGTCGAACGATTTTCCCGAGGCGCGGCAGGCACGTCTGTCGCGCGCAGTGGATCAGTTACTGGAGGCATCGCGAGGCGGGCGTCCGTTTGTTCTCATGGTGGACGATATCCAGTGGGCCGACGACGCCAGCGCGCAAGTACTGCATTTCCTTGCACGGCAAGCTGCGCAGCGTTCGATACTCGTGATCTACACCTTTCGTGATGAAGCCGTCGACAGCGACGAGCGATTTGCACAGATGGTCGAAAGCCTGCGGCGCGATACCGACGCGCGCCGTGTGTCTCTCGCCCGACTCGGGTATGCAGACACCGAAAGTCTTGTCGCGGCACTCGCCGATGCGAACCTCGATGCACATGGCCTGGCCGAACGCCTGCACCGAGAAACCGAAGGCAATCCGTTCTTCCTGATGTCGATCCTGCAATCTCTGAGCGAAGGCGAGACGCGACTGGAAACGCGAGTGCGCGGCGCACCGGGATTGCTCCCCGACGCATTGCGTGCTGCGGTGCGCGTGCGTCTCATGCATGTACCCAAAGCGATCCGGCCGATACTCGAAACGGCCGCGGTCCTCGGCCGGCGCTTCGACTTTGACGCGCTGCTTGATGTGACGAGCGAGCCCGAGGCACATCTGCTCGATGCGGTAGAGGCGCTCGTCAAACGCCACCTTCTACATGAAGAACCCGAAGGGGGCTTCTACGACTTCAGCCACGACAAGCTGCGCGAAGTGGTCTACCGCGACATCGGCGGCGCACGACGCAAACTGCTGCATCAGTCTGTGGCCGAATCGCTGGAACGTCGTGGTGAAGGGTCCGCGCACGAACGTGTCGCCCAGCTGGCAAGTCACTACGAGCGCGCGCAAATCTGGTCGAAGGCGCTCCACTATCTGGTTCTCGCCGCTGAACACTCGCAGGCGCTGTTCGCGATGCGCGATGCCTTGCACTGGCTGGATCGCGCAATCGCGTTGTCCGAGTCGCACCCTGAGTCACTGGACGCGCACCAACGCCTCGCAATTTACGAACAGCGTGGCGCGGCGCGCGCGCAGGCCGGGCAGACTCAAGGTGCCGTCGCCGATATCCGCCGCGTAATCGATGCATTGCGCGCCGGCGGCGAACGCGAAAAAACACGAGATGCACTGATCCAGTTGGGTATGGCCTATCGACGCGCAGACCAATATGAAGAGGCAACTGAATGCCTCACCGAAGCGCTGGCAGAATCCAACGCGATGCACGATGAACGCCATGCCGCCGACACCCTTTATCACCTTGGAACGGTCGCGTGGAGCACCGGACAAAATGATCAGGCAATCCAATTTCACCAGCAGGCAGTCGACATCTGCGAGCACACGGGCTTCACCGATCTTGCCGCGGTGCAGGCTTACCATGGCCGTGGCGAGGCGCACTTCGCGAACGCAGAGCCTGCATCGGCGATCGCATGCTATACCCGGTCGCTCGAACTGGCCCGCGGCATTGGCGACAAAAGCTACGAGTCCGAGAACCTGATGATGATCGGTCACGCCTGCCTCGGCACCAAGGGACTCGGCGACTACCCGCGAGCCATGGCGAACTTCGAGTCGGCGCTCGACATCGCGCGTGCCGCCGACTTGCAGTGGCACCTGGGGCCAACCCTGCTAGGCCTCGACCATGCCCGGGCGTGCACGGGTCACTACGGCGAGGCGTGGACCAGTATTCAAAACACCCTGCGCGAACTCGAGAGTATCCGGCAGGTGCGCTATCAATTCATCGCCTACGATTTCATCGGCCATCTCCTGCTTGACCTCGGCCTGAACGAACAAGCGGTCGAACAACTGGAGCGCGGACGCGCACTTGGACACGACACTGGCATCCTGTTCTGGCGAGCCACGATCGACATACACCTTGCCGTCGCGCGGTCACGACTCGGGCAACAGGTCGACACATCCGCGTTGCAGACAACACTCGAACAAACGCGGCGCACGTCGGAACGCTACATGATGGTTCGGTGTCTCGACGGGCTTGCAGAGATCGCGCTCACGGCAGGCGATGCGATTCGTTGCCGCACGCATGCTGACGAACTGCTCGCGATCGCCGAACCAAACGGCCTGCGCGAACTCGAGGTGGCCGCGCGACGCTGGCGCGGAGAAGCGCTGTTTGTGGAGGCAAATTACGAGGCGGCGCAGGCAGAGTTATCCCGCGCCGCCGAGTTGGCGGAGGATGTCGGCCGTGTGCGGTTGCAGATGGACGTACAGGCCGCGCTGGCTCGTACGCTTGCTACGCAGGGCCAGCGCAACGCCGCGCAACGCCTCGACACCAAAGCACACGCGATTGCGGTGGCAATCGAGAAAAGCCTGGAGTCCTCGGGGCTAGAGGCGCGGCTCCACCTTCGTTGACAGCCCGTGCCTCTGACAAGTTCGGCTAATAATTTCATCTCTGGATGTCTGTAGTGTTGCCTGTAAGCCCAACAATTTCATCGACCAGACGGGCCAGACAGTGGACCGTCGGTTAAGGACTCGTTGAGCGTCTGCTTTCCGAAGCAGCCAATATCCGCTTTGGCCGAGTTGCTGCCGTAGGCTTTTAGGCTGGTTTCAGAGTCAAGCGGTCGTTCAGATGGTTGCTTTGTTGAATGGCGGAATGGCCGTTGATGGCCGAACTCGACTGTGACTACATTCTGAAATCTGTTTGTTGATTTGCACTTAAAACTGACCCATAAACAGAGGGTGACTGATCCTCATAATCCCTTGGTCCTCGGTTCGAGTCCGAGCGGGCCCACCAACTCAATCGTAATTATTCGGGTTCTAAACCGGGCATCTATTACACCCTATACCGGCCGCCAACCGCTGTTGCCCGAACTGACACTCTTCTCGACGCATTGTCAGCAGAGCTAACCACTCAACCTGAACAGCTGGTGCTAAGTACCGGATCTTATTGTGGCAGGACGGTACAATCGGCCCCGGTCCGTCGGATATTCTTATACACAGTAAAATGTCAAAAATATGACCGCCTGATGACAGTGCCAGACAAACTGATTTAACACCTAGGAAATACAGTAACTCATTGAACACATAACATATATTCTGACTGACTATTAATTGGCCAGTTTGATAGCAACCCATCTGTAGCACGGGAATACCCCGGTTGATCCCAAATCATCCACAAAGTTATGCACAGCTTTTGTGGATAAACACAGCCTCTCCTGGACCCTGCAAAACTGGCATAATCGCCGCCCCTGAACCGCGCTATCCGAGACCATCTGTCCATGCCCCTCATCAGCCTGCGCAATATCCTGCTCGACTTCGGCGGCCATCCGCTCCTGGACGGCGCCGAGCTGACGCTTGAGCCTGGCGAGCGCGTCTGCCTGATCGGCCGTAATGGCACCGGCAAATCCAGCCTGATGAAATTGATCGCCGGCGAGATCGCCAGCGACGGCGGGACCATCGACCGCCGCCAGGGCCTGCGCTGTGCGCGCTTGACCCAGGAAGTCCCCGTCGAGATCAGCGGCAGCCTGTTCGATGTGGTCGCCGGCGGGCTCGGCGAGATGGCCCCCGTGCTGTCCCGCTATCATGCCGCCGTCCATGCGCTCGAAGAGGATTCCAGCGAAGCGGCCCTCAGCGAACTCGAAAAGGCTCAGCACGAACTGGAAAGCCGCGACGGCTGGCAGTGGGAACAACGCGTCGAAGCGGTCATTTCACGACTGCAACTGGACCCGGATCTGGATTTCGCCAGTCTGTCCGGTGGGCTGAAGCGTCGCGTGTTGCTGGCGCGTGCCCTGGTGACCGACCCCGAGCTGCTGCTGCTCGACGAACCGACCAATCACCTGGACCTCGCCTCCATCAACTGGCTGGAAGAATTCCTGTTGAGTTACAACGGCTGCCTGCTGTTCATCACCCATGACCGCGCCTTCCTGCAACGCCTGGCCACGCGCATCATCGAGCTCGATCGCGGCCGCCTCAGCAGCTGGGATTGCGACTACGCCAGCTATCTGGAACGCAAACAGGCGGCGCTCGAAGCCGAGGCGCAACAAAACGCCCTGTTCGATAAAAAGCTGTCGCAGGAAGAAACCTGGATTCGCCAAGGCATCAAGGCGCGCCGCACCCGCAACGAAGGCCGAGTACGCGCCTTGAAGGCGCTGCGCGAAGAACGCTCTCAGCGCCGTGAACGTGAAGGCACCGCGCGCATGCAGATCCAGGAGGCCGAACGTTCCGGTCAGCTGGTCGCCGAGGTCGAGAACATCAGCTATGCCTGGGACGGCAAAGTCATTGTCAGGAATTTTTCCACCACGCTCATGCGTGGCGACAAGATCGGCATCATTGGTCCCAATGGCGTTGGCAAGACGACCCTGTTGCGGCTGCTGCTCGGACAGCTCCAACCGCAGCAGGGCCATGTGCACCTGGGTACGAAACTAGAAGTCGCCTACTTCGACCAGCAGCGCAGCGAAATCGACTCTTCCAAGAGCGTGCTGCAAAACATCGCCCAGGGCCGCGACAAGGTCACCATCAACGGCCAGGACCGCCATGTGATTTCCTATCTGCAGGATTTCCTGTTCGCCCCGGATCGCGCCCGGCAACCGGCCGGCACCTTGTCGGGCGGTGAACGGAATCGGCTGCTGCTGGCGCGCCTGTTCACCAAGACCTTCAATGTCCTGGTACTGGACGAACCGACCAACGATCTCGATATGGAAACCCTCGATCTTCTGGAAGAACGCCTGCTGGAATATCAGGGCACCTTATTATTGGTCAGCCATGACCGCGCCTTCTTGAATAACCTCGTGACCAGCACCCTGGTTTTCGAAGGCGATGGCAAGATTGGCGATTATGTCGGTGGCTATGATGACTGGCTGCGCCAGCGCCCGACAACCGCGTCCGTGCGCACCACGCCTGCCAAGAACCTTGCACCGGCAACCGCCAAAGCTGCAACACCGGCAAAGTCCGCGCGCAAACTCAGCTTCAAGGAACAGCGCGAACTGGAGCAACTGCCCGCACGCATCGAAACACTGGAGCAGTCCCTAAACGCACTGCAACTGCAGATGGCCGATCCGGCCTTCTATCGGCAAGACAATACCGCCATGGCGAAAACCCAGACGCAACTCAGCTCGCTACAGGCAGAATTAAAAACGACTTATGCTCGTTGGGAATCTCTGGAAGCCGCAGCGCATTCATAGAATGTGGTGTGGCCTGCTCCAGCGGAATCGACCCCGGATATCGGGCCGGGAGAATTCAGTTATGAGGCGCATACGGCTCTAGGGAACCTCTGATTAATTTGATCAAGCGAGCAGATGCAAGGCGCAGACGGGCGAGAAAACGGAGTTTACACGACGTAAATGAGTATTTTGAGCCAGGCTGCAACGCAGCAGATGCCGCTTCAGCGAATTAATCAGAGGTTCCCTAGCGCAATCCCTTAAGGATGACTACCGATCCAAGCTGTAGAGACTCAATAGACATGACGACCTGACGTTATAGTCCAACAAGGATCACACGGCCGCATATTTAACATTTGTGCAACAAAGGGGATCGGCTTAACTGTATCGGTGGCGTACAATTGGCGGCAGCGCGACAAGATCATGCAATCGATTGCAGGCCGATCCCCCGAAGATTCATGAATCCTGGCTGCAAACCTTCCTTAAACTCCAAGATGGGCCACAGCGCCGACGCGACGAATCTGCACATGACTCCAGAACAAAATCTTCCTCACGATGCGCCGCAGCGTCTCCGGCTCCTGGATATCGTCGAGCGTATCTCGCAAATCTGTCTTGCCAGCGAAGACATAGAGGACATGCTCGGTGGCGTGCTCGATTCGACACTTGAAGTATTCAAGGCGGATCGTGCCTGGTTCCTGTATCCCTGCGATCCCAACGCCACATCCTGGTCTATTGTCATGGAGCGCACCCGTCCGGAATGGCCGGGATTATTCGCACAAATGAAAGAAATGCCGGCGGACAGCGATATATCACGTCTCTTCGATGAATTGCTGAGCACCGATGCCGCGATCCAATACGCCCCCGAAACCGACCACCCCGTCCCGCAGATCGCCGCAGAACAGTATTCAGTCAAATCACAACTGATGATCGCGCTACGTCCGAAAACAGGCGGCGTATGGGCATTCGGTATTCATCATTGCAATTGCGAAATTCTGCATGATGATGAAGGCCTGCAACTTTTCACAGCGGTCGCGCAGCGTATTGGCGAAGCGTTGAACATCCTGATAACAATCCGTCAGCTGAGCGAAAACGAGAAACGCTCGCAAGGGCTGGCTGATCTGGTTATTGACCATGCCGGCACGCTGGTGGTTGTTTTGGACAAGCATGGATGCATCGTGCGTTTCAATCAAGCGTGCGAAAAATTGAGCGGCTATGCGCTTTCCGATGTTCAGGGTAAACACCCCTGGGACATCCTGTTGCCGCCAGAGGATGCCGACGATATCCGACGCAATGCCTTCGAAGCTTTAGCGAACAACTCGCAAGCCTTGGAAGGGCGTTACACAAATTACTGGCTGGATAAAAACGGCCAGCGCCATCTTCTGAATTGGACTAACACCTTACTGCTCGATGCTGCCGGAAAAATGGAATTCATGGTGAGCGTCGGCACGGACATAACCGAACGCGAACGCGTGGAGAAGAAACTACGGGAAAGCGAGGCGAAGTTCCGTAGCGTCATCGAGGCAACCCCGGTACCGCTCGCCCTGAATGACGAGCAGGGGAACATTACCTATCTGAACAAAGCGTTCATAGAAACTCTCGGCTATACGATCGACGATATCCCCACCTTGGAAGACTGGTGGCCGCGCGCTTATCCTGACCCCCAATACCGTCAACAGACCGCGACACTCTGGGCCAGCAATCTCGAGGAAGCCAAACGCACCAACAATGACTTTGCCCCGTTGGAGCTGAACATCACGTGCAAAAACTCACGGGTGCGCACGTTCATGGTCAGCGCCGCCTCCTTGACAGAGGCATTTGCCGACACCCATCTGGTCATACTCTACGAAATTACCTCACGCAAAGAGGCCGAGGAAAAGATCCGGCATCTGGCGTATTTCGACCCGCTCACGCAGCTACCCAATCGCAGACTGCTGCATGACCGGCTCGACCATGCATTGGCTTCCAGCGCACGCAGCAAGCGCAGAGGCGCACTGCTGTTCATTGATCTGGATGATTTCAAAGCGCTCAACGATACGCTGGGGCATGGCATCGGCGATCTGCTTCTGGAGCAGATAGCGCAGCGACTGGCCACCTGCGTGCGTGAAGGTGACACGGTCGCTCGCTTCGGTGGCGACGAGTTCGTCGTGATGCTGGAGGGTTTGAGTGAAAACATCGATGAAGCGGCGGCGCAGTCGCAGGACATTGGCGAAAAGATACTCGCCACGCTCAACCAGACCTACTATCTGGGGGCGTATGAGAATCGCACCACGGCCAGCATTGGTATCACCTTGTTCAACGGCCACGAACAACCCGTCGATGAACTGATGAAGCAGGCCGACCTTGCCATGTATCAGGCCAAAAAGGCCGGACGTGACACCCTGCGCTTTTTCGATCCGCAGATGCAGAGTTCCGTCAACGCACGCGTCAGTCTCGAAGACGAACTGCGCAAGGCCCTCGAGTTCCGACAGTTCGAATTGTATTACCAGATCCAGGTGGACAATTCCCTTCGACCCGTGGGTGCCGAGGCATTGATCCGCTGGATACATCCCGAACGCGGCACGGTATCACCCGCTCAGTTCATACCACTGGCGGAAGACACCGGACTGATACTGCCCATCGGACGCTGGGTACTGGAAACGGCATGTGCCCAAGTCAAATCCTGGCAGAAGGATGACCGCACGCGTGGCCTGATCCTGGCGGTGAACGTGAGTGCCAAGCAGTTCCGCCAGCCGGATTTCGTGGCACAGGTGCATTCTGCTGTGGCACGGCATGGGATCGAACCGATGCAGCTCAAGCTCGAACTCACGGAGAGTCTGCTGCTGGAAAACATCGAAGACACCATTACAACCATGAATGCGCTGAACGATATCGGCGTGCAATTCTCGCTGGACGATTTCGGTACCGGTTATTCATCCTTGCAATACCTGAGAAAACTACCCCTGGATCAGCTGAAGATTGACCAGTCATTCATAAGCGACATCGCGACCAACAACAACGATGAGACGATCGTGCACACCATCATTGCCATGGCGCGCAGTCTGAAGCTGGATGTCATTGCCGAGGGGGTGGAGACGGAAGAGCAGCGGCAACTGCTTCTTAAGCATGATTGCCATCACTACCAGGGGTATCTTTTCGGCAGACCGCTCCCGGTGGACCAGTTCGAATCATCATTGAAGCCTGCCTGATCAGGCTGATTGAGATTCAATAAGCGCCTAACTATCCAATCCGCAATGACCGCATTCAGATGCAACAATGGTTTCCGGTATAGATAGCGGCTTTTTACTATCGGCCACAATCTTTTGACGAGGCGCTCACCAAACCCCCGATTACTTTCGAATTGCGATTCGAAAAAGAATTCATCGCTTGCAGGCTCTTTCGGCTAGTCACTGAATCAAGCCCAACCCAAAGGTCGCGCTGCGGACACCCTGCCGGGCAGGCAAAGGGGCGCTGAATCAAAACTTCAAATCGCGACGGTCGAATAATCGCTGCGGCCGTCTACCGAGGATTCTCCACAGCACGGAATTCATGGTGTCCGGGTCGTTATCGAACCCACCATGTGAACCACTGCTCGATGCATGGCCTGCAGCCTTATCCGCCTGCGTGCCTGCGCCAGCGACGATGAGGTTAGGCCCTGCATCACCACCTGCTGAAAGCAGTTTGCGTATTGCACTGTCGCGCTGAATACAGTCCTGCATACCCAGCAACGGCGTGCCACGCTCAGCCTCGAAGGCATTACTGACCAGATAGAGTAATGATTTTCGATACGGGCCCACGGCATCGTTCTTTTCTGAATCATCACTCAACACATAGGTTATCGGCACTGGGCAATCTCCGGAACTGATGGGTTTCAGCATCAATTTTTTGAATTCATCCAGGTTGATGGCCGGTGCCAGGAATTGCATTGTCCGTAAAGGGATACCTGTCTGTAGAATTTTCTGCAGCGCATGGGCAGCAAAGATGCTTCCCGCGCTGTGTCCGACGACATGCAGTTCCCAGCTCTTGCCTACCTGCTTCCCCATCTGTTTACGCGCCTTGGCGATCGCCGATCCGACAAGCGTCATCGCACCATTTTCTGTTGCCGACGCCAGATACGCATTCTGTTTCATCTCATTCCAGAGCGCCGCACCGGGACGGGCCGCAGTGATCTCGATGACCCGATCAGTGCCCTCAGTGAGATTATCGAGCCAACCACCGCCGGCCAGCTTGCCGACATCAGAGAATTTATCGCTGAAGATATTTTTAAGGGTATTAAGCCAATCTGTTTCCCACATGATATGCAGCGGGTAGATATGGTTATCCAGACAGACATCTCGCAAAGCGATAATACGTGCAGCGGTTTCCTTTTCACCGTTTAGCCCGCCATGCAGATAAAGCATGACACGTTTACACGGCCAGTCTCGGGTAGCCTCGGGAATGGTGTCGCAGAATAAACGATCCAGATCTTCTTTCTTGGTCCAGTAATCCCCTGTATCCGACAGCACACCGTTGTTGCCGACATTGATCACATAGGGCCGTATCTCACTGAGCGGAATCACCCGTGATGCGCGATACATGCCTCTAGTCGTATCCGTTGCACGGGCATCTTCCCAAAGATCGGCCATCACCGGCACACCCAACTGCGCAACCCAAACATCAGTCGCATGCAACTGATAGTCTTCGTAAGGCAGCAGCGCAAATCCGCCTTCGCCCCAGGATTTCCCCCAGGAGTTCTGCACAATGAAACCTTGGGCGGTATACCCGACCAAGGCCACGGCATGCCCGCTGTCGGCACGACCCCGGCGCTGAATAACTGGTAGCGTTTGCACACGCCGACGACCCCGTAGCACACAGTCGACCTTAACCTTGACAGGGCCTGGCTCGAGCCAACCGTCATGCACCATCAGCGTGGCATAGACAATGCCAACATCAACAAGTGCCGCATGTACATCACGGACATTTTTGTGCATGACTCGATAATAGGCACCACCCGGCGTCTTCTGTGCCTCGGCTATAATGCGATCATTGAGATGGTGTGAACCTTTCATTGAATCCTTCCACTGCGTTCGCGTGCAGACACCGTGCCGAACCCAGCCCTTCATCGCGCCACGCGCCGACGAGCCCTCATAGCGCTCACCCGGCCACTCATCGTAGCGCCGCGCCAATTCATAGAGCATGCGTGGACTGACCCTGCGTTTGATGTTGCGCGCATGTAATAGAAAATTGATTGCAGCGCTCAAGGCGAATCCGGTACAGGCGCCTTCATTTTGTTGATCGAGGATCTCGGGAACCTGTGGGCAATTGACCAGTTCATCGGGCAACGGATTAAGCCCCGGCCGATACATCCAATCACGCAAATCAATGCGATCCGGGCTGGCATCCAGGACGCGCTTGGTATTGGCGCTCGCCTTCCGGGGTGATATTGGCTGTTTCTGACGCTGTTTATCTTTTCCCATCGTGTCGCTCTCCTTGCTGTTTTCTGCTCCTGCATTGTTTACCCGGCTACGGTATAGCCGCAAGCCGCTGACAATGTCTTGGCTTAGAACAATACCCTCATCGGATAAATCAGGGATGCCGTAAGATAGACATGACGTGTTATCTGATGAGCGACCGCACGCCCATGCACGAACATTGATCGGCGCGTGTTTTCGCTTAGCATTGCCAGAAAAAATCGATAGTTTGCGCCAAACCCACATCGCCCTATACTCAGCCCACGCGGATGACTGCCGCACACATCTATAGATACGAGGAGTGATAACAACATGGGCTTTCAAGAATTTGTCATCCTGCTGCTGGTGCTCGCCGTGGTACTGGTATTCATGGGCGTCAAATCCGTGCCGCAGGGTACGGAGTTCACCGTCGAGCGATTTGGGCGATATACCAAGACATTGCGCCCCGGCCTCAATCTCATCACGCCCATCATCGATCGCGTCGGCAAGAAGCTGAACATGATGGAGCAGGTGGTCGATGTGCCTTCGCAGGAGGTCATCACTAAAGACAACGCCATGGTGACGGTCGACGGGGTGATGTTCTTCCAGGTGCTGGATGCGGCCAAGGCGGCTTATGAAGTCAGCCAACTGGAAATCGCCATCCTCAACCTGACCATGACCAACATCCGTACCGTCATGGGCTCGATGGACCTCGACGAACTGCTGTCGCAGCGCGACAAAATCAACGCCCAGCTGCTGCATGTGGTCGATGACGCCACCACGCCCTGGGGCGTGAAGGTCACGCGCATCGAGATCAAGGACATCACCCCGCCGCGCGATCTGGTGGATTCCATGGCCCGGCAGATGAAGGCCGAACGCGAAAAGCGCGCCAACATTCTCGAAGCCGAAGGCTTCCGCCAATCCGCCATCCTCAAGGCCGAAGGTGAAAAGCAGGCCGCGATCCTTGAAGCCGAAGGGCGTCGCGAAGCCGCCTTCCGCGACGCCGAGGCGCGCGAACGTGAGGCCGAGGCTGAAGCCCGCGCCACGCAAATGGTGTCCGAGTCCATCGCCAAGGGCGATGTGAATGCGCTCAACTACTTCGTCGCGCTGAAATACACCGATGCCTTGCAAGCCATCGCCGTGGCACCGAATCAGAAACTGATCATGATGCCGCTGGAAGCCTCCAACCTGATCGGCGCCGTCGGCGGCATCACCGAAATGTTCAAGGATGCAATCAAAGGCAAGGGAGTAGCCAACTGATGCTGCTGCAACAACTGACCTATTGGCACTGGCTCATCCTTGCCGCCATCCTGATCATCCTCGAAGTCTTCGCCCCCGGTGCCTTCATGCTCTGGATCGGCATCGCCGCCGGCGTGGTCGGCGCGCTGCTGTATTTCGTCCCGACCATGACCTGGGAATATCAGTTCATCGTCTTCTCGATCGCCTCCGTCGGCTCCATCATCGCCTGGCGCAGCTATCGCAACAAACACCCCATCACCACCGACGAACCGACGCTGAATCGCCGCGGCGCCCAGTACATCGGCCGCACCTTCACCCTCGACGCACCCATCACCAACGGCATCGGCAAGATCCGCGTCGACGATTCAACCTGGAAGATCGAAGGCGATGACTGCCCGGCGGGCACGAAGGTGAAAGTGGTGGGGCTTGAGAATACGGTGTTTAGGGTGGAGATATTCGAGTAAGGACTCAGCACGATTTTTTCGGGTTGGCTCTTATACTGGACATGAAGTTATTGAGCTGATTAATCCTGAAAGTGTTATGGAACCTAAATGCACCGTTTGCAATGGAGCTTTTCGGCCCCCTAATTGTAATTAAGTGAATAAATCACTATGGATCTGCTAGACATCATAAAAACAGCTGTAGATCGATTTCCTGACGGTTATAAAAACTCTGGAATCGATGCTGTTATTCTTCATATCGAGCGAGCTGAAAGGTATTTTAGAAAAGCTAAAGAAGAGAATGATGAGATTATGTTCACTGACGTAATTTATCGAACAAATCAGGCATTCGAGGGGGCGCTAAAAGAGGCGTATTCTATCCTGGCAAGTAAAGATCCTAGTAAAAAGACACCGCGCGAGATAGAACAATATTTAGAAAATGGAAAAATATTAAAGGACAGGGTAATTGCATCCCTCACCAATTACCGTAAAGAATGGAGAAACACTTCTACTCACGATTATAAGCTGTTCTTTACTGAGCAAGAGGCATTACTCGCAATTGCAAGTGTATCGACTTTTTGCATAATTCTTCTAGAGCAGATTATCACCAAAGCAAATGAAAATTATGAAAGAGAGCGGGCGAAAAGCTTATCGAAGCAAGTTATAGATAGCATTGACAACTACAACGACCTACCGTTCGATAAGAAAGTATTTTCACTTCTTTCAAAATCATATGAATTTATGCACTTACCCGATAAGAAGTCTATTAAGGAATATGAATATTTAGGTTTGTTATCAGGCTTCATCGAAGCAGTAGATCCATCAATAACTGTTGAATCTGACGTTAGACTTAATGGTGAATCTGGCGAACGAGCCGATCTAATATTGTCGTCGGATAATAAAAAAGTACTTGTGGAAATTAAGAGAAGTAGT
Organism: Gammaproteobacteria bacterium; assembly: GCA_018819175.1. GTDB lineage: Bacteria > Pseudomonadota > Gammaproteobacteria > Thiohalobacterales > Thiohalobacteraceae > JAHJQQ01. Next base: position 108,882 of record JAHJQQ010000042.1, read on the forward strand.
TTATTGCGTCACTACGGTGATAAGGCAACCGGGCAAGTATTGCATTATATGAAAATATCAAAAATAAATCATGGCGTCTTAATGATTTTTGATGAAAATTCGACTAAGGGAGTGTGGCATACCCAGCAAACAATATTCGGAGATGGGCCTTATGTCACGTATATCAATCCAATTGAATAATTCACTTAACAAAAAGATAATCAAGGCAATCAAGGGGGAAGATTTATTTATCCGTGAATCGTGCTCGGGAAAATAAATCAGTCACGTTTTTTCGTTTTTTTGAACATCAATCGAAGCGAAGCGAATCATGATAGAGCGCACGTGCAGAGTCGAAGTCCAACGTGACTACCTTTCTAAGGTTGCGCAAGCGAGCCCGGAAAGAGCACTGGCGGAGCTTATCTGGAATGCCCTTGATGCGGACGCCACTTACGTCGAAGTCTTTTTTACTGAAGGCGAGTTAGGCACGTTTGAAGTAATTATTAAAGATAATGGGGTTGGCTTCTCAATAAAAGACGCGGAATCCTTATTCACTGCATTGGGAGGCTCTTGGAAATCCCATAAAGATAAAACGAGCGAAGGCCGGTTATTACACGGGAAAGAAGGCCAGGGACGATTCAAGGCATTTGCGTTATGTAGATCCGTTGAATGGGATGTCGTTGCAAAATTGCCAAATGGAGATGTAGAAGCACCGTTTAAGATTGTCGCATTAGCGGACCGGCTGGAAGAGTTTTCAATTGAAGATTCTGCTACAGATTCTCGTACTACCCATGGAGTAACCGTTCGACTATCCGAGCCATTAAAAGAGTTTTCTGTTTTTAATCCGGAAATCGCCGCATATAAACTGCTACCCATATTTGCCTTGTATCTCCATACTTATCGGCGTGTAACGCTAATGATCGGAGGTGAACGCCTGGATGCGGCAACGGCAATCCGGCACGTCGAAACGGTGTCCCTTTCCCCGATTACGTACAATGACATCGAATACCCCGTTATTCTAGAAATTGTTGAATGGCGCGACGGCGGTGATAGAGAACTCTGGCTTTGCACAGAGAATTCTTTCCCTCTCGACAAGTATCCCAGGCAGATTCGCGGTGTCGGTGATTTCGGTTTCTCCGGCTATTTGAAATCCGAACTCATAAGCGTTCTAAGTAACGATGGAACCCTCGGTCTTGGTGAACTCAACACTCACCTTCGTGATGCCTCGGAAAATGCTATCAGGGAGATAAAGTCACACTTCGCATCCCGCTTAGTAGAGGAGAGCCAAGAGAAAATACGGAAGTGGAAGGAAGATAACATATATCCGTTCCCAGAAAAGGCAGCATCGCCTGTCGAAGTGGCGGAACGGCAAGTATTCGACGTCGTCGCCACAAAGGTCGCGGAGAGCTTACCCTCGTTTGACGAGGCGGATAAGAAATCTAAGGCATTTCAGCTTCGGATGCTGAGACACGCGCTCGAGCGCGGACCAGAAGAGCTTCAAACTGTAATTACAGAGGTTCTCAAGCTACCGAAAAAAGACCTCGATCAATTATCCGAACTGCTTCGTGATGTATCGCTCGCAGGCGTTATTAACGCGTCAAAACTAGTAACAGATCGTCTTAAACTCATCACAGGGCTAGAGCTGCTTCTTTTCGATACTGACTCAAAGAAAACACTGAAAGAGAGAAGCCAGCTCCACAAAATAGTCGCCGAGAACACTTGGTTATTCGGTCAAGAATTCTCGATATCCGTTAACGACCGTTCATTGACCGAAGTTTTACGTAAACACCGAGAGATTCTCGGCACCGAAATTCCCATAGACGAGCCAGTAACGCGAATCGACGGAACTGTCGGAATTGTCGATCTCATGCTCTCTCGTTCTATCCCGTGTAATCGCGAAGACGAAGTTGAGCATCTTGTAGTCGAGCTCAAAGCACCAAAAGTCAAGATTGGCGAAAAAGAATGCTCTCAAATAGAAAATTACGCATTTGCCGTCATCGAAGATGATAGGTTCGCATCTTTGTCAACGAAGTGGGATTTCTGGATCATTTCCAATGAAATGGACTCTTATACACAACGCAAAGCAAACCAAGACGGACGCCCAAAAGGAGTCCTATTTCGGGATACAAAAGATGCCGACGTAACAATTTGGGTAAAAACCTGGTCGCAGATCATTCGAGAGAACAAGTACCGACTAGAATTCGTTCGCGAGAAGCTTAATTACGAGATAGACCAAAACGATGCATTACAGCATCTACGAGACACGTACTCGCAATTTACAAAAGGCGTTGTAATAGATGGTGAACAAGTATCGGAGAATGACGATGCAAAACATCGTGATGAGCCCGACACTTGAACGGTCCTTCCTTTCGCCGTCGCTCCGGCCGGTCACCGTCAAGTGCGGATTATCGCAACGTTATGCCTTCAGGATACCCCGTGACTGAGCGGTCTCAAGGTTTTAAGAACATACAGATTTATGCGCGGTGAATACCGGGGTCAGAAACTGGGGACAGACCACGGTTTCCTAAACCAAAATCGAAACCGTGGTCTGTCCCCAGTTTTCCCGTTTTCTTGTGTCCCGTTTTCTTGTTTTCTTGTTCTGATCTTTCCCCGCAAAAACGGACTTTAAGTTAAGAGACGTTCATTATCCGCTCGAACTCCAATGGCGCCCTATAGTTGAGATAGGAATGACGCCGCTAGTAGATCAAGGGGTCAGAGAGCAATTGTTTCTAATATTAGAGTTAATTGCTCTCTGACCCTGCTTTACTCACACAGCGCGCTGGCTTTCTCAAGCATCTGGGCGGCGTGGCCGTCCGCGTTGACGCCATACTCCACCGCCGCCAATCTGCCGTCGCGATCGATCAGAAACGTGGAACGGACAATGCCCATTTTCCGCTCGCCGTTTTTCTCCATCACCTGCCATACCCCGTAGCGATCACACACCACGCCGGCAGTATCCGAGAGCAAAGTGACCCGCAAGCCGTGCTTGGCGATGAAGGCCTGGTGACTCTCCCAGGAATCCCTACTGATGCCGAGCACCACCGTGTTCACCTTGGCAAACTCGTCCGCCAACGCGCTGAACTGGCTGGCTTCGACGGTACAGCCCGGCGTATCGTCCTGGGGATAGAAATACAGCACCACATTCTGCCTGCGCCGAAAATCGGTAAGCCGTACCCGACGGCGATTCTGGTCCAGCGCTTCGAACGAAGGTGCCATCTCTTGTTCTTTCAACATGTCGTTTGTTTCCGTTGATTAGGAGGACTCAATGCGTCAGAGGTTCAAGGGGCCAGTGTACTCGAAATATACACTGTATTTTTTCGAGTACACTGACCCCTTGAACTCTATCCTGACCCCTTGAACTCTATCGTTTTCTGAATATGCTTATTAAGGAGAGCAAGAGATAAGGGAACAGATTTATTATTCGATAAATAAATCTGTCGCGGTTTTTGAGTTCATACGCTTGCTTGAAGTTACAAAATTCTAACAATCCCATCGAGAACCGACGGGCGACGTTGGGCGCAAAGAGGGCCTGGTCGTGAATCTACGCAAATACCGTGAATCGGATGCTGAAGAACTTGTCCTGCTTTTCACCTCTTCGGTCCACGTCCTTTCAATTGGTCATTACGATTCCTCACAAAGAGATGCATGGGCACCAAAGTCACCGAACATCGCTGAATGGCGGAAACGCTTCGAGGGTGTTCATACGATCGTCGCGGAGGACGATGCGTCCTGCCTAGGGTTTATTTCTTACGAGGCTGACGGTCATGTTGATCTTCTATACACAAAACCTAATGCAGCGCGAAAAGGGGTTGCATCGGCGTTGTTGGCCGAGGCTATCCTTCAACTCCGAACCTTGGGCGTGAAGGAGTTGTACACGGAAGCCAGCCTTGTCGCTGTTCCATTCTTCTCACATCACGGATTTAAAATAACAGAAGAACAGAACATCATAAGGCACGGTGTGAAATTTCAAAGATTCGCAATGAGGATGTGAATTCGTGAATTCGTGGTCAGAGTAAAAACTCCTGAATAATTCGACCTTAAGTTATCCCAAAAGTTATTACTCCGACCCACTGCTGTCCCACATAATTTTGATCGGGGTTCGATCCAGGTGTTAATTGCAGCTCCTAACTCATTTAACGACGATAGAGGACATGGAAATCACCGTTGGCAAAAAACAAAGAGTTCCTTCTCCCTCCCGGGAGAAGGCTAGGATGAAGGAATTAATATTCAAGCAGTTTTCTATTTTGACACCCTCTCCCCAACCCTCTCCCGGAAGGGAGAGGGAGTTTGTGGGACAGCAGTGACTCCGACCCCATTAATACCCGTTTTCCAAAATTATGCGGTCACCCTACCAACAACTCGCCGTACCCACGGCGCCACAATCGCCACCGCTATGAAGGCTACAGGCCATGTCGTTACACAGCTCTTGAGCCACTGCGCAGGAAAGCCCGAGTGTATCCCTTGTGAGATCACGAGCACGAAGGCTGAAACGATGCTGACCATGATGATCGAAAGCAAGGCGCTGAAAAGGATCGGTGCATAACGAGCGGGAATACGCATTTCATTCTCCTATGTATAAGTTATCGAATAAGGCAATTGCTGTTGGTTGGATTTCTGCTCATGTCGGATATACCAGATGTGTCGCCCAGCCTGTTGCATAGAGACCGAGACCAAACACCGCATGCATGATCAAGCTCTGCAACCGTGCTGCGTTAGGGTTCGGTGTCCGGGAGGCGGCAATACCCGCACCCATGCCCGGCTGCATCAATAGGAAGGGCGCCGCAACGGTGCCAATACCGACAGCGAGTGCGGGACCGAGCGTCGGGTGCTCCATCCATGCGCGTCCCCAGATACCGACTAACAAGGCAGCGAACGCGATGCCGATCAGGTAATGAGCTGCCCAACCTATGATGTGTTCACCGCGCATGGGAGATGCTGCCGCGATGGCGATATGACGAAAGCGCCCGTGTGGCATATGGGCGATCCAACGGCCCACCAGCCCATAGTTGGGCGGGGGAATATCGAACAGTTGTTTACGCACGATCCCCCACATATCCGTAACCGCCGTAGCGCCTATACCAAGGAATATGGTCTGTATCAGCTGGTTCATGTTTACCTCCTGAGTTTGTCTTGATGAGGACGTGGTGATAGCGTACTACTTCAAGTCGACTTTAAGTCAAGGTGTGGCCATGGATATCAGCGAAGTCGCAAAACGTTCCGGCGTTCCCGCCTCGGCGTTACGCTTCTATGAGGAAAAGGGGTTAATCACGTCTGTTGGCAGGCAGGGACTGCGTCGCCTGTTCAACGCCAATGTGCTGGAACGGCTGGCGCTGATCGCGCTGGGACGTTCGGCCGGTTTTTCTTTGGATGAAATCGCCCGCATGATCGGCGCCGGCGGGCAGCCTCAGATTGACAGGCAGCTACTGTCTGACAAGGCGGATGAACTCGACAGCACCATTCGGAAATTGACGGCGATGCGCGAAGGTCTCCGGCATGCGGCAGTCTGCTCCGCACCGAGCCATATGGAATGCCCGAAGTTCCGCCGCCTGCTGGGATTGGCCGCCTCTGGAATCATTCGTGGGCAGGATGAGAAGAAGCCGTTACGAAAGAAGCGGCCTAAGCGTTAAGAGCCTGATTGTCGCACCTGAATAGACCACATTGACGTATTGTAGCCACACGGCTACACTCTTCTTCTATGGAGATTCGCTACACGGATGTAGATGCGAAGTGGTTGGATAGTCTGGCCGATATTCATGCGCGTGCACGTATATTGATGAGGGTTGAGCGGTTGGCGTCCGGCAATCCTGGAGACGTCAAGCCTGTTGGTGAGGGCGTTTCAGAAATGCGCATTGATTATGGCCCCGGCTATCGCGTTTATTTCAAAAAGCATGGTCGAGCAATCATTGTTCTGCTCGCGGGCGGCGACAAACGTAGTCAGGGAAACGATATCAAAACCGCTTTGCGTCTTGCTCGCAACCTCTAGGTATTCATTATGACCAAGACCCGCACGACTCGTTATGATGTAGCCGAGCACCTGCGTACACCGGAGGAGATGGCCGCCTATCTCGAGGCCTGTCTGGAAGAAGCGCATGGCGATGCCGCCTTTATTGCCAAGGCGCTCGGTGACATAGCGCGCGCTAAGGGCATGACGCAGGTGGCGCGTGATACCGGCTTGTCCCGAGAAAGCCTATACAAGGCGCTTTCCGGAGATCGCAGCCCTGGATTCGATACCATACTCAAAGTTGTTAAGGCACTGGGTTTGAAGCTACATGCTCAGGCGGCGCTAGCGACTACGCCGCAGAATAACCCGACCGATACACCTGCCACCACTGCGCGCCGACAGCGCCGTGGTTGACAATGTAATTCCGGGTAAGGGTAAAAACTTCAAGTCACCCGTATCTGTCATTATCAACGATTTTGGTATTCAGTGGGTTCAGATTCACTGCTGTCCCATAAACTCCCTCTCCCTCCGGGAGAGGGTTGGGGTGAGGGGGCCGAAACGGCGTAACGTGCCGATTTCATTTATCCCCTCATCCTGTCCTTCTCCCAAAGGGAGAAGGGACGCTCCGCTCAACTGCGTCATGTCCGGGAAACACTTCATTATCTGCAATGCGCCGTTATATAGGGCCTTACACTTTTTCAGAACAGGGTTTGTGGGACAGCAGTAGTTCAAATTTGATTGCTGGCCGCAAAGTTCTACCGTTAACGACCACGTTAAACCAACAAGCACTCGCCTACTCCCGCTCCGCAACAAACCGCGCAACGAAGGCGCCCTCATAACCGGCTGGCAAGGGGATGCTGACGCGATGACCGCTGCCCGGCGCGACATCGACTTGCGCGCTGTCTTTGCCTTGCATGTTGGTGATCGTCAGTTCCAGATTTCCACTGGGGTGAATGAGTTCGATACGGTCGCCGACCGAGAACTTGTTCTTCACCTCGATTTCGGCCAGACCCGCTGCGTCATAGCTCAGGACATCACCGACATACAGGCTGCGATCCGATTCGGAATGGCTCTTCAAGTAGCTCTGATATTCCTGGTCCGGGTGACGTTCGTAGAAGCCGCCGGTATAGCCGCGATTGGCGAGGCCATCGAGTTCGCGTAGCAAAGCTGGATTGAGCGGGCGGCCGGCGACGGCATCGTCGATAGCCTGGCGATAACTTTGGCAGGTGCGCGCCACATAGTACGGCGACTTGGTGCGGCCTTCGATCTTCAGTGAGTCGATGCCCATTTCGGTCAAGCGTTGTACATGTTCAATGGCGCGCAGATCCTTGGAGTTCAGGATGTACGTGCCGTGCTCGTCTTGTTCGATGGGCATATAACTGCCGGGGCGTTGCTTTTCTTCGAGCAGGAACACATCGCCATCCGCGCCGATCTTGGTCGGGTGGATGTCGTATCCCCAACGGCAGGAATTGGTGCACGCACCTTGATTGGGATCGCGATGGTTGAAGTAACCCGACAGCAGGCAGCGACCGGAATAGGCGATGCACAGCGCGCCATGCACGAACACTTCCAATTCCATGTCCGGACATTCCTGGCGGATCTCGGCGACCTGATCGAGCGACAGCTCGCGCGACAGGATCACGCGCTTGATGCCAAGTTTTTTCCAGAAACGCACCGCCGCGTAGTTCACGGTGTTGGCCTGCACCGAGAGATGGATGGGCATGTCCGGCCAGGTTTCGCGAATCATGTCGATCAGACCCGGATCGGCCATGATCAGGGCGTCGGGCTTGAGTTCGATGACCGGCGCCATATCCGCGAGATAGGTTTTCAGCTTGCTGTTGTGTGGCGAGATGTTGCTGACAACGTAAAACAGTTTGCCGCGGCTGTGCGCATAGTCGATGCCGATGCCAAGCTCGACTTCATTACGGAAGCTGTTGTTGCGCACGCGCAGGCTGTAGCGCGGCTGACCGGCATAGACGGCATCCGCGCCGAAGGCGAGCGCGGTTTCCAGCATGGCTTGCGAGCCGGCCGGGGCGAGTAATTCGGGTTGGCGTATCGTTGCGTGTTTCACGTCAGGTTACCGGGGTCAGGAGAAAAGCCGGGGCAAGAGCGGAATGGCACTTACTTAAGTGAATCATATCCAATGTAGGGTGGGTTAGGCGCGTTGTTTGCGCCGTAACCCACCAAGCGTGCCGACAGGCACACCTTAGGCGTTGTGTTGCTGCGCATCGCCTGTCGGGTTACGCAAACATCGCTAACCCGACCTACAGTAGGCTTAAGTAACTGCCATTCGGGTCAATGACGATTCAACGAATAAATCAGAGGTTCCTTAAGTGAATCATATCCAATGTAGGGTGGGTTAGGCGCGTTGTTTGCGCCGTAACCCACCAAGCGTGCCGACAGGCACACCTTAGGCGTTCTGTTGCTGCGCATCGCCAGTCGGGTTACGCAAACAACGCTAACCCGACCTACATGAGGCTTAAGTAACTGCCATTCGGGTCAAGAGCGCAATTATTACTAATATTTAGAGTTAATTGCTCGCTGGCCCTGCTTTTCCGCCTTCACAAATCTGTCATCCAGACGACATGGCGCTGCAATGCAGGTCAGCCAACCTGTGCCTGCCAGCTGTTCGGCAATCATCGGTAACGAGGAGCCCTGACATGTTGGATCATATATTGGCCTGCGCACAGGAATTCGAACGTGCGCACGGTGAGCAACCGAACGTGGTGTTCATCAACCCCGGACACCATAAAGCGCTGCTGACGCTCTACCCGGCCCTGTTTGAACGAGACCCGCAGCTGCAACTCGGGCTGCGTCTCGTCATCATCCCCAGCAGCGAGTTGACGCATCCGCAGGCGGCCTATGTTGCCGGGTATTCGGCCTGTGCCTGAATCCTTTTTCAGAGCACCGAACACCCAGTAACGCAAGGCAGCCTCCGGCTGCTTGGGTGCCCGCAACGTTTACATTAATTCCCGAATGACAAAGAGATAGCCGATCCAACCCACCAGACCGATGAGGGCCGTGTGGTGCATGCGGATAAAGAGCCGGGAGCGGATCCCCAGCAGGTGACGATCCTTGGAACCGAGTACAAACAACATGCCGACATCTCCGAGAATTCTGTAAACCTCAGCAAAGGCAAGTTCTATGCCGGACCCTGCGGGCATTCCCTCACCCAGTGCCGCCATGGCGTCCACCCCGCTTCGGTAATACCGCAAACAGGCCCTAACATCCTGATCTGGCTTCCCTCCTTATTCCGCTCCGCCCTAACGGAGCAGACAGAAAGGCCGATGTCCCGGCGGGCACACCCTGTCGGTGCGGCAGAATTCGGACGGCAGCAAGTGCGATACGTTGATTCCCTGACACTATGACGACCCCGTGACGGACCGGCCAGGGACTGTTCACAATGGCGCTAAGGAACCTCTGAGTTATTACTAAACCGTCATTCCGGCGCAGGCCGGAATCTAGTGCCTTGAATCACATGGATTCCGGCCTGCGCCGGAATGACGAATTATTCAGAGTATCCCCAAAGGGGATGCACTGTGGGTTGCGCCCCTGGCATGTATCATTGGGCCGTCATGATAAATAACCCATGAACATCACTGCCTTCCAAGCACTCGCCTGCCCCCTCGACGGCGCACCTTTGCTGCGTGACGGCTCCGCGTGGCGTTGCGCCTCCGGGCATAGTTTCGACATTGCCAGTCAGGGCTATACCAACCTGCTGCCGGTACAGAACAAGCGTTCGCGCGATCCGGGCGACAGCAAGGCAATGGTCGCGGCGCGGCGACGTTTCCTGAATGCCGGTTATTACCAGCCGATTGCAGCGGCGGTCAGCCTGGCCGTGCTGACCGGTTTATCACCGGATGAAACATCCAGCTGTCTCGACGCCGGCTGTGGCGAGGGTTATTACCTGCGCCAGTTGGCTGCTGCGATGGATACTGAACACACATTGGCGCTACTGGGGCTGGATATTTCCAAATGGGCCGTGCAATCCGCTGCGAAGCAGGACAAGCGGCCGAACTGGATCGTGGGCAGTAACGCGAATCTTCCTGTGCAATCGAACACACTCGATCGGTTGCTGTGTATTTTCGGTTTTCCTGTGTATAGCGAATTTTCGCGCGTGCTGAAACCCAATGGCCAGTTGCTACAGGTCGACCCCGGTCCGGATCATCTGCGCGAGCTGCGCGAAATCATCTATCCCAGCCTGAAGCCGGCGCGAACCGACGAGCGACAAGACCCTGAAGGCTTCACCCGTCTAACCACCGAGACGGTCTGCTATGCTCTGGAACTCAGCGGAGCGGAACAGATTGCCGATCTATTGGCGATGACACCGCATCTCTATCGCGCCAATGCCGAGGGCCGCGCGAAGGCCGCCGCACTGACAGCGCTAACGGTGACGGTGGATGTACGCCTGTCGTGTTTTGTAAAGAGCGACATTAGGCAGAATCAATTGCAGCAATAGCGACTGATCAGCATACATGTGGCACTAACTCATGCTGATCTTCACCCGAAAGGCGAAGAAACGCAGCTCTCAATAACAGCGACACCAGGCTCCAACAGGCCGTGCAGTTCAGATGAAATCTCAGCCCATTGAGGAATAGCACAATGCGCCAATGTCTAATGTTAATTCTCCTGTCACTCGCAGGGATCCAACCAGCCAGCGCACATGATGTCAGTGCGCCGTCCTCCATTGCGCACTACACGCTGGACCAGGTCAGCAAACGCATCCACGTCGTGCATGGCACCCAGGATCTTCCTAGCCCGGAAACCCGCGGATTCATGAATAATCCCGCAGCGATTCTGACCGATAATGGCGTCATTATTGTGGATCCCGGCAGCAGCGTGGAAATCGGCAAGCAATTGCTGGAGAAGGTGCGCAAGGTTTCAGACAAACCGGTCATTGCGGTATTCAACACGCATGTGCACGGTGATCATTGGCTTGGTAACCATGGCATCCGTGAAATGTATCCTGATGTACCAATCTATGCGCACCGGCGCATGATCGAGCGCATTGACGCTGGAGAAGGCGACATCTGGATCAAGCGCTTGATGGACATGACCGAGGGTGCCATTGCGGGAACCCGGGCAACCACCCCGAACATCGGCCTTGAGGGCGGTGAAGAGCTGGTATTGGATGGCGTAACACTCAAGATTCATCACGCCGGCCCTGCGCACACCGATAGTGATCTCATGATCGAGGTTGTCGATGATAAGGGATTATTCTTTGGTGACATTGTGGCTGCGCGTCGTGTGCCGAATTCAGATGTGCCACAGGATGCCAGCTTCAAGGGCACCATTGTCGCCATCAAAGCCATGCTGGAACGGCCGATTGATATCTATATACCAGGCCATGGTCAGAGCGGTGGTCGCGAGGTGCCCGAGGCCTCTTTGGCATTCCTGGTGGCGCTGCACGCCTCGGTAACCAAATATTACGATCAAGGCATGGAAGCTTACGAGATGAAAGACAAGGTCATTGCCGATCTTGAGTCTTATAAAGACTGGAACAACTTTGCTGAAATGGGTCGCGTCATCAATTTTGTTTACCAGGAAGTTGAACGCGAGAATTTCTAGAGGATGCAACCCAGCCAACCCAGGAGGATGGCCGACATGAATGCAGACCCGAAGAACGTCATTACCTGGATACTCATTTTGATTGTCCCCGTTGTCGCGGTGACGCTTGTCTCAGGGTTTCTGAATTATTTCGAGCCGGGGTTAATTGTCGCCGTCGTTAAAGAGCATTTCGCGGCAACCATAGGCCTGCCGATGGCGGCGTTACTGGCGGCCTTTATTGTGGTTGCCCTCAGACATTCGGAAGGTCCGGTCAAGTTCGAAGGCTTGGGGATGAAGTTCGAGGGCGCGTCGGGCCAGGTTATCTTATGGGTGGTGTGCTTTCTTTCCATTGCCGCTGCGATTCGGTTGTTGTGGTAAATTCAAGCCGACGGCGACGGAACCCTGTATTCACTACTATCGTCACACTCTTTACTTATCGGTAACCATGAAGGATCACCATGGCGGTCTGGCTCCCCGTTCTGAAGGCATCACTCCCCTACATCACGCAGATCGTGAGGGCGGCTATTCCTGCATTCACCGCGAAAACCTCCGCTGACAAGTCATCTGAAGTGGTACCAACCCAGATTGCCGAACTTCAATCGGCCGTGACGCAGAATGCGGAAGCGGTGAAGGTACTGGCGACGCAGCTGAAAGGCACCATTGAAGGCATCGATACCGGCGCGGCGAAACTCGAACAGGAAATCAGATCCCTCAAAAGACTTGTGCGGATCGCCATCCTTCTTGCGTTGATCGGCATTGGCACTGCCATCTTGGCCTGGTTCAGCAACGGCGGATAATGACTACTGGTTCAACAGCACATCGACGTATGTCCATCGAAACCGTTTTCAATCTCCGCCCGGAACAGTATCGCGACTATCAGATTGCGGAGGCGGATGCGGGTGCGCTGACGGTCCACGAGCATGACGGCTATCGCTGGCTCTGTTCCGGCGATGCCGCCATCCAGTCAGTCATGCGATTGGATGCACCTGAGAAACTGCTATTGCCGAATCATCTGGCCATGCTGATGGGCCTGCCGGTTTCAACTTCACCCGCGCCTGTATTGAATCTGGGTACCGGAACTGGCGCCATCGAACGCTTCCTGAACAGCCGCCTGCCCGCACTCGAGCTTGTCTCCGTCGACAGCAACCCGAGCATGATCGAGCTTGCGCGTGATTATTTTTACCTGCCGCGTGACTGGCCGGTGCAACTTCAAACCGCCGCAGACTACCTGCAACACAGTCAACAGACATTCGGTTTGATCCTGGCGGATCTGTTTGCCGGCGATAACCATGCGCCTTGTCTGTTCGATGCGGATTTCTACCGGCTTGTCGCGCAGCACCTGACAGAGTCCGGCGTGTTATCGCTGAACCTGTGTCCACGCACGGAGGACGAAATCGTCTCTATTCTGGTTGTGCTGCGTCAAAGCCTGCCCTGGGTGATGCTGGTGAAGGTACCGGATCACGGCAACATGGTACTGCTGGCCGGCAGGCAACCGTCGCCCACCGCTACAGAACTTGCACAGCGCGCCGGGCAGCTCTCACATTCCCTCCAACTTGATTTTGACGCGCTGCTGAATCAGATTGAGCGACTGCCACCGCCGGTGAGCTGAGCAAGTCAAAACCTGGCGAAGACTTGATCTGTGCCAAGGCAATCGGCACGGGCTTCAAACTACAATCACCCGCATCGTCTGTTGGCCTGCGTTCAGCTCTGACGCGCCAACCATGCATTTCGGACTCTATGAGGTGTGGCATGAAACAATTTCGACTTATCGCGTTGGCTGCCGTTCTGGTGGCGCCCGTTATCTCGGCCGATGAGATTCCGACCGATGATCTCGAAGCGCGCGCCGCTGCGAGCCGCGCGGCCGTCAAAACCTTCGCACAGAATCTGCAGGGTGAGCTCCAGGCCGCCATGAAGGCCGGTGGGCCGATCAATGCCATCAGCGTCTGCAATGAAAAGGCGCCCGCGATTGCGGCCGCGGTATCCGAGGCGCAGGGCTGGTCGGTCGGACGCACGACACTCAAGCCGCGCAATGCCGACAACGCCGCCGACGATTGGGAACGTGACGTGCTGAAGACGTTCGAGCAACGCAAAGCCGCCGGCGAAGACCCTGCCAAGCTGGAGTTCTTCGAGCTGATCGGCGACAACGGCAGTCGCGAGTTCCGCTACATGAAGGCCATCGGCATCGCCAAAGACGCCCCCTGTCTGGCTTGCCACGGCACGGATATCGCGCCCGAGGTCAGCGCAAAACTCAAGGCACTCTATCCGGACGACCAGGCTGTTGGTTATAAAACCGGCGACATCCGCGGCGCATTCACGATCCGGCAACCGATGTAGAGGTAAGAGCGCAGTGCGGGGGTCGGCACGCAGATTTCATTAACGTTAGGGAAGGTCTGATTAATTCGGTAATGTCGTCATTGCGAGCGAAGCGAAGCAATCTCCCAACCGTCAAATCAATACCTTAAAGATTATTCGCTACGCTCACCCCTTCGGGGCCACCCTATGGGCGTTCTGCGCTCGCAAGCTCGCTTGTGCCGCGTCGCTTTCCCATAGAATCCCTTCGGGCTTCATTATGGGTACCTTACCCTTCGGGTCAAGGCATCCTCGCAATGACGAATTAATCAGATGTTCCTTAGATTGAACTTTGTTCCGACCCCGGTTGCGCAACGGCCAATTCAAAATAGAAGCAGCTTCCCTTACCCTCTTCGGTATCGTAGCCGATGGCGCCCTTGTGCAGATCAATAATCGATTTTGAAATACTCAATCCAAGTCCACTCCCGCCTTTTCGGCGGCTGTCGGTTGCGTCCGCCTGCGTGAAGCGCATAAATAGCCGTTCCCGAAAATCTTCCGGCACACCTATACCGGCATCGGTTACGCTGACTCGCACCTTACCATCCTTCAACACAGCGCTCACTGTTACAGAAGCGCCTGTCTCCGAGAATTTGATGGCATTGGAAATGAAATTGGCGAGCACCTGCATCAGCCGGCCGGAATCCGCCTGCAGACTGATATTCGGTATCGGCTCTGCGAGCACGAGTGCAACGTCATGCGGTAATGCATAAGGCTGATTTTCCCTAATCGCCTGCTTGAGCAACTCCGGTAGATTCAGCTGCTGCAGATCAAGCACCAGCCGTCCGGATTCAAGCCTTTCCAGATCCAGTATGTCATTGACCAAATGTACCAGGCGCTCGGTATTTTGGCAGGCTATGCTGAGCAGATCGGCGCTCTGCGGTATCGGCGCGTTATTTTTTTCGGTCGTGCGCAGCAGACCCAGGGCACCACGAATCGCCGTAAGCGGCGTACGCAACTCATGGGATACGGTCGAGATAAATTCATCTTTAAGCCGGTCGATACGCTTGCGCTCGGAAATATCCCGTATCAGCAGGGTGAAAAATATCTCATCCTCTGCCTTCCAGTTCGAAACCGAAACTTCCAGCGGAAATTCCGAGTCGTCAGCGCGTATACCCTGCGCCTCGAATGTCGCGCTGACAGCAGCGAACCGACCCTCTTTCATCAGCGCTGGCAGGCCAGGCCCTTGTTTAGGGCCACCGCCTTCCGTTAACAATGCCGTGACCGGCATGCCGATTAAATCATCGGCCGACAGGCCGAACACCGAACTGGCTGCAGGATTGCTGTACAGGATCGCCCCATTCACTTCTGTTGAAATAATAGCGTCGTGGGCAGCATCGGTAATGGCACGGAACTGCTCGCGGCTACGACGCAGTTCAGAGGTCATCTCACGCGCCTTTACAACGACTCGCTTTCGCTGCTGTGATAGCGACCAGATAATGGCGAACAGCAGAAAATCCACCACCACACCACCAACAACGATCTGCAGTGGCTGGCTGCTGGACATTTCGGCTTCAAATTTCTTGCTGCCGGTAAATATGGCCGACCAGGTGCGGCCCGGTAAATCGATGACCTGCTTGCTTGTATAAGCTGCACTTTGTACTGATTTTTCCGACACGTCTCCCCAGGCCTGCAAAGTGTCAAACAACAGCTTGTCGGCCTGAGCCTCTATGCCGTCGTAAAGCTTGAATTCAAGTTCCGGTTTTCCAAAGCCCAGTATTCCCTGCATCAGGTCTCTCATGCGGAATGGGCTATAGACGAAGCCCAGCAGCGCCGCACGCCGCTGCTCAATCGTTGCGATGTCCGCGCCCGCGCGATAAACCGGCAGATACATGAGAAAACCGGCTTGAACGTCCTGCTCGGTCTCCTGTAACAAAACAACACGCCCTGATACGGATGTCTGATCAGCGTCTCGCGCATGCTCCATCGCCGCGCGGCGAGTTGGCTCGCTGAACATGTCGTAGCCGAACGCCCGCAGATTCCGGTCGTCCATGGGCTCCAGATAGATGATGGAGCTGTAGAACTCGCGTTCCCCTTCGGGCTTGATGGCAAACTCGGGGTATCCTTCGGCGCGCACTTCGGAAATCACGGCATCCAGGTCTTGCGGAGAGATCCAGCGCGAGTAGCCGATACCCTGCAATCCCGGAAAGGATTCTTCGATATTCAGAGTACTGACGAAAGCGCGCCACTCACGACGTGTCACGGGATGCTCCACTGCGTTGAACAGGGCAACACCCGCGCGCAACATCTGCTCGTAATCCAGCATGCGTTTGCCGATGGCAAACTTGGCGTCCTCCACTTCGTACTGGAAGCGTTCCTGGGCGCGTCGCTCGACATACTGTGTGGAAATCTGCCAGGCCAAAGCCGTCAGCAGCAGAGACAATACCAATACCACCCACGCAGTGAGTTCATTGTGTGCAACGGCTGCAAATATATTCCTGGACTGGCGGACAGGATCGCTGAGCATGATTTCCAAGCAGGTTGTGAGGCTACTCGAGTATAGCGGCAGGCCACCCCGAGTTTTAGAAACAATTGTGTCTTGATCCATTGCAGGGTCCGGTTATTGTTCCACCGCCATGCCGCAGCAGACCGTTATAACACCATAAATGGGCCGTTCCGCCCCACACGGGTTTGGGCTCAGGCCCTGACCTGCTAGACTTGGCGGCCCGAAACAGCAACGCCGCGACAGACATGACCTCATTAGAAGAACTCTTGAAAAGCCGTATCCTCATCCTGGACGGCGCCATGGGCACCATGATCCAGCGCTATAAGCTGGAAGAGGCGGACTACCGCGGCGAGCGTTTCAAGGATTGGCCCAGCGATCTCAAGGGTAACAACGACTTGTTGTCGCTGACCCAGCCGAAGATTATCGGCGACATTCACCGCGCCTATCTGGAGGCCGGCGCCGACATCATCGAGACCAATACCTTCAACTCGACGGCTATTTCCATGGCCGACTATCACCAGGAAGAATTGGTGTATGAGCTGAATTTCGAATCCGCCAAGCTGGCGCGCGCGGCCTGCGATGCCTATGCCACCCCCGACAAGCCGCGCTTTGTGGCCGGCGTGCTCGGCCCGACCAACCGCACCGCCTCGCTGTCGCCGGATGTGAACAACCCCGGCTTTCGCAATGTCAGCTTCGATGCGCTGCGCGAAACTTATTACGAGGCCACCAAGGCACTGGTCGATGGCGGCGCCGATATCATTCTGATTGAGACCATTTTTGATACGCTGAATGCCAAGGCCGCGGTGTTCGCCGTGGAAAGTTATTTCGAAGATACCGGCAAACGCCTGCCCGTCATGATCTCCGGCACCATCACCGATGCCTCCGGCCGCACGTTATCCGGCCAGACCGCCGAGGCTTTTTTCAATTCGCTACGCCATGCGCGCCCGATTTCGTTAGGCTTCAACTGCGCGCTCGGCGCCAAGCAGTTGCGCGAACATATCGACGAACTGGCCGGTATCGCCGACTGCGGCGTGAACGCGCACCCCAATGCCGGCCTGCCGAATGAATTCGGCGAGTACGACGAATCGCCCGAAGCCATGGCCAAGGAGATCGCCGAATGGGCGCAGTCCGGTTTCCTGAACATCATCGGCGGCTGCTGCGGCACCACGCCCGCGCATATCAAGGCGATTGCCGATGCGGTGGCGACCTTCCCGCCGCGCACGATTCCCAAACATGACCACACGCTGCGACTCGCCGGCTTGGAGCCCTGCAATATTCGTGAAGACTCGCTGTTCGTGAATGTCGGCGAGCGCACCAATGTCACCGGCTCGGCACTGTTCAAGAAGATGATCTTGAATGGCGAGTACGACAAGGCATTGGTGGTGGCGCGGCAGCAGGTCGAGAACGGCGCGCAGGTCATCGACATCAACATGGACGAAGGCATGCTGGACGGCAAGGAGGCCATGGTCACCTTCCTGAACCTGATCGCCTCCGAGCCGGATATCTCGCGCGTGCCGATCATGATCGATTCGTCCAAGTGGGAAATTCTCGAGGCCGGCCTGAAATGCATTCAGGGCAAGGGCATCGTCAATTCCATTTCCATGAAGGAAGGTGAAGACAAATTCATCGAGCAGGCCACACTGTGCCGCAAATACGGTGCGGCGGTCATTGTCATGGCCTTTGACGAAACCGGCCAGGCCGACACTCAGGCACGCAAGGTCGAGATCTGCACGCGCGCTTACAAACTGCTCACCGAACAGGTTTGCTTTCCTCCCGAAGACATCATCTTCGATCCGAACATCTTTGCCATTGCCACCGGCATTGAGGAACACAACAACTACGGCGTCGACTTCATTGAGGCGACGCGTATTATCAAGCAGACCCTGCCGCACGCCAGCATCTCCGGTGGCGTGTCCAATGTGTCGTTCTCGTTCCGTGGCAACAACCCGGTGCGCGAGGCGATTCACGCCGTGTTCCTGTATCACGCCATCAAGGCCGGCATGGACATGGGTATCGTCAACGCCGGACAGCTGGCCATCTATGAAGACATTCCCGCCGAACTGCGCGAGCGCGTCGAGGATGTCGTGCTCAATCGCCGCGAGGATTCGACCGAACGCCTGCTGGAGATCGCCGATAAATACAAAGGCGATGGCAGCAGTGTCGAGAAGAAAGAAGACCTGGCCTGGCGCGAACTGCCGGTGGTCAAACGCCTCGAACATGCGCTGGTCAAGGGCATCGACGCCTTCGTCGAGGCCGATACCGAGGAATGCCGTCACCAGTACGAACGCCCGATCCAGGTGATCGAAGGACCGCTGATGGACGGCATGAACGTGGTCGGCGATCTGTTCGGCGCCGGCAAGATGTTCCTGCCGCAGGTGGTCAAATCCGCGCGCGTGATGAAAAAGGCCGTTGCCTATCTGCTGCCTTACATCGAGGCCGAGAAAGACGTGAACTCCCGGGCCAAGGGAAAGATCCTCATGGCCACGGTGAAGGGCGACGTGCACGACATCGGCAAGAACATTGTCGGCGTGGTACTGCAATGCAACAACTTCGAGGTCATCGATCTCGGCGTGATGGTCTCGGCACAAAAGATTCTCGACACGGCCAAGACCGAGAATGTCGACATCATCGGGTTGTCGGGCTTGATCACGCCCTCGCTGGATGAGATGGCGCATGTCGCCAAGGAGATGCAGCGCCTGGGTTACAGCATGCCGCTGTTGATCGGCGGCGCCACCACCTCGCGTGTACACACGGCAGTGAAGATCGAACCCAACTACAGCGGCACCACGGTGTACGTGAAGGATGCCTCGCGCGCCGTGGGCGTGGCGCAGAATCTCGTCAGCGATGCGAATGCGACCGACTATATCGCCAAGGTGAAAGAGGAATATGCCCAGGTACGTGAGATGCACAAGGGCAAGGTGCGCAAGACCGACTGGCTGACGCTGGCCGAGGCGCGCGCCAACAAGCAGCAGATCGACTGGACCGACTATCAACCTACTGAGCCCAGCGTCCTTGGCATCAAGGTGTTCGAGCATTACTCGCTCAACGACATCGCCAAGTACATCGACTGGACGCCGTTCTTCAAAACCTGGGAACTGGCCGGCAGCTACCCGAAGATTCTCAAGGACAGCGTGGTCGGCGAGCATGCACGCCAGCTGTTCGATGATGCGCAGTCCATGCTCAAAGAGATTATCGACAAAGACTGGCTGCAGGCGCGCGCTGTATTCGGCCTGTTCCCGGCCAATCAGGTGAATGAGGATGATATCGAACTCTATACCGATACCTCGCGCAGCGAAGTTCTGATGACGCTGCATCATTTGCGCCAACAGAACCAGAAACCGCCGGGGCGTCCCAACCGCTGTCTGGCGGATTTCGTTGCACCCAAAGACACGGGGATCACTGATTACATCGGTGCCTTTGCGGTAACCACCGGTCTTGGCATAGAAGAACATGTTCAGCGCTTCGAAGCGGATCACGACGATTATCGCGCGATTATGCTCAAGGCGCTGGCCGATCGCCTGGCCGAAGCCTTCGCCGAATTGATGCACGAACGGGTACGCAAGGAATTCTGGGGTTATGCCGCCGATGAGCGACTCAGCAACGACGATCTGGTCAAGGAAGCCTATAAGGGTATCCGTCCCGCGCCTGGCTACCCGGCCTGCCCCGACCATACCGAGAAGGCACTGATGTGGGCCTTGATCGATCCGCTGCACAATGCGGGCATCGAGATTACGGAATCCTTTGCGATGTGGCCGGCCGCGGCCGTCAGCGGCTGGTATATCGGTCATCCGGACTCGCAGTATTTCGGGGTGGGTAAAATCAACCGCGATCAGGTCGAGGACTATGCGCACCGCAAGGGCATGGCACTGGACGAGGCGGAGCGCTGGCTGGCGCCGGTGCTCGGCTACGAACCCGACGATATCGCCGACAGCGCAGCGGCCACGGGCTGATACACCGCGCCGCTCACGCGCTGCGCGGGAACATCACCAAATGATCGATGTCGAGGCGGATGCCGATGCGTTCGCCGATGGCATGGTCGTGATGGCTGGGCACCAGGCTGATGACCTTCGCGCCGCTGGGCAGGCGCAGGGTGTAGAGGAATTCGGCGCCGCGGAAGGCCTTGTCGCAGACTTCGGTGAGCTGCGCGCTCGCGTCGTCGTGGAGTATATCGTCGGGCCGCACCAACACATCGACCGCCGTTCCCGCCACGAGACCCGGCGCGACCTTGCCACCGATGATACCCAGTTCGGTCTGCACCTGATGCTCGTTGAGCAGCGTCCCGGGCAGCAGCACGCCCTGGCCGATGAAGTCGGCGACGAAACGGCTGCCCGGCCGGTGATAGAGATCGTAGGCCGAACCCCACTGTTCTAGACGTCCGGCGTGCAACACGCCGATTTCGTCGGCCAGGGCGAAGGCCTCCATCTGATCGTGCGTGACCAGTACAGCGGTAATCGCTTCGTGGCGGAGAATGCCGCGCACCTCGCGCGCGAGCTGTTCGCGCAGCTCCACATCCATGCTGGAAAACGGTTCGTCCATCAGCAGCAAGGCGGGACGCGGTGCGATCGCGCGCGCCAGCGCGACGCGCTGCTGCTGGCCGCCGGAGAGCTGATGCGGATAGGCGCGCGCCAGCGCCGCGAGACCCACCAGATCGAGCAGCTCGGCCACGCGCGCATCGCGCTGTGCCGCGTTCAAATTGCGGATGCCGAAGCCGATGTTGGCGGCGATGTTCAGATGCGGGAACAGCGCGAAGTCCTGGAACACCATGCCGACCTGGCGCCGCTCCGGCGGCAGCGTCCAGTCCGGCTGGCTCACCACGCGCCCGCCGAGACGGATCTCGCCGGTGACCAGCGGCTCGAAGCCGGCGATGGCGCGCAGCACCGTGGTCTTGCCGCAGCCGCTCGGCCCCAGCAGACAGCCGATCCGGCCCTGTGCCAGGCGGCAGGACAGATCCTGCACGACCGTCTGTGCGCCGTAGCCGACGCGGATGCGCTCGACGTCGAGCATGTTGGGGGGCGGAGTCGGATCAGTCATGGCCGGGCCGGGATCGGGTGATGGAATGGCTGAGCAGGATAACCGGAACGATGCCCGCCAGCACTATCGCCAGTGCCGCCGAGGACGACTCGGCGAGGCGTTCGTCGGAGGCGAGCTCGAAGGCGCGCACCGCGAGCGTATTGAAATTGAACGGCCGCAGGATCAGCGTCGCCGGCAACTCCTTGAGCACGTCGACGAACACCAGCAGCAGCGCGGTCAGCAGACTGCCGCGCATGATCGGCATATGGATGCGCGTCAGCACCTGGTTGGGCGACAGGCCCAGCGAGCGCGCCGCGTCATCCATACTGTGGCGGATCTTGCCGAGACCGGACTCGACGGTCTGCAGCGCCACTGCCAGGAAGCGCACTGTGTACGCAAACAGCAGCGCCGCCACCGTGCCGCTCAACAGCAGACCGGTGGAGATGTCGAAGCTCGCGCGCATCCAGGCATCGACGCGGTTGTCGATCCAGGCGAAGGGGATCAGCACGCCCACGGCGATCACCGTGCCGGGCACCGCATACCCCATGCCGGCCACGCGCACCGCTGCATGCACGCCCAAGGAACCGCGCAGGCGCTTGCCGTAGGCCATGAACAGGCCGAACAGCAGCGCGAGCAGCGCCGCCGTGCCCGCCAGGACGAGGCTGTGCCACACCAGGCGCAGGAACTCGGCATCGAGCGTATCCGCCGCGGTCTGCACCGCCCACGCCAGCAGCTGCCCGGCCGGCAGCAGGAAGCCGAACAGCAGCGGCAGCAGACACAGACCGAAGGCCGCGACCGCGCGCCAGCCCGCCAGGCGATAGCGCGGCAGATGCCGGTAGCGGCCGGTGGTGTGGTGATAGCGGGCCTGGCGTCGCGACCAGCGCTCCAGCACGATCAGCAGAAACACCACGCTCATCATCAGGGCGGCGAGCTGCGCCGCGGCGGCTGCGTCGCCGAGCCCGAACCAGGTGCGGAAGATGCCGGTGGTGAACGTCGCGACGCCGAAATACTGCACCGTGCCGTAATCGGCCAGCGCTTCCATCAATGCCAGCGACAGACCCGCGATCAGCGCCGGACGCGCCAGCGGCAGGGCGATGCGGAAGAAGCCGCGCCAAGCGCCTGCACCCAGCGTGCGGCCGACTTCCAGCACGCAGATGGACTGCTCCAGAAAGGCGGCGCGCGCCAGCAGGTACACATAGGGATAGAGCACCAGCGACAGCATGACGATCGCGCCGCCCAGCGAGCGGATCTGCGGAAACCAGTAGTCGCCCGGCGCCCAGCCGAACTGCTCGCGCAGCCCGCTCTGCACCGGGCCTGCGAAATCCAGCATGCCGGTGTAGGTGTAGGCGATGATGTAGGCTGGCATTGCCATGGGCAGCAGCAGCGCCCATTCGAACACGCGCCGCCCGGGGAACTGGCACATCGAGCACAGCCAGGCGCTGGCCACGCCGCCGAACAGTGTTCCCGCGCCCACGCCCAGCAGCAGCAGCAGCGAGTTGGTCAGATACTCCTGGAGCACGGTGTCGGCGAGGTGCGTCCACACTTCCCCGGCCGGCTGGAACACGAAGCTGAACACCACCAGCACCGGCACGGCCAGCACGAGCGCTATCAGCATCACGCCCGCGCGCCACGTGCTGGGCGTGCGCAGCGTGCTTGGGAGCAGGAAAACGGAGGATCGCGCGGTGTGCACCTGCATCGGTTATCTCATAAGCGATAACGGGTGCAGGCCGCAAGGCCTGCACCCGCTGCGCGCAACGGAGGAACTACCTCCAGCCTGCCCGATCCATCAGGCGCACGGCGGCGGGGTTGTTGCGGCCGAGTTCGGAAAGGTTGATCGCATCGGCCTTGAAGCTGCCCCAGGCCTTCAGCGTCGCGCTAGGCTCCACACCGGCGACCACCGGGTATTCGTGGTTGCTCTCGGCGTACCAGCGCTGCGCCTCCTCGCCAACCAGGAACTCCACGAGCTTGCGCGCTGGCTCGATGTTACGCGCGGCGGCAGTGAGGCCGATGCCGCTGACGTTCACATGCACGCCGCGGCCGGCCTGGTCGGGCCAGAACACGGCCAGCTTGGCGGCCGTATCGCGCTCCGCGGGATCATCGAGCATGGCACCGAAATAGTAGGTGTTGGCGATGGCGATGTCGCACTGGCCGGCGGCGGCGGCCTTCACCTGATCGCGGTCGCCGCCCTGCGGCGGACGCGCGAAGTTGGCCACCAGGCCGCGCGCCCAGGCCTCGGTCTCGGCCTCGCCCTGGGTGGCGATCATGGCGGCGACCAGTGACTGGTTGTAGATATTGTCCGAGGAGCGGATGCAGATGCGGCCCTTCCAGCGCGGATCGGCCAGCGCCGCATAGGTCGACAGTTCCTTGGGATCCACCTTGCCACGCACATACAGGATCGGGCGGGCGCGCAGCGATAGGCCGAACCAGTAGCCATCGGGGTCGCGGTAGCTGGCAGGGATGCGTTGCGCCAGCAGCTCGGACTTCAGCGGCGCGAGCATACCCATCTCGCGGGCCCGGTGCAGGCGGCCGGCATCGGCGGTGATCAGCAGGTCGGCGGGGCTGTTGCGGCCCTCGCTCTCCAGGCGCTTGAGCAGAGCATCGTCCTTCGCACTGACCAGGTTCACCGCGATGCCGGTCTGCTCACTGAATCGGTCCAACAGAGGCTTGATCAGGGCTTCCTGCCGCGCTGAGTAGAGATTGACCTCCTCGGCGGCGGCCAGGGAGACGGACAGGCTCAGGGCCAAGAACAACAGGGGGATACGCACACGCAGCATGGCAGATAACTCAACGGTCGCTTGGAATGAACGTCATGCTAATTATAACAATTCTCATTTGCAACCGTTGGGGTACAGTCAACTTCAGCGGGGGCTCCGTTCCGTGTAGCCCCCAGCCCTGCCGCACGCCCAGGCGGGGTCAGGCTGCGCCGCGCAATGCCGCTTTAACCTCCCTCACATCCGCACGGACTCCCGGCAGTTTTCTGAGCAGCAACGAACCGGCACGCATGGCACTTGGTACACGAATTCCCATCAATTGCAGCACTGTTGGCGCCACATTCGCCAGACTCCCCGCGCAGGACAGCTGCCAATTATCCTGATCGACAATCAGACATGGAACCGGATACGTGGTGTGTTGAGTGTGCGGTTCGCCCGTCATGGGATCGATCATTTCCTCGCAGTTGCCGTGATCGGCGGTGAGCAGCACGGAATACCCGGCGTTGGTAGCTGCATTCAGCACCCGACCAACCTCGCGATCCAGGGTCTCGACGGCCTGGATGACCGCGTGCGGTACCGCGGTATGGCCAACCATGTCACCGTTGGCGAAGTTCACGACGATCAGGGCATGACGCCCCTGGCTGATCGCACCAATAACGGCATCGGCGACTTTCGCGGCACTCATCTGCGGCATCATGTCGTAAGTTGCCACCTTGGGTGATGGGATCATCAACTGCGTCTCGCCGCTATAAGGAACGGTGCGACCACCATTGAAAAAGTAAGTTACATGCGGGTATTTCTCCGTCTCCGCACAGTGAAATTGCGCAAGACCCAGTTCACTGACGGTCTGACCGAGTGTTATTGCCGGCTGTTCCGGCGTAAAGGCATACGGCAGATGCTGACTGCGATCATAGGGCATCATGCAGGTGACCGCGGCCAGCGGGGCTCCGCCGCGGTCGAATCCCGTGAAGTCCGGCTGACTCAACGCAGCAACCAATTGACGCGGCCGGTCTTTACGGAAATTGAAGAAAATGACCGGATCATCCTGCTCGATGGCTTCGAAAGGTGGCAGCAGAATCGGCTGGATAAACTCATCATTATCACCGGCGGCATAGGCGCTGCGGATCGCGGTCGCCGCGGATTGCGCGTGCTGCCCTTTACCAAGGAGCAAGGCACGCCAGGCCAGTTCCGTGCGCTCCCAGCGTTTATCGCGGTCCATACCGTAATAGCGTCCCATCACACTGGCGATGGCGCCGCCCGACTCATGCAGTTTCGATTCCACGATCGGCAGATAATTCAATGCCGATTGAGGCGCGGTGTCGCGGCCATCAGTGATCATGTGCAACAGAATGCGCACGTCATAAGGCTTGGCGAGTTCGATCAACGCCAGCAGATGATCGATATGGCTGTGAACGCCACCGTCGGATACCAATCCAATCAGGTGCAACGGGCGGGACGTTCTAGCTGCCGCGCAGGCCGCATGTGTCAGCGCCGGGTTTTCAAAAAAATCCTCGCTTTCAATCGCCGCATTGATGCTGACGATGTCCTGATGAATAACATCACCCGCGCCGAGAGTGAGATGCCCGACTTCGGAGTTACCCATCTGACCGTCCGGCAAACCGACTGCCGGTCCTGAAGCACTCAACAGTGTATGCGGGTAATGAGCGAACCAGTCATCGAGGTTCGGCGTTGCGGCCGCGGCCACGCCATTGTTGGTCTTGCTGGGATTGACGCCAACGCCGTCGAGGATAATCAACACGACGGGACGACGTGGCGTACCGGAGAGGGTTGGCATAGGCTATCTTCTTCCTCCGCCTGTTGCGACCGGGTGTATACCGGACAGGTCACACCTATTGGCAAACAAACCGCGTGCCAAGTCGGACAATCACATCAGGATTGCGCAACATATTGAATTCATTAGCAGGACGGATAACGTGTCAGGGTTGTGCGGCACCATCAACGCACGCTTTGAGTGCCAACACGCCAAGGATGATCAATTCTGGTTCAGACGCGCGTGACTGATCCGCTGCGGTATTTTTTATACAGAGTTCTATATATCAACAATTCCGGCCACGCTATCTGGATGCACCAGATGCAGATGCACGCGCTCATCACCCGCCGCCAGCCGTTGCCATTCAGCCTGTAACGACGCTTCAATCCCTGCATCGGCGGCATGATCGCTGAGTACCGCACGAAAACGGTTGTACCCTGCCGTATCACGGTCGCGTCGCCCGGCCATGAGAAGATCGTTGAGCCGCAGATGCGCTGCTTTGAACTGAGCAAGTTCCAGCACATAAATAAGCAAGCGCTTACCGATCACGAGTCGCAGGGTATAAGGATGCTCGCGCACGGGCTGCTGCCGGTGACTGCGTTCGATCTGCTCGAAGACCGACTCCGGGCAGCTACAGCCCAACGTTGTGCGCACCAGACGCCGAATGGCCTGATCAGCCGGCACGATTATCTGAGCCGAAGTGTTGGCATCCAATCACGGCCAGCTTAACTCTGAACCTTCCAGCTGCCGTCCGATTGTCGACAGGCCGTCCCGTACACCTTTTCCTTCTTGCCACCTATAACCGCATCTACCGTGTATTCACGACAGGGGCCAGCCGACGTTTCGTAAGTCCGCGTTGGCACTACCATGTAATCATTGCCGCTATCCGGGTTGCGCCATTGCGCGGGAACGCCGGTACGCACGGTCTCAAGCGTCTGGGCCGTGCGCATACGGTCGGTCTCATCCATCGAATGTCCAACAGCACCGCCGATAGCCGCACCGGCCAGAGTGCCCGCGATGATCGCCGCGGTACGACCGTGTCCACCACCAACCTGTGAACCCAACACACCACCCAGCACCCCGCCGATGACCATGCCGGCCTGTTCCTGCTGACCCTGGTAGGTAGCACAACCGGTTGTGGCAATGGTTGCGGCCAGCGTTGCCGCCACAAAGAATTTATTCAACATAGCACCCTCCTTCGATGGGCCTTCTCATGGTGTTCTTGAGACAGGCCTACAGGATCCACTAACGAAGTATAGATATCAGATGCTGAACTCAGGCTGAATGATATGTAAGTTGCTCTTGATGCAAATTAAGCAATAATCCGTGGGGTAATCGCAACATGATGCGGCCAGACGTCACTAAGAACACGGATCATTACTCAATGGCAGCTCAAAGTAGAAACAACTGCCCTGACCTTGCGTGCTGGTGAAACCCATACTGCCCTGATGGCGCTCGATAATCCCCTTGCTGATATTCAGACCAAGACCCGAGCCGTAACTGCTACGCTTATCCGAAGTGTCGTCCTGGCTGAATTTGTCGAATACATGCGGCTTATAACTGTCCGATATACCTATCCCGTGATCTTCCACCTCCACACGGACAGATCGCTGATCATCACTTGCCAACACACGCACCGTCACACGTCCTCCGATCTCCGAAAACTTCGCCGCATTCGACAACAGATTCGCCATCACCTGGGCAATGCGCATACGGTCGACATTGACATGGAAGTTCGCGTTCGGAGATTCCAGCTCGAAACGCACCCCGAAGCGGCCGGCATAACCACGGTTCTCATCCAGACTCTGCCGCACCAAATCGACAATCGAACACCGCTCTAACATCAGCTGCAGCTTGCCGACTCCCAGCTTTTCCAGATCGAGAATATCGTTCACCAGCGCCGATAAACGCTCGCTGTTACGTACCGCGACATCAACCAGCTCCTCAGCTTGTTTCGGCAATGCACCAACCGCGCCGCCGGACAGCAAGCCAAGCGAGCCGCGTATCGCCGTTAATGGCGTGCGCAACTCATGACTTACGGTGGAAATAAACTCGGATTTCAACCGGTCGACCTTCCGTCGCTCGGTGATATCGCGCACGATGGCCACAAATAGTGGCTTGGCATTTTGTGGCATCACATATTGGAGAAAGATTTCCACCGGCACATCCACGCCATCTTTACGCCGGTGCAGGGTCTCGAAAGTTATCGAAGGCACGTTGCCCTTCAACATCGGCGCAATCATTTCATGAAAGCGCTGCCCGGTGATTTCCGGCATGATATCGACAGGGGTCATTGCGAACAATTCTTCACGTGAATAGAGCACTTGATCCAATGCGCCCTGATTGACGTAGAAGAACTTCATGGTATCGGCACTGAACATGAACACGCAGTCCAGCGTTTGATCCAGCACTGATCGGAAACTGCGCAGGTCATCCTCGATACGCCGGCGCGTCGCTATTTCCTCAATGAGTTTTCTGTTGGCCACTTCCAGTTCCGAGGTACGATCCTGTACTCGTCGTTCAAGGCTGCCGCTGGCCTGCTGCAAGGCCAGGGTGCGCTGATGTACCTGATGGCGCAGCGAGCGATTCCAAATCAGCACCAGTCCTGTTATCAGACTGACCACGACCAGGCCCGCTAACGCCATATACCATAGCGTCTGCTCCTGCGCGCTACGCCCCTGTTTCAGACGCACCCAGCGTCCGAGAATCTCCGCCCGTTCCTGTGGCGTTATTAATGCCAGACCCTTATTGAGTATCTGCACGAGTTCCGGCCAGTCATTGCGAACCGCCAGGGCCAGGCTGGCCTTGTAGCTTGTCTCGCCGGCGACACGCAGGTTACTGATACCTTCACGTTCCAGGGTGTAACTGACAATCGCAAGATTTTCGACCACGGCATCGACCAGACCAAACGACAGCTTGCGCAAGCCGGTGGTCAGATCAGGCACTTTGTCGAGCTTGATCTTCGGATGATCCGTCTCCAGATGATCCTGCCAGACGTAGCCGGACACCACAGCGACCTGCATGCCACGCAGATCCTTGAGCGTAAGATCGCGCGTCACTTCGTCACGCACGATAATGACACCGGGGAACTCCACCATCGGCGTGGTGAACTGCAGGTATTCACGGCGTTGTGGCGTAGGTACGGCCGCGCTTAACATATCGATCTCGCGCGCCTTGGCCATTTCGAGCACGGCATCCCAGCTCTCCGCATGCACAATCTCGAACGTGATACCGAGTTTGTTACTCAGCAGCGTCAGTGTCTCGGCAGCGATACCCTGGTATTGCCCTTGGTCATCAAAGAACTCCACAGGGGGATAATCGGGATCAGGGGCAACACGAAGAGTGGGATGCTCAGCGAGCCAGGCGCGTTCGTCGGCAGTCAGCGGATCTGTGTTCTGAGCGAAGGCCATCAGCGATCCGACCAATAGGGCACAGACCAATATCGAGCGTATGTAGTTACTTGTCAGAACAGACATTGAAATCCGCCGCAGTCATTACAGTAGACTAACGGCGAGGCGGTCTAATGTACAACCTCTTGCAGAGGCAAACTGCGGACAAATGGGAACACGGGCAACTGCGCAGTTTTAGCGCGTCTACGACCGCTACTCTTCAAGCGATTTCAGCGCCCGCAGACGATCCAGCAAGCTGTCATCATCCCAGGCACGCCCGCCGACGGCGCGGTGCGTGATACGCCCCTGGGGATCGATAATATACGTGGTCGGCAGTCCGGTGACCGGATACTGTTCTATGACCTTTGCATCCTTATCCAGCAATAACGGGAAGTCGACCGGGTAATCGGCGAAAAACAGAAACACCGTATCCTCATCTTCACCGACATTCACACCGAGAAAGACAATGTCTTCGTCACGCACATTTTCCCAGCCACGCTGCATGGACGGCATTTCGTAGCGGCAAGGTGGACACCAGGTCGCCCAGAAGTTCAGCACAACCACTTTGCCTAGATAATCCGCCAGCTTCTTGGGCTGCCCGTCTATATCGGTCAGTTCGAACGCCGGCGCGGCAACGGGTTTGGCGACCGCGGACAGGGTTTGCTCCTCCGCAGCATTACTCTCGAATGCGGGCAATCCAGCCACCAGCATGCACAGCAAGACTGGGATAACGGATTGCCGCAATCTCATTGCGCCTCCTCTTTTGGCGGCACATCCGCAGCGCAGTGAATCTCTCGAATGACAGCGCTATACGGTTTACCCGATCGGCTCCAGCTCAAGGCCAGATCGAAATGGCTATCCGGGCGCAACCCGAATACCGACATACCCCAGTTGTAGTCCCCTGGATTGTAGCGCTGCCGGGTCGGTAGCAGCGCCCATTCGAAGGCGATGCGCGCCGGCTTGGCGATCTCACGCGCGGCCCAGATCTGTGCCCAGCTTTCCCGGTTCTGCATAGCCTGCGATGCGCCTGCAACCTGCACGCGCCACGCCGTCAAGTCGTATTCCAACGTATCGGACGACGTTACCGGCGCGGTATTCCTGACAATGGTCTGGAACACACAACTCTGCGCAATCAATTCCACATCCTCGCGCGAAAAGCCTCGCGCCAGGAAGAATGCCCGGGTCTGATCCGGATGACGTTGCACCAACCGTATCGACAAGCCGGCTTCGCGCAACTCCCAATAGGGTAGACCGGCATCCGCGTCGATGCCGGTTGTCACCTCTGCCTGTGCAGAATATGCAGATAGCGCCACTGCGCAAACGACGACAATCTTAAAACAGGCATTTATGGTCTGGATTCGTTGCATAATGGCGAGCATAGTACATTATGCATTCCGGCACAGCCGCTGAACGACGCTCTGCATTTGTTACAGAGGATCAACACCCAAAGCATGCAACTCATACACATGCAGGTTTATTCAAAAGATAGCAGCGCGCCGCGCGGCGTCTCTGTCTGGGTAGAGACACGGGACCCGGCGCAGGCCCGGCAGATCGCCACTCAGGCCCTGGCTACGGAAGGCTGGACCCTTACGCAGATCGATAGCAACACGGAAACCACGGCCGATGACTACTTCAGGCCCTGCCCAAGCCAACAGGCCTTCCTCCGCGCTCAGACCGCAGGTGTATCCTGGCGTTTCGACGACGAATAGCCACGACTGCTTGGAGATTAGCCTCCTTTATTATTTGTATTCACCGCTGTCCCGCAAACCCTGTTCTGAAAAAGCGTAAAGCCCTATGTTATGGCGCATTGCAAACGATGAAGCACTTCCCGGATATGACGCAGTTTAACGGAGCGTCCCTTCTCCCTGCGGGAGAAGGACAGGATGAGGGGATAAATTTAATAGGCAAGTTACGCCGTTTGATCCCCTCTCCCCAACCCTCTCCCCAGCCCTCTCCCGGAGGGAGAGGGAGCAGCAGCGATCAGTATTCATATTCCATGAGGAAACTATAATGCCGACCTGGATACAGATTCAGCCTCTTGCCGCACTCATAGCCGGCATTTTGATTTTGACCATGCCCCGCCTGTTCAAAACCATTGTCGCCATTTACCTTATTGCCATCGGCATTGTCGGCCTGCTGCGGACAGTCCACTTCTGACAGGATGCAAGGCCCTGACCGGCATCATGACATTTGTCACGCATACGATGACCAGCCTCCCTCATCGGGGATAAAGATGGCATACGCATGTTTGCACTACAGTTCTGCTAGGCTTGTAGCTGTTGCGGCACTACTCGCCACGGCATCCGGGAGATCGCTTATGGTACGGATTCATGTATCCATGAACTTCACGCACGAACCACTGAAGCGCACAGCGGTGTGCCTGTATCTCGATACCGACCCTACACACCCGATAGAAGGCAGCACGGATCGCAACGGGGTTGCTCAGTTCGATATAGCACCCGCCAGCGGCAAGATTGTGATTGCCGGCAGCACCCGCTACCACGGCCGACTCGCTGGCGATATCGAGATCGGCCTATGGTCGCTGACAGACGGTGATGCCGTGGATGACCGCGGCGCACCGGGTGTCGGGGGCGGCAGCACAGCCTATCCCAACATGAAAACGCGCACACTCATCGTGAATAATCACGAGATCCTGACGGACAGTGAAGGTTACCTGGTTGACCTTGCCGATTGGTCGGAAGACTTTGTGCGTGCCGAGGCCGCTCATGAGGGGTTGGAGCTGACCAGTCAGCACTGGGAAGTTATCCGGTTTCTGCGCAGCCATTACGAAGCGCATCAGGTGCAGGCGAATGTGCGCGAAATCATCAAGCACTTCCGCAAGATCTGGGGTGAAGATCAGGGCAGCAACCGCTATCTGCACGACATTTTCCCGCGCGGCGGCCCGCAGAAACAGGGCAACCGCCTGGCGGGACTGCTGCGCACCAAGGGCGAACATTAGATAACACCACGTAGCTGGCAATAACAACGATGTACTGCGTTAAGTAAACTCTGAATAATTAGTCATTCCGGCGCAAACCGGAATGACGGTGTAATAACAAATCAGAGGTTCCTTAAAATGTTCAGCCGTTTTATTTTGGGCAATCGCCGATGCGGCGGCCCGTCAGCGTCTGGCTCATTGTCATCCCCCCGCCCGGGCCGTTACGCATTTCCATTTCCATGCTGCCCTGATAAGTATCGCCAGCATAGGTAATCTTCCCATTGCCAACCATCGTGCCGCCATCATGTGTACATTCGGCATTCCAGGTCACGGTGTTGCCCTCAATATTATGATCCAGGCGCTGGCAGTCCTTCGACGACTGCGGATCCTTCGGCACCAGATCTTCGCGGGTAATGCAGGTGCGCTGGGTGGTGGGTGGCGGCACCATGGGCATACCGGGCATATGCATGGTAATAGTTGTTTCCCACAGGCCGGGCTGCATATTCAAGTCGGCCTGTGCGCCGAAGCTGCTCAGCGCCAAAGTTGCTCCCAGAGTGATTTTTCTTATTGTTCCGCACTGCTTCATCGGTGTTCCTCCCTCAATAATGCGGTGGTGGCGTTTCCTCATCACGCGAGGCGATCATGGACGCGGCGCTGGCTCGTAACTGCACTTCCAGGCGTTTGATGGTTTCCGCCTGCTCACGGATAAGCCGTTCCTGTTCCAGCAGGGCACGCGTCATTTCATCCAACGCGGCCTCCTGATGGGCCAGCCGGATCTCAACAGTTTCGAGTCGCGCCTGTAATTCAATGTCGGACATTAATACCAGCTTGTTATTGTACAGTCACGGCAGTGTAACGCAGCCATGCGGATAGGGGTAACCGGCAAGCGGGAATGCTGCGCTACTGGGCTGGCTTCAAAGGCCGATGCTCGGGCCAGAGACTGGGGTCGATGGTGGCACGATAGGCATGCCAGGTCGCATAACCGATCACCGGTATCAGCACCAGTATCCCCAGCAGCGCGGTCATGACACAGATCACCATGGCCAGCACAATGAACAGCGCCCACAATAACAGCGGCAGCTTGTTGTTCATAACCGCATGCACACTGGTCAATACGGCAGTCACGGTGTCCACGCGACGATCCAGCATCATCGGCAACGAGAACGCGCTCGCCGTGAAGACCAGTGTGGCGAACAGCGCACCCACCAGCGTCCCGACGGTGAGGAACACCGCCAGATCTGTTAAATGGGGTTGCGATTCCATTGGAAAGAATACGTGCACCATGGAACCGGCACGCGCCCAGAGTAAAAAGATAATCAGCAGAATAACGGAGTAGACCATTTCACTACCGAGATGCCGACGTCCCTCGCGCAGGCAATAGCCGATTTTCGGACGCAGCCCGCGCTGCAGTTGGCAACTGATGGAATACAGGCCAATGGCCAGTACCGGCGCGATAAAAACAAATCCGGACATCAGGCTCAGAATGAGGACATAACCACCCAACTGCCAGGTGAAGAAGGCCAACGCATAACTGAGCAGCATGACAAAACCGCCATAGGTCAGGCTCACGCCCGGCGCGCGCAGAAAATCCTGCCAGCCAAGCTGCAGCCACTGTATTGGAGCGTTCAAAGGCAATTGACGACAGGGTGCAATGAAGGGCAAGCCCTCCAACTCCCGCTCGGTCTGTAGCGAGGGCTCGTCGTCGTGATTCTGGATATCTGAATAGGCCATCTCTTTTTCCTCCGCGACGGGTGACGGCGAAAGCAATCGCGTCATATCGCATTGAGTATTGTTATGATATTGACCATAGCCTATGCCAAAGGACTTGCAAGCCATGGGGGATTGCCCGGTTGACTTACCGTGCGCCCACCGCTCGTGGCCTGTCCACCCATACACTTAACTTCCTGTTGGAGAAATATGATGAGTGACGCCCTGAATTACCTGGTTGCCGCCCGCCCCGAAGCCATCGGGCCGTACTTTAAATTCCTCAAAGAGGCCGGCAAGCACCTGGACACCCGTACCCGCGATCTGATCTCGGTTATCACCAAGGTCGATGCACAAACCGAGGGCGGCTTTCGCCAGTATCTGACACGTGCGCTGCGTAACGGCGCCAGCGCCAATGAAGTGATCGATGCGTTACTGATGGCCTTCCCGACCCTGGGCCTGGCCAAGATCGTCTGGGCCACGGATATTCTGCTGGATATGGATATCCCGGAATTCCGTCCCGAGAATCTGTTCGCTGAATCCAGCTGGCATGCGGTCGGTCCTGTCGACAGCCTGGTTTCGGGCGAGATCAGCTACCGTGATTGCGATGGACGAAATTTGTATATCTACCGTGATGGCGATACCTTGCGCGTCTATGACAGTCGCTGCCCCCATCAGGTCACCAACATCCCGCATCTGGCGTTGGAAGGCACTCAGCTCACCTGCCCGAAACATCATTGGAAATTCGACGTGACCACCGGCGCCTGTACCGCCGTCGGCAATCGACCGCTCAAACACTTTGAACACAAAGTGGAAAATGGCGTGCTGCACGCCTATTGGTAGCCCCACTGACAGCGCCGTACTTGATCGTCGTCAAGTACGGCAGCATCCGAGCTTGATGATCCGGTTCATGCAGGCCGACACTACGATTGCAGCAGTATGTAATCGGAGGAATCCCGTATGAACATTCGTCATCTGCTCCGCGCAGGAATTCTACTCGGCGTATTGGTCGGCTCTCCGACCCAGGCCGATGTGCTGGTGCTGGTGCATGGCTGGTCGGCCAATGCCGATACCTGGCTGCGCAACGGTGTCATCGCGCCACTGGCGGCGCGCGGGTGGGTGGATGCCGGCGTAATGATTGCCGGACCGCAGGGCACAACTTATCTTCCTGCTTACAGCAACAATACCCAGCGCACAATCTATCGTGCACAACTAACGGCCGAAGCACCGTTGCATGTTCAGGCAACGCAGCTGCAGGCAGAGCTGCGAATGATTCGTCAGCAACATCCCAACGAACCTATCACGCTGGCCGGCCACTCCTCTGGTGGTATTGTCGCGAGATTGGCGTTAGTGCATCCGCAAACTCCGGCGGTGCAGGCGCTGATTACTCTAGGCAGTCCGAACCTGGGCACGGTGCGTGCCATTCAGGGCCTGGATATCGCCGAGAGCAAACCGTTTTTCTGCCCGGGTCCCGGCGTTGATTTTGTCAAACGCGTCGCCGGTGGTGATGATTACCGATACTTACGAGCCTCACGCGGCGCGCTCTACGATCTGCAGCCTGTGCATTACGGCAGCCTCATTGATTGGCTGAATCATCAACCGCATCCCGACATTGCCTACTATGGCGTGATCCGCGGCGGCCCATCCGGCCATGGTGACGAACTGGTTCCGGCCGGCAGCCAGGATCTGAATCAGGTGCCCGCGTTACAAGGGCGCGTGAACGTGTTGGTTGTGCCGACGAGTCATGGTCTGGAACCACGCGACGGTGTACTGATTGCGGATATTCTAGAGGGGAGACGCTGAAAGAACGACGGAAAGGAAACCTAAACCGTCGTACCGGGCAGACGCAGATAGCGGATCGTGCCACCCGCCGGATTGGGCACACACCAGAGCCGGCCATTCTGAGCGGCAATCAATTCCGCCGCGGCCAGCAACGGGGCGTCGCTCTCGGTAGCACGCTCCGCGAGCAGCGACTCGAACGTGTTCTGAATCTCTATCAAGCTGGTTTCAGCGCCGCCATCGGTAATGCTCAGTTCAATGCCCGCATCCCGGGTAGCACGGCCAATCAGGATGATCGGCTTACGCTGTTCTCGCGGTGCAGCCAGCGTGGCCTCGATAGCCTCATGCAGCAATTCAGATAACACCTGCTCCAGGATGACCTGATCCACACCGGTGGCCGGCAGATTCTTGGCCAGACGCTGCACGACACGGATGTCGTTGGCTTGCAGAACAGCATCGGCCTGCAACAGCACGTTGGCAACAAGTGAAGCCAGATTCTCGCCGGCCGGTATCGTCACCAGCGTGTCGCGGGCGGCCTCCGCTTTCTGTTGAATCGCACGAAACAGTGTCGCGAATTTTTTCGCATCGGTCTTGCCTCGATCAATGCGCCGTAAGGCTATACGGGTAAATTGCACTATCGCGGCGAGATCGGTCTCAAGCGGTTGCGGTGGTGATTCGTTCGCTGCGGGTACCGCAACGTCAGGTTGCGCCTCTGGTATCGGCGCGGATGCGGCAATGATCTGGCCTGCGTCGCTCAGCTGCACCTGTGCATCCTGAGACAGTGGCGTCCGGCTCTGCCCAATGGGATCCAGATGCCAATGAAAATGCAGTGCCGAGTCCGGATCGGTTACCGGCAGGTATATCCGGTTGTGATTACTCTGCGCCAAAGCGGGTGCGGCCTGTTCACGGGATTTGCCACCAGACTCCGGCTGATCGAGCGGCACGGTGCGTTCTCCTGCGGACTCCTGCAGCAACCCCACCATGAGCATCAGCAGCAGGGTCCAGGCAAATGGCGAGAGATAGGTGGAGGCCAGCAGGCCGGCATTGATCAACAGATCTATACCCGTTGCGCCACCGAGTATGTACAACGCTACCCACCATCCGGTGAGTGCGGCTGACTGGGTTGATCGGGCATAAAGCCGCGTATGCCAGAGCATATAACCCCAACTCACCAGGATCACGGTATGCACCAGCCACCAGGCCTGACTGACCCGTGCCAACAGGTCGATACCGGGAAACGGTGTGCTGACCTCGGCGAAATTGAAATACACCAGACTGACGGGCGCGCCGAGATTCAGCAGCAGCAAACCCGGCCAGGCAACACTCAACGCGATCAGCAATACATTGCGCGGCCGTTCAAACAGCACTGCAACCAGCCACGTCAGCGTGAACCAACTCAGCAAGCCACAGGCGATCACAACCTTGCCTATCAGGGGCATAAACACAGCGGGCGCCGACTGCAGCCAGGCGCTGCCCGCCGTGAAACCGGCCACCGACAAGCACAGCAGGGCAAATAAAATTTGCGCGGCCACGCGCGCCGGCGCCACTCGAGTAGCCCGGTGCAGGGATTGCGCTGCACCATACAGGGCAACGCCGGTACTGATGTACAAAGCGGATGTCATGAGTATTGAGCTGCGATCCCGCTAGATCATTAGTCGTAATTGTTTGATTCAGATTGTTACTTTAGCGGCCACACCACCAAATACTCGATCCAGGCCTGTCCACTGCCCTGACAATAGCAGACCGTTTCAATACCAGCCCGGACCCCATCCATAACCGGGATAACCGCCGTATGCCGGGTAACCCGTATAGGCCGGATAGCCTCCATAAGTGGGATAGCCGTAGCCAGGGTAGCCATATCCATAGGCCGGGTAACCGTAACCATAGCCAGGATAGCCATAACCGTAGCCGGGATAACCATAGCCAGGGCCGTACCAGCCACGACGATCCCAATAATCGTCATCCCAATCATCGAACCAGTCGCCAGGCCACCAACCGGCCTGAGACTGCGCCAACGGCAACGCGGTGCCGACCACCAGCAGAAGTGCGAGTAATAGTTTTTTCGATGTCATGTCATCCTCCTCGGCAGGCAGAGTTTTGCGGCCTCCCTACTCGAAAAATAGCCAACCCAATGCCGTCCGCCAGGGATACCTCGGACAAAAAATCTGGTTATTGATCAGGATCAATCTTTCCAGGGTGGCATACTGTACGCATCCTCAGATGAACCACACGACGGCATGCCTTGTGATTCCGCCTCTCACTATTCTCTACCGCGACACATGGCTGATTGCCATCGCTAAACCCAGCGGGCTGCTGGTGCATCGCAGTTTGATTGACAAGCACGAAACCCGCTTCGCACTGCAAATGCTGCGCGATCAGATTGGACAGCGCGTCTATCCAGTGCACCGGTTGGATAAGCCAACCTCGGGGGTATTGCTGTTCACGCTGGATGAGGAGTCTGCGCGATGTATGGGTGAACAGTTCGAGCACAACGCAGTGCTCAAACGTTATCTCGCTGTGGTCCGTGGCTATACTTCGGATGAGGGGACTATCGACTATGCCTTGCGCGAAGAGCAGGACCGGCTGACGGATGGACGCGCCCGGCAAAACAAACCGTCGCAACCTGCCATCACGGACTACCAGCGGCTCGCCACATTGGAAATCCCTGTCTCCGACGGGCGTCATCCCACAAGCCGCTACTCCCTACTCACTATCCAACCGCGCACCGGCCGCAAGCATCAGATACGCAGACACATGAAACACATCTTTCACCCCATCATCGGCGACACCACGCACGGCGATGGACGCCACAACCGGCTTTTTCTAGAGCAACTCAATTGCCGGCGGCTATTACTCGCCGCACAAGAGCTGCATTTCACACACCCCTACAGTGGCGCGCGGATAAGTATCCGCTCGCCCTTGGATGAGCAGTTTCAGCGTGTATTAGAAGCGTTCGAGTGGCAGGCAGGGGATATGGAGGACGATGCTGATTCACGCACACAGACTACGCAATGAACAGGGCGTTGCAGGAACAGAACATTATTGACGCTGCGAAATACAAACTCCGGTGCCGGTAGCGTAACGACCTTACCCAGTAATGGCCAGCTCATGATTAACCACCGCCAGCTGCGCCTGGGTCTCTGCAACCAAGCGATCAATGTCCGTGCGTACGAATTGCAAATCCACAGTGTTGCACGCTTTACCGGGCCTTCTTGTCGACGCGATACTCGCCAATTCCCGCAGCGCACCGGCCTCGGCATGACAGGCCTCCAGCATACGCACAATGGATTTTGCATAAAGCTGCAGGGTTTCCACATTGTGATGGGCGTTGGCCAGCGAACGCGCGATGACAAAACGCGAATCATTATCGTAGACAGCCTTGTCATAAATACCCCTGGCCTTACGCTGCTCCGCATAAGTTTTGAGTTTGTGTGTACGCTCTTGAGTTGCCATGACAGTTCCTCTAATTCAGCTTGAAGCGTTGCATCCAGCACCGGCATCGGGTGTTGCACGCCTCCGCTTGCGATAAACCCATACTACGCGACAGGCCCAGCACCGACTGCAAACGATTGTCAATTCTGTAAATGCCTTCAAAACCAGTGAGATTTGCAGTCCAACCCGTACCGCAGTTGCGGAAATACTGCAGAGCATACCGCAACGTTACCTGCCCAAAGACATTCGCAGATTGCCCATCTGAAGCGCTGCTGACTTCTGGGGGAAATTGCAAGACTGCCTGATTCAGCCGGCTCTGCTAGACTCCGCACGCGGCCGGATCCGCCCACCCGCAGCAACCACTCTTGCGAGATCTCATGATTGATTTGATTCAGCGTATTGCCCAGGAATTAGCTATCCAGCCTCAGCAGGTCCAAGCCGCGGTCACGCTGCTGGATGAAGGCTCC
This sequence comes from Gammaproteobacteria bacterium, assembly GCA_018819175.1. Classification (GTDB taxonomy): domain Bacteria; phylum Pseudomonadota; class Gammaproteobacteria; order Thiohalobacterales; family Thiohalobacteraceae; genus JAHJQQ01. Next base: position 148,339 of record JAHJQQ010000042.1, read on the forward strand.
ACGGTCCCGTTTATCTCGCGTTACCGCAAAGAGGTCACGGGTGGTTTGGACGATACGCAATTGCGCAATCTCGAAGAACGCCTGGGTTATTTGCGCGAACTGGAAGAACGCCGCACAGCGGTACTGAAAAGCATCGAGGAACAGGGCAAGCTGACACCCGAATTGAATGCCGCCATCCAGGGTGCCGACACCAAGACGCGCCTGGAAGATCTTTATGCACCTTATAAACAGAAACGCCGCACCAAGGCACAGATCGCTCGCGAGGCCGGCATCGAACCGCTGCTGGATGTACTGCTCGCCGACCCGACCCTGGAGCCGGAAGTCCGTGCCGCTGACTTTCTCAATGCCGATGCCGGTTTCAGCGACAGTGCCGCAGTGCTCGAAGGCGCGCGCCAGATTTTCATGGAACGGGTTGCTGAAGACGCCGACCTGGTCGGCGAACTGCGTAGTCTCGCCTGGGATACCGGCCTGATGCTTTCCAGCCTGGTCGATGGCCAGGATCAGACCGGCGCTAAATTCAGCGACTACTTTGATTTCTCGGAGCCGCTGCACAGAATCCCCTCGCATCGCGCATTGGCCATGTTCCGCGGTCGCACCGAAGGCGCTTTACGCCTGAAACTTTCGGTACCCGGTCAGGACGATGTCGAAACAGGCGGCGCACCGGGACGTTGCGAGGCACGCATCGCCGCGCGCTATGGCCTACAAGATCAGGGACGTCGCGCGGATGCCTGGTTGCAGACCTCGGCCCGCTGGGCCTGGCGCGTGAAGTTGCATATGCAATTGGAAAATGAATTGTTCATGCGCCTGCGCGAAACCGCCGAGGAAGAAGCCATTCGGGTGTTCGGCGAAAATCTGCGTGACCTGCTGCTGGCCGCGCCGGCCGGCCCACGCGCTACGCTCGGCCTGGACCCCGGATTACGCACTGGCGTGAAAGTCGTGGTCGTCAACAGCACCGGTGCATTCGTCGATCACACGACCATTTATCCGCATGAACCCAAGAAGCAATGGGACGCATCCATTGCCACACTCGCCGCACTGATCGCCAAACATAATGTCGAACTCACCAGCATCGGCAACGGTACCGCTTCACGCGAAACCGACCGGCTGGTGAAGGATCTCGCCAAACGGCATCCGGAGCTGCACATCACCAGTATCGTGGTCAGCGAGGCCGGCGCCTCGGTGTATTCGGCTTCGGAATTCGCCGCGCGTGAATTCCCGGATCTGGATGTAACCCTGCGCGGCGCCGTCTCGATCGCACGCCGCCTGCAGGACCCCTTGGCGGAACTGGTGAAAATCGAACCCAAGGCCATCGGTGTCGGCCAGTATCAGCATGACCTCAATCAAACCCGATTGGCACGTAAACTCGATGCCGTGGTGGAAGACTGCGTGAACGCCGTCGGCGTGGAGATGAATACCGCCTCGATCCCCTTGCTGGCACGGGTTGCAGGCCTGTCGGAATCACTCGCGCGCAACATTGTCGCGCACCGTGATCAGCATGGACCATTCAAGAACCGACAACAGTTGCTGGAAGTCACCCGTCTCGGCCCCAAGGCCTTCGAACAGGCTGCAGGCTTTCTACGCATTATGAATGGCGACAATCCGCTCGACGCCTCGGCCGTGCATCCGGAAACCTATCCGGTCATCGAGCGCATCATCAGCAAGACCGGGCGTGATATCCGCGAGCTGCTCGGTAACAGCAGCCTGCTGAAAACGCTGGCAGCCAATGACTATACCGACGAACGCTTCGGCGAACCCACCGTGCGCGACATCATCCGCGAACTGGACAAACCCGGCCGCGATCCGCGCCCGGAATTCAAGACTGCCAGTTTCAAGGAGGGCGTGGAAAAGATCGCCGATCTCAAACCCGGCATGATCCTGGAAGGCGCGGTCACTAACGTCGCCAACTTCGGCGCCTTTGTGGATATCGGCGTACACCAGGATGGTCTGGTGCATATCTCCATGCTCACCGACAAATTCGTGAAAGACCCGCGTGAAGTGGTCAAGGCCGGCGATGTGGTAAAGGTCAAGGTGTTGGAAATCGATCCGCAACGCAAACGCATCAGTCTGACAATGCGCCTGACGGATGATGCGACCACATCGAAGCATTCTCGCGAGCAAACAGCCCAAGCCCGTTCCACTCAAACTCGCACGGACAAGAGCCATAACAAATCGCGTAACGAAATACCGCAACCTGCCGGCGCCATGGCTGAGGCATTCGCACGACTGAAGCGTTAACGCCCAGTGCGCGATAAATCTGCTTTATGGCGCCCGCCCCATAAGGGAAAGGTGGGTGAGAAAGATAACTCGTTTTCAGCGCCATCAAAAATTCTTGATATTAGTCAATTGTAATTTATTGACGTTACCGATCTTTCTGCTAGCAAGTCATAAGATCCAGCCAAAACACCGAACAAATGATCTAGCGCAAGATTATTGGCTTCGGCGTAAGCTAATGTTGAGCATCAGAATGATAATTGTCATCTCCCAGAGATGCGATGGAGGAGAGGCTGATGGATACGTTGGTGCAGTTTTCGTCTTTGCTGGATTTGTTTGTTTCACGCATACGTGAAGGCGTTATCCTCACGGACAACCTTGGAACCGTTCTGTACAGCAATCTGGCAGCATGTTGCTTCCTGGGCATCTCACGACCGAGCGACGCGCAACAAGCCGCACTCAATCCTGACATACGACTTCCCCGTAGCCTGCTGACAACAGCGCAGTCTTATTGGGCGAAACGTCCCGCGCACTCGATAGATAATCATTCCCAGCATTTCGTCAAACAACGCATTGACAGCAACGGCATCAGTCATCTGGTCGATATCGACATGACCTCGGTAACCTTACCGGGCAGTTCCATGCCGATACATCTTATGTTCGTTTCTGAGCCGAATGATCAACGCCGAACCGCAATAGACAATGTACCAACGGCCAGTAGCGAATTGTGCACTGAAAGCCCGTGTATGCAGGAAATCCGTGAGATGCTGCAACAGATAGCACCCACCATGGCCTCTGTCCTGCTGCAAGGCGAATCAGGTACCGGTAAAACGCTGCTGGCTAGACTGGTCCATGAGCACAGCACGCAGGCAAAGGCGCCGCTGGTGGAAGTCAACTGTGCCGCCATTCCTGAAAACCTTCTGGAATCGGAATTGTTCGGCCATGTCAAGGGTGCCTTCACCGGTGCTGTGAGTGAGCGTCCCGGCCGACTGCAGGCGGCTGATGGAGGCACTCTATTCCTTGATGAAGTCAGCGAGATCCCGCTACACCTGCAATCGAAGCTATTGAAGGCGCTGGATGAAAAATGTTTTCAGATGGTCGGTTCGGATAAGAATATCCGCGTCAATATACGCATTATCGCAGCCAGCAACCGGAACCTGCGCGAGATGGTCGATGCCGGCACGTTCCGACCTGATCTGTACTACCGCCTGGCCGTGTTCTCTCTCACAGTGCCGGCACTGCGGGAACGTCCGGATGACATCACTGCGCTGATTCAGCATTTGCATAGACGCTTCGTCAATCGCGGCTATTCAGACAGGCTTGAGTATTCCGCCGAGGCCATGGCTATGCTGCTGAACTATCCCTGGCCAGGCAACGTCCGCGAACTGTCCAATGCCGTTGAACATGCCATGATCCTGGCAAAGAATGGCCTGATCACACCGAAATGTCTGCCGTGCGATATCCATGACTATCATGCAAACAATGCCACGAACGGCGCGTCCGATAACAATCCATGCTGTGAAATAACGGATGCTTTGGAGTCTGCCTGTGGTAATCGCGCTGAAGCGGCACGGATGCTAGGCATTGACCGTACAACCCTGTGGCGGCGGATGCATCGCCTGGGCTTATCCTAGCCCGGATTTCTCACCGGCTAACGTAGCGAGGGTGCCGAGGTGCCGGTAGATTCCAGTCGCACGGAGCGTTTGACGACACAGACATAGTCGACACTATGTTGAGGAGCCAAACGCGAGTACGACCGGAAGATGCCGGCAGATCGGCGACCGCAGTAGATAGCCGGTGAGAAATGCGGGCTAGGCCAGGGCGGGCGAAATTGATTCACATCCGATAGGGGTGTGGCGTTTCAGATGATGGGTCAGATGATGGGACGGCCGGCGGCATACTCTCCGGCGGTAGCTGAGCGGATATCGAGCACCTCGAAGGTGAATTCCAGTGGCAGACCTGCCCAGGGATGATTGCCATCCAAGTGGACCTGCTCAGGTTCGATGCGAACCACGGTAAAGGGATGCTCACGTCCATCAGACAGCTCACCGAACAGCACCGAACCCAGTGTGAGCTCTTCGTCATCAGGGAGGCTAGCGACAGACTGAACAATGAGCAGAGCAGGGTCCCGCAGCCCGTAGCCATCCTCAGGCTCAAGGTTGACCACGGTGCGCTCACCGCAGCGAAGACCCGCGAGCGCCTGTTCCACACGCGGAAAAACGCCGCCGAAGCCCCCATGCAGATAGCAGAGGTCATCGCCGTACTGAAGTAATTCCCGGGTGTCGCGCTGGCGCGCCCAGAAACGTAGCCGAACCACTTGGCCCACAGCCACGGCAGCAAGCTCGGAAGATGCGGCTATATTTATGTTTACGGGCATGATTCTTAAATCCAGGGCAATGTGCAAACGCACTAGTCCTGTAGCGGCAGCGCAGTACGGATCTACAGCAAGAATGCCTTCTGACGGCCTATCTGGGACCGGACCGCCTGATGGCCTAATAACTCAAATGGACCCTGAAAGTTGGAGGATGTGATTATGGCAGAACTGTTTTCGGACGAATGGATGAAAAGCTTCATGGCCAAATGGAATGCCGATCCCGACCTTGCCGGCGCACTCGGCAAGATTGGTTTCAACTCCACCATTGGTTATGGCTTTGACGGCGAGGCCAACCCACGCGGCGTACTCAACGTGAACAACGGGCAAGCAACCGACGCAGGTCCTTATACAGGCCAGCCCCTGAATTGGGATCTACGGGCATCACCCGAGCACTGGAACAAATGGTTGCGCGATCCGCCAGGCATGATGGGCCTCGGCATGGCCTACACAAGCCGTAAGCTGAAGTTCAAAGTGGGCGACTACACGGCGATGATCAAAGACCCGCGCATGGCAGGCCCGTTCATCAAGAGCTTCACTGTCATGGGATCAGCCTGAGCCGGCTTAAGATGCAACGCTGATAAATAATGTGGAGTGAACCTCATTTAGGCTAATCCTGTTGTTTCGCCATCCCCGTACAGTGTGGGAATGGCGAAACATTCGGGACTCAACGCGGATTCGTGTAGGTAAGCAGACACCGGGGCCGGCATCGCAATCGTAGCCCGGATGGAGGGTAGCGGAATCCGGGAAAGATACCCGGGTAGGCGGCACACGATATCACGATCGCCCCGGTCACGGCGGAGTATCCCCGGATTCCGCTACGCTTCATCCGGGCTACATGATCGTCTTCCCACTGCTGAGGAGAGCGTGTGCGAACCCATCCGTGTGCCTATTCATCCATACGAACCGCGTAGGCCCGCATTTGGCAATGTCTGATTTAGGGAACCTCTGATCAAGCGGTACCGGCTCCCGCTACACAGATTCAACCGGCATTTCGATATAAAACAGGCTGCCGCCCTCAGGCGGACATTCGACGCCGATCCTACCGCCAAAGGCTTCAACAATCGCCTTGGAGATACTCAGCCCCAATCCGCTGCCACCTCTGCGCCGCGCCTCTACACCCTCGATCTGGACAAATCTTTCAAACACCTGTTCGCGCATGTCGGCCGGTATCCCCGGACCATTATCACGAATGCCGATACGCACAGAGCCGTCTTCTACACTAGATGTTTCTATACTGACAACCGCTCCAGGCGGAGAAAACTTCGCCGCATTGGCGATAAGATTCGTGAGCACCTGCATGAGCCGTTGCTTGTCGGCATGCAGGCATACCTCCGGCGCCGCCGAGCCCTGCATCGCCAATGTAATATCGAATCCCGCGGCATAACTCTTATTCAGCTCAACAGCCTCGGCGATCACCATCGCCAGAGGCAGCTTCACCCTATTGAATGTCATGCGTCCCAGCTCGATCTTTTCAAGATCCAGAATATCGTTCACCAGAAATACCAACCGCTCACAGTTACCCGTGGCGATTTTCAACATTTTTTCCATCTGATCCGAAACCGGACCGGCCGCCCCGCCTGCGATCAAACCCAATGAACCCTGGATCGCCGTCAGTGGCGTGCGGAGTTCGTGGCTGACCGTGGAGACAAACTCGCTCTTCATGCGTTCCAATCGCTGCGCTGCGCTCTGATCGCGTATCGAAATGATATAGGCACGCCCCTGCCTGCTTTGCATCACCGTCACGGCCATCTCGATCGGGAACTCCTGGCCGTTACCACGTCGGCCAAGCGCGTTGCGTCTGAACTGCTGCGGGGCATCCACCTGAGTCGGCGCATCGCCTGCGACCAACTTCTGGAATTGCGTCGCCGGATACTTGGGCAACAAGGTCTGCAGCTGCGCACCCAGCAACTCAGCGCGCGAGACGGCAAAAAGAGTCTCGGTCTGCGCGTTCGCAGATAGAATCCGCGCCTGCTCATCAACGGTGAGGATAGCGTCAGCCACATTGCTGAGAATGGCGTGCAACTGCGCCTCTTGCGCGCGGATAATGTCAACCGCGTCGGACAGCTGCATGCGCTGCAGTTCATCCTGTACCCAATCGGCCAGGTTCCGCAGATCGGTCAGCGCTTCGGCATCGAGCTGACGTGGTTTGCTGTCGATCAGGCACAGCGTGCCGATACGCAGGCCAGATACCAAACGCAGCGGCGCGCCGATATAGGCACGAATACCCGGCGGACCCGTAACCAGAGGATTATCGGCAAAGCGCTCGTCCTGCAAGGCGTCCGGAACATTGAAGATAGCGTCACTTAGAATGGCATGACCGCAAAATGAAATATTGCGTGGCGTCTCGCAGGTGCCCAGCCCCTGTCGTGACTTGAACCATTGCCGATCGCTATCGATCAGACTGATCAGCACAATCGGCATCTCGAATAAATGTTTTGCAATAGCCGTGATGCGGTCGAAGCGCGGCTCTGGCAACGTATCCAGTACGTCCAGTTGGCGCAGTGCTTCCAGCCGCTCTATCTCGTTATCCGGTATGTTTGGTGCTTGCATCCTGCCACCTATTTCAATGTGCGTAGATCCTACAGAAAACTCATCAGCAACGTGGCTATCCCCAGGAAACTCATGAACCCCACCACATCCGTGATGGTCGTCAGAATGATTGATGAGGATTGGGCAGGATCCTGCCCCACTGCCGTGAGCGCTATCGGAATCGTCGCACCGGCAAGCCCCGCCGCGGCCATCGACAACACCATCGCTAAAGCGATGACCAGCGCCAAGCCAGCGGAATCACTCCAGACAAACACACCCAGCGCTGTCGTCAACGCGATCAACGTCCCGTTCACTAAGCCGGTACTGACTTCTTTACTGGCGACACGAAACAGATGCCGAATACCGATTTCGCGTAATGCCAGACCACGCATCGTTACCGCCAAGGCTTGTGCGCCACTATTTCCGGACTGGCCCGCAACGACCGGCAGCAACACGGCCAGCGCCGTATATTGTGCAATGGTGTTTTCGAACAATCCGACAACTGCCGCGGCCAGAAATGCCGTGAATAGATTGATCTGCAGCCAGGGCAACCGCTTGCGCACCGCAAAGCCCACCGAGGACAGGGCGCGTTCGTCGCGGCTGGCACCGAACATCGCCTGGATGTCACCACTGCTCTCCTCCTGCACGGCGCCGAACAACTGGTCGTGGTGAATCACGCCGATCAGGCGTCCTTCCAAGTCGGTAACCGGTACATCGGATATACCATAGCGCTCGAGTTTTTCCAGGAGTTCGTCACGATGCTCCAGCGCGGTCACCATGATACGTACCGGCCGCAACACGGCATCAACGGGCTCATCAGGCTCCGCAAGCGCCAATGCTTCTATTTCAACCATGCCATGCAGGCGTCGATCCCGATCGACAACAAACAAGTGATGCGTGAAGCGGGGCTTATTTCGACGCAGTCGCTCCAAGGCCTCGCGGGCACTCATATCGCCGCGCAGGGTGACGGTGCGCGGGTCCATCAAACTACCGGCACTCTGTTCCGGAAACGACATCAGTCGTTCCAGATCTTGCGCCACGGCGGGCGCAAGCCTGGCGATTATCCGCTCTCTGAGCACCTCGTTCGCACGGCGTAGCACACTGGCCGCGTAGACAGCATCCAGCTGCGTGAACAGCTCCCCCAGATAAGCCGCATCGGCGTAACCCAGTATCGCCTCAGCCGCATCCGTTGGCAGCTGCATCCACACCGGGCAACTCTCGGGTATGGCGATATCCTGAAGCGCTTGCCATGCATCTTCCGGTGGCAGTGCCGCCAGTTGCTCCGCGACTTCATCAGGAAAACGTCGGCAATAGCCCAGATTGATAATGGCAGACACGGTACGCGAAGGTTTCTGCGGCCTCACTACGCTCATTTCCTTGCCCTCGACCGTTGCAATGGACGCAACAATAACGCAAGTTCGGTCAAGACTGAACCGCGCGGAAACTCAGGGCAATAAATGGGGCGTAATCAGATAGGGGAGATTCGAGGTTAGTTGAACGGTGTCGGGCTGATCAGTAGTTGCGTAGTGAAGATTAGCCTGCGTCCCGCTCCTCGGGTGAATGATCAGTGGGGAAGGTGTGGTTCACAACTCGGTTACGGCCACTGCGTTTGGCACGATAGAGTGCGGCATCAGCCTGCTTTAAGAGGCTATCTGCATCGGCAGGCTCGATCTCCATCGAACTTACCCCGAAGCTGGCGGTTACCTTGATACCATCCGTGTCACGCGCCGCAAGTGCGCGCCGCAAACGTTCAGCCAACTCCGAACCCTGTTGCAGACTCAAATCGGGTAGCATCAGACAGAATTCCTCACCACCATAACGAGCGATGACATCGGTCTCCCGAGCCCCCGTGCGCAGCACGTCGGCGACCATACCGATCACTTTGTCACCCACCGCATGTCCATAGGTATCATTGATGTCCTTGAAGTGATCGATATCGCACATCACGCAGCTGAGTTTTCCGCTATTGCGTTGCGCACGGTCGAAGGCGGCGTTCAAACTCTCGAATAAGCCGCGCCGATTGAGGCAACCTGTGAGCGAATCCTTCACGGCCAGGGACTGCAGCTCTTTATTCTGACGATGAATCTTATCCTGGCTGTCTTTGAGCATGCGCAGCATGCCCTCCAGCTCGGCGTTCTTCTCTTCCAGCTGGGTCACGTCATCAAAGGTGACAATCGTGCCGCACACCCGGCCAGCCTCATCCGCAATGGGCGCACTGTTGACCATCAACGTGCGAGTTCCATGCGTGTTGGTATCAAGGTACATCGGCACGCCGGTCATAACGCGGCCTTCTTTAAGAGTCGCATGCCAGGCGTAATGCAATGCGCCAGCCTCGGGAGTGGGATTCAACCAGGGCAGGCTCCTCAGCGTCTTCCCGAGCATCTCGGCAGGCGTAGTGTCCAACTTGGTCGCGAAACTGCGATTGGACAGCACAATATTTTCTTCGTCATCGGCCAGCACGACACCTTCCGCCAACACGTCCAGCGCGGCACGCACGCGCGCCGGGATGACCGCGCTGGGGTCGAGATGTTTAAGTGCACGGCGAATCAGCAGGTAATAAAGAATCGCACCTGCGAGGGCCATGAAACCCAGCAGGCGCACAAAAGGATTGCTCAGTACACCACCCAAACCCGTCCCAGGAAGGGGCGTAAAGCTGACTTCCAAGGCGCCCCAACGCCCGGAGTTGGAGTAAATAGGGACAGTGACACGTTCCGGCGACATCACTGTACCTTCTGTCCAGAGCCTGCTGTGCTCGGCTGTCTCCAGCAACAGATCGCCACTGTTGCGACGCAAGCCTGCGGACAACACCTCCGGATAGCGCGCAACCAATGAGCGCACCAGGGCATCAACGACTTTCAGTGACGAATCGATCGGTAGGATTGAGACTTGCACGGCCAGGGTTTCGCAGAATTGCTGCCGTGCCTTCAATTCGCTGAGACGCTGGTCCGGCAGGAGACCGGCGAACTGTCCTAGCATCAGCAGGCCAAGGGTCAGGGTAACCAGGCCGAGTGTTATGCGTATGGTGTGCTGCGGAACGTTCATTTACCCGATGTTTTATCCGTCGATCGTGCATCCAGTAAGCGGGTGATACCCGGACTGTAGCGAACTTCCAAGGCCGCGGCGGCAGCCTGGGCACGTTGACGACGTCGACGCATACGCCGGTTAAGCGCCAGAATCGGCAGAGGATCAAATCGAGTCCATAACGGCAAGGATGTGAACAGGCTCGCTAACAAGGTACTGCCCTTGAGATACCAATTCGTCGCGCCCGCGAACAGGAACAGGGTCATGGTCTTGGCCGTGTCCATAATTATCTGTTGCGGAGCATCTTCCGCATGCGTTTCGTAGGCCGCCATCTGTTCACGCATGGTGGAAATCTCTTCCATAAATTCTGCACTGGCAATCGATGCGACTTCTAATTCATAGTGGCCATCAGTATGTTGAACAGACACTACACTGTGCGAATGTTTACGCTTCGGCGTAATACCGCCTGATGAAGGAGCCATCGCGGACATTGTATCCTGCGTATCTTGCGCGGATGTTTCTTCAGCTGAATCCTCCGCCGGCTGGCTTTCCTGTGCTGGCGTTGCTTCTTGGGGCGAATTCAGAACGACCGCACTAACCGCCGATTCATCCGGAACGACGTCGGTATCCATCCGCATAGTTGATGCTCTGGTTACACCACTCGATGCAGTCTCGGCGAGTATAACGGCAGCCGGCAGACTCAGCTGTAGAGATGCCAGGACGTTTTCAAATATGCCATCACTCACTGAAATCCGGATCTGGCGATCACCCTCAGTCGCCGTACCGGACTGATTGGTATAACGAATACTGCGGAGTACTGTCTGATAGGTCGAAACGGGTGCGGCCCCGGTTATGGTCAGGATGCCGTTTACCGCATCCCAGTTGGCCGTCAGGCCGGAATAGACTGACAGGAACAGAATATCCTCACCGCTCACAAAACCGTCTGTGAATTGCACGGTGGCGGATTGGATAATGGGATTATCAATATCAGTCAATGTCAGTGTGGCCGCGATCTGCGCGGTGTCCGCCTCACCGCTGAAGTTGATGTCGGCTAACCCAGCGATGACCGGCGGGGCATTACTCGCGAAACTCACCTGAATTGCGTTGTTACTGGCGTTCGCATCCCAGGAATCCGAGGCGACACCCATAACCGAGGTCATTGTTCCGCTGCTGTCCGGGACGCTGAGCTTCAACAGGAGGCCACTGATTGCACCGCTGGGCAGATCGGCACCCTGACATACGACATTGCTTCCGATGGTATTGCATGACCAACCCACAGCATCCACCGATACATAGCTTGAACCGGACGCCGGCGTCAGCGCTAAACTTAGGCCTGTCGCAACATCGGGACCGGCATTGGTCACTTGAATGGCATAGTCCATTTGGCCAGCACGTACCACCGTGTTCGGCTCAACAACTGCCGAGACCGCGACATCGGCGCGACGCCGTTCAACAGCACCGATATCACAGGGGGCATTCAACACCCGATCCACACCCCGCAGATCGTTCACCGGACAGCTGCTGGTGACACTGCCTGGTTGAGCTGGATTCCCTGCATTCAACAAAGGACTATCATCGAAAGGGCGATGATATGCCACGAATGCATCGCTGTAGATCGCCAACAGTTCCAGGCGCGGATCACGTGGCGCCGCTGCAGTACCAACCTGATCTCCAGCCGCTGCGATGACCACACAACCTGCATCGTTGCCGATAAAATTATAACCATACGACGTCACCGTCGCGGCGCAATCCGGCGCTGCCACGTCATCATCGGTATTGCCGGCCAACACAGTATTACTCAGCCAGACCGGACCCGTAGAAAACACGCCACCGCCGTCTGCCATGCCGGCAGCGCGATTCGTGGTGACAGTACTTGAAAACAAACTGATTAGATCAGACGACCCGCCATTGATACCACCACCCGACAGCGTGGCTCTATTGCCGCTCAGGGTAGTATTCACCAGGGTAATCACACCATTGCCAAACAGCATGCCGATACCACCACCCGACTGCGCCGTGTTCGCACTTATCGTTGAGTCTTTAATGAGTGCCAGTGACATGAACGAATTGAATATCCCGCCACCGGTACTCGCGCTATTACCACTCAGCGTGGTTGCATCCATTTTGGTCACACGGAAGGTGAAATTCGCAAAGCCGCCGCCGTATTGAGTGGCGCTATTACTACTGATCACGCAGCGGGTCAGATTCACCATGCCATCGTTCATCCAGGACCAGAGTGAGGCGTACACACCGCCGCCGGATTGCGCGCTGTTCCCGGTTATTTGCACATCGGTAAGATCCAAGCCACCGGTATTCGCCAGCAAGATGCCGCCGCCACTCGCCGTGGGTATGGCGCCGTTGCGGATAGTCAGACCCTGAATCTCGACTCGCTCCGCGGTGCTCATATGAAAAACGCGATCCAGACCACCGCCATCTATGATGGTCTCGGACATGCCAGCACCGACAATGCGGGTGCCCTGGACAATATCCAGATCACCACTTACTGATAAATCCTCATCCGCGCCCGCGCGAGTCAGTACATACGTGCCGGCAGGTAGCTCAATGATATCCATGCCATCAAGAACGTTGGATTCCTGGATTGCCGCACGCAATGTGCATTCCTGATTTCCCGCGCCGGTTTCGCAGATTCCATCGCCTGGACTCGCATCAATGCGATCTTCCAGACTGTTGACGAGAAATGTTCTACCAAAGACCGCAATTTCATAGGCACCAATATCACAGGGTGTATTGATAGTCCGACCCGCACCGCGCGCATCATCCGCCATGCACGCATCGCCGCCGCTACCTGGCACGGCTGGATTAGCGCTGTCGATGGCCGGACTGGTCGCGGCCAGGGCATGCATGGGCACACCATTTTCCGCCACCGTTAATGGCAGCAATTCAGGATCGAGTGGTGAAACCGGGGTGCCGATCTGGTCACCCGCAGCGGGCGGCATACTGCAGCCGAGATTATTGCCCAGCAGGTTGTAACCAGCGGAGATAAGAGCGTCCGTACAATCCGGCGCTTCACCACCGCTATCGCTATTGCCCGCAACAATACTGTTGCGCACTGTTGCCGCAGTTATACCGTTGGCAAGACCGCCACCGTTACCCGTGCCATTGGCGTCGCTGTCGGCCAGGTTCCCGGTGATAGTGACGTTGTACAGCTGCGCGGTATTGTTACTCGTGATCATGCCGCCGCCATTTTGCGCGGCACGGTTACCACTCAACGTCACATTATAGAGTCGGGTATAGGCCGCAAGGCCTTCGGCAATACCGCCACCGCTACCCGTTGTGGCCGTATTGTCGTACAGGACTGAGTTGTTAATCACAACGGTTGAATAGACGTTGTACAGGCCGCCACCGGATACGGCCTGATTGTTGCGCAGCACAACATCGTTCAAGGTCAGGGTTGAGGAGTTACCGACTGTGGAGATGGCGCCACCGGTATTGAATGCAAAATAGCCTGGTGTATTGGCCCCGGCCACGCCGTTTTCGATAGTGAGATTCTCGATCACTACCGTGCCGGCATTGATCGCCTCGAAGGCGCGATCGATACCGCCCGCATCGATGATGGTGCGATCTGCTCCCTGGCCACGCACAGTGATAGAACTCAGTAGATCCAGATCACCTGTTACCGCGGCATGTTCCGCATTGCCGGGTATCGATAGGGTATAGGTACCCGACGGTAGGATGATGATGTCCGCGCCACTCAGCGCATTACTTTCCTGGACGGCGGCCCGCAAGGTACAGCGGCCGCTCGCATCCGCGCAGATCCTGTCACCCGGACTGACATCGACAGCGTCGTAGGACTCTGTCACCAGAAACAAAGTCGCCGAGGCTGGCTGGGCGACGCACAACAGGGAGGCCAGGCTCAGTACTTTGCGTGTCAGGTTGATCACGTCACATCCGAAAAAGAGTCAAATTTGTGACGGTATCGGCAATTCTGACACCGAACTTTAGACCCACCCCCTGCTTCCGGCTACCTGACACAGCCTTGTTGTGATCACATAAATAAATATAAATAACATGTAGATAATGAAGAATCCGGCGAGGCATACCTTCCATTCTGCCGAGGGATTGACGACATCTTTTACACTAGCCGCCGATTATCAACGTCTGATGGAACCTCGCATCAGCAGCTCCAACAGGACCGCATTGGCCGTGGCGTAGCCTTCCATGAGCGCCAGCCCCGCCCCCAATAGACCGCCGGAGGCCTGCAGCGATTCGACGCCACGCTCGGTCAGCCGCTCGCGCCGCAACACCCCGACGAAGCATCCATTGGCATCTATAACCGGCAAGCGCGGATGACGCAGCCAGGCAGGATGGCCAATGACGCTGCTGCTGCGCGCCCCTTCCGGGAGGGCGGTCAGCGCCTGAAGCGATAGGGAGCCGACGCGAAGATGGGGATGGGCCGCATACAACTGCCGCACGGTCAGTACGCCCACAAACCGGCCGTCATGCGCGGTGATGTAAATGTGATATCCGGATTCATCCGGCTCCCGGTCCAGGCGCTGCAATACCTGCTCGACCGTGCTCTCAAGTGGAAAGCTCAAGACCTGTCGATCCATCAGGACCGCAATACTGTCCTGGGCGCGTTCAATAGCGGCACGAATCGCGCTGACCGTACGCGGCGATAATTCACTGAGATAACGCTCACGTTCCGCCAGCGGAACGCGACGCAGAATATCGGCAACATTGCGCAAGGGCAGTGCCGACAGCAGCGCAGCAACGCGAACCGGATCGAGATGATGGAGAGTACGCGCAACCGTCACAGCCGGTAATCGTAGTAGCAGTGCAACGGCACTGGATATTTCCAGATTTTCCATAGCCCGCGCTTGCTCCACTGGCAACAGACCAGCCAATACCTCCGCTGCCGCCTCCGGATGGCGTTCCAAAAACTGCTGCGCAAGCTGATCGGCCGGTAGCATGGGTGCGTCTATTGGCCTGACTGCAGCAGTTCGGCACTGTGCAACTCGAACAGATGCGCCGGGATGCAATGTTCGGCCTTTTCCGCCTGCAGACGCACGGCGGTCGCGGTTATTTCCAGCACCACCCCTTCCAGTGCCTGGATACGCACGCGCTGACCGATTTCCAAGCTCTGACGCAAGCTGCGCGCGGCAATCAGATTGCTCACATAGAAGCGCGCACCCAACCCGAACGCCAATGCCGCGCCGCCCAGGACGGCGGCGACCAATACGGTGAGAATGCCGGTAAGAAAGCTGACTTGAATACCGATCTGTTCAGCACCGATGAGCAGCGCGGTGCCAAGGATCGCCATCTGCACACCGCGCCCGAGAAACTCCGCCTGACTGATACCGGCCGATTCGGCCGCCGCCTCGGTCAGATCACGCGCAAGATTGCCGATGAATACACCCGCCAACAGAATGACCACGCCGGCAATCAATGCCGGCAGATAGGCGACAACCTTGGTGAGCCATTCGGCAAACACCTTGACGCCAAGAATGTCCGCGGCGGCGGTAAGAAAGAACAACATGACCAACCAGAACACCAGGCTACCGACCGTTTTGCTGGAGGGCCGCCGCAGATGGGTCGAGGGAATCGACGTGCGTGTTACAAATCGGTGCCAGAGCCGATCTGCACCGACCAGCAGGCGCACACTCAGCGCCTTGAGCAGTCGTGCCACCAACCAGCCCACAACCAATAGCGCCAGCGCCGCCAACAGGCTCGGCAGATAACTGATAACCCGCCCGATCAGCATCAGGCCACTTTGCTGCAGTTGCTCCGCCCAGGCTGCATAACTGTCCATTTCCGCCCCCCTTCTATAAACACCCATCTCCACGCTGACATCAGCTTAACGCATTCGCCCCACGGTGGCGTAGGTGCAGGCTATCGCTTATAGTCTCGCCCGATATGACCACACCCGTTCTCATCTGCGACGATTCCAGTTTTGCCCAGAAACAAATGGCGCGCGCACTCCCGAGCAATTGGGACGTAACCCTGTCTTTCGCGGCCAATGGCGCGGAGGGCCTGGATGCGCTTCGAGCCGGCAAAGGCGACATTCTGTTCCTTGATCTCAATATGCCGGTGCTGGATGGATATGAAGTGCTGGAAGTCATCCGCCGCGAAGACCTCAATACCATGGTCATTGTCGTGTCCGGAGATATTCAACCCGAGGCGCGCACCCGCGTGCTGGCCCTCGGCGCCCTGGATTTCATCAAAAAACCGATCGACGCCGACAAGATCGGGGAAATCCTGGATAAATACGGTATACGGGGCGCGCCCGGCGCGGCCCAACCCGAGATCGACATTAAAGTCGACGCACTGGACCGCGTTCAGGAAATCGCCAACGTCGCGATGGGCCGCGCCGCGGATCTGCTGGCAAGGTTACTGGGTGCCTTCGTCAAGCTACCGGTGCCCAAGGTGCGCATGATCGAAGGCAGCGATCTGCACATGGCACTCTCGGCCATCGAATCCAGTACGGCCGTATCCGCCGTCTGCCAAGGCTTTATCGGCGCAGGCATTGCCGGTGAGGCCATGCTGACCTTTACCGAATCGAGCTTTGCCGATATTGCTAAACTCATGCGACATGAGGGCGAGATCGATGACAATGCGGAATTGGAATTGCTGATGGACGTTTCCAGCATTCTGATAGGCGCTTGTCTGAAGGGCATTGCGGATCAACTGGATATCAATTTCAGCCAAGGGCATCCGGTCGTGCTGGGCCGGCATGTCAACATCTCTGAACTGCTCGATCATAATGCCTCGCGCTGGAACCGCACACTGGCCATCGAAATCGAGTACCGTATTGAAAATCGCAATATCAACTGCGACCTCATGCTGCTATTCAGCGAAGACTCGCTGACCACGCTGCATGACCGTACTTCCTTTTTGGATTTCTGACCAAGCATGTCCAGCTCCAATTCCAACATCGATGGATTCCACTGGCTATTGGACATGGTGCAGACCCTCGACGTGGGTCTGATGGTGCTCGACCGTGAGTATCGCGTCATGCTCTGGAACGGCTTCATGGAAAACCACAGCGGCCAGCCCGCCGCCTATGTGATCGGCAACAATTTATTTGAACAGTTTCCGGATATCCCCAAGAACTGGTTTCAACGCAAGGCCGAATCGGTGTTCCTGCTGGAAAGCCGCGCCTTCACGACGTACGAACAGCGTCCGTATCTGCTGCGTTTCAAGAATTATCGACCCATTACCGGCACGGCGGAATTCATGTATCAGAACATGACGCTGATCCCGCTGCTCTCGCCGGACGGAAAGATCAATCACATTGGCGTCATCCTGTATGACGTGACCGATATCGCCGTCGGCAAGCAAGCGCTGGAAACCGCCAATAGCACTCTCGCAAAACTATCGCGCACCGACCGGCTGACCGGGTTGAACAACCGCGGCTATTGGGAAGAGTGTCTGCAAGTGGAGTTCGCGCGTTTCCAACGCACAAAACAGCTCAGCACACTGATCATGTTCGATATCGACCATTTCAAGAAGGTCAACGACACCTACGGCCACCAGGCCGGCGACGAGGTGATCCGCCTGACCTCGAAAACTCTCCAAAGCAGCATCCGTACCACGGACATTGCAGGACGCTACGGCGGCGAAGAATTCGGTGTGATCCTGATCGATACCAACGCGGAACAGTGCCAGTATCTGGCCGAACGTCTGCGCAAGAAGATTGCGGCGCTGAACGTTGGCTTCGAGCAGCATGAAATCAAATTCACCATCAGCCTGGGTATTGCCGAGGTCAGCACGGCAATGGGTGATCACGCTGCCTGGATAAACGCCTCCGACCAAGCGCTTTATCAGGCCAAACATGGCGGCCGTAATCAGAGCGTGGTTTTCACCGGCTAGTACCTAAAGATACCGGCGCGAATACATATAAATCCTTATATTACAGCAAGTAACAGACTTTACCCTGATCAATTATTAGCGCGTCACGTTTCGCTAATATGTCAAACCTCTGGCAACCACTCGATCAAGGGGACTGTTCATGAGCTCGATCCAACCACACAACCAAGACCGCCTGCACAATCTACTCACCGCCAACATGCTCTTCGGCGTAGCTGCTTGCGGCGCCGCCATCTATTTCATGGTCACCGGCGAGTACACCAACCTGCCAGCCCGTCAAACAACCGAGGCATTGCTTAAGGAACCTCTGATTAAGTTGATCAAGCGAGCAGATGCAAGGCGCAGCCGGGTGAAAAAGCGGAGTTTACACGGCGTAAATGAGCATTTTGAGCCCGGTTGCAACACAGCAGCTGCCGCTTCAGCGACTTAATCA
>JAHJQQ010000043.1 GCA_018819175.1 Gammaproteobacteria bacterium
CGTAGGCTTTCGCCTCACCACCAAACTTCTTCGACTGCACCACCGTCAGGGCCGCCGTCAATGTCGTCTTGCCATGGTCAACGTGACCAATCGTCCCAACATTCACATGCGGCTTCGTACGTTCAAATTTTCCCTTGGACATGGATATTCTCCCAAGACCCGAATCAAAATCGTCAGTGTTTAACTACAATAATTACTAAGTTCACAAGCGAGGGATAACCCTTACCGTGCTTAGCACACCCACAACCCCGTACGCGTAAAACTGCCAGATACGCATTTGGAGCCCATGACCAGAGTCGAACTGGTGACCTCACCCTTACCAAGGGTGTGCTCTACCAACTGAGCTACATGGGCCTTAAACAAGTTCCAAGAGGCAAGAGACAAGATGCAAGAAACCCCCGCCCGCCGGCCGCGCTCGCATCATCTCGACGGAGCCGCAGGTCCAACGTAGTTACTTGCATCTTGCACCTTGCCTCTTGCTATCTCTTTAAAACTGGAGCGGGTGATGGGAATCGAACCCACGCAATCAGCTTGGAAGGCTGAGGTTCTACCATTGAACTACACCCGCCTTAAACTTCGTGCGCATAATGCAAAAACCCACCCCAAGGGCACTGCTGCCCCTGACTGGCGCATACCATCATCAAATCTGGTGGAGGGGGGTGGATTCGAACCACCGAAGGCTGAGCCGTCAGATTTACAGTCTGATCCCTTTAGCCGCTCGGGAACCCCTCCGCGAACGAAGCGAGGTATTTTGGGTGAGGCACCCCAAGCTGTCAACAGCGCTAGAAGAAATAAATACAATGGATTCGCAGCACCCTGACTCACACCGAAAGGTTCTGGTAGCATTCCACCACAATGTGTCTGAATACCTTGCATGACGCTTTACACACTCAGCGGGAAATTCAATAATTCAATTTAAAAACATGCGGATACAATCTTAAAGGGGCAGTCGAAACATGAAGGTCACGATTTACGGTTCGGGGTATGTTGGGCTTGTTACAGGCGCCTGCTTGGCGCAAGTCGGTAACGACGTACTGTGTGTGGATATAGATCCGCGCAAGATCGAGATGCTCAATCGTGGCGAGATTCCCATTCATGAGCCGGGCCTGGACACGATGATCGCCGATAATCGCGAAGCCGGTCGCCTGCGCTTCACACTCGACGCCGCTGAAGGCGTCGCGCATGGCCTGTTCCAATTCATTGCGGTTGGCACACCACCCGATGAGGATGGTTCCGCTGACCTTCAGTATGTACTGGCAGTGGCCCGTAGCATCGGCCAGCATTTGCAGGATTATCGGATTATCGTCAACAAATCGACAGTGCCTGTTGGTACTGCTGATCGCGTACGCTCTGCCGTACGCGAAACGCTGGTTGCCCGCGGCAGCGCCGTGGAATTCGACGTGGTATCCAACCCGGAGTTCTTAAAAGAAGGTGCGGCGATCGATGACTTCATGCGCCCGGATCGCGTCGTGGTCGGTACCGACAACCCACGCACCACTGAATTGCTGCGCGCCCTATATGCGCCCTTCAACCGCAATCATGATCGCGTTATTGCCATGGATATTCGTTCCGCCGAACTGACCAAATACGCCGCGAACGCCATGCTGGCGACCAAGATCAGCTTTATGAACGAACTGTCATGCATTGCGGAACGCCTTGGCGCTGATATCGAAAACGTGCGTATCGGCATCGGCTCCGATCCACGCATTGGCTACAGCTTCATTTACCCCGGCGCAGGTTACGGCGGCTCCTGTTTCCCCAAGGATGTGCAGGCGCTTGAGCGCACCGCCAATGAAGTCGGCTATAAGGCTGAATTGCTCAGCGCCGTTGAAGCCGTGAATGCCCGTCAGAAGCGCGTTTTGTTTGAGAAGGTACAAAAACATTTCGGCAACGACCTTAAGGGGCGCACCTTTGCCCTGTGGGGACTGGCATTCAAACCAAATACCGACGACATGCGCGCTGCCTCCAGTCGCGTATTGATGGAACTACTGTGGGAAGCCGGCGCACAGGTTCAGGCCTTCGACCCGGTGGCCATGGACGAAACCCGTCGTATATATGGTGAACGCGCGGAACTCACGCTCTGCGATAATCCCCAGGCCGCGCTGAAAAATGCAGACGCACTGATCGTGATCACCGAATGGACCAGCTTCCGCAGTCCCGACTTTGAACAGATCCGTACAACCTTGAAACAGCCTGTCATATTCGATGGTCGCAACCTGTACGACAAAACTCTGCTGGCCAACCTGGGCATTCAGTATTACGCCATTGGTCGCCCTGTGGCGGCGATCGCATAGTCGTACGGGAAATACCCCACCATCAGCGCCCTTGTAGTTAGTCCTGTCTGACCTATACCTCTTATAAGAGATAGGACAGACAGGTCTTATCAGGAGGTGATGATGTTACGTCGACTCTATTTCGTGTTACCCAGCATCAATACCACGGCAAACATTCTTGCCGAACTTCAGCAAGCTGGTATCGAGCCACAACACCTTGCCGTGGCCAGCCGCACACCTGAACAAATCCCCATCCAAGGCATACGCATCCGCGATGCCGTCCATGATCGCGGTGACAAAATTGAACACTGGCTCTGGAATCTGAATCTGATGTTGTTCGGCGTAGCAGCACTCGCCTTGATCGTTCAGCTATTGATGCAGGGATTCACCGCTTGGTTGCTGATACCGCTCGCCGTCATGGCGGCAACATTCGCAGGCGGCCTGCGCTTTACGCACATTCCCAACACTCATCTGCATGAGTTCGCCGATGCATTGCGTCATGGGGAATTAATATTGATGGTGGATGTTGAGCCTGGGCGTGTTGCCGCTATTGAAGCATTGGTACATAACCACCATCCGGATGCGGCCGTCGGCGGAATTGGCTGGAGCAGCGACTTGTTGCACGTCTAGGTGTTGCAACGCACAGCTACACATGGATCAGACATGGCGGCTGAAATTGGCATAGGCAACCTTGCCACCCAAAAGGTTGCTGAAAGCCTCGCCACTGACATGCACCAGCTGCTCATGATCACCCGCGTCGAAATACACCTCGACCTGCTCGGCCAAACTATCATCCACAATGGTATCTATTCCATAGGCTGTCCCAATCGGCGGCACCGCGCCCAGCTCACAGTCCGTGAACAGTTGCGACATCTCTGATTCGGTCGCCAGGCCCAGGCGACGATTCATCTGTCGATGCAATTCACCCAGATCAATGCGATGCGTCGCCGGCAAAACCGCGACGACAAAACCACTCTCATCTTCCAGCAATACCGTCTTAGCGAGCTGATCGCCAGGAATATGCGCGGCCTGCGCCGCCTCCATGCTGGTCGCTGTGTGTGCGTGATGCAGCAGATCGTAACTGACGTCTTGTGTCTGCAAATATCGGGTTAGGGTTTCCGCCATCGCCATGACACTCTCTCCTCAATAAACTCACAGAGAAGTATAGTTCAGTCACAGGCAACTGCTGGCTGTGGATAGAACATGAGTTACAACAATGCGGTCCGATAGGATAACCCCGACCCCGACAGGCGCTCTATATCACCGACATGCACAGGAAAATCACCGCCCTGCGCGCGATCTGAAAAATACAGTTTCAGCGTTTCACGTATGACCGGAAAGGCCAGCGCCTCCCAAGGCATGTCCTGCTCACTGAACAACGCCACTTCAAGACTCTCTTCACCCGGCGAAAACTCCAGGTCGCACAGCCTGCCGCGAAACAGCATATAGACCTGATCGATATGCGGCAGATTGAACAGGGTATACAGCGACTCGATCGTCACATTCGCCCGCGCCTCCTCCCGTGTTTCGCGCTGTGCCGCCTGTTGCGTAGTCTCACCGTTTTCCATAAATCCCGCCGGCAAGGTCCACAACCCATAGCGCGGCTCAATGGCACGTCGGCACAGGAGTATTTTGTCCTGCCAGATGGGTATACACCCGGCGACTATTTTCGGGTTCTGATAGTGAATCAGCTGACATTGTTCGCAGACATGCCGTGGACGGTTATCGCCCTCCGGTACACGCAGCACCACCGAGCCACCACAACTGCTGCAATATTTCATAGCCTATTTCTCACACTCTGCAGATTACATTGACGATGCTGCCTGTAGCCACCCACTTCCATAATACGCAAATCTACCCTAGGATTCGCAACGCTGGCACACCGTCAGCCCACTCACGCAAATCGCACAACCGGAGATATGTTATGGAATGGCTCGCTGATCCGCAGGCCTGGATGGCTCTCGTCACCCTGACTCTGCTGGAAATCGTACTGGGCATCGACAACATCATCTTCATCTCGATCCTCACCGGCAAACTCCCGCTGCATCAGCAGCCGCGCGCGCGCAATCTCGGCCTGGGATTCGCCATGATCACGCGATTGATGCTGCTGTTTTCCCTGGTGTGGCTGACGCGCCTGACGGCCCCGCTGTTCACTATCATGGAAATGGAAATATCAGTACGTGATCTGGTCCTGATCATCGGTGGCGCATTCCTGATTGCCAAGAGCACCATGGAGCTGCATAGCAGCCTGGAAGGCGACGAAGGGCAAAAAGGCTCAGCCGCGGCGCATGGCTTCACCTTCATTATCGTACAGATAGCCATCATCGATCTGGTGTTCTCACTGGATTCCGTGATCACTGCCGTCGGCATGGCACAGCATATCGAAGTCATGGCATTAGCGATTGTGATTGCCGTGCTGTTCATGATGCTGTTCGCCGGCGCTGTGAGTCGTTTCATCGATACCCATCCGACCCTCAAAGTGCTGGCACTGAGCTTCTTGCTGATGGTCGGTCTGGCGCTGATCGCCGACGGACTGGATTTCCATATACCGAAGGGCTACATCTACGTATCCATGGCATTCTCGATCTTCGTCGAAGCGCTCAATATCCGTCTGCGCCGGCGCCCGACCGAACCGGTGCAACTGCGCAAACCCAACCTGGACGGATAACCACGCGCATGCATTGGCTGCTCGTTGCACTTCTGGTGATCGGCGTTCTGTTCGGACCGCAGCTGTGGGTGCAACGCGTTATGCAACGACACAGCGCACCACGCACGGATTTCCCCGGCACAGGCGCGGAACTGGCTCGGCATCTGCTGAACCGGTTTTCCTTGCAGCAGGTGGCTGTCGACTCGACCGACAAAGGCGATCATTACGATCCGGCGACACGCGCCGTCCGTCTGAGCGAAGATCATTATCAAAGTCGCTCGCTGACGGCCATCGTGATCGCCGCGCATGAAGTCGGTCATGCCCTGCAGGATGCCAGTGATTACCCGCCGTTGCGCTGGCGTCACCGGCTGGTTGGTTTTGCCAACACAGCCCAACAGCTGGGTAACATATTGATCCTCGCCACCCCCATCATCACCGCTATCACCCGCATCCCGAATACCGGTCTGCTGCTGCTCATCGGCGGCTTCGCCAGTATCGGCACCGCCGCGCTGGTACATCTCATCACGTTACCGGTGGAATGGGATGCCAGCTTCAAACGCGCATTACCTTTGCTGCAAGCGGGCAATTACCTTCCGGCCGAAGATCTGCCCGCCGCGCGCAGCATCCTGCGCGCGGCGGCCTTCACCTATGTGGCCGGCGCCCTGGCCAGCCTGTTGAATCTATGGCGCTGGGCGCGCCTGGTGCGTCGCTAACGATTCGCCCGATCAACAGCTACACTTTGCAACATGACACCACCACGCACTACCACCGCAAGCACTGGGAGGAACGCGCCATGATCGGAAAAAAGAACATCGTTTTCGGACTGCTGTTTCTGGTTCTGACGGCTGGCCTCGGGCCTTACATGGTCACTCAGTTATATCCGGCGGTCGGCGAAGCCCAGACCGCGAAACAAACGGCCATGAGCAACATTCAGCTGATGGCCAGCAATAATTTCGAACAAGATCTCGAGCCCATGAGCGCTGAACAGATCGCCCGCGCCAACACCGCTGGGCTGCTCACGCTCAATCAGCAGTTAAATGCCAGAGCGCCTGTCGATGCGATCAAGGGTGGGCCGCACGCGCACGGCAACCTGGAAGCTTTGCTCAATATCGCCATCGGCGTCGTACTCTGTTTCGTCGCTGTGTCGGTTGCGTTCAAACAGCTGATCAGCTGGCTGTTCATTTTGGGCACCTTGCTGCACTCGGGGCTGTTATATCTTGTCACGGTGTTCAGCCTGCCCTGGGCGGGTCAACTGCTTGACCTCGGCATCGGCCCAATCATGATTTTACTCGGCCTACTGCTGGCCGGCATTGCCGTAGCGATCGGTTTTCGCGGTGCACTGGTCACGGATGCCTGACAAAATGTAGGGCGCATTAGACCGGAGGTCGTAATGCGCCGGATGTTTCTGACGATCTCGAGACAAGCAGATCTCGAGCACATCCGGCGCAATACGCTAGGCTATTGCGCCCTACAGTTTTTTTTTACAGCTCGTCCACAACCGTCTCACGGCGACGCACCTGCGCCCAGGCGCGGTCACCCCACTGATGAGCTGCCAGACCCGCCAGGATCAATGCAGCACCCAGCCACAGCCGCACATCGATCACCTCATCGTTCAGCGCATGCCCCAGCCACAATGCCAACACCGGCGTCACCAGAGTGATAAGCGCAATCCGACTCGCCGCCATACGCTTCAGCACATAATAGAACAGCACGAAACCAACCACTGAACCCATCAGACTCAGATACAGAATCGCGGCACCGGCGCGCGTAGTCAGTGCCACCGGCGTCTGGCCATCCAACAACAACCAGGCGATGAGATACAGCGGCGCTGCCACCAGCATACCGCCACCGGCCACCGCCATGGCGGGCACCTCGGCACCGATGCGCTTCACCCAGACACTGCTGATGGAATGCAACAACACCGACATCAATACACCGACAATGCCGGCGACGGCGATGTGCTGATCGGCGAGACCCTGGCCGAAGATCACCAGCAATCCACCCAAACCCATCAACATGCCGAGGATACGTGCCGGTGAAAACGCCGGCTCCTGCAACCACAACGCCGCACAGATGCCCGTCATCATTGGCGTCAACCCGTACAGCACCGAAATCAATCCCGAGGGGATGAATTGCGCGCCCCAATACACGCAGAACATCGCGCCGAAAATGCCCAGGCCCGCAGCCAGATAGGTGTGCAACGCCGCGCGGTTGCGCGGCAGCGGTACGCTGAAGATCCCCATCAGCGCCAGGCAGAACAGCGCACCCAGCCACATGCGCGCAGCAACACCAAACAGAAAGCCACCGCCCTCGCTGCTCCACTGAATCGCGAGTGGCGTGGTCGACCAGATCAGTATCACACCCAAAAAAGCCGCCGGCATTGACATGGGCAATTCCTCGCGGCGCCACCTTGCGCCATAAGTAATATCATCAAGACTTTCCTGATGAATCTTTGCCGTCATTCCGGCGCATGCCGGAATGACGGATTAACTAGCGTCCCAAAAACGAAAAGGCCACGGATCGTTGGGATCAGTGGCCTGGGGAATTCCGGAAAATGTTGTTCAACTAACGGTTCAACATGACTCCCTCAGGCGCACAGTAATGTGTCGCAGCCAGACGGCGCGGGCGACGGTTTTGCTGATGCACAGTGATGGTGAATTCGTGAACATGGCTTGAGTCTGCCCGTGCAACCGGGCGAGTGTCAACCCTCAATTAAGCGAAACGAGCAGTGACGAACCAAAGACTGACAGCGACGCCGACACAGGTTGCCAGCAAGGCCAGCAAGGAACGCCGCCGGTAGCGCCAGGCCAGCTTCCGCTGCGGCACGGCTGACAACAGGAACGGCTGGCGGTCGCTGGGCGAGCGCGCCAGCACATGGCTGGCCGGTGCATGCGGCCGATGTGAACGCAATCTAATGACTTCCTGTAACGCCGCGTCGCGCGCAGTATCCCATTCGCCAGCGTCGATCAGACCGTCGCGGTTACGATCGAAACGTGCCAGCAGGCCGGGCTGATCGCCCTTCCAATCGCGCAGCAATGCTGCAACTTCCGTGTGTACATCACCGGGGGCGTTGCGAACGGTATTGAACCAGCCCAGCGCGTAGACCGATCCCGGCATCAGGCGTTCTTCGGTGTAGCGATAATCGCCACTGCCGAATCGAAACCAGGATTTACCGGCCGGCGGACCGCTGCGGGGAAACTCGTTATGGCCATACCAGACATCGGTTTCTTCCGCGATGACCTCGGCACCGTCGGGATCGATAATACAGCGCGCAGTCTCATCCTCGAGCAGAAACAGCCCGTCGCTGACACCCGATTGCAGGGTCGACCAGCTGCTGCGGCTATGACCACGGTTGTCGTGGTGGGTTTCACGGTGTTCGATCTTGTAACGGAACCAGAGACAATGAACCCCGGTCAGTGGACCGACAATCGGCGGACCTTCGAGCAATCGACCGATGCCTTCCAGTTCCACATAACCCTGGGGAGCGGAACGGATCCGCGCCGTCGGGGTGTCTTCAATGACGCGGGCACGGTGCAGGCTGCGCCAGATGAAATAAAAGGCGGCCGCACTGGCGACAAGCAGCAACACGAAAATAAACCAGAAACCTTCTGTCGAAAGCCCCTGGACGCGTGCGGCCTGCTCGGGAAACCACATAGTGCTGCGTTCAACCCTTGCCGAACAGATCCTTCAGATTCACGTCGGCCTTCTCCTCTTCGCTGAACTCCAACAGCTCGAAACTGCCGAAGGCAAACTGCTTGGCAATAACGACATCCGGAAACTGTTCGATGCGTACGTTATTGAGATTGACGCTTTCGTTATAGTACTCACGCCGATCGGCAATGCTGTTTTCCAATTCCGAGATACGATCCTGCAGATGTTGGAACTGGGTATTGGCCTTGAGATCCGGATAGGCCTCGGCGACGGCAAACAAGCTGCCCAGGCCTAAGCGCAACTGGGTTTCCGCCGCGCCAAGCGCGGGGATGTTCTGGCCTTCACGCGCGGCGGCCACGGCGCTGCGCGCCTTCATCACCTTCTCCAGAGTCTCCTGCTCGTAACCCATGTACTGCTTGCAGACCTCGACCAGTTTGGGCAACTCGTCGTGACGCTGTTTGAGCAATACATCGATGTTCGACCAACTCTTGGAGACGTTGTGCTTCAGCGTCACCAGATTGTTGTAGATCATGATGCCGTACAGCACCAGGATCGCGATCAGCACCAGGAAAATAATCCAGCCCACAGGTCAGCCCCCTTATTCGGATGAAATCAGCGCAGCCAGCTTACGATACCAGAGGATCAGTGCATCCAGCGAATATGCCGCATTGGCGGGGCTCGGATTGGGCGTCATGAACACCTGGCTCTTTCCAATCCGCAGCGGTTGCAAGCCCCATTCCAGTTTTTCAGCATCCGATCGGCTGACCTCAAGCAACCCGTGTTTGAGGTAGTCACGATAGGCCAGCTTGCCATGAAACCAGACGACTCGCGGCGCATAGGTCAATAACTTTTCAGTCAGCACCGGCGCCCATGTTTTGAAATCAGCGGTGCGCAACTGGGCCGCGCCGGGTGTGGGACGTTTAACCACATCGGTGAAGCCGATGCGATGCTGCTCGAACAAGCGCTGCATGGCCGGCACACCCGGCTCCAACAGCTCATCAATCAGATCGCTGGCATTCAGCGCCTTCCAGAACCGATTCTGTGGTGTCGCGAAAGGGAAACCCTCGCGTACCGAACGCAGCGAGGGATTGAGACCGACCGAGAGGATATTCAATCCCGGACCGATCCAATCCGGCAGCGTCGGCTCTGGACTCAAAAGCCGATATCCTCGGGCGCGAGCTTCACCTCAATCCGGGTGCGCCGCTGCGGACACTGAAAGGCGAGATTCACCGCCACCAGCCGCAAACCCTCCGCGGATTTATTGTTCACGCCATAGCGTGGGTCGCCGATCACCGGAAAACCCGCATCGGCGAGATGGCGACGGATCTGATGCAAGCGTCCGGTATGAAGAGTGACCTGCAGTGTTGAACGTTGGGTCTGCGCATCCCAGCTCAGCACCTGGAAATCGGTTCGCGCCGGCTTGCCGTCCAATGCCTGCTCGAAACATCCCTGCTGGCCGAGTGTCGCGCCGATATCACCGCGCACCTGAACGCGATACTGCTTCTGCACCTTGTTGTGCTGAAACTGCTGCGACAGCTTGGCCGCGGCCTGTTTGCTGTGCGCCAACACCATCAGTCCGGCGGCCTCGCGATCCAACCGATGGATCAGCCAGACCTGCCGCGGCGGCGTCCAGGCCGTCTCGGCCTGGCGCGTCAGCGCGCAGTGATCGCCGAATTCATTGCCCTGCGCCAGCAGTCCCGCGGGTTTGTACCAGAGACTGTAACTGTTGTGGTCGGCGATACAGCGCGCTGCCGGCGGCTGCAATGCCAACAGCGCAGAGTCGTAATGCAGTTCCACGCTATCGCCGCTGCGCAGCTCGGTCTTGGCCCGCCGCACCCGTCGCGCGGTGCCGGCGCGCCGTAACAGCACCGCGCCCTTGTTGGCGGCATCTTTGAGTTGCTGCTTGGAAAGACCGCTGTGCTGATGCAGAAAGTCGATCAATTGTGTCGCATCACCCATGCCGACACTGCGCTTCATCTCCAGGCGTTGCGCCTGCGTCGGGGACACCGGCTGCTGTTCAGTCGTCGTCGCCAAGTTCGACATTCCAGCCGGCCGCGCGCGCGCGCGTGATCGCCTCTGAATAGATACGTTCATGCCGCTCGCGTAAGTCATCAGGCAGGCGACTGGCCAGATGCCCATAGGGTCGCCACGCTTCGTAGACCTTGTCATAGAGCGCCTGCACGCGGCCGTAATCCCAACCCACGCAGCGTTCGGATTCCGGGATTATGCCGAACATCCAGGCATCACGGATAATCTTGCCGATATCGGTCATGCCGCTGTGTACGTCATTGTCGATGCCGGGGTAGGTCTTGTTTCCTGCCATGATCATTTATATCCAGGTGATAGTTGCGAATGCGGAACCGTTTTCCACGGCTCTACATATTAAAATTCAATGGCATTGAAATCCTGAACCTGCCGATGCCGGGAATCTTGATTCAGCTCACCGTCACGTACCAACTGCAATGTCTGCATACCGGCATCGCCCGCGGCATCCAGCTCTTCCACGATATCGGACAGGAACAGGATCTCAGCCGCCGGCAGTTTGATATCGTCGACAATGGCACGATAGGAAGCCGCTTCGCGCTTGCCGCCGATATGGGTATCGTAATAGCCCGAGAACAAGGGCGTCAGATCACCCGCCTCGCTGAATCCGAACAACAGCTTCTGCGCATAGACCGAGCCGGACGAATACACATACAGTGGAATACCCTGCGCATGCCAGGCATGTAACTGTGCAGCGGCATCGGCGTAGACATGACCTTTGAAATCGCCGTTGCGGTAACCCGCCTCCCAGATCAATCCCTGCAGTGACTTGAGCGGGGTGATCTTACGATCCTCGTCAATCCAACACTCGAGCTGCGCGACGATGCCTGCATCATCCAGACCGCCACCGGCCTCTTGATTGGCGGCGTCGAGCAATGCACGCACCTTAGACTCCTGCGCATGTTCGGCAACGTAGCGTGCAAGATGTTTGCGCGCATAGGGAAACAGCACATCTTTGACAAACGACAGCGAGCTGGTGGTGCCTTCGATGTCAGTGACAATAGCCCCAACCATTTAATACCGCCTGCTCGGACAAGTCCTGCGCGGGCTGACTGCCAAGGGGGAGAGCTTCGCTACTCCCCCTTGGCAATGCCTGAATCCCGCCCTGCTCGGACAAGTCCTGCGCGGGCTAACGGCCAAGGGGGAGAGCTCCGCTACTCCCCCTTGGCAATCCCCCAATGATAAGGAATAGGCGTGGCTTGGTTTATGATGTGGG
The DNA here is from genome assembly GCA_018819175.1 of Gammaproteobacteria bacterium. Taxonomy (GTDB): domain Bacteria; phylum Pseudomonadota; class Gammaproteobacteria; order Thiohalobacterales; family Thiohalobacteraceae; genus JAHJQQ01. Next base: position 11,831 of record JAHJQQ010000043.1, read on the forward strand.
TGACAAACGAACATCAGCAGAACTGCTGAGCGAATTTCGGATAGCCGCCGGCAATCTTGTCGCCCGTGTACTGCGCCACCCAACCTTCCGGCGTGGTGAACAGACGGATGCATTTGAAATGCGGATTCTCGCCCATGTCGAACCAGTGCGGCGTATTGGCCGGCACGCTGATCAGATCGCCCTTTTCACACAGCACGCCATACACCTGGCCATCCTTGTGTATATAGAACAGCCCTTGACCATCGACGAAGAAACGCACTTCGAAATCGCTGTGCACATGCTCATCGAGAAACTTGGCGCGCAACGCGGCCTTGTCCGGATGATTCGGAGTGAGGCTGACCACATCGACCGATTTGAAGTCGTACTCATCCATCAATGCATCAACCTGCGACTGATAGGCCGCGATAATGTCCTCCTGGGTCGCGCTATCGGTCAGCGCGCGGGCGGCCTCCCAGCGCTCGAAGCGCACGCCGATCTTTCCCAGTCGCCGACTGATTTCGGCACCGTCGGTGAAAGATTCGCTGGCATGGGCGTTGGTATCGGAAAAGATCGTCAAGTGGCTCATTGCTTTTGCATCCCCCGCTCGCGCAGTTCACAGTCAAACAGAAAATCGAAGGCCTCAAGGTGGCGTAATGTCTCCGCCATATCGCGCCCCCAGGCATACAGGCCATGGCCCGCGATCAAATATCCATAGATGGGATCATTCGCGTCCAGCCAGGCTTCTACCTTGGCCACCAGACGTGGAATGTCCTGTTCATTGTCGAACACCGGCACGCGCATCGAGGTCGCATGCGTCTTGCAGCCAGGAAACGCCTTCAATAATTCATAACCGGCCAACACCAGGTCATGCAGCCCGGCACGCTGCACAGCGCGCGAAATCAACGTGGCGTTGACCGAATGCACATGTAACACCACGCCGACATCCGGATAGCGACGGTACAGTTGCGTGTGCAGCAGCGTCTCCGCCGAGGGCCGCTGATCGTTGCCGACCGGCTGGCCGTTCAGATCGGCGCGCATGATGCCGGCGGCGTCGAGTTTGCCCTTGTGGCGACCCGACACGGTCAGGGCGATTTCCGCACCATTCAGCCGCGCGGAAAAATTCCCGCTGGTCGCCGGCACCCAGCCGCGGGCGTGCAATTCCCGGCCGGCCTCGATCAGGGCATCGACCTGGGTCTGCCACGAGATATCAGATGTACATTCGGCTGCGGAGGGCATGCGGATCTCTGGGTTCGTCGAGAGGGGCCGATTGTAGGCTGCATGGTCCGGGGCGACAAGAAAGCGCGTCCTTATCAGGGCTTGAAACCTGTCTCGCGCAAAGACGCGAAGGCATGAAATCCAGATACACCGCCACGGTGGGGACAGATCTTTAGCTCTGTCCCCGTTGTGGTTCCACACAGTCAAGCGGAACCGTCACACATCCAACTTCGAGATCCACTGAGTCTTTGTTAAACCCTGTGGTCCGCACGGACGGGGACAGAGCTAAAGATCTGTCCCCACGGCCGCGGTACTTCACGTCTACAACCAGGCCGCGCCACGCACGCCGCTGGAATCGCCGTGTTTTGGCGCCACCAGACGCGTATCGACGCGATCGGAAAATACATAGGCACCCCAGCGGCGCGGGATTTCGTGATACAGCGTGGGGATCTTGCCCATACCACCCCCGAGCACGATCACATCCGGATCGAGGATATTGATTACCTGCGCCAGCGCGCGGGCCATGCGGTCGTAATAACGCTCAAGGCTCGCGCGACTGGCCGGCTCACCGTGTTCCGCGCGCGCGGCGATGGTCTCGGCGCTCAGCGCCTCGCCACCATGCCGTTGATGATCACGCGCGAGCCCGGGACCGGAGAGAAAGGTTTCAACGCAGCCGTGTTTACCGCAGTAGCAGTCTGGCCCCGGCAACTCATCGGGCTGCGGCCAGGGCAGCGGGTTATGTCCCCACTCGCCCGCGATGCTATTCGGGCCGGTTAATACTTTATGGTCCACAATGATGCCGGCACCGGTACCCGTACCGATAATCACCCCGAACACCACCGAGGCACCGGCGGCGGCACCATCAATCGCCTCGGACAGGGCAAAGCAGTTGGCATCGTTGGCGATGCGCAGATCACGCCCGAGCCGCGTGCGTAAATCATCCAGCAAGGGCCGGCCGTTCAAACAGGTCGAGTTGGAATTTTTCATCCGGCCGGTCGCCCGCGACAGCGCGCCCGGTGTACCGATGCCGACCGATTTTGCCGGCCCAAGCTGCGTTTCCGCACTGTTCACCAGCCCGGCAATGGCTGCCAGTATCCCGGGGTAATCCCCCTGGGGCGTCTCAATCCTCTCGCGCATCAATACCTTACCGACATCGTCCAGCGCGATGATTTCGATCTTGGTACCGCCGAGGTCGATCCCCAATCGCATGGCTTTTCCTCCGCCTCAATTTGCGTATTATGACCACTTCCCCCCGCACACAGAGTAGCGCATGGCCCACACAACCCTGGTTTCGGCACAAGAACTCGCCGACCATCTAAACGACCCCGACTGGCGCATCATCGACTGCCGTTTCGATCTTGCCCATCCCGAGGCCGGCGAGGCCGCTTACCATGAAGGCCACATCCCCAACGCACTGTATGCGCATCTTGAACGCGACCTGTCCGGACCGGTCACGGAAACCAGCGGACGCCATCCCCTGCCCGAGCCCGAACAGCTCGCCGCAACCTTCGGTCGCTGGGGCATAGGCGCGAACACCCAGGTGGTCTGCTATGACAACCGTGCCAATGCCTATGCGGCGCGCCTCTGGTGGCTGCTGCGCTGGCTGGGACACAACCAAGTCGCCGTGCTCGATGGCGGGCTCGATCAATGGGAAGAAGAGAAGCGACCACTGAACGCACCGACACCGCATGTCGTCGCGACTGAATTCCACGGCAAACCCAACCCAAGTTTATTGGTCAGCACGGAGGAACTCGAAGCACAACTGGCTGACGCCCATTACCGAGTAATTGATGTGCGCGCGTCGGAACGTTACAGCGGCGAAAAGGAACCCATCGACAGCCGCGCCGGCCACATCCCCGGCGCCATCAACCTGCCCTACCAGACCAATCTGGATTCCTGTGATTGTTTTCTACCACCCGAGGCGCTCAAGAAGATGTATAAACGCGTCATCGGCGACAGCAGTCCGGAAAACTGCATTTTCATGTGCGGCTCCGGCGTCACCGCTTGTCATTCATTGATTGCGTTGGAAATGGCGGGCCTGAGTGGCGCGAAACTCTATGCCGGTTCGTGGAGCGAATGGATTCGCGATCCGCAACGGCCAGCGGAGACTAGTACGCGGTAAATGATTCCCCCCGTAGGGCGCAATAGCGTAGCGTATTGCGCCGGATGTTTTCGCAACCCATCTCTGATGTAGCTATCAACACATCCGGCGCATTACGATCCTCGGTCTAATGCGCCCTAGCTGAGCATTTGCCGCCGGTATCCGCTTCGTCTATGCTCGAACCACGCAAGGAATGCGTATCGATTCGGGAGCTGAGCATGTCCTCAACTATCCAAGAACCTCCACACCGTCACGCGTACAGCGTCGACGACTACTACCGCATGGCGGAGACCGGCATTCTACGGTCGGGGGACCGGGTCGAATTGATCAAAGGAGAGATCATCGACATGGCACCCATAGGCAGTCGGCATGCAGCCGCCGTAAACCGGATCAGTCAGGCATTGCACCGAGTTGTCGCGGATCAGGCCATCGTGGCAACGCAAAATCCAGTGCGCCTGGATCGCTATTCCGAACCTCAACCTGATATAGCCTTGCTGCGACCACGCGAGGATTACTACGCCTCCGCACTTCCCGGCGGAGTCGATGTATTGCTCGTTATCGAAGTGGCGGGTAGCACATTAGATTATGACCGAAATACCAAGCTGCCGCTGTATGCACAGCATGGCATTCCCGAGGTGTGGCTGGTTGATCTGGAAAACCGGCAATTCAGCATATACCGCGACCCACTGTCTGGCAGCTATGCGAACACTCAGCTGCTCGCATTACTGCAACACATCCGCGTGCCGGGCTTGGAAGACATAGCCATCGATTTATCGGGTTTATGGTAAGGCTCAGCTGACCCGCACCAGCGCCCGTCCCATCACATGCCCCGCCAGCATTTCCGTGCAGAACTCCGGCAGGTCGGCAAGTCCAATCTCTCCGGCACAGATACTGTCCAGTTGTGCGCGAGTCATGCTGTCGGCGAGTCGCTGCCAGATGTGTTCACGAACCGCGCGCGGCACATCGACGCTGTTGATACCGAGCAGATTCACACCGCGCAGGATGAAGGGCATCACAGACGTGTTGAGTTCGGTACTGGTGGCCATACCGATGGCAGCAACGTTGCCATTGGCGTGCACACTGCGGATCATCCAACCCAGGTAATCGCCACCCAAGGTATCGATCGCGCCTCCGAAGCGTGCGGTTTCCAACGCACGTCGCCCCATTTCCAAACCCTCGCGCAGGATCACCTTGCTGGCACCCAGATCGCGCAGATAATCAATGCTGAAAGGTTTGAGGCTGAGCGCGGAAACTTCATAGCCGCGCTGCGCACAGAGCGCGACGGCGAAACTGCCGACGCCCCCGCTGGCGCCGCTGATGAGAATCGGGCCCAGCGCCGGCGTCTGGCCATTATGTTCCATGCGTTCCAAGGCAAGCGCAGCGGTGAAACCGGCCGTGCCGGCAATCATGGCATCACGGGTGGACAGATTGGCGGGCAGGGCTACAACACTGTCTGCCGGCACGCGCAGGTAGGACGCAAAACCCCCATCGCGTACTTCACCCAGACCACTGCCGGTGACCACCACCGGGGTACCCACCGACAGGCGTGGATCCGCCGAGCTTTCCACGCGACCGGCCGCATCGACACCGCCGACCAAGGGCGATTTGCGCAGGATCTTGCTGCGCCCCGTCGCCGCCAGGGCATCTTTGAAATTCACGGTGGACCATTCGACCCGCACCACCACATCACCCGGACTCAACTCCTCAAGCGTCAGTTCCTCCAGACCGGCGCGGTGCTGATATTCATCCTGATGGATACGGTAGGCGGCAAATGTCGACATAGGCTGAATAAGCAATAGCAGTTGATGATGGCAATAGTCTAGCCGGACTTGATACTCAATGGGATGGGCAGAGTCCACAGTCTACTGCTCCAGCCCGCATTCCCTGCTTATGACGTGGACATTCCTGCCGAACAATCACTGGGATGGCACCGCCCGGGACGGGCTGCGATAATGGCGCAGTCTTCACTCATCAGCGCCCGACGCATGTCCAGCCCAGCCAGCCCCGTTCCCCGCCGCCCTTCCGTACCCGTTGCCATTGGCACCGTCATGGTCGGTGGCGATCACCCGGTGGTCGTGCAATCCATGACCAACACCGACACCGCCGATGCGGTGGGTACTGCCGTGCAGATCGCGCAGCTGGCCAAGGCCGGCTCGGAACTGGTGCGCATCACCGTGAACAGCGATGAGGCGGCCGCAGCGGTACCTGAAATTCGCAAACGTCTGGATGACATGGGCCTGTCGGTGCCGCTGATCGGCGATTTCCATTTCAACGGCCACAAGCTGCTGACCAAACACCCGGCCTGCGCCACGGCGCTCGCCAAGTACCGCATCAATCCCGGTAACGTCGGGCGCGGCAAAAAGAAAGACGAACAGTTCGCGACCATTGTCGAACTGGCGCGTGATCACGCCAAGCCGGTACGCATCGGCGTGAACTGGGGCAGCCTGGATCAATCCTTGGTCGTGCGCCTGATGGACGAAAATGCCAAACGCGCCGAGCCGCTCGACACCGCCATCGTCACGCGCGAGGCGCTGATCACGTCGGCATTGGAAAGCGCGCAACGCGCCGAGGAACTCGGCTTGCGTCACGACCAGATTATTCTGTCGGTGAAGATGAGCGGCGTGCAGGATCTGATCGCCGTGTATCGCGCCCTCGCCACACGCTGCGATTATCCGTTACATCTGGGCTTGACCGAGGCCGGCATGGGCAGCAAAGGCATCGTTGCCTCGACCGCCGCGCTGTCGGTGTTGTTGCAGGAAGGCATCGGCGACACCATCCGCATTTCACTCACACCCGAACCTGGCGGTGATCGCACCCAGGAAGTCATTGTCGCGCAGGAAATCCTGCAGACCATGGGCCTGCGCGCCTTCACCCCGCAAGTCGTCGCCTGCCCCGGTTGCGGGCGCACCACCAGCACCACCTTCCAGCATCTCGCGCAGGACATTCAGACTTACCTGCGCCATCAGATGCCGGTGTGGCGCAGCCAGTATCCCGGCGTGGAAAACCTTACCGTCGCCGTCATGGGCTGCGTCGTCAACGGTCCCGGCGAAAGCAAACACGCCGACATCGGCATCAGCCTGCCCGGTACCGGCGAAGTGCCGGTCGCGCCGGTGTACGTGGATGGTGAGAAGACCGTGACACTAAAGGGCGATGCGATTGCGCAGGAATTTCAGAAGATTGTGGATGACTATGTGGTGAAGCGGTTTGGGTGAACAATAAATAGCCTTGGCCGAACCATATCTCTCGGTCCACTCATGTCTTAGTGATAGTGACACATCCGCATATTAAATACCGCTTTCGACCGTTCTCGGACATACCGGTTAGGCGGATTTCGTAGGTCATTCACAGCCGAGTTCGGCCAAGAGCAGTAGTAACGCTTCAATAAAAACGGCCCCAAAAGGAGTCGTTTCCTGGTGACCATATTGGGCGCATCCTGAAGTAAGCGGCCCCTTCGAGAAGGGGCCGCAAAGGTTTTGTCGCTAGATCTCCGTCTGCTCGGCCATCTCCAAGGCGTCATCCACCTCGATACCCAGATATCGGACCGTGCTTTCCAGCTTGGTATGCCCCAGCAGGAGCTGGATCGCGCGCAGATTCTTGGTCCGGCGATAGATCAGAGAGACCTTGGTACGCCGCAACGAATGCGTCCCATAGTCGGCAGCATCCAGTCCGATCTCGGTGACCCAGCCGTTCACGATCCGCGCATACTGGCGTGTCTTGATATGCGATGAATCTGGATAACGGCTCGGGAACAGGTAATCGCTTGTGGCGAGACCTGCCTGCTTGATCCACTGGCTCACCGTCTCGCGCGTTTGCTCGGTGATTTCGAACTGCACGGGCTGCTGCGTCTTCTGCTGCATGACCGTGGCGCGGCGGGCGATGTGATCTCCGTGCGAGATGTCGCGGACCCGTAGCTTCACGAGATCGCAGCCGCGCAGCTTGCTGTCGATGGCCAGGTTGAACAGAGCCAGATCGCGGGTACAATTGGCCATCTTCAGGTGGATCCGGATGGCCCAGATGTCCTTGAGCTTGAGCGGCGCCTTCTGGCCAATCAGCTTGCCTTTGTTCCAGGGGACATGAACGTCTTTCGGGGAATAGGTGGGAAGGTCCATGGTCGTTCCTCCTTTCTCAGGGATGGAACGTCAGTATGCGGCAGCAGCGAGGGCTAGCCGGCCGCGAAGAGCCTCAGCAGAATCAGGAGGGTACGGATACCGGACCCGACCGCAGAATGCCTTATGAACGGGGCCCTATGCCTCAGGCAGACCTAAACGGAAGTGCACGTGAGGTGACATTCACCAGCCGGATCGACGCGGGCCGTTCCATGGCTGCTCCACTTTCCGGTCCGCTCTTGACCTTGATTCCTCGGTGTGTCAGAACTACGGGCAACGACAATAATCCATGCCCGCGACCCCGCCGTTTCGCGCGCATCAGGAAATACACATAAGAAGAAGTTCAGGGAGGAGCTGCGCATGGCGCGGTGGCGTTTCATTTTAAATATTTTGGCAGTTATTTTCAATTGTGTGAAATCATTGCGCAATAGTAAAGCGTGCTCATCAGAAAACATTAGAACAGTGGTCTACTGTCTGCCTCTGCTATTTTTACTTGTATTCACCACAACAATTGCTTCGGCAGCTTCACCGACTAGGCAATGGCATACTGGTATTAGTGCCCCCTATATATGGTTTCCGACGCCGGAAGAGGCTACAGATAGTTATTGCGTGACGTTCTATGCCACACATCCAACATATGAATATCATGGCGAACATCGTGTCGTCGGTATAGATAGCGACACAGATATAAACGGTGATGGCCTCTGTAAAATTTATCGTCGCTCTACCGGAGAATACTATGTCGAAGCCCTGGTATACGTTTACGCCGAGTTTCTTTGTTATGACCAATCAACACCTGTGGGTGGTATTTGCCCAGACCCACCCAATAAAAATATCGGTCCACCCCGTTGTCCAGCAGGTACCGGAAATCCGATCAACACGGCCTACGGCGGCAAATACCAAATTGAAACCGATGTCAGAAGAGACTCGCAGATCAAGCTAACGTTTGATCGCCATTACAACAGCGATAGACTCTATGCATCTGAAATGGGTTATGGCTGGTCGCACAGTTTCGATCGCTATCTAACACCGAATCATGTCGTATCGCCAACGACGATCATTGCCACGCGCCAACATGGCCGCAGCTATGCATTCACAAAAGTGGGTGATGCATGGTCCTCTGACGGCGATGTAACAGACCGCCTCGAAGCCACGGCCAATGGCTGGCTCTACATAAATTCCAATGGCGAAGTTGAGTTGTACGACGCCACCGGCGCTCTCCAGTCCATCACCGATCTCCACGGCAACACCCAGACTCTCATCTACGACACTCAGGGCCGCCTCGACCGCGTCGACACCAACACCGGCGAGTATCTGATTTTCGGCTACAATACCAACAACCGCATCTCGACCCTCACCGACCACACCAATCGCGTCTGGACTTACCGGTACGACGCCGCCGGCAACCTCGAATACGTCGACAATCCGGACGGCACGAGCAAGCGCTATCACTACGAAGACAGCCGCTTCCCGCACGCCCTGACCGGCATCACGGACGAGCGCGGCATCCGCTATGCGACCTTCGGCTATGACGACCAGGGCCGCGCGAACCTGTCCACACATGCGAACAACGCGCAGCGCGTCGACATCCTCTACAACGCCGACGGCACGCGCACCGTCACCAACAGCCGCAATCAGCCCAGCACCTACAGCACCGCCATTCAGCTCGGCGTGGCGCTGGTGACGAACATCGCCGGTCCGGGCTGCTCGACCTGCGGCACGGGCAATACGTCATATAACTACGATCCCACCAACAACAACCTCTTGTCCAAGACCGAGAACGGCGTCACCACGCAGTACGGCAATTACGATGCCAAGGGCCAGTACGGCTACAAGATCGAGGCGGTTGGCACGCCGCAGGAACGCCGCACCGACTACACCTACGACGCGCGCTTCTACCACAAGATCACGACCCTCTCCGAGCCCTCGGTCGCGCCAGGTCAGAACAAGGTCACGTCGTACACTTATGACGACTGGGGTAACCGCCTGACCGAGACGATCGCCGGCTTCAAACCCGACGGCACGCCGGTCTCGCGCACTACCACCTGGCAATACAACGGCCCGCTGCATCAGCTGTCGCAGATCGACGGTCCGCGCACCGATGTCGCCGATATCACGACCTACGCGTACTACCCCGACGACACCAGCCAGGGCGCCAACCGCGCCCGCCTGCGCCGTGTGGTCGATGCGACCGGCACGGCACTCCGCGACAACATCCAATACACCGCCACCGGCAAGGTGCTGTCCGAGTCGCGCCCGAACGGTTTGATGTTCAGCTACACGTACTACCCCGGCAACGACCGCCTGCAAACGCTCACCGAATCCGCCGGCTCGGTCAGCCGCGTCACGCGCTGGACCTATTTGGCCTCCGGCGAAGTGGAGACGATCACCCAGGCTGACGGCACGCCCGACGCGACCACGCTGACCTTCGGCTACGACGACGCGCGCCGGCTCACGCGCCTGACCGACGGCCTCGGCAACTACCTCAGCTACCAGCTCGACACCGAAGGCAACCGCGAGTACGAGCGCAGCTACGACCACACGGGTGCGCTCAAGAAGCAGCTGCATCAGACCTTCGATCTCTACAACCGCCTCGACACCACCGACCAGGCCAACGAGGCCACCGACCCGACCTACGCCCCCGACGGCACGCTGGACAACAGCACCGACGGCAAAGGCATCGTGACCGATTACAGCTACGATGCCTTGAAGCGCCTGACCCAGACCGTGCAGGATCAAAACGGCACGGACGCGGGCAGCGCCGACGCCACCACGCGCTACGGCTATGACACCGCCGACCGCCTGACCTCCGTCACCGATCCGGTCAACGGCAACACCGTTTACGTCTACGACGACCTCGGCAATCGCCTGTCGCAGATCAGCCCCGACACAGGCACGACGACCTTCGGCCATGACAGCGCCGGCAATGTCACGGCCAAGACCGATGCCAAGGGCCAGGTGATCGGCTACGCCTACGATGCGTTGAATCGCCTGACCGTCGTCGACGCGCCCGGCCTCAACGACGACATCACCTACACCTACGACACCTGCGGCAGCGGCCGGCTGTGCCGCATCAGCAACGCCACGGCCAGCGTCGAGCAGCACTACGACGCCTTTGGCGAGCTCACCGGCCTGCCGGGTGTGAGCTACACCTACGACGCCGCCGGGCGCGTAAAGACGCTCACCTATCCGTCGGGCGCCCAAGTCACCTACGGCTATGATGCCGCCGGCCGGGTCGGCAGCGTGAGCCTGACCGTCAACGGCGTCACCCAGACGCTGGCGAGCACGATCAGCTACGCGCCGTTCGGCCCGCTCACGAGTCTCACCTACGGCAACGGCCGTGTGCTCACCCAGACCGTCGACACGGCCTATCGGCTGACTGCGCAGAGCATCCCTGGCGTGCTGAGCTTGAACTACCCGACCTACGACGCCAACGGCAACCTCAACACCCGCACCGACGGCGGCCAGCCCGAGGGCTACACCTACGATGCGCTCAACCGCCTCGACACCGCCACCGGCCCGTTCGGCCCACGCGACTACGGCTACGACAAGAACGGCAACCGCACGATGCTGGACGGCACCAGCTACACCTACACGCCCAACAGCAACCGCCTGGATGCCATCGGCAGCACCGACGTGCTGCTCGACGCCAACGGCAATACCCTGAACAAGGGCAGTTGGACGTTCGACTACAACGCGCACAACCGGCTGACAGCGGCCTACGACAACGGCACGATCACCGCCAACTATGCCTACAACGGCCTCGGCCAGCGCATCGCCAAGACGAAACCCGACACCACCGGCCGCCACTTCCTCTACGGCCAAAACGGCGAACTGCTCGCCGAGACCGACAACGACGGCAATATCCTGAACGAATACATCTACCTCAACGGCCAGCCGCTCGCCCTGTACCAGCCCGACGACGACCAGGACGGCCTGAGCAACGCCGAGGAAGACCCGCTCGGCAGCAACCCGGCCAACACCGACAGTGATGGTGACGGCTTGAGCAACATCGACGAGTGGTACAGCACCGGCACCGATGCAAGGCTCGCTGACACGGATGGTGACGGCGTGCTCGACGGCGCCGAGATCGCCGCCGGCACCGATCCCAACAATGCAACGGTCTACCCCGGCGACGGCGACATCAACCAGGACGGCCAGGTCAACGCCGGCGACCTGGTGCTGATGATGCAGTTCGTGACCGGGAGCCGCGTGCCGACACCCGAGCAGCAGACCCACGCGGATATGCATACCGACGGCGTGATCGATGTGCGGGATATGCTCAAACTGCAACGCCGTATTCTGGGATTGACCCTGCGGGAGTGGTTCAATGAACTGCCGGGATCGCAGCACATGCTGGCAGCAATCGAGCAGGCGCAGCAAGTGGTCTCAGACGTACTCGCGCACGCGCAGGTCACGTTCATCGACAACGCCCAGGCGGTGGTGGCCAATGGTAAGCTGTATTACGTTCATGTTGATCATCTTGGGACACCGAAGGTGTTGACCGACGAAGCGGGGACGAAGGTGTGGAGCGCGACACACGATCCGTTCGGACTGGCGACAGTCAACGAAGATCCTGATGAGAATGGGCAGGCTGTCACGTTCAATCTACGGTACGCGGGACAATATGCCGATCAAGAAGCCGGTTTGCATCAGAACTACTTCCGGACCTATGACCCGAGCACCGGCAGGTATCTGGAGAGTGATCCGATTGGGTTGATAACAGGCACAAATCTCTACAGCTTCGTTTTGAATAACCCAGTCCGTTATAGCGATCCGTACGGATTGATTGCAATACCAGCACCGCCGCCTCCGCCTCCAGCTGGTGGAGCTACTGGAATTGGCGGATATAACTGGAATGCTCCATTCTGGCCAAAATGGATGCGTGACTTTTTTGCGCCGTCCGATGGTTGGGACGACGGTGATTCAGGTGATAGTGAGCCATGGCCAGATGGCGATGATTGGCGAGGCCAATGCATCCGTCTTTACACGATATGTAAAAACAAGAATTGGGAAGGCCACTGTGGCGATTGCTTAAATAAGTGCACCGCTCAGCAAGAGTGGCCGTTTGAAGACTGCTATCCAGGGAAGAATTGTAGATGAGCATATCCAACGAACGACGAAAAGAGCTGTTCGGTTTGCTTGACGATCTCGGGGCTCGTGATCGAGGCGACCTGTATTTAGTGTTTGCGACACAAGATGAGTCGGTAGTTGAGGACTTAAAGGCTGATCTTCTCGATGGAAATAATACGCTATCTTCAGACACTCCTGAGGAATTTGCGGATTTGATATACGAATTGAGGGAGCAGAAGCGGAATTGGTCTAGGCGGCTCGGGAAGCTGTTAATTGTCGTGGAACAGTTGACTAGTCGAAACGAAAAGCAATTGGCCGTAAAAGAGATCGATGACTTTATCTCCGCCTGCACAGCACCGTTCTACCGAGAGATTGCGGCTAACGAGAAATCTAGACTTGAGTAGACCAGCGTCCGCTTTTGGTTTTTAACATTGAGGCACCATCTAAAAGCGGACATTCTTCTTGGCCCGCTATTGGCCGATAGCTGCCTCGTGAAAGTAGCAGGCAACCGCTCTCGGCTTCGTCCGCTTCTCGCCGGCCTCAGACGTATAACCAAGCCATCCGTAGCATCCTGTTTTTCAGCCCCCAAGCGACCCGACCCCTCGCTGGAATGACACTGCCAAATCCACGCTTAATAGATCTGGATCAGACTAATCGTGAATAAGTCCCTGATATAACCGATTCCGAAGGCACCGTGCATTGATGAGGTATAGGGTGAAATCAGTTGCCGGATGGATTGGCACGCGCTCATGGGCAATATGTTCGTGGGGCATCTCGGAGGTCTGAATAAAATGAAAAACAGTCTGAAAACACTCATTACTGCAGCCATTATCAGCAGTGCTGCCATGCTGCCTCTGTCATCCGCCCAGGCCTGGGGTGGCTGGGGCCCCAACAATTGGGGCAACAACGGCGACGGTAATGGTATGAATGACATGTTCGGTGATGGTGATGGTAACGGCAGCTTTTCCATGAACATGTCAGGCCGTGGTAACGGTCGCGGCAATGGTCGTGGCAACGGCAGAGGTTATGGCAACGGTTATGACCGAGGCGGTTATGGACCTGGCTACGCATATCCGGTTGGATACGGTGGCTATCCCGAAGGTTACCCCGGCGGCTATCCCGGTGGTTACCCGGGTGGATATGGCGCCTATGGCCCACCTCCCGGCTATGGTGCTCCGGGCTATGCACCGGGGAACCCTGCTGATGGCGCCCCTGCCTATGCACCACCCGGTTACGGACAACCGGCACCGCGTTAAGCAGACTCAGCTGATCCGGCTACGACTAAGTCGGATCGGCTGATATCTTTTTCAGATTGCACGTCACTATGACACTTACCTGGTGGCTGCATCATGGACCACCAGCGAGACTTCACGGTGACTGGCGTGCCAACGCTAAACAACACGCCGGGCAAACCAGATGACATGCCACGCGCCTTTGGTTCCATGCGCACGCACGCGCACCATCTCCACGTCGAAACCCACCTTCTGCAAGCGCTGCGAGAAATCCTGATCGGGACCGGCTGACCACACGGCCAGCACGCCTTGCGGGCGCAGCGCGGTGTAGGCTGCAGTCAATCCATTCACGCCATAGAGCCAGTCGTTCGCTTTGTGCGTCAATCCCTCCGGGCCGTTATCGACATCCAGCAGGATGGCATCGTAGGCCTGTCGTTCGGATTTCAATACGCGCGCCACATCGCCCTCGCGTACAGTCACGCGCAAGTCTTGCAAAGGGTTACCAGCGCATTCACCTAATGGACCTTTATTCCAGGTCACAACGGCGGGCACCAGTTCAGCGACGACAATCTGCGCCTGTGCGCCGAGGGTTCGCAGTGCGGCGGCGAGCGTGAAGCCCATGCCCAAACCGCCGATCAGCATCCGTGCATGATCCGTATTTGCCAACCGCACGCAGGTTTGTTCCGCCAGTGCATCCTCGGAACCGTGCATGCGACTGTTCATCAGTTCACCACGACCCTGAATCTTGATGGAGAATTCATTACCGCGTTGATAGAGGCGCAGCTCACCGCCGTTGCCGGGGACGGGGGCGCTGTCGAGGAGGATCCAGGGGGTCATGTGATAGAGAGAAGCCAGGTAAGTAAATATTTGTATTCCGGCCTACGCCGGGATGATGTCACTCTGTAGGAGCGGGCTTGCCCGCGAACAGATGCGCACATACTGTTCGCGGGCAAGCCCGCTCCTACAGACAAAAAACGCTAATCTGTTGTGTTAAGGCTGCGCACATACAACGCCTCAACTTTTTCGCGCGCCCAGGGTGTTTTGCGCAGAAATTTCAGACTGGATTTGATACTGGGCTCGTGCGTGAAACAATTGATGTTGATGGTTCGCCCAAGTTCATCCCAACCGTAGCGCTCGACCAGCTGCGTCAGCACCTGTTCCAGGGTCACGCCATGCAAGGGATTCTTAGGCTGAGGTCGGTCCATTTCGCAAATCAGAAAGAGTTATTCCGCGTCTGGACGTGGTTTCTTGGCCGCACTAGCCGTATCGCTTGTTTCAGCCTTTTTGACGCGAATGATATTACCGCCGACATCCTTGGCATTCAGCTCCTTGATCGCCACCTTGGCCTCACCGACCAGGGGCATTTCAACAAAACCGAAGCCTTTGGAGATCCTGGTCGCCTTGTCGATCACCACCGTGCAGGACTGCACCTTGCCATAGACCTTGAACAAGTCCAGCAAGTCTTCATCTGTCGTAGTCCGGGCCAGATTGCGCACCAGAATTTTCATAATTTCACCCGTATTGAATTCAGACAGAAAGTATCATGCGATAGATAGGTATTCATGCGGAGTATGCAGGAACCGCAACCTTGCCTCCATCACTTTCTATGTCACCGCGGCCCTGCGACTAGGGCATCTCTTGTCCTTTTTCGATAGGACCGTAAGGATCGTCACGGTGTTTGTCATGATAATGCATGCGGTACTGAGTGAAGCGCTTCAGATCATCGAAATGCATAAAGGGATTGCCGGCGACCTGTTCGCGCAAGGTTGAAGTCTCGGCGATGGAATAATTATGGCCGGGGCGGATCAGTATTTCGTCCGGCAATTTCTCGCGCATATCTTTCAATGTCCAGAACATCTGTTCGGGATCACCGCCGCGCAAGTCGCAGCGACCACAACCGTAGACGAACAAGGTGTCGCCAGTGATCAGGTCGTTACCGAGCTGATAGCAGGCAGAGCCTGGTGTATGACCCGGCGTGTGGAGGATTTTGATGTCGGTATCGCCGACGCTGATGCGATCACCACCGTGATGCAACGTTGGCACGTCCAGATACTGCCCCCAGAACTGGGCCTCGGGTTTCAGCAAATGCACCTGTGCGTCGAAACTCCCAAGCAGTTCTTCGATGCCGTTGATGTGATCGTGGTGACTGTGGGTAAGCAATATATCGGTGATGGTCACACCACGCTCGCGGGCGAGACTGATGATTTCTTTCACATCCCAGGCGGGATCGACAACGGCGGCGCGCCGGGTTGCCTGATCTTCGATCAGATAGACGAAGTTCGCCATCGGGCCGAGTTCGAGGGCGTGGATGCGGTGGGGTGCGTCCTGTTGCATGCTCGCTTTGCTCCTGTCCGTGTTGGAACTTATTCTCGCGCAAAGACGCCAAGGCGCCAAGAGTTAAAACCAAAAACCAGTTATCGCTATGAAGCCAATACCCATTCATTTATCTTTGCGCTTTGGCGACTTTGCGCGAGACTAATATTACAACCATGAAAACCCACATCATCCATCCCGATCCTGCCTTGGAATACGCTTTCATCGAAGGCTGCAGCATCCTGGAAAGCTGGAACAATGCGGATGATCCGCACGCTTCTATTGCACGGGCGAGGGTCGCACCGGGCGTGACCACGCGCCGGCATGCGCTCACAGGCGTGACGGAGCGTTATCTGATACTGAGTGGCGTGGGAGAGGTTGAAGTTGGCGAGATGTCACCGGAGCGCGTGCAGGCCGGAGATGTCGTGGTTATACCTGCCGGCGTGCGCCAACGCATCACGAACACGGGAAATGATGATCTGCTGTTCTACGCGATTTGCACGCCGCGTTTCACGCCGGCCTGTTATGCCGCGTTGGACTGAGGCTTGGAATTGTTGCCGTGCAATCCGAATTGCAGACGTAGTTTGCGCAACGTGGCCTGACCAATACCGTCAATCGCTAACAGGCGCGCATCGTCACAACCACGTATCTGATCGCCGCTGCGGAAGCCTGCACTGTAAAGCGTCCGCGCGATACGCACATTGATGCCGGCGTCCTTGACGGCTCGGAAAAATTGCTTGGGATCGGTTGCTGGCTGTGGCTTGCCTTGAACAGCCAGACGGGGAGCCTGAGCCGCTGCACAGGGCGGAATTGATACGGCTGCTTTGACTTGAGCCGGCACGGTAACAGCCGGCTCAGTGCGGGATATTAGCTTGCGACGCGGCAATGCACTGGTCGCACTCATTCCAGTGGCCGCCAGAAAATGGCGCGCCGCAACCAACAACAACATCGCGGCGATCAGTTGCGCCAGGCTTTCGTTGGGCGATGCATCGAAGACGACACAATGCGTGGCAAGTCCCGCCGCCCAGGCGACACAGAGGCTGGCAAAGATGGCAAAACCGGCTGACCACAATTGCCCATCCCGGCGTGGCAGATAGCGCCGGCCGGTCTGTAATAACCAGGCACCCAATTCATCAAACCAGGTGCGGTCGTAATACATGTCGTCGTGGGGAAGCTGCATCTTGTATTGTCTCTTGCCTGCACCTGACTATCCCAAATCACCTTCATATCGGCTGTGACGCATGCCGCAATCTCGGCGCCGACATCAGACTTGCTTTTGGTAGCGGCTACAGACGGCCGAATATTTACCCAACGCGCAAGCGCGTTTTTGTTTCCCGATGGCAGTCATTTTCTTAGCCTCTATAAAGCCGTGCAGGACTTGGCATAGGATCAAAGAGTTGAAATGGTCGCACATGGACGGCACCATTGACTCAGTCCGCCAGCCTTTCTGGCCTAAGGAATCCAGATTCATGCAAATGCCCGAACAGGCCGTGTTCACTCGGATTTTGCTGGAGATTCTGCAGCCGCACCCGGAAGGGTTAAGCGAATACGAACTGTTGCAGCGTTTGCGCAGCGATGAGCGCATTGATATCGAGCAGAATCGTCTGGATGATTCTCATGATCTGTTCCGGACCCATTTCCTGCTGTTCCATCATCTGTATCAGCTGCGCACAAGATTACGCACCGAACAGGTCGGCGATCTGGATATCCATACCCTGAAAATTTGTTTGCTGCCTTGGGTTGAATCCACACCACAGGCCCTGGCGCAGCCCGACCCGCTGGGTGTCTATTACCTTGATCTCGACAATCTGACAGGCACGACACGGGCCCACGTTGATGATCTGCTGGGGCGGTTCTGGGCTCGCTATGGCCGCTATGATCGTCGCGCCGAGGCGCTTGCCGTTCTGGAATTACCGATTGAAGCCGACGCCGAGACCATCCGGCTTCAGTACCGCCGGCTGGCCATGCAGCATCACCCCGACCGCGGTGGCGATCAGGTGCGTCTGCAGGCCATCAACGCGGCCATGGCTGTGCTTGATCCACGCAAGCAGTAGCACCGTAAGGTGTGGTGAGCGCAGCGAACCGCACCAATGGGGAGGCAATGGTGCGGTTCGCTGCGCTCACCACAGCCTACAGACACATCCGCACCGATAAATTCCTGAGGCACGCTTGGCCGCCGCTGTGCCAGAATGCGCTACTTTCGACGACCCCGTAAGACTCATGAGCGCACCGAAACTCGTGCTATATCCAACCGCCGCGGATACATACCTGGCTGGCCCGGCGCTGCGCCACGCCTTGGAAAAACTCAATTTCATCAGTACACAGTTCCAGCTTGATGGACAGTCCCATTACCACACAGGGCCCGCCTTTCTGGACCACATCAGTTTTCTCGGCTGTTCTCCAGCCATTGCATTGGAAGCACCGACTCAGGATGCCGAGTCAGCCGCGCGTACCGGTCGATTCTGTCATCTGCACTTGCATGAGGCGACCAAGCTCCCCCGATTGCGGATCCGGCCCGGCCAACGACCGCGCTGCCGCCAGTGCCGTACCGATATCGAGCCGGAATCCCTCCTCTCACTGAATTCCGCGTCCGTGACACTGAACTGCCCCGGCTGCCGGCGCGAAATCGAGCCGGAACGGCTGAATTGGCGTCAATCCGGTGCTATAGCACGGATATTTCTGGATATATGGGGTATTCACAATGGCGAGGCGGTACCCGGTGATCTACTGTTACAGCAACTGGGCCACACCACCAGCGGACGTTGGGACTTTTTTTATATTGAAGACTGATAAAACCTGCGGATGAATCACACCCTTAGGGTATGCGAGAATGCGTCCCTACCGAATCGTGCTGAATCGACCGAGGCCCGGCTAGCGCCAGGGCCGGAGGCAATACCCCATGTACGCTGAAGAAATCTCGCAAGAAGAGCGCATCCTGCGCATGATGAAGAAGGTGTTGACGGATGTCGCGAAAGACACCCATGCCAAACCCGGCTTCCGCCATAGCCTGTCAGAGGGTACCGTGCAGGGGATTCGCGAATGCCTGGCGCTGATTTCCGCGCGTGAACGTGAACTCGCCGAGGCTGGCGGACGCGCCATGAACATGCGCCCGCATTTCATTGACGAACCCAAGAAGACCGTTGTCATCCCGCTCAGCGCCACAGGCCTGAAAAAGACCAAACCGGCGAATGAAGACCAGTAGGTCGGGATTCGCAGTCTCGACTTAAACAACGTATTGACCCGGGTTTCTGGCCCGGCAGCTGAAACTCACAGATAGTGCGTTTAGCGCATTTGAGGACATTGTCATGAGTGATTTTTCCAAGGCCACCCAGGAAGACCGCCTCCACCTGACCCGTAGCATCATTGGCATGCTCGAGGGCTGGGGCATTGGCGGACCGGAATTGGTGACCATCCTTGCACTACCGGACGACACGGGGCCACTGACCATACGGAAATTTCAGATGGACACCCCGTTTCCGGATGATCCCGATGTACTGGAGCGCATCGAGCATCTGATCGGTATCGCCGACGCCCTGCGTACTACCTTCCCTCATAACCCGCAGATGGGCCCGCTGTGGATGCATCGCCGTAACAAACATTTCCGCCGCCGTACGCCGGTGGCCTTGATGCTGGAAGATGGACTGTCGGGCGTGATCGCGGTACGCACCCATCTCGACTGTTCGTTTGCCTGGGCCAGTTCGGGTTCAACCGCCGGCGCGAATCCCTAACTAGCCGCGGATTCAGCCCAAAAAACCCCGCTGCATAGGCGGGGTTTTTGTTTGTGGTGGTGCGATGGCTCAAATCATCTCTGCACAGGCCGTACCTTTGCGGCGACCAGCTTGGCGTGGATTCGCGCCGTGTCAGTGTCATCGGCACAGGCCAGTGCCACGCCCATGCGTCGGCGTTCGAACGACTCCGGCTTGCCGAACAAGCGCAGATCCGATTCGGGTACCCGTAATGCCTCGGCCACGCCCTCGAAGGCAATACCCACTGCATCCATACCGCCATAGATCACCGCACTCGCGCCGGGACGCCGCAACGCGACCGACACCGGCAGGCCTAGAATCGCGCGTGCGTGCAGGTCGAATTCACTCTGCAGCTGACTGGCCATGGTCACCATCCCGGTATCGTGCGGGCGAGGACTTACTTCACTGAACCAGACCTGATCGCCCTTCACGAACAGCTCGACACCGAATAATCCGCGCCCGCCCAGATTCGCGGTGACTGCGCCGGCGATCTCCTGCGCACGCGCGAGTGCTGCGGCGGCCATGGGTTGCGGCTGCCAGGATTCGACATAGTCGCCCTTGACCTGAACATGCCCGATCGGCTCGCAGAAATCCGTTCGGACTTCGCCATCGGCGCCGAGCGAGCGAACTGTCAGCAGCGTGATCTCAAAATCGAAATCTATACGTTCTTCGACAATCACGCGACCACGGTTCACACGCCCGCCCTGCAGGGCATAGTTCCAGGCGGCTTCGATATTGTCCGGCCCATCGACCGCTGACTGCCCCTTACCGGACGACGACATTACTGGCTTGATGATGCAGGGATAGCCGGTCACGTTTGCGGCGGCGGCACGCAAATCGTCCAGGTTATCGGCAAAGGCATAGCGCGACGTGGGCAACCCCAGTTCTTCCGCCGCCAGACGCCGAATGCCTTCGCGGTTCATGGTGAGCTGCGCGGCGCGGGCGGTGGGAATGACCTCGGCGAGACCCGCTGCTTCAATCTGCACCAGTGCCTCGGTGGCGATGGCTTCGATCTCGGGCACGATCAGCTGCGGCCGCTCCTGTTCGACCAGCGCACGCAGGGCGGCGGGATCGGCCATATTGATAGTATGCGAGCGATGCGCCACCTGATGGCCCGGCGCATCGGGGTAGCGATCCACGGCGATAACCTCCACGCCCAGCCGCTGCAGGGCAATGATGACTTCCTTGCCGAGTTCGCCACTACCCAACAACATCACACGTGTCGCTGTCGCAGACAGCGGGGTACCCAAACGCATCGTGCTCTCCTCCATGGTATCCAGTGCCGGCCCAAGCCGGTCCAGCAAGCCGTATTGTCCGGTTAATTGTCACAAAAAGCACACAAACCACCCATTAAGTTATGCCCCCTGGCGCCGTTACAAGGTCATTGTCAGATCTGACATTAGTCATATCTGTGCCAAAGCAGCCGCACTTCAGGGAAAGATCGCACCGTATCCAGAGAGTCCTTCTGGTGCATCGGTTGTTATCCAAAACAATACCTGACAACGCCTTGTGGCGTCGCAGCGGGTTGATGAAGCTGAGGATCACTGCATGAAGGTTCAAGCATTTTTCGACGATGGTCGCACCTTTACCATGACCTACGTCGTTTACGATGAGGCCAGCAAAGACGCTATCGTCATCGACCCCGTCCTGGATCTGGACACCACCCCCTGGCGTACTTTTACAGACTCGATTGAGAAGGTCGCGCAATTTGTCGCCGAACTGGGTTTACATGTGCACTGGGTACTGGATACCCATGTCCATGCTGACCATCTCTCGGGCGCACACGAACTTAAGGCCCGTTTCAACTCCAAAGCCGCCATCGGCAGCAACATTGCCGTGATCCAGGAGATCTTCAAAGGCGCCTTCAATCTGGCCAAGGATTTCCCCACCGACGGACGCCAATTCGATCAATTACTGAAAGATGGCGATGTGATTGAGGCCGGCACGTTGAAACTTGAAGTGATGCATACCCCGGGACATACGCCGGCCTGCAACACCTACAAAATCGGTGGCGCACTCTTTACCGGCGATGTGTTGTTCATACCGGACATCGGCGTGGCCCGCTGCGATTTCCCGCGCGGCAGTGCGCAGGACCTGTATCGCTCGGTCACACAGCGCCTCTATAGCCTGCCCGACGAAACGCCCGTATACGTGGGCCACGACTATCCGAACGGCCGTGAAGCCCGCCACATGACCACGATCGGCGAGTCCAAGAAGAGCAATGTGGATCTGCCGGAAGGTATCAGCGAAGAGGAATTTGTCAGCAACATCACTACGCGCGACAAGAAACTCTCCGCGCCCCGGCTGTTGTTCCCCAGCCTCCAGGTCAACATCAATGCCGGTGTGTTGCCCGCAGCGGAAAACAACGAGGTCAGCTACCTCAAAATCCCTTTGAATTTCCTGTAATCAAGAATTTGTCTGGCCTTACCCCCGCCCGAGGAGAATGTCATCATGATGAGCGTCAAACTGGATCGTGTACTGGATAGCCTGTCACGCAATTATCAGCCCTTCACGCTGTTGTCGCGCGAACGTCTGTCTGAAGTTGTGAACATTGTGCGTTTCGTGGAAATGCGCAAAGGCGAAATCTTCCAGATCACCGGTGGCAAAGGTCACGACTACCTGTTTGTGGTCGAAGGTCAGCTGGAGATCATCTACTCCGGCGCCATCAAGTCCATTGCCGGCGCCGAGGACACTCGCAAGCGCCCGGTACTGCTGCCGCCTTCACCGAGCACCAGCACTCTGGTCGCCAAGCAAGACTGCATCATCTGCCATGCCGATCGCGATCTGCTCGACAAACTGATCTCCTGGGACGAAGTCGTCCACATGATGGAAGATACCGATACCGAGATGTATCACCTCATGGAGCAGGTGCGCAACTCACTGGTGTTCCGTCGCCTGCCGCTGGAAACCGTGGAAATGGCCTTCAAACGTATGAAGTGCCAGGACGTGAAGAAGGGCCAGGAGGTCATCAAGCAGGGCGACCACGGCGATGCCTATTACATCATCACCGCCGGTACCGCCGAGGTCTATCAGCGTGGTGTGTATGACGACAAGCAGCACAAGGTCGCCGATATCAAGGAAGGCGACGCCTTCGGTTGCGAGGCACTTATTTCCGGCAGCACGCGTAACGAAACCGTGCGCATGACCTCTGACGGCACCGTGTTGGTCTTGGATAAGGAAGCGTTCGAAGAGCTGATCAGCACTTCACTGATCAAAACCGTGCACCCGAGCGTGGCTAAGACCATGTTGGAGACCGGTTACGACCTGATCGACGTGCGCTATTCCGAAGAATTCGATGAGCACCATATTCCCGGCGCCAATCTGATTCCGCTGTTTGAATTGCGTAATCGCATATGTGAGCTCGACAAGAGCAGGAAATACATCGTGTATTGCCATGGTGGTGCCCGCAGTGCCGTGGCCACATTGATCCTCACGCAGAATCAGCTTGATGTGGTGTCACTGGAAGGCGGTATTCGCAGCTGGCCGTTTGAGACCCAGAGCATTTACGAAAAGGAAATCGTTAACAAAGAGACCGAGGCTGAAACTCCAGTCGCCGCCAAAAAGGCGTCTGCCGCCTAAGTTACTGACAACACTGCCCGCCATCTGGCGGGCAGTCGCTTTTACCCGTCTGCAAATTGATTACTCTCAATATTTCGATTAATTACTCTTCTGCTTGCGACGGCATCATCTTCAGCTACACTGTGAATGGCAACGTCGTTGGACTAATGCGAGTATATCTGCAGATTATGCCCGCGGCTGTTTATGTCAGGTCTGTGTCACTCTAGCTGGAGAACCCGACTCATCATGGCCAACACAACCACCAAAAGCAGCACAACCCGCAGCAATAAGACCTCTCAGAGCAAAGCACCCCCCACAAGCCTGGCTACGCCACGCAAAGCACGCACAAAGGCTTCCGTAAAAGCTCCCGCGAAAGCAAAGGAGATCAGTCCCGATCTGCGTCAGCAGATGATCGCAGAAGCCGCCTATCTTCGTGCCGAACAGCGTAACTTCAGTCCGGGCGACCCTCTGGATGACTGGTTGGTCGCGGAACGCGAAGTCGATTTGCTGTTAATCGAGCGCGCCCCGCAAGTGCAGCAATAAGATCTGCAGTAAATAGCATCGCCTTCTCCCTAATGGAAGAAGGCGTTGTTTAGTGGGAGAACCATACAGCGTCGTTGAGTCCCTCTTCCGGCGAGAAAGTCGGTTTGCGAGACACCAAGCTCCCAAACCATATCACTCGCCAATTCAGCCTCCTCCAGACAAACAGACCTAACGCGGCTTTCGTCGCCCGCTCATGCGGCCTTTAGCAGGTTGCGACGGGGTACTCGGCAAGCCGGTATGTTGAGTTTTAAACGGTCTTACCGCAGCACTGGAATGCCCACCGCTTCGCCCTTTCGAGGGTTCATCCCCCCCGGTTCCCTTCGGTTGCCAGGTCGGAATCAGATGGCGCTTGCCGTTGCCGATCAGGTCCTCGCGCCCCATGTTCCTGAGCGCCTCGCGCAACAACGGCCAATTGTTGGCGTCGTGATAGCGCAGAAAGGCCTTATGCAACCGGCGCACTTTCAAGCCCTTGGGGATATTCATCGTCTCACTGGTATAAGTCACCTTGTGGAGCGGATCCTTACCCGAGTGGTACATGGCCGTGGCCGTTGCCATCGGCGACGGCAGGAAAGTCTGCACCTGATCCGCGCGGAAGCCATTGCGCTTCAGCCACAGCGCCAGATTCAACATATCTTCATCGGTCGTGCCCGGATGCGCGGCGATGAAATAGGGGATCAGATACTGCTCCTTACCCGCCTCTTTGGAAAATTTCTCGAACAGTTCCTTGAAGCGATCATAGGCACCCATGCCCGGCTTCATCATTTTCGACAACGGGCCAGACTCGGTATGTTCAGGGGCGATTTTCAAATAACCGCCGACATGATGGCTTACCAGTTCCTTCACATATTCCGGTGACTCGACCGCCAGGTCATAGCGCAGGCCGGAGGCCACCAGCACCTTCTTGATGCCGGACAACTCACGCACCCGTCGATAGAGTTTGATCAGCGGTGCATGATCGGTATTCAGATTGGAACAGATGCCCGGAAACACACAGGAAGGTTTGCGACAGGCGGCCTCGATCTCGGGGCTTTTGCAGGCCAGGCGATACATATTTGCCGTTGGCCCACCGACATCGGAGATCACACCGGTGAAACCCGGCACGGTATCGCGGATGGTTTCTATCTCACGAACGATGGAATCTTCGGAGCGGCTCTGAATAATGCGGCCTTCATGTTCGGTAATGGAACAGAAGGTACAACCACCGAAACAGCCGCGCATGACATTCACCGAAAAGCGGATCATTTCGTAGGCCGGCAGGCGCGCGGACTGATAGGCCGGATGCGGCTGGCGCGTGTAGGGCATTTCGAAGACGCGATCCAATTCCGCAGTGGTCAGCGGGATCGGTGGAGGGTTCAACCACACGTCGCGATCACCGTGACGCTGCACCAGGGCACGGGCATTGCCCGGGTTGGTTTCCAGATGCAGCACCCGCGAGGCATGGGCATACAGTACCGGATCCTGTTGCACCGCCTCATAGGCCGGCAGGCGGATAACACTGTGAGCACGGTCAGTTCGCGGCTTGCGTTGAAAGCGTAGTGGCACCTCTGCTGGCTGCGCAGTCGCCGGCTGCATCTCAAGCTGACTGGCATAAGGATCGGGATGTGGCGCGACCGGACCCGGTTGGTCGATGTGCGTGGAATCGATTTCCGTCCAGCCTTCGGGAAGCCCGCGCTGCACAAAGGCCGTGCCACGGATATCGCGCAGACTGTCGACCGGCTCGCCGGCCGCGAGACGGTGTGCGATCTCGATCACCTGCCGCTCGCCATTGCCATACACCAGCAGATCGGCCTTGGCATCCAGCAGCACCGAACGGCGCGTTTTGTCCGACCAGTAATCGTAATGCGCAATGCGCCGCAGACTGGCCTCGATTCCACCGATAACCAGCGGCGCCTCCGGAAACGCCTCACGGCAGCGCTGCGCATACACAATCACCGAACGGTCCGGGCGCCGGCCACCCTCGCCGCCCGGGGTATAAGCGTCATCGGAGCGGACTTTACGATCCGCCGTATAGCGGTTGACCATGGAATCCATATTGCCGGCGGTGACGCCGAAGAACAGATTGGGTTTACCGAGGGCGCGGAACGCCTTCACATCGGTCCAGTCCGGCTGCGCGATAATGCCAACCCGGAAGCCCTGTGCCTCCAGAACACGCCCGATCACAGCCATACCAAAACTGGGGTGATCGACATAGGCGTCGCCCGTCACCAGGATGATGTCGCAGGAATCCCAGCCGAGCTGGTCCATTTCCGCGCGCGACATGGGCAGCAACGGCGCGATGCCGAAACGCTTGGCCCAATAGGGGCGGTAGGAAAATAATGGCTTGGCACTCTGCATGCGGAGACTCTGTGCGGGAGAAAGTCGTCGGTCGGGCTACGGATCGGAATGCGCGCAGTATACCAGTTAGCGCTTGGTGCAGCCTGAAC
Organism: Gammaproteobacteria bacterium; assembly: GCA_018819175.1. Lineage (GTDB taxonomy): Bacteria > Pseudomonadota > Gammaproteobacteria > Thiohalobacterales > Thiohalobacteraceae > JAHJQQ01. The sequence continues at coordinate 38,120 of JAHJQQ010000043.1, forward strand.
AACGCTCAATCCCGGTGGTCGATTATGGTATTGTTGCCGCGCTACGCCCCTCTGGAACGGTATGGACTAGGCCGCAATGTCTGAATTGAACGAAGAAGAAGCCAAGGCCCTGCAACTGCGCCTGGAACAACTGCGCCTGGAACATCGCGATCTCGACGACATTATCGAGCGCCTGATCCATGACCCTCATATCGACCAGCTGCAACTCAAGCGCCTGAAAAAGCGCAAACTGTTTCTCAAGGATTTGATGAAGCGTCTGGAAAGCGATTTGATCCCGGACTTAGACGCTTAAGTCATGCAATCACTTTTTTTATTGGCCGCCATCGGCCTGATCGTCTGGTTCTGGCTGCAAAGCCTGCGCGCCCGCGAACTCGCCATCCGGACAGCCAACGATTTATGCAAACACCAGGGCCTGCAACTGCTCGATGCCACCGTCAGCCTGAACAGCCTCAGACCACGCCGCAACGCGCAGGGTCGCATGGCGTTACTGCGCACCTACCAATTCGAATACAGCACCGACGGCACAGAGCGGCAGATGGGGTTCGTGCTGTTGCTGGGCTTGCATGTGGAGAGTGCGGGGCTGGCGGCGGAGATGTAATTCTGCATTGAATTACTGAGCCTGGTACGTAGGTCGGGTTCAGCGGCGCCAGCCGTGCGTCCGATATTCCAAGGAATCCCTGAATAATATTTCCACTCTTACACTTACTGTTGCACGTAAAATATTGTCAACACGAAGGCGCCTAAGGCGCACAAAGTAATACTTCCTTTGCCAATCTTAGCGTGCCTTACTCGCCTTTGTGTTGAGAGTAAGCGCATACTAATCAAACCTCTAAGTTAGTACCGCTGCACATGATCCACAAACAACCGTTCCGCCGGCAAACCCTTCGCGATTAACGCCGTACGCATCTCGGCAAACAAGGTGTCCGGGCCATTGATGTAAACATCATAGCCACTGAGATCCGGATGATCGGTCAGCAACCGTTCGGTACCCAGTGCCATGGCCTGTTCTGCCGAGGTGCGTTCTTCGGCAGTGGTATCGCCGGTGATCTCGATGAAGTCAAAATCGTCCAGTGCATCATGCCAGGCACGACAGTAGTTGGCGAGATAATGGTCCTGCGCCTCGCGCGCGATCCAGTACAGCCGCATGGGCTGATTCATTTCCAATGAAATGGCATGTTCTATAAGACTCTTGATGGGTGCAAAACCGGTCTCGAAGGCGACATAGATGATCGGCCGCGCAGACTCTTCATCCAATATAAAATCGCCGAACGGTCCTTCCACCTCGACACTGTCACGCACTTTTAGGCTGTTGAACACGTGCTCGGCAAAAGGGTCGCCTGGCGTATTGCGCACATGAAACTGCAATACCATCCCATTACAGGGGCAACTAGCAATGGATTTGTTGCGCGGTTTCACACCCTTGATACCTAAACGCACATGCTGCCCGGCCAGGAACCAGAGCGTATTACTGCGCGGCGTGCGCAGATGCACATCCATGACATCGTCGCACAACTTCACCAGCTTGATGACTTGCGTGGTGAGTTGTTGCACCGGCACATCGGCCGCGCCGCGCGCTTCAACCGCCTCCAACACCAGATCACTGGCAGCGGTGGCACGGCACAGCAGGAATTGGCCAGCATCCCGATCGCGTTGACTGAACACATAATCGTGATGCGAGATATCGCCCAGCTGGCCCGACACCAAGCGTGCGCGGCATTCACCACAACTGCCACTGTTGCAGCTGTAGCGGATCGACAATCCGGAACGCAGCGCAGCCTCCAGCAGGCTCTCGCCAGGCTCGGCAGTGAACTCGTGGTCGCTGGGTAGCAGATGGACCTTGGCGGTCATGGCGAATCCTGAAATCGGGTTATTGCAAGCGGTAGGGTTCTTCGTCACTCAGGTTCAATACCTGGCTGACCACATCCAGGCCCGTATCACAGAACACATCCAGATCCTTCAACCGTGCATCTTCCGCCAACAGCTGCACACCATCGCGCATGATCAAACGCACCGGGCAGACATCAGCCGCGGCGCGCTCACAGGTGATATACATCCCCGGCGCGCTTTCGCCTTCGCGTACCACGGCGATGATGTAGCGATACTCCCGCTCATCGCCACTCTCGATATCGCCCAGCAGCACCACCTCGAACTCGCCGTATTTGTAACGCCGCTGCGGAATGGCACGTTTGATGTCAGGTTTGTTATTCATGTACTGATCCTAGCTGGTTCTGGCGGGTGCACTGTTTATAATGAATCGATCTGAAATAAAACCCCGCAACAACCGGGTCATTCTCACCCCTGGAGCGATAAGCCGCCATGGATACCGAAAAATGTCCCTTCGAACATCCCTTGATCGGGGAAACCTTCGGCTGCAGCAAAGCGCAACCGGTCTCCAAACGCGATGGTCCGCATGTCGTCTGCTCACTTACAACGGCGGCAACACGCTGTCAGCGTCTGTTCGAGGCCTTCAAGCAGGCTGCCCTGCCGGTATTCGAAGTACCCGATGATCTGGAAAAGATGCCTCACAGTGTACCGGTGAAAATCCAATACGGTGGCCTGCGGGGATTAAGCACGCAGCTGAACGGCAGCGGCAACAGCATTCCCGATATCCATGCCTTGGTGGACGCGGCCGAGGCCCATTTCGGTGATATTGCCCGGATTCCCTGCGCGGACTATGTCGCGCTGATGACCGCTCATAAGGTGCAACGCCGCGGCGGACGCGACAGATCCTGAAGCGCCACCGATCCCCCTCGGCCCGCCATGTCTGACGCGCGGTCAGCGCCGCTGAATCCGACCTACGCTACGTCTGCGCACTCTTGTAGGTCAGATTCAGGCCGAAGGCCGCGTCCGACATTCCACAATAATCAGAGGCTACCTAGACTTATAGGTAGGCCAGCCGGGATAATCCCGATCCTACGCGGCAATCTCCGTCCGTCCCCCATCCGTCACAGCTTCAAAGGATAGTGCCCATGCCCTATTACATCTACAAGATCGTCCCCGGACCGACAGCCTTGGTCAAAAACCTGGAACAGGTCACGTCATATGAAGTATTCAACGATGCCAAGAAACACGCCCGCGAGATGCGCGCCGAACTGGGCACCGACACCAATATCATTGTCAAAGTGATCTTCGCCGCCACGCCACTGGAAGCCGAAGATAAACTCCAGGAACACCGCGAAGCACCGATCCTGCGCGAGTGGGAGAAGTAGGCAGGCATGGAGGAAGACGAGTACCGTTCAACCTACAGCACGGTGAACGAACGGCGCTGTGTCCTGGAAAAGGCGCTCAACTCCCGCAAAGTCAGCTGCAGTCATTCGCAGCGTCTGTTCCTGGCGGACCGCGAAGCGGTCGCCTGCAACAGCGATGCGGCCCAGCAACGCTGCATCACTCTACTGGGCCGACTCCGCGACAGCGCGCGCTTCGCCCTGCAGATGACCCATATCGGCGGGCCACTCCCCCACAATAAAGAAATCAAGGTGCAGACTGGCGGCTTGCTCGGCCTGCAGGCGCAGCTTCATCCAGAGCTTGCGAGCAGTGAGGAAGTGGCAGATGTATTTGGGCTGATCAATGAGGCCGAGATCCGCTACGGTGGGCTCGCCGACTTCCCCTACTCGGATATCGTTCAGCACATCACCCGGTTTCAAAGCCCCAGACGCTCGCGGCGCTGAGGCCAGCGCTCGAGCATCTATCTTGGGTAGGAACGGCCAAGGCCGCGCCTACCCACCAGAATCCGCCAAGGCCGCCTGCACATTCGCCGTCAATGCCTCTTCGGCAATGGGATAGGCCATTACTTTGTAAAGCGGCGCAATGGCCTGCAGCTTCGCAAGCTGGTGTGCGTAGTCCTGCTCATAGAACGCAATCACGCGCGTCTGCGGCAGGCGTTGCACCACGGACATCAGCGATTCCAGACTGCTGGTACGGTCGCGGAAATCGGATTGAAAGTTGAACTCCGCCACCACGACGCGCGGCTGATGTTTTTTAACCGTCGCCAACGCCTTGCGCATGCTGTTCTCGACCAGCACCTGAAAACCCAAGCGTTCGTAGAGCGGCGCGAAATTCGGATAGCCGCCGAGTTCGACAATGGATAATAGAATAGGCGGCGTGATGTTCATGCTGGGTCATTGCCATCAGGAAAGTGGCGGGCATTCTAACGCGGAGGCTCCAATTCGTTAACCGTTCATCACAACTTAAGACGCCGGCTTTATCCAATTGATCTCCGCCGCCGTTTCCGGACCGACCAGCGTCTTGCCCAGCGACATCGGCAACTCGGCCCGCCGCTCAGTAATCGGGATGCGACCGCCCATGATTTCAGCGATCACCTGCGGGTAAAGCGGCTTCCGGTCGGGCTCGGCAAAGCCCTGCGGATGAATCGGCAGACTGCTGTGCGGATCATATTTATCGGTCGCGCCCACGGTATGCAGCAATTCGTGGGCAATGACCACGTTGTTCTGTCCGGTCATTTTGCGCGAGGCGAAGGCGTTCACCACGCCGACAAGACCCTTCTGCAAACCCAGCGAATGCGCCACTCGATCGGTCAATGCGGGATCGAAATACTGCACGAATACCTGAATATTGCTGGACGTATCATGATTCGCACGCGCGGTATTCCAGGCCCAGAAGCGCATTTTCAAACTCCACATCATAACCGCCAGACGCTGACCATTCGCGGGCGGTGCCGGCGGCATAGTTTGCAGTTCAGGTGCCAACCGCAATTGCATGGGGCTTGATTGCGGCACGCCGTAACGATTCGCCTCGCTGGCGAAAAAGGCCTCCACCGGCGCAAAGCTTTCATTCGAGAGTGTCGCGATATAGCGCGCCGTTGCCGCACTGCCATCGGCGTTGATGGGATACACACTCACCCAGAGCGGATGGACCCAGTTCGTGGTACGCAAACGGGTCAGCCAGGCATCACCGGCCACACCGATCAGCAAGAGCAGCAGCAGACCGATCCGCAGAGTGCGAAAGAATCCGTTCTTTTTATGCGGCTTGGCAGCCATGGCTACGTATCCCCAACCTTGATCAATAAGTTATGAATAGATCGGCGCACCGGGGCCAATCTGTACCTGGCCGAGTGATGTCCTGAGGCTGGATTCCCAGTCTCGTCCAGGGCACACTGCGCGCTGATTTTATATCCAGGCTGTAAAGAACATGTCTCAGAACTACATTCGCATCGCCGTACTCGGCGATATCCGCCCCGGCACCATGCGCTGTGCGCATATCAACGGCCAACGCATCCTGCTCGCCAATGTCGGCGGCGAGATACTCGCCGCCGATGAGATGTGCACCCATGAAGAACACAGTCTGTGCAACGGCGCCCTGCACGGCGACCTGGTTTCATGCTCGCTGCATGGCAGTCGCTTCAGCCTGCGCACCGGCCAACCGCTGGAAGAGCCGGCCCGCGACCCGTTACGCATCTACCCGGTGCGCATCGAGGGCGAGGATATTCTGGTCGGGTTGTAATTGAAGGCTGCCTCTACAGGTAATCAGCCCATCAATCCTCCTGCACCGACTTGCCCCGCAGGCGTTTCACACCACCGCGCTTAGTCTTTTGGTCCATGCGTTGTTGTTTTTGCCCATGCGGCACGCGCGTGGCGATACGCCGCTTCGGCTTGATCAGTGCCTTGGCGAGTAATTCTTCAAAGCGCTCCCAGGCATCGGCGCGGTTGCGTTCCTGACTGCGGAAACGGTTGGCCTCGATCAGCAGCGCGCCTTCGGTACTCACGCGGCGCCCGGCCAGTTTTTCCAGGCGCGCGCGTACCGAGGGCGACAGGCCGGATTTGGCAAGATAGACCCGCAGTTGGATCGCCGTCGCGACCTTGTTGACGTTTTGCCCGCCCGGTCCGGGTGAGCGGATCGCCCGCCACTCCAAGGCGTTGTCAGGTATGGTCGGAAGTAAGGGAATATCAGACATGCCGGCAGGGTAGCGAGTGCGGACGCTCCTGCGCAAGCCATTCGGTTGCACCCGACTGGACTCCTGACGCCAGCGCCGCATAATTAGGACATGCGCCAGGACTGTCCCACCACGAGATCCTCAATCGGACCACGGCACGCATTAAATCCAGCTCAGGACACACGGGGGTCACATGAGCAAGAAAATCGAAAAGCCTGACGCCGAATGGCGTGAACAACTCACACCTGAGGCCTATCAGGTCACCCGCCAGGCCGGGACCGAACGGCCCTTCACCGGCAAGTACCATAATTTCACTGCCACCGGCACCTACAGCTGCATCTGCTGCGGCGCACCGCTGTTCGAATCCGATCATAAGTTCGATGCCGGCTGCGGCTGGCCCAGTTTCTATCAACCGGGCAAGAATGCCGCCATCGACGAACATATAGACCAGACTCATGGCATGACGCGTACCGAAGTCCGTTGCGCCCGTTGCAATGCACATCTCGGGCATGTGTTCCCGGATGGCCCGCAACCGACCGGATTACGCTATTGCATCAATTCGGTGGCGTTGACGTTCGAGGATAAGGAATAGCAACAACGGGACAAACCCGGGCTTCGCGTTGGCTAAGGCTATGAAATGTTTTCCAGCATCAGATATTTGGTATCCGCCTTCGCAGCACGCGCCGGCAGTACCTGTCTCAGTAGCGCTACCGCCCGCTCGGCCATGGCGCGATAGGCCGTCAGTTTGCCACCATAGATGGTCAACACACGCCCTGCATGGGTTACATACAGGCGTGTATCGCGCGAGCGCGTGAAGGCTGCGCCCTCCGCAGCCGGCAACACCCGCAGGCCCGCAAACGACGCCACTGGCTCGAGTGCGGCATACGCTGGAAAATAATGCCGTATTGTGGCGAGCAGATAATCAATCTCCGCCATAGAGGCTTCGACCTGAGCCGGATCACCCTGATAGCGCCGTTCCGTGGTACCGACCAGGGTTTGATCGTCGTGCCAGGGCATGATGAATATCGCACGACCATCGCTCGGCGATTCGGCGTAATACACGCCTTGTGTCAATCGCCGTGGCAGCAGGATATGCGCACCCGCCACGCACTCCATCGGTAACGCTTCAACGCGCGGCGTGACATTGTCCAGCACAGTGTTGACCCAGGGACCGGCGGCATTCACCAGCGCCTGACAACGCACTTCGCCATCGGTCTGCGCAGACCGGTACTGCACGCGCACAGTACCTGACAGCATTTCTACGCCGGAAACTGTTGCCGGCATCAACAGGGTTGCACCCAGCGACTGTGCAGAGCTGACAACGGCACGTGTCAGCGCGGCATCATCGGTCTGCGCATCGAAATAGCGGAACACGGCCTGCAAACCATCCTGATTCAAGCCATCCAGATCCGACCAGGCGCTGCGCGGCAGCTGACGGAAACGTACCTCGGGATGTAATCCGCCCAGCACGGCGTAAAGACTCAGGCCCGCCCGCAACAGCAGCGGACGTCGTCGTGTTTCGCGATAAACGGGTATGTAATGTGGTGCAAGCCTCACAAAGCTGGGCGCATTACGTAATAACAGCGCACGTTCGCGCAGACACTCGCGCACCAGCCGGAACTGGCCCGATTCCAGATAACGCAGACCACCATGGATGAGTTTGCTGGAACGGCTGGAGGTGCCACTGGCGATACCTGTCTGCTCCAATAACAGAACGCTGTAACCGGCCGCTGCGGCGGCCTGCGCGACGCCAGCACCTTGAATACCGGCACCCACTACGACGATATCGACGTCTGTCATGTTTTGCCTGGCTGCAGTCGAGAATCGGCAAGCAGTTCACCGATCGCCATGCTTTCCACCAACGCAATACCACGCGCTGACAAGGCCAAGGCTTGATCGGGGTCAGTAACCTCATACACTGCCCACTGCCAGTTGCCCGACCACAGTGACTGCGGCTCCGACGGCAGGCGCGTCCAATTCGTGAACAGATAATCCGGCGCCAAGGCGCGGGCACGTTGTTGGTGTTCGGCATCCCAACAGGATATGACCCAGCCGATGCGGGTCGGCGCCGCCATGCGTGCGGCAAACAGGAATGCATCGTCGTAAGAGATCAACACACAACGATCACGAACTGGTTCCAAGGCCGACCACACCGCACGGTGAACCTGTTCGACACCAAACCGCTGGATGCTTTCAGTCTTGATTTCGACAAAGGCCTGTTCCGACGGCGTTGTTGAAAACCAGGCGGCGAATTCAGCGAGGGTTGCTATCGCCGCATTGGGAAATTTATCACCGAAGCGCGCTGGTTCACCGACATTGATAGCGGATAACTGCTGCGCGCTGAGATCAAAAACCGTCTCGGGACGGCCTGCCGTACGCTGCAGGTTTGCATCGTGCAACAACACTGGCACCGCATCGGCGCTCAGCTGCACATCGAACTCCAGCCAGTGCGCACCCGCATCCACCGCGGCGCGCAATGCCAACAAGGTATTTTCCGGATAGTGGGCGGCATAGCCGCGATGGGCGATCAATTCGGGCACGCGCATTTCAGGGTCCTTGAAATGTTGTCGTATCGACTGGGCTCTTAGCTGATTAGCGGCCTGGCAACGGCATGCATTGAGCGTTGATTACGAACAGCTCGTCCCGTAGGAGCGGACTAATCAGCAGCAAGAACCTTGTGCATTTCCTCACGCCAACGCTGCTGGCGCATTCGGCAGCCTGGATTCGACTGCGGCGTGAAGGCGTCATTGACCGCATCCGCCCAACCCAGTCCTTCCGCATCGGCCAGCAGCCAGGCCACACCGCGCGCGGTCGCCTCGATCTGGCGGCTGCGTAGAATCGTCAGACCGGTGATATCCGCGAGCCGCTGACAGAGTCCGTCGAGCTGCGCGAGTCCACCGCTGATCTGGATACGCTGCAGTGGCTCGTCTTCCTGGAGCCGCTGCAGATTCTCAGCAATCAGAAACAGCATACTCTCCGCCACCGCGACCGCCTGCATCCAAGGCTCGCCCGTGCCAACGAAACGGCTGACGAATTGCGGTCGCCACCAGGGCGACCCCAACCCGGCGATGCCGTTAAGGAATAAAGGTATATCAGCCTCGCGCTGTAACCAGGCCTCCAGCTGCGCTTCAATATCCAGAATGCCCAGTTGATCACGCGCCCAGTCCAGTGCGCTACCGGCCCCGTTTACAGTGGCCTCGAACACATAGTCCGCGCGTGACGCGTCTGCGTAGACAACGCTGGCAAGTATGCCATCCGAGGGTTGTCGATAGGCACGTAAAGGCCGCTGCAGAAAGGCACCGGTACCGAGATTGATATACAACGTGTCACTGCGCGGACGTCCGTTGGCATACAGCGCGGCAGACTGATCGCCGGTGAGTATGCGTAATGGAATACCCCATTCGCTGCCTATCAATTCTCCATAGTCATACTGTGTCGACACAGATTGCGGCAGTAAGTCAGCGTCCACACCGAACATCGACAATAGTTCCGCATCCCAATCACGCGCGGCCAGATTCCACAGCTGCGTGCGCGCGGCATTGGCCGGATCGATCAGGGTGGGATGACCATGGCAGAGCTGAGAGATGAGATAGCTCGCCAAGGGACCGCACGCCAGACGTCCATCTTGCGCGGCTCGCTGTACAGCAGGTAGATGATCGAGACACCAGCGCAATTTACTGGCGCCATAATGCGGTGACACATATAACCCGGTGTGCTCACGCAGGCTGTCGATACTCAGGCCCAGATTTTCCAACCAGGATTGCGCGCGTCGATCCTGCCAGCTGATGGCTGGACTCAGGGCAGTTCCGTCGCGACGATCCCAACAGACAATATTGGAACGCTGTGTCGCCAGACCCGCGGAACGCAGCTGTCGCCAGCGCGCACCCAGCGCATGCTGGGTTTGCGCCAAGACATCCTGCAACGATGCGGACAAGGCGACAGCATCCTGCTCGGCCCAACCGGGATGTGGATACGTGGTTGCGACACTGCTGCGCGCGGCGTTGATCAGCGCGCCATCGGCCGAGAACACCAGGGCACGGCTGGAATGGCCGCCCTGATCAAGGGCCAGGAATAACGGCTCAGCGGTTATTGGCGTTAGTCCTGTGCATAGGGGTTGTGTCAGCCCGAAAGGCCAAAGGCATAACCGGCATCGAGTTCGGCACGGGTCGCATCGCGGATATCCAGCACCTCCAGATAAAAGTGCAGCTGCTTGCCGGCGAGTGGATGATTGCCATCGACGGTGACGCCATCGTCCGTGACTGCTGTGACGGTGAAAGGCCGCGTATCGCCATTCGGCGTTTCACCTTCCAACTGCGTACCGAGAGTACGCGCCTCTTCAGGAATAGCCTCCAGCGGAACATCCATCACCAACGCTGCATCGCGCTCACCATATCCCTCCTCGGGCGCCAACAGCACTTCGATCTTGGCATCGACACTCAAACCTTCCAGCGCGGCTTCGATTTTCGGATAGGCGCCACCATAACCGCCATGCAGATAAAACAGATCATCGCGGTAGGCCAGGGCATGGTCGCTGCCCTGTTCAGACACCATGTAGCGCAACCGCACGACGCGGTCTTTAGCTATGGCCTGGTAGCTACGCTTCTTGACGAACTGGAGAGTTTTGGTTTCCATGTGGCGACCTGATGTTGCTGTGGTTTGAATCAATCCCGACGAAGTATAGGCCGGGTGGTGGCGCGAAACCCCTAATGACCATCGGGTTGAGCGTTTGTTCATAGTCGTCAAGACCGGGAAATTGCGTATAATCCTGAATCAGCCCGCCCATCGAAAAACCCATTGGGGACCGGATACGACCATGACTAAACGTATCATACCTGCTCGGGCCAATCCGCCCATCTTTGACGACTACGATACCGAGACGGATGAGAGCTACGATCCGGACTTCGAGAATATCATCCGCCAGATGCTGACCCGGATCGGCGAACAGCCGGATCGTGAAGGCTTACAGCGCACGCCGCTGCGCGTGGCCAAGGCCATGGATTTCCTCACCAGCGGTTACAACATGACCGTTCAGGACGTGGTGCGCAACGCCGTGTTCGAGGAAAAATGCGAGGAGATGGTCATCGTCAAGGACATCGAATTCTATTCGATGTGCGAACACCATATTCTGCCCTTCTTCGGCAAGGCACATGTCGCCTATCTGCCCAACAACAAGGTGATCGGCCTGTCCAAAGTGGCGCGCATCGTCGATGTGTTCGCCCGCCGCCTGCAGGTCCAGGAACGTCTGACCAATCAGATCGCCGACGCCATGATGGAAATTCTCAATCCGCACGGTGTCGCAGTGATCATCAAGGCCAGTCATTTCTGCATGATGATGCGCGGCGTGCAGAAGCAGAACAGTTCCACCGTCACCAGCGCCATGCGTGGCAGTTTCCGTGAGAACGCTCGTTCACGCGGCGAACTGATGGATCTGATCAAGGATTAATCCGACAGCCGATGGCCCACTCCGGGTCGTCGGTATTCTCTTTGATTGTATCGGCGATTGCGAAACCCCAGGTGGCTCGCGGTTGCATCGCTTTACTCCGGTCGCCATCATTCAGCACATGCATAACCTCGCCGCCCAGCTCAACAAACCACTGTCTCTGGAACAACTCCGGTTCAGCAACAGCTTCGCCAAACTACCACCCGACTTTTATTCACGGGTCCTGCCGACGCCACTGGGCGAACCCTACCTGATCAGTTTCAATTCGGCCGCCGCGGCACTGATTGAACTGGACGCTACTGAAGCGGCACGTGCGGATTTCCCGGTTATCTTCAACGGCGGCAAACTACTGCAAGGCAGCGAGCCGCTGGCGATGCTGTACTCGGGCCACCAGTTCGGTCACTACGTCTCGCAACTCGGCGACGGTCGCGCCATTGTGCTCGGCGAAGTCATGACCAGCACGGGTGCGCGCTGGGAACTGCAGCTTAAGGGCGGCGGACAGACACCCTACTCGCGCGCCGGCGACGGGCGCGCGGTACTGCGCTCGACAGTGCGCGAATACCTGTGCAGCGAAGCTATGCATGGTCTCGGTATCCCGACCACGCGCGCGCTGTGCATTGTCGGCTCCGATGAAGAGGTGTACCGCGAATCCATAGAAAGTGGCGCCATGCTGCTGCGCATGGCTCCCAGTCATGTGCGCTTCGGTTCGTTCGAATCATTCTACTACCGCAACCAGCATGCACACCTGCGTACCCTGGCCGACTATGTGATTGAACATCACTACCCCGAATTCCTCGACCAACCGGACTGTTACCTGGCTCTGTATCGGGAAGTGGCAGTACGCACTGCCAAATTGATTGCACAATGGCAGCTGGTCGGTTTCGCGCATGGCGTGATGAACACCGATAACATGTCCATCCTGGGACTGACCCTGGACTATGGCCCGTTCGGATTTCTGGATGATTACGAACCCGGCTGTATCTGCAACCATTCCGATCACCAGGGCCGCTACGCCTTCGATCGTCAACCGGATGTCGGCTTATGGAATCTGAGCTGCCTCGGCCAAGCCTTGCTGCCGCTGCTCGACGACCAGGCCGAGGCCGCCGCTGAGCAAGCCATGGCACAGTTCGATGTCTATAAAGAGGTCTTCCAACAAAGCTACAGCGCCGGCCTGCGCAGCAAGCTCGGACTGCGCGAATCACAGCCTGATGACATGGCACTCGCACAACGCTTGCTGGATCAGATGGCAGAAGAACGGCGCGACTACACTAACAGCTGGCGCATGCTCGGTGATTTCAACAGCGCGCCTGGTGCAGACAATACCAAGCTGTACGATCAATTCATTGATCGCGCCCGCTTCAGTGCCTGGGTCGAAGACTATGCCGCACGCCTGCGATCCGAACAGAGCATCGACAACGAACGCCGTAACACTATGAACCAGACCAACCCCAAATATGTGCTGCGCAATTATCTGGTCCAGACAGCCATCGAGCGTGCCCGAGAACAACGGGATTATTCGGAAATAGATCGGCTGTTGCGCGTACTGCAGGATCCCTTCGCGGAACATCCTGAGGATACAGACCTGGCCGAGCCACCGCCGGACTGGGGCCGTAAGCTTTCAGTGAGTTGTTCTTCCTGATGCCGCTGCAGCAACTGCCCGACCTGACAGCACTCGCGGACCTGGTACGCATGGCGGCGTGCGAGGAGCTGTTGCCACGCTTCACTCGCGTGACCCAACAGCACAAGGCCGACGGCAGCATCCTTACCGAGGCCGACCTCGCCATCGATGCACGCCTGAAATCTTTATTGGCGGAACGCTGGCCGCACATTGCCTTTCTGAGCGAAGAAATGGCGGCCGACACACAAGCACAATTATTACAGAGCGGTGATCAACTACTCTGGTGTCTCGACCCACTGGACGGCACCAGTAATTTCGCGGCCGGCATTCCGTATTTCGGGGTATCTCTGGCGCTGCTGCATGCCGGGCAGGTACAACTGGGCGTGATCTACGATCCGATCCGCGATGAATGCTTCACGACCCAGCGCGGCACGGGTACCCGCCTCAATGGTACCCAGCTGCGCACCACGCCGATCAGCGTGCCCTTGAACAAAAGCATTGCGCTGATTGATTTCAAACGTCTGTCACCCGGTTTGCGCAACCGACTCATCGAAACGGCGCCTTATCATTCGCAACGCAACTTTGGTTCCTGCGCCCTGGAATGGGCCTGGCTTTCCGCCGGACGCGGGCATGTCTATCTGCACGGCGGTCAGAAGCTGTGGGATTTCGCTGCGGGGAGTCTGATGCTTGAAGAGGCTGGCGGTATGAGCCTCACATTAACCGGCGAGGCGGTATTCGTGCCGCGCCTGGAGGCACGCTCAGTGGCGGCGTCGCCGGATCCTGAATTGGCCAAACACTGGTTGAACTGGTTGCAGTCCAACGGCTGACCCAAGGATCAACGGTGTGATACCGCCGTATGGCTGAGTGCGGGGAAATCCTTGGCGAATTTACGGATCCACTCGCGCGCCGCCTGCTCGCCCGTCAGCACCCGGCCTTCTTGTTCGAACACCTCTTTCTTGTAGTGCTCGATATGACAGACCTGCTCGACCATGCGGGCCCGGTATTCATCTTCCGCATGCAGGAACTCGACACCGATCAGGAATTCATTTTGTGCACGTCGACACCAGGTCACCCGACAGGGCGCCTCAAACACCGGCTCGACATAACTAATGCGGACGGTGATAACCGAGTCGGTTGGGATCGGCGCCTGGGCAGCGAATGACAAGCCTCCACAACTCACATCGACCAGAGTTTGAGTTGCTGCGACGGCTACCGAACCCTGGTGGAATTCGATCGGGATATCAGACGGGTGTCTTATATAACTGCGCATATCGACATGCCTCCGTCGCGCGCTACATAACCTGGAACTACACCCAACTCCATAGCATATTCCAGGCCACATGCAGATCATCCCGATCTGCGCTTCCCCCTTCCCTCATTAAACCCACAGCGGGTTAGTCTGCAATCCAACCCTGCAAGGCCTCGATAATGCTCTGCGCCTGATCCTTGCTGGAAATATTGAATTTCGACTTCTGCATATATTCGCCATTGCGCTTTTGATAACGGCGAATGGTAAAGCGATCAGGACCGTAATCCTCTTTCTTCTTGTCCCAGTCTTGGTAGCGGAAAATAACGGTGGACCACGCCCCTTTGGACAGTATCTTCTTATCCAGTTCCTTAACTACCAGGATCCCTTCTTCTTCATAATTGACGGACAGTTCATTCACATCTGAAGCCATAACCAACACATCTCCAATAGTTTTCTGTAGCGGGATCACCTGGGCCTACTCTGGAGCCTAGCGCCACAGACGTCAAATGCCAGGAGCTTGAAGGTGACCTCTCAAGGCACTGGACATCCGGGCCGCTAACCTAATCGACTTCTACCATTAACACCCTGAAACCTATAGGCAAATGCAAAATCTGGGTGGATGTTGGCAGAACGGATGTGACGCACTGCCGATTAATTGGCGCAACTAAGCGATAGGCTCTGCATCATGTGATGATCGGCGTCCCGTCTCCCGCCCAGCTGCCGTCTAGGCCCAGACTCTGCGGACACCCCGGAATTAACGAGGCAAACGGATATGCATGCGAAACAATCTCTGCAGCCCCTGCAACCGTCATCCGGCGGAACAGAACGCCCGTTGGCGACCTCAGCCTTCAAAGGCCAGGCGCGTCTGCGCGAGCTCGAGCACCTGGCCGAAACCGCGCGCAAGGTGCGCGATCAAGCCGCCTCCGAATTGACGCGTGGCGGCTCGACCCATCATATCGCCCGTGATCGCATTGGCGCCGCCGAACGCATGCTCAAGAAAACCCAGCAGGAGATCGCCGAGCTTCGCGCCCAGCTTGGGCCTGTGGCGGACCCGGCAGCGGCCCAACCGAAACCCAAGGATTTCGAACTGGCCATGATGCTGGGGCATAGCAAGGCCACGTTTAACCGCGACGAGACTGGACAAACGGCCTATGAGATTCAGCAGGGCAGTCCCATCCGTAGTGCTAAAAAGACAGCATCGGGGAAACCCGCGATCGGTGCGGCAAAACAGACCAAGTCCGTATGGCGCACCCTGACCTTTGCCGTGCTCATCAGCCTTGGCGCAGGCCTGGGTGCAACCGGCACCTATGTTGTGGCCACCACCAGTTCATTGACCGAAGCCAGTCAAATTCTGCGCGATGGTGCCCTGCAACTGGTGAACAGATTACGCACCCTGATCCCAACACTCGCGCTACCCGCCAGTACCAGCCTTGCGCCGACCACTGCTGTTGTCTCCCCGCTAGATACATCACGGGTTGCTGTAACCGAACCTCGCCGCACTAACGCGCAACAGACCCAGGAGCTGCAGGCACGGGCAGCGGCAGAGCAGCGTCTGGCCCGGCAGATTGCCGGTCTGAAATAACCAATCAGACTGTTGAAACTCAGCTACTGGTCAGCTTGTGGCTGGTCTGTCTGGCGCACATCATCAATTAGGTGAGGGCACGTATTCGAACATCTCTGCATGCAGCACCCAGCCTGATTCATCCACTACCACCACCGACCATTTACCAGCCTGATCGGCCAAGAGTTGCTTCTTCGAAAAGACCCGCCAGCGCGGACCACCCACCTCGAACGGCACCTCGGCAACCACTTCCCCCCCATACTCCCAGCGATGGGTTACGGTATGTCCTGACAGCTGCCTGAGTTCCGTAAAAAAATAGACGTCGTGCGGCGTCCCCTCGACACGCACCACAACATCGCCGGGCTCGCGATTCTCGATCGCCGTGGTGAATAGCGCGCGCTCGACCCAGCCCGTGGGTTTCTCACCAACGGGAATATCCTCGGCGCTGGCCAGATTCGCCGCCAGCGCAAGAGCCAGTCCTGACACCCACTTGGTTAACCGCATGCCCATGCTCCTCAGCAACCCAGACTACCTTCAGCATACCCGACCAGCTGCGCCAATCACCGCGCCTGGCATCACACTTCCCTGAAACATATTTACCAGTACAGAATCGGTTATTCCAAACATCATGCAACGAGATAACCCAATCACAATACACTTATAGTTGTTATTGTAATTCATTGACCATTGTCGCGTTGCCCTGCCTACCCTGCTAAACTCACCCACAGTCGCACATGCCGTACAACGCTGACATGCGCGTTCCGAGTATCCGTTCCCCAGACTAGAAAACAATTGAGGTGGTATGTATGAGTGCACAACTGTCTGTCCAGGTCGATGGTGAAGGCTTCCTGATCAACCGCGACGATTGGTCTGAAGAGGTTGCCCGTGAATTGGCCCAGGCCGATGGTATGGAGATCTCCGACGAAATCATGAAATACATCCTGGAAGCGCGCCAGATGTATGAGGACGACGGCGTGGTACCGCCGATCCGCAAGTTCTCCAAGGCCATGGGCGTCGATAGCAAACATCTTTACGATGTTTTCATGAAAGGCCCGATGAAGATCATTTGCAAACTCGGCGGCCTGCCCAAACCGACCGGTTGCGTCTGAAGCCTCAACGCTCGACGACAAAACGCCGGCTCTGATGCCGGCGTTTTGCTATCTGACGAAGCGATGCGGCTTGGTCAGATAGCGGTGACTGCCCATTTCCACCAAACGGCTCACTGTGCGCTGAAACGCAAACTGCAAATAACGCCCGGCATACAGGTTTTCCGGGCTGTCCTGCGCCGTCGCCACCAACTTCACATTGTGATCATAGAGCGCATCAATAAGGTGCATGAAGCGCTTGGCTGCATCGTCCTTACCCTCGTCCATCCGCGGAATACCACTCAACAGCACCGTGTGATAGGTCTGCGCTATTTCCAGATAATCGCGCGCCCATAGCGGCGCTTCGCACAGATCCGCAAACCGGAACCAGGCCACATCATCGGCACTGGCGACCAATGGAATCCGATGCTGATTCAACACCAGCGCCTCTCCATAGCTGATCTGCGTCGGCGCCAACTGCTGCAGATGCGACTCCAACATCGCCTGCGCCTCATCACCTTCCAACTGATGATAGGTACCGCTGCGGTCCAGCAACTCACAACGAAAATCGATGGGCGATTCCAGATGCAGAATCAGGGTATGCGCCTTAATCAGATCGATGGCATAGAGAAAGCGATCCCGCTGCAGACCTTCCAGATAAAGATCGTCCGGGATGATATTGGAAGTTGCGACCAGGGTAATGCCCTGTTCAAACATGGCGTGTAGCAGACCGGCGAGAAGCATGGCATCGGCGATATCGTGGACATGGAATTCGTCCAGACAGAGCACACGCAGCTGCTGCGCCATACGCTTGCCGATGATCTTCAGCGGATTAGGCGTCTTGGGTAATGTCTTGAGCTGTTCGTGGATCTCTTGCATGAAACGGTGAAAATGCACGCGCCGTTTATGCGGGAACGGTAAGCTGTCAAAGAAGCTATCGACCAGATAGGTCTTGCCTCGCCCCGGCCCACTCCAGAGATAAACACCGCGAGCCGGGCGGCCCGGTTTGCGTAACAGCCGTGCCCACCATCCTGTCGCAGGCACCGGCGCCGCAACCAACACTTCAAAGAGTTGCTGCAGTACTTCGACAACCTGTGCCTGGGCCGGATCGGCACGCATCACACCGCGGTCAATATCTGCCAGATAGCGGGTGCGCGGGTCCACTATGAACCTATCTCAACATTGCAGATCGGCCGTTCAGGCAAGGCGTGAGCCCTGCGAGAAGCGGAGTTTATACGAATAAATGAGCATCGGAGCAGGGTCCGCAACGCCACATAAGAGGCCTGGATGCCTTTTGAGATTGGTTCATATCAATTCAGGTCGCGCACCAGTTCCAGCACAGCAGCGGCATGCCCTTTGGCATTGACACCATACAGCGCATGCCGGACGACACCCGCGGTATCGATGATGAAAGTGGAGCGCACGATACCCAACCGTTTCACACCGTCTTTCTCTTTCTCCTGCCAGACGCCGTAATCCTCGCAAGCCTCACCATCGACGTCCGCCAGCAGTTGCACAGCCAGCCCATGCTTGTCCCGGAACGCCGCATGACTGCCGCAGTCGTCGCGGCTGACGCCGAGCACAATACAGTTCGCCTGCTCGAATTCATCGGCAAGATTAGTGAAATCCAGCGCCTCCAGCGTGCATCCGGAGGTATCGTCTTTGGGATAGAAATACAGCACAACATGATGTTTACCACGGTGTGCCTTGAGAGTGACATTGCGCATATCGGCATCAGGCAGCGCAAAATCCGGTGCGACTTGACCGGCTTGTAACATGAGGAAGCCTCCACAATGATTGCCTGCGCGGAACAATCTCGTCCGGCGCTATAGTATGGCGATTATAAGTCCGCATCCTTGGCGGCGGAACCCGCCTGTGATTTCGCTCGAGTAAAACGGAAACTCTTCGGCGATGTCGTGCCACCGGAAATAATAAAACTCATTGCCTCATCCATGCTCCATGTGGTTTCCATCAGACGATCCACAGGTACGATCTCCAGATAACCCGAGGTCGGATTTGGTGTGGTTGGCACATACACCGCCGCCATATCACGACCGCTGCTCTCTTCGCGGAAGGTCTTCATTACAAACCCGACGGCCTGCATATCCGGATGGGGGAAATCGATCAGCACCACGCGATGCACACCATCCGGCTTCTGCTCAATCACCGCCATCAATTGCTTGACCGAACCATAAACCTTTTTCACCATCGGGATACGGTTAATAATCCCATCCACGAGCAGCAGCAGACGTCTTCCCACGACCTGAGTGACCAACCAGCCCAGCAGGCACAGGGAAATCAACACAATCAACACACCCAGAACCGACTGGAAGCCGGTATCCAGTAACCACTCGGCCGCACCCGGCCAACCCGGACGCAGCGCACGGGCCAAAATCGCGATCCAGGGACGACCGAGCTGCGCCAACTGACTGAGCAAAAAATCGAACACCAGCCAGGTGATCCAGATCGGTATGGCCGTGAGCACCCCCGCCAGGAGGTAGCGCTGTACCCGCGCTATGAATGTGCCCTTGTTTTCAGTTTGCATCACAACCCTCAAATCGCCGGTCTGACCGCGTTATACTCCCTGAGCAGAGAACTTGGCCAGGAAAGATGTCCGTGAGCAACACCAACATTATTGTCGCCGCACTCTATAAATTCGTCCAACTCCCGGACTGCGCCAAGCTGCGCGACAGCTTACAGACGCATTGCGAACAACTGCAGATCAAGGGCACGCTGCTGCTCGCCCCGGAGGGCATCAATGGCACTGTGGCAGGCAGTCGTGTCAACATCGATGCTCTACTGAAACACTTACGCAGTGATTCACGACTGGCCGATCTGGAGCATAAGGAATCTTCCGCCGAGCATATGCCGTTTGGTCGCATGAAGGTACGCATCAAACGTGAAATCGTCACGCTTGGCCGTCCGGAAGCAGACCCAAGCCGTCAGGTTGGCACCTATGTCGAACCGGCCGACTGGAACCGGCTGATCCAGGATCCTGAAGTTCTGGTCGTCGATACTCGCAACGATTACGAATTTGCCATAGGCAGCTTCGCCGGCGCCATCGACCCGGGCACGCGCAGCTTCCGTGAATTCCCGGACTTCGTGAATAACCGCCTTGCCGATGCACGCACGCGCAAAATCGCTACGTTCTGCACCGGCGGTATCCGCTGCGAAAAGGCCACCGCCTTTCTACTCGAACAGGGTTTTGAGGAGGTCTATCACCTCAAGGGCGGTATTCTGAAATACCTGGAACAGATAAAACCGGAAGATAGCCTATGGCGGGGCGACTGTTTCGTGTTCGATGAGCGCGTAAGTATCGGACATGGATTGCAGCAGGGTAGCGCTGTGCTCTGCGCCACCTGCGGCTGGGCGGTCAGCGCAGATGATCGCGCCTCCGCGCAGTATCTCGCTGGCGAATATTGCCCGCACTGCCACGCGCAGAACCGGAAAACAGCCTAATCCGCACGCTTTGGCGACAACACCTCATATGTCTCCCGTTCGCCCACCTCCTGACCGTGCAGATAGGCGCGTCCCCAGCTCAATAACTCACAACCCGCCAACAGATCGGGGGCATCTGCCTGCGCCCGGCCGGAGAGCAGCGCGGCATATCCCAGCGCATCCATAGCTCCGATCATGCCGTTGGCATAACCCCGGTTGTACCAAAGCTGTTCCTGTTCAGGCTGTTCGAAGAAACCTTCCGTTTCTGCCTGAAGACGCTCAATCAGCGCCAATAAACGTTCCAGCCTGACCTCAGCGGATGATGGGTTCTGCATGCGATTCCCGGCATAATATGTCTGTCAGCAGTTTACCCGATGATCAGCGTCTGCACCCAAACAGTCTTCTTGCTGGTCCGCTACACTAGCCGCGTTCACCGCCACAGGCACCAAAAATGAAAATTGTTTCCTTCAACACCAACGGCATTCGCGCCCGCCCGCATCAGCTGCAAAGCCTGGTCGAACGCTATGCACCCGACATCATCGGCATTCAGGAATCCAAGGTGCAGGATATCGAATTCCCGCGCGCCGACATCGAAGCCCTGGGTTATCAAGCCTATTTTCACGGCCAGAAAGGTCATTATGGTGTTGCGTTGCTGACACGAGTGCCGGCAGAATCCGTCATCAAGGGCCTGCCGGGCGACGGCGAAGATGCACAACGGCGCCTGATCACCGCGCGTTTTCCGCTCGCGGAGGGGAAGCACCTGACCGTGATCAACGGTTATTTCCCGCAGGGTGACAGCCGCGACCATGAAACCAAATTTCCCGCAAAACGGAAGTTCTACGCTGATCTGCAAACATTGCTGGAACGTGACTATTCGCCCCAGGATCTGCTGGTGGTGATGGGCGACATGAATATCGCGCCACAGGATGTTGATATCGGCATCGGTGAGGACAATGCCAAGCGCTGGCTCAAAACCGGCAAATGCAGTTTCTTACCGGAAGAACGCGACTGGTATCAGCGCCTGTTGGATTGGGGACTGGCGGATAGCTATCGTGCCTGTCACGCGGAGCGTGATGACCTGTTCAGCTGGTTCGATTACCGCAGCCGCGGTTTCGAGGCCGAGCCGAAGCGCGGCCTGCGCATCGACCATATCCTGGCCACAGCACCGCTGCTGTCACAGTGCCGCGATGCCGGCATCGCCTATGATATCCGCGGCATGGAGCGCCCTTCGGACCATTGTCCGATCTGGGCTGATTTCGCTGTTTGAGTATCCAAGATCTGCGAGCAGATTCATAAGTACTTAGGGAAACTCTGAATAATTCGTCATTGCGGCGCAGGCCGGACAAAAGCACGGAGCGCGTTGGACGCCGGCCAAGCGGCCCGTAGGGCGAGCGAGGCGAGTAATCCAGTGCCTCGAATCACATGGATTCCGGCCTGCGCCGGAAGGACGGTTTAGTAATAAATCAGAGGTCCTTAGAGCACCTTGCGGCCTAGGCAGAACAACCCCAGCGTAGATTTCTTCCGTCCATGATGGGGGGTGAAATGCGACGTAACTCGTCGATTTAGCCAATACACTGGCCATGCATCCCATACATGGCCCTGCCCGGTTAAGCCGCAGGAGTTGCAACCACAGGGTATCTGGCACAATCTTGGCTTGTATGGTTTCTGTGAAACAGTACACGGTCGCCTGTAGGTTGCTGACCTATCGTAGGTAGCCAAGGGGGAACATATGCAGCTGGCGGCACGGATACAGGTCTATTTGGATAGGCAGCGGATTCCTTACGCGCTGATTCCGCACGAGCCTACCCAGACCCTTGGTGAAGCAGCGGCAGCCACGCATATTGATCCGCAGCGCATGGCGCGCGCCGTGCTGTTGCAGGATGACAAAGGCCTGCTGCTGGCCATATTGCCTGCCACTTATCTGATCGACTTCCGCGCCCTTCACGAACAGTTTGGCCGCAGTTTCAAGCCCGCAACGCAGGAACAGGTCAGCGCTATTTTCAGTGACTGCGAACACGGCTCCGTGCCGCCACTCGCGGAACCCTACGGACTGAAAGCCATTATCGACGAACAATTCGCCGGCACTGGCCCAATCCACTTTGAAGCCGGCTACCATCATTGCCTGGTCCGCATTCCAAGCGAGGTGTTCCATACCCTGCACTGCGACAGTAAGCGTGTACGCATCGCTCGCCCGCTGAGCGTGCTGGAAAGCCGCGACCCGCGCGACTTCATGTTACCGGGTGAGTTGCACAAACAGCATCCGCTGACCGACCTGCGTCCCCTGGACGATATCCGTCAGCGCATCGAACAGATCGACCGTTTGCCGACAATGCCGGAGATGGGCAACCGACTGCTGCGGCTGCACAACGACCCTCATGCGACCATCGAAGACCTGACCGATATCATTCAGGTAGACCCCAGCCTCACGGCACAGATTATCCGTTATGCCCGTTCATCATTTTTCGGTTATCGCGGCAGGATCGAAACCCTGCCGCATGCAGTGACGCGGGTGTTGGGATTCGAAACAGTAATGAACATGGCACTGGGATTGGCCGCCAGCCGCACCTTTCGCAACCCGGCCGATGGCCCGCTGGGGCTGCAGGCGTTCTGGAAACACGCCGCATACAGTGCGGCATTGGCCCAGGCACTCGCCACTGCCATTGGTCCAAGACTACCGCTCAAACCCGGGGTCGCCTATCTGGCCGGTCTGCTACATAACTTCGGCTACCTGCTTGCCGGGCACCTCTTCCGCCCCGAATTTTTTCTGCTTAACCGTGTCGTCGCGGCCAATCCGCAAGTGCCCGTCGCATTGATCGAGCGCCGCGTGCTCGGTATCGGGCACACCGAAATCGGCGCCCTGCTGATGGCATTCTGGGATATGCCGAAGGCCGTCATCCTCAGTTGCCGTGAACATCACAATGAAAATTATGCCGGCGAGATGTCCGAATACGTTCACCTTATCCAATGCGTAGATCATCTGCTGCGCGCGCATAACATTGGCGAAGGCAACGATAGCGAACCACCCGTGGCGATTCTCACGGCGCTAGGCCTGGATCTGGATAAGGCCAGGCATATTACCGAACGACTACTGGAATCCAATGATGCACTGGAGGCGATGGCGCACCAGCTCGCCGCTTAACAACCTTGCTGTACGTCTCACGCGTTCGTGTAACGCAAGATCTCCACACGCCAACGCCGTGCTCCCGCATGCAGTATCAGGCAGGATGGACCGCCGTAAGTGCGGGCATGACCGGCGGCACCGGGATTCAATACCCAGATTGATTCAGCCTGATCGCAGACCAAACGATGACTGTGCCCGTAGACAATGGCCCGGGCATTCGGAAACTGATTGCGCAGGCGTGCATGTCGATCTCGCACCGCGCCGGCACGGTGGCCGTGCACCACTGCCAGGATTCCACCTGGCAATTCCAGCTGCAGCGTCTCGGGCAAGGCCTTAAGCAGAGCATGTTCAGCGCGCGGCCACTTGGCGGGGATGTCGTTGTTCCCACGGACGGCGGCCACCGGCGCCACTTTAGGCTGCAGCGCCGCCAGTATCGAGGCATTCCCGATATCGCCGGCATGCACCGCATAGTCACAGTCGGCTACACAGGAAGCGATGCGCACATCCAGACTACCGTGGGTATCCGACAATAATGCAACCCGCAACGATGAACCGCTCATGCTTACGGCCGGGGTTTCGCCTGCATATCGAACTCGCCACGGTAATCAAACGGCACCGGGAAGGGCGATCCTTGCAGTGCGAGTTTCCCGCTCAATCGATAGCTGATTGATTTGGCTGGCTTGTGGCCTGCATCGCGCAATTGTTCAAGCACCCGTCGCAGGTCGCTGACGACATCAACCGGCAGCAGCGCCTCACCGAAACGCGGGACCGTCACATTGACATTACTGACGCCCCGGGCGAATTCGCGGTCGTTGATATACAGCGTACAGCTCAGCCCGGATATCGGCAGATCATGATCATCGGGGTTCTGCACGCGCAGCTGCAACTGATAGCGTTGCTCGAACAGGGTCATCTCACCCATCTGCAGCCCAGCCAGATTCACCATGGGTGGCTCGCGCACTTTACCTGGCGAGACACATGCCACCGTCAGCATGGCGAGTAACCCGATCAGCAATAAACGGCTATAGAACATATTGATTCCCTTTGCTGCGGCGATAGTATCTTGAAGTGAGTATACTCGTAGATATGCCGAACCTGCCCAGCTGGAAAGAGCTCTTCCCGGAGCAGCAGACCGATGCCGAGCTGGATACGGTACTGGCTCGCGCTCAGTGCCTGAACTTACCGGCCGGGATGCGCGTGTTCATTCCCGGCGCCACGTGTGAAAACTACCTGCTTGTGGGGCGCGGCCGTGTGCGAGTGCAACTCCTGACAGCCGGTGGCCGCGAAGTGGTGCTGTATCACGTTGGCGAGGGTGACTCCTGTGTGCTGACAACCTCTTGCCTGCTTGGCGCCAGCACCTATCCCGCTGAAGGCATAACGGAAACAGAGGTAATGGCCTTTACACTCTCGGCGAGGGATTTCAACCAGGGATTGGATACCTCACCGGGGTTCCGACATTTCGTCTTTGCCAATCTGGGCCGACGTTTGTCCGAAGTCATCGTACGCATGGAGCAGGTCGCGTTCGCGCCCATTGATGCGCGCCTGGCCAGCTGCCTGCTGACCCTCGCCGGACAGCAAGGGCATCTGGAGTTGACGCATCAGACCCTGGCGGTGGAATTGGGTTCTGCACGTGAGGTCATCTCGCGGCATTTGAAACGTTTCGAAGACCACGGCTGGGTGCGACTCGGCCGTGGCAACATTGAGGTGTTGGACTCTGCTGCACTCCAGGATATCGCCCGCCTGAGTTGACTGTGACTGAGTCACTGAAAGCCTTCGGCATGCTGCAGCAAAATCGCTCCAGGCTGATCACATAAGGAGCTTCGGCAATGACTTCGAACGTTGGCAGTATCGACCGCGCCCTGCGCATCATTCTTGGATTGGGACTCATCAGCATCGTGTTTATTGGCCCGCAGACGCCCTGGGGCTGGATCGGGGTCGTGCCCCTGATGACCGCGCTGCTGGGTTGGTGCCCTGCCTATTCCCTGCTGGGTATCAAGACCTGCAAAACGTCGTAAACTGAACGGGGCGGATCACCGCCCCGCCTCAGCCCCAATCCAACTCAACGCTGTACTCATCACCGTCCTCCTCAACATGGAGGGCGTTCAGTCCGGGCGCGTGTTGCGCCAGATAGCGGCACAGCATGGAAATGCCGCGACTGTCATTGATCATCAAGGCTTCCAACAGCTGACCAATGACAAACTGTGTGCGTTGGTCCTGAGTGGGACTGTGCAAGCGTTCACCGTTGAAAGTGATGCCACGATCCATATCGTCCTGCATGCGTTGCACATAAGCGAACTGCATACGCGCCAGGCCTTCGCGCTTGTCGAATACATGCGTCTCGGCGCCACTGACAAAAATACGCAGCTTGTCAGCCATACTGGACTCAGTTCTCGACCTGCGGCTTCATGAATTCAACTTTGATTTCCTTGGCGTAGGCACGATCGAAAACCAGATCGAAGGTCAGCTGCCCATCATGAGTGAAGGCGCGCACCTGCTTGAGATCGGGTAAACGATGGGCCAGATAGGCGCAGGTCGCTGCGGCGACCGCCTCGTTACCCGCCTCGACAGCCTGCAGCATCTGCAGTGAGACATACTGAGCGCGCTGCAAGGCATCGGGGCTTTCGATACGCTGACCACCCAGTTCAATACCACCGTCCATACGCCGATCCAACCGGTCCAGATAGGCGGCCTGCTGTTCGGCAAGCACCGTCCCATGCCGGTATTCCAGCTGCGAAACCCCATCCAGCACCACGACTAAGCTGTCCGCCATTTCATTACACCTGACATTATCAATGCAAAAAACCTGCGGCATTGTAACCGAGCGCCGCCGGGAGACCGCAACCACGGGGATTGTGCTGGTATGATGAGACGCATTGTTCTACTGCGCACTGCCCGACGAGTGAGGAAGCATGATGACTGCCCCACAGACGACCTGTCTCTACTGCGGCAAGCCTTACGCAATTGGTCCTGATCAGTGCCCGCATTGCCAAGCGCCTGCACACCAGCGTCCGCAATCGAAACTGCGGCAATTCCGCTGGTTCTTCATTCTCCTCGCTCTGTTCTGTCTGGCGATGATTCTCTGGCTGCCGCGCTGAGGATTCCGGCCCGTTAACCGCGTTGTAACAGATCGCGCAGATCGATCACCGCCGCATTGGCGCGCGCGATGTAATTGGCCATGCTCAGCGAGTAGTTGGAAAACAATCCGAAACCACTACCATTGAGTATGACCGGACTCAAGGTCGCCTCCTGAGTCGCTTCCAACTCGCGGATGATCTGCCGCAACGAAATGACCGCGTTCTTCTTGATGAGGATCTCATCGAAATCCACTTCCACGGCACTCAGGATATGCAGTAGCGCCCAGCAGGCGCCGCGCGCCTCGTAAAACACATCATCCAGCTCACGCCAGGGGGTTTTTACCATGACCGCGTTGGCATTACGTGTAGCCTGACGTGCCGCTGCATCACCCGCCAGATCGGTATTCACCCGCACCTGACCAACGCTCGCGCTGAGTCGCTGCGAAAGGCTGCCGAGCCGCTTCTCCACGATCTGCAGGTACTGGGCAAGATTGTCCGCCCGCGCATAGAACTGGGCATTCTGTTGCACAGCGTCCTGTAATCGTGCGGCATAACGCCCCAATGCCTCGACACCGTTTTGATATTCACCTTCCGTCGCAGGCAGGATCCAGGAATCGTTCTGGAAATTGAATTGCGGTTCGGCCTGGGCGAGATCCGCATCTTCCACAGACTGGGATTGCGAACGTGCCAGATGATTGCGCAAACCACCAGCACCATCACGCAGCATGACCAGCGCGCCAAACTCCCAGTTGGGGATGTTGTCCAGCCACACGCCGGGCGGCATGACGTCGTTGGAAAGATAACCGCCACGCTTATCGAGCAATACCTCCCCGATATGCATCAGCGTGCTGGTAAAGGTGTAACCGGTAACCAGTGGCTCCTGAGGTTCTCCCAGCCGCTGCAGCGCCACCTCTCGGACATCAAAGGCCTCGGGTTCGGCGCTCCAGTACCAGCCCATGAGTACCAGCACCAGGAACAATGTGAGCGACAACAGGCCCCCGCTCCACATCAGCCCCCGCTCCTTCAGCGTAGCGGGATGATAAAGGCGTCGCAGCCCGCGCCAGGTGCGCTGGGAGGCCTCCAGGGCGCGGCTGATCCAATCTGTCAGTGTGTCGATCACGTTGTCGTTTCCTTGTTTGTTCACTACCGCCCAAGGGTATCACCCTCAGCCTAGCGCCAACCGGTTCTGTGCTCAGCCTGCATGGTCACCGGCCTAGCTGACCATCAGCATGCCATTTCAGGGCTATTGCGAGTGCGCCGAGCGCAAGTAGAGGAAAGGTTGCCCAGGCATACTGGCACTGCACGCAGAGGGACATTAACAATATTCTATTAAATCATATAGTAACAGAATATTTTCTGTAAGCCGTGTATGCCGCAGCCAGACTACACAGGTCTCGGTCGGAGGGCGAAAACCCTGATACCACAGCAAATGACTGTTTTATGACACATAGGATTTTGCTAATATTGCCGCGCCGATTCAGAGAAGGATTTCGTCCCACCTGCAGGACGCCTGGTACCGGCATAACTACAACAATGCAGGATGAAAAATTTCAATGAGACTCGTAAAACACCAAGCTTGGCTTTGTGCCGGGCTGATTGCGCTCGCCAGTCCATCAGGCGTGTTCGCCAGCAGCATCCAGTTCGCCACCACAGGTCAATTCTCGGACATCAGCGCCACAGCAGGTACCCGTTATAGAGCCCGTACTAACGATGAAAGCGGTAAAACCGTTCTTGCTTGGCAGGGTAGTAACAGCAATTTCAGCCGCATCAAGTTTGTCGGATACAGCCTTCCCGGCCAAGGCAATCTTGATTTCAGCACTGATGGCAGCCCGTTTGCTCTCGGCAAGCTGGTTTTCCAGAACGGCGGAGCCTGTGGCCTGCCCGGCATCAACAGTGCCGACCTGACGCTGGATTTCCTCTTGGGTGATACCGATACGCCGTCAGCACAGTTCGATTTCGGTCTGAATCTGTCTGAGCAGAGCAAACTGTCCCACAAGCGCGGCAAACACCGACAAGGGGATCTGCTGACACTGTCATCCTCGAACAACAGCTTCGAGTTCACCACTGACACAGGGAAATACCAGCTCGATGTGCTTGGCTGGTCGAAAGATGGTGGTGTGAGTTTCGTCGATAGCCTGTTTGTGGCGAATCATTCCATCTCGCGTATCAAGCTGTATGCCACGCTGCAAGCCGTTCCAGGCAACATACCGCCAGCTTCATCGCAGACAGTGGTTCCAGTGCCCGCAGCCGCCTGGTTGCTGGGCTCAGGTGTGCTCGCCCTGATCGGTGCCGCACGTCGCCGATAAACGCCAGCCTGCCTTTCAGGCAGATGCATAAATGGTGATTCGATACAGATATAGATAGGAAGTAAAGGAATAACCGCCCGTCCGGCTGGACGGGCGGCCTGACGGCCTTAGTGCTGTGCGTCGTCGGAAAAGACGTCGTACAGATTCTGCTTCAGCATCTCCGCCTCACGGCGTTCTTCAAGGCGGCGCCGCGCCAGAGCCTGGCGTAAAGCACCTTCTGCACCACTTCCCTTGGTCGATGGTTTGCGCACACTTCGGGCAAAGGCATGATTGCGTCTCGACGGATTCATATGACCCCCCAACAAAAAATGCAGGATGGACCTACCCCTTTGCCGATACACTGCACGGCAACTGAGAAAATTAGCGACCATCGCGCTATAGCCCTTTAACCTGTACTGTGACCGGGAGCACAGCATCAGTATCAATCTCATGCCGCATACCGCTCAACTGTCGACATCATTGCGTCTACTGCGCACAGGCTTCGGAATTCTCGGCCCCCTTTTCCCTGGGCTGGCCGGTCGACTTGCCTATCGGTTATGGTTTTCGACCCGGCGCTTTCCCGAACCCAGCCGGGAATCGCAATGGCTCACTCAGGCGCAGACCGATAGCATCCTCTGGCAGAAGCGGCCACTGGTGCGCTACCAATGGGGCGCCCCTGACGCACCCGCGGTGTTACTGGTACATGGCTGGAATGGACGCGGCGCCCAACTGGGCGGCTTCGCGGCAGCACTCAACGGGGCAGGTCTG
This sequence comes from Gammaproteobacteria bacterium, assembly GCA_018819175.1. Taxonomy (GTDB): domain Bacteria; phylum Pseudomonadota; class Gammaproteobacteria; order Thiohalobacterales; family Thiohalobacteraceae; genus JAHJQQ01. The sequence goes on from JAHJQQ010000043.1 coordinate 67,649, forward strand.
CGCGCGGTGGCCTTTGACGCGCCGGCACACGGACGCAGCCCCGGCGACAGCACTAATATTTTCGACTATGCCGAGGCCATTCAGTGCGTGGCCACATCCAGTGGCCAGGTCATCGGCGCCATTGCCCACTCCTTCGGCGCACCTGCCTGCGCACGCGCCCTGCTGCAAGGCTTGGAACTCCCACGACTGGTAACGATTTCGGCACCTGCCAGCGCCGAATTTCTGCTGCAACGTTTTGCACACAGTCTGGCGATTCCGCCGGTCGCGATCACCGCCATGCGATCACGCATCGAACAGCATTTCGGTATCGACATCTTCGCGCGCTTGGCCACCGAAACCATGTTTGCCGATCAGACATTGCCCGGCTTGATCATTCATGACCAACAAGACCGCGATGTGCCCAGCACACATGCGGAACGCCTCCAACGTGCGTGGCGGGATTCGCAGTTACTCCTGACCGAAGGACTCGGCCATCAGCGCATCCTGCGTGACCCCGAGGTGATTGCGGCGGCGGTGAGTTTCCTGAATCCGCGCAGCTGACCCGCTCGCCAGTAGTGGCGTTGGACGCTATGATGCAATGTAAACAAACCACTGCGAGGACATGGCATGAAGAAGTTTGGCATTCGCGGCCGTCTGCCGCCGGGAGATCCGATGCGCGCCGGACACCTGCTCGGTGAAAGCTGGGAATGGACGCGCTGGTACGCGAACGAGGCGGAGCGGGATGCGGCGTTGGTGGAACTGAACAGACCGTTCACCTATTACCGCTGTGGTGACCGGCCGAGCCTGGTGCTGAGCAAGATCGAGCAGAATGCCTAAGTAATCTCTGAGTTATCTGTCATTCCGGCGAAGGCCGGAATCCAGCGCCTTGACACGTATAGATTCCGGCCTTCGCCGGAATGACGAATAGTTTTAGGCAGCACCCGCCCTATCATCCTTGTCGCTATCAATATAGTTCCGGACCGTTTCCTGCAGACGGTTATTGACGACAAAACCGGAAATCAATCGACACGCCGGATTGACATAACGTTTATCCAGCGTCATGGCATGCTCGAGCACCTTGACGCCGCGTGCATCTTTGCAACCCAGAAAATATTTACCCACACCGAAATTGATCCGCGCATCGTTCGGATTCAGATCCAGTATGGTCCGATAGGCTTCGTGCGCCTCGTCTTGCGTGCCAAAGCGCTTAACCAGTGCCGCATAGGCCATGGCGTCTTCGCCTTTCAGGCCGTGACGCCGCAATACACCACGCAGCATTTCCAGGCGTTCATATTGGCGCTGACTCTTTTCGTGCAACTGACGCCATTCCTCACGGTGCTCATCCGCCCAGCGCGCATCGCAGCGGTCAATCACCCATTGATAACTTGCGCCTAGCAAGGTAATGGCTGCACTTTGCGACTGTGGCGGCTGATAATGAATATCGGCGTGACCGATCTCGCGCAGCCGGGCCTTCAAGCCGGGATCGCGCTCATCGCTATACCATTTACCGACAAAGGCCTCGCGCACCCAGTTCTGGGTCAGCTCATTCGTGACGCGGCGGCGGAACACCGCCTCCAGACTGCGGAAGACTTTGAAATTGGGCGTCGCGGAATGCTCCGCCGTGCGGTACACAGTGGGCCAGTAGTGGTCCTGGAGAAAACGCGTCATGATGACTTCGCCGGCCAACATCTCCACTACCAGATCATCATTGGCGACTTCAAGGGCATAGTGATCGCGGCGCAGGCGATGCCCGCTATCCAGCTGTTCCGCCAGAGCACTCAATAACGGCGCATACCAGGACAGGAACACTCGATACAACACCGCTGCCGGTTGCCACTTATGCTCCACTGCAACCTGGTACTGTTGCCAAGTACGCGCCAACTGACCGATCCAGCCCGCGGCATCGGTACGCACCGCCGATAACTCGCCCAAGCAGGACGCCAGCAAACATTTGAATTGATCGAGATTCAGGCATTGCAATGTCGGCAATCCTGCAACCAGCACATGCCGGAAAAAAAATGGATAACCACTGCGCGGGATGCGCTCGACGCGCATACGCGAATCCTCGGCGAGATAAATATCGTTTATCGTCGGCGCCTGAAAGGCCAAACGCAGTTCATCCACCAGCGCAAACAACACAGGTACCTGCGCCTCGGTTACCGACTCACCGGCCGGTTCACCAACGCGCAGCCGCCACAGCGAAACACTGATCGTGGTGCTGAACGTCAACAACCCCAGATTCACCAGCTGTCCGGAGAGCGCTGACAAGCCCGTCTCCTGCAAGGCTGAACCGATTTTCATCACCAGCACCAGGCTTGCCAGAGGGAACAGCAGCGGCAGCGCATAGCCCAGCAGGGCCACGCCGATGCAACCTCCCAGAAAGAGTGCCGGGCGTTTTTGCAGCTTCTGGATCGAAGCGGCTGCGAATTGATCCCAGCGCGATGGCGGTGCTGCAATTGTCTCTTCTTCACTCATATGACTGTCCTCTGTGCAACCGACCGGGCGGTTTGCGGGCCTACGTTTACTAGCGGTTGTCGGCCACTGCGCGCCAGGGCTGTGCGATATGTGTCACGTCTCCCGTATACGCTTATGAAACGTCATCCCGATACCTGACCTGCATCACACTTTGACCGGAGGCTGACGGGGCCTTGCCCGGGACCTGAACGAATCTGTCAAGGTTGGTCACTGAGCCACAAATGTTTAGACTGCCTTCTTACTAACTTCCACTCAGCCACGCAGGGACCTTGAACTGATGGACAATCCCGAACATATTTTGGTTGGCAAAGGTGAATCGCCACTGCACCTGCTCACCCGCATGGCCAACCGCCATGGCCTGATCGCCGGCGCCACCGGTACCGGCAAGACCGTCACCCTGCAGGTGCTGGCGGAAGGTTTCGCGCGCGCCGGGGTGCCGGTGTTCATGGCGGATGTGAAGGGAGATTTGTCCGGCATCAGTCAGGCGGGTGAGATCAAACCAAAACTGTTGGAACGGGCCAAGACACTCGGTATTGAGTCATTCGCACCGCGTGCATATCCAACCCTGTTCTGGGATCTGTTCGGCACACAGGGCCATCCTATACGCACCACGGTATCGGATATGGGGCCATTACTGCTAGCCCGTCTGCTGGATCTGAACGACACCCAGGAAGGCATACTCAACATCGCCTTCAAACTCGCCGACGATGAAGGCCTGCTGCTGCTCGACTTCAAGGATCTGCGCAGCCTGTTGACCTATGTGGGTGACAATGCCAAGGATCTGAAAACCGCTTATGGCAACATCAGCAGCGCCTCGGTGGGCGCGATCCAGCGCAGCCTGCTGACACTGGAACAGCAAGGCGTGGCGAATTTCTTCGGTGAACCGGCCTTACTGCTCGACGATTTGATGCACACGGATTTTTCCGGTAATGGCGTCATCAGCATCCTCGCCGCCGACAAACTGATGCAGACACCCAAGGCCTATGCGACCTTTCTGTTGTGGCTGCTGGCGGAATTGTTCGAGGAACTGCCGGAGGTCGGCGACCAACCAAAGCCTAAACTGGTATTTTTCTTCGACGAGGCACATCTGTTATTCAATGACGCGCCCAAGGCACTGGTGGAACAGGTCGAGCAAGTGGTGCGACTGATTCGTTCCAAAGGCGTGGGCATCTATTTCGTCACCCAGAACCCGCTGGATATCCCCGACAGCATCCTCGGCCAGCTCGGCAATCGTGTGCAGCACGCCTTGCGCGCCTTCACACCGCGCGACCAGAAAGCGGTACGCACGGCCGCGCAGACGCTGCGCGCGAATCCGAATCTCGATACCGAAGCGGCGATCACCGAACTCGGTGTCGGCGAGGCGCTGGTATCACTGCTGGATGCCAAGGGCACACCCGGCATTGTACAGCGTACGCTGATCTGCCCACCCGAGTCGCGCATTGGTCCGGCCAGCAGTGAGGAACGTCAAACGGTGATGCAGCGCAGCCCGATCCGCGGCAAGTACGATCAGAGCATCGATCGCGAATCGGCCCACGAACGCTTGCAGGCACGCGCCAAGGAAGTTACCGCCAATGCAGCAGATGACTCCCCGGAACAAGCCGCGCCACGCAGCAGCGGACGCCAACGTCAAGGCGTGGGCGAGGCCTTTGCCAAGAGCGTGGCCCGCTCCGTCGGCAGTTCACTGGGACGGCAGATTCTGCGCGGCGTACTCGGTGCCATCTTCAAGGGCCGATAAGGATATCTCTCTCGTGAGCAACACTAACGGCAACACCTACAATGCCGACAAGCGCATACACTTCGGTGCCATCGGTGCCGGCGTTCTGAGTTTCATCGCACTGTATGCATTGCTGGATTTGTTGATCCTATTCAGCATGGCCTGGTTACCCGAGCAGATATCCAAATCCTGGTTATATACCAGTTTCAAGGTGATTGGCCTGACCAGCTGGGCGTTACCCGGTTTCATTGCGGCCCGCATCGCCGGCCAATCAGGCTGGCTGCATGGCGCATTGACCGGCATCGGCGTCGGCTTCCTCGTGATCTTGTCGCTGACCTTCACGTTCAGTTGGGACGGCACGCTGCATGACAACGTGCGCAGCTCCATGCTGCAGACCTTCCTGCCGGCCTTCTCCCTCTGTACAGCCGGTGGAATCCTGGTGGATGCACTGGTCGCGCGGCGCCGGCGCAACCAGCAGGCCGCATGAATCTGATCGATGCCATCGCCCAGCCACGCGTACTGCTGGCCTGTCTCTGTTTTGGGTTTGTGAATCTGCTGCTGGCCAAGGGCGAACAACATTTTCTTATCCGCATGGCCGAGCACAGCATCACCGCCTGGCTGGCCGAACATATCTATCTGCCGCTGGCGCGCGTGTTCAGTATTTTGCTCTTCATCGGTCTGGCCTATCCGGCTCTGTTCGGTTTACGCGAAGCACCCGGCATTCATAGCCTGCTCAGCGGTGGAGATCATCGCGTCAGCCACCTGATCAATCTGGGCTTCCTGCTGAGTTTGTTCCTGCCCCTGCTGCCCATCGTCGGTCGCTTGCCGAGTCTGATACTGCCCGCGCAGGGATTGCTCGCGGCCGCCATGTTGTTCAGCTGGTTGGCACAGGCACAAGCACTCGACGTGAGTCTGTGGCCGGGCTGGATCATTGCGGGACTGGTCCTGGTCTGGGCCATCCTGGGTCAGCGTCTCGCGGTGTGGATAGCACAACAGTTCGGTGATCAATGGAACGCACAGTCCAGCAGCGAAGATCGGACCCGGGTGTACTACGAAACCGCCATCCTGTTCTTCCAGATACCCGCCATTCTGCTGTATACCCTCAAGCTCGGCGAACAACTACACTGATGGCTTGGTGAAACGCTGAAGAGTGATGTCGGACGCGGCCTCCGGCCTGAATCCGACCTACGAGTCGCGTACCTAAGGTAGGTCGGATGGAACAACCCCGCGTCTTATCGCGGGGTTGTTACGGAAAGGATAGGAGCTATTTAAAGCTTCTCACAGCAATTGCTGTGAGAAGCAACCGTTCAGCGGCGTTAGCCGCGCGTGCGACAGGCCTAATGATCGAAGCCCGAAAAATGAGCCTTTACCTGCGGTGACGTTATGCCCATGAACGACGACCAACTCCTGCGCTACAGCCGTCAGATTCTGCTGCCTGAATTCGGCATCGAGGCGCAGGACCGCCTGCTCGCGGCGCGCGTGCTCATCGTCGGCGCTGGCGGACTTGGCTCACCGGTCGCGCTATATCTCGCCGCAAGCGGTGTCGGCACGCTGGTCATCGCCGATCCGGATGTGGTCGATGTCTCCAACCTGCAGCGCCAGATCCTGCACCAGCAATCCGACATCGGCCGGACCAAGGTGGCATCCGCGCAAGAATCCCTGACCGCGTTGAATCCGGAGTTGCGGGTGATTGCACTGGCCACGCGGTTGGAGGGTGATGCATTACAGGAACAGGTCGCGGCGGCGGATCTGGTCGTCGATGCCAGCGACAACTTCGACACTCGCTTCGCCGTCAATGCCGCCTGTGTGGCAACGCGAACGGCGTTGGTCTCCGGCGCGGCGATTCGCTTTGAAGGGCAGCTTGCTGTGTTCCGGCCCGATCAACCTGAGAGCCCCTGCTACCGGTGTCTGTATCGCGAAGGTAGCGATGCCGAACAGACCTGCGCGGAGAACGGCGTGCTCGCGCCGATAGTCGGCGTTATCGGCAGCCTGCAGGCACTCGAAGCCATCAAGGTGCTGACCGGCATCGGTACAACGCTGTGCGGACGTCTGCTGATCCTGGATGGAAAAAATCTGGAAACCCGCATCCTGAAATTACGCCGCGATCCCGAATGCCCGGTGTGCGGCAGTAGCCATGCGTAGCAGACAACATGCCTATCCGGTGTAAGATAGGCCAGCTCGATAAAAGACTGCGGCTTGCAGCACGAGCATAAAACGCCTCAACCTGGAACGCTTGGAGCACCTGACCGACATGGATAACGCCAGCATCCTGCCACCCCCTGCTCGCTGCACTCGGTGCCGGTGCACTCATCGGACTGGAACGCACCGTACACGGTCGGCCCGCCGGTTTCCGCACGCACACGCTGGTGTGTCTCGCCTCAAGTCTGCTGATGTTGGTGACGACGCATCAGGTCGCACTGATGCACGGCATTCCTATAGAGGCCATCCGCATCGACCCGACGCGCATGGCGCAGGGCATCATGACCGGTATCGGCTTTCTGGGTGCGGGCGTGGTGATGAAGGAAGGCCTGAGCATCCGTGGCCTGACGACGGCCGCGTCGATCTGGACCACGGCGGCTATTGGTATTCTCGCCGGTATCGGCTTCTATCTCCCGGCCTTCATTGCCACACTGCTCACGCTGTTGGTGTTGTCACTGTTCCGCCAGGTCGAAGGCGCCTTGCCATCGCTGCATTACGGGCAACTCAGTATCCGTTTCGCCCATAACAACATCATGCCACAGCGCGCACTCACCGAGTTGATCAAACAGCACAGCGTGACCTGTGCCAATCCCAGCTATGCCTCGCTGGAGAATGGTCAGGTCTTTGAATACATCATGACCATCCGCACCCGCGATCGAGACAACTACCGACATCTCGCCGAGTCGTTATCCAGCATGCCGCAGGTACGGGAGTTTTCGCTGGCACCGACCGGGGATTAAAGAAATTCTGATTTATCAGATGTTCTGGCGCACGCGGGGATCCCGTGAAAACCTCTAACACGAAGGCGCCAAAGGCGCGCAAAGTAATACTATATTTGAGTCACCTTTGCGCGCCTTTGGCGCCTTCGTGTTGGAGGTTTTGGTGTTCAGCGTTTGTGAATATCAGGTATGAGCCAATCAGAGGCTCAATAACGTTCACCGCTACCGCTTCGTTTCCTTAGCTACGGAAGACAACCAAACCCTCAAATGCGGATGAAAGTGCGCAAGACCTTCCAGAATACCGGCCGCATAATTCCCATTCATTCCCAGAAAACCACCTTGTGCGCAGTACAGGTTCGCTGACACATGCTGCAACGCTTCCTCACGCACCTCCACCGTCGCATTCGCCACCAGCACGGCCGGGAGCCCGCTGATCAGCACCGGCAAATCATTGCCGGAATCTCCCGCGAACAACACCTGATGCTCAGCAAAGCCTGACTCCGCCATTAGAAAGCGCACCGCGCCCAACTTGGTCGCCGAAGCCGGCAACACATCCAGCAACCCGGTCGCACTGGTCTCATCGACGCTCCAGACCAGACTCGCACGCACAGACTGTGCCTGCAAACGCACCTGCATATTCGCAAGCAAGGCCGCATGATCCAGCGTTGCCGAGGCGTAATAACTGAGCTTGTAGCGATTCTGTTTTTCCGGCTCCTGGAGTGCGATCGATTCGATATCCGTAAACAGATGCGCAAGATCCTCGGCCTTATAACCCGCCCAATCCGTCGCAATATGCTGCGACCACTGCCCCCACAAGCGCCAATCACCTTCCTGCGAACGATAGATACTGGTACCGACATCACCGACGGCAAAATCCGGCACCGGCAACGCATATTCAGTTATTGCCTGCTCGATCAACCCAAGATGCCGGCCACTCACATAGGCCAGCGTCACATCAGGGTGTTCCGCCAGGCGTCGCAATAATGGCCGCGCCTGCGGCGATTCCGGCTGCAGACCGTTCGGTAACAAGGTTCTATCGAGATCGGAACAGAGGAGAATTCTCGAGGACATGCACTGGGTTACTCAAGCCTGTATCGGTTAACTCTACCCCAGATGCGGATTGCCTGCAGGCCCAATTAATATTGAGGCCAACATAAATGACAACGGCGCATTTAGCGCCGTTGTCATTTAATAGTTAAGATAGAAGCCAATCATGCTCTATAGCGTTTACACAATCCCAACAGCCCCAGCAGCCCTGATCCCAGCAACCACGCAGCCGCAGGCACAGGCACGCTCGAAACAGATGTCACATACATGCTATTGCCGCTACCGATATCGAAATAACCGCGAATGCCATCAAGACCGGTCCCCCCATAAATTCCAAGACTTCCTGATGTGGCTGCCATAGGAGCCGGGCCTTGTAATGAGTAATATGGCAGGCCTAATAAATCATCCTGCAGTATGTCAGAATATGGTGTTGCACTACCTATATCCATAACCCACTCAGAAGCCTCCCATATCTGATTATTATCAGCATCACGATAAAGATTCGTGCCACTGAGTTTGTCACCAACTTTCAAACCATAGTTGATAGCGTTCAATAACCCAGTTGCGTCCCATTCAATGTGGAGGGGCATATTGTTATTACTATTCCAATCAACAAGCGCCTGCCCTGTGATTAAATTTGTTCCTGTTTGTAATGTCATACTGATATCGTGAAAAGTCGCAGGGGCTCCAAAGAAAGGATTGTCCATTACCAAGGAGAGAGAGCTAGAACCCACACCAATTGCTGTATCGTAAGAAAGAGTAGCCGCGATAGGCGTAAAAGACTGTTGATTATTGCCAGGGCCATTTCTTGGGATAGTGTTGATAATGATATTATTCTGATAATCAGCAACTATTAAACGGCCAGTAAAATCAAAGGTGAGAATTTCCGCATGCGCAATACCAGATAGCGCCAAGCACAAGCATGATGTTGCGATTATTGATTTAGTCTTTAGAGAATTCATCACTACGCCCCCTTTATTATTTGTTGTCTATACACTTAACTGCGCCTTCCCAACAACTCGGCAGGTCCATGTAGCAAAACTATATCTCTTGAATCTGTGCAGGACAAACCTAATCCACGTACCCAGCCAGCATGACTGGTTAGCATATAAATTCATCTAACCACCAACAAAGAAAATATAATAATTCTTGAGTCATGACTAGTTAAGGTGCCTCTCTCGGCACAATTTCAGGATGACGGGATACAGACCCTGCTGCCTGAGATTGAACCTGATCTCGCATTCCTTCAGATGCAAATAGAACGTATGCTTATTCATACCACGAAATCGAGTGAGGCGGGATTTGGCAAATCCCCAAGGTCAACCATTACTCAGAATCCGCGCCGTGTAACCCATTACGGGAGCATCTATGCGGTCGGCATACACCCATCAAGCCCAGCAGTCCCGAACCAAACAACCAAGCCGCAGCCGGCACCGGCACACTGGATATGGATGTCACGTACATGCTGTTGCCGCTGCCGATATCAAGATATATAACGAATCCTTCTAAAAATAATGCAGATTCGTCGAGCCCGAGAGACCCTGAGGTAGCCGCCAAAGGTGCCGGCCCTTGCATATATCCATATAGCCAGGGCTTGTTAAGCAGTACGTCACTGTAAGGGGTCGAGCTGAGTAAATCGGAAACGACCAATTCTGAATCGCTCCATACCCCGTCCCCATTGGAATCTCTAAAGAGTCGGGTACCACTCAATTTGTCTCCGACCTGCAGGCCGAAATCTATTGCGTTCAGCAGCCCAGTGGCATCCCATTCAATATTGGCAGACATATTTTCCATACCCGCCCAATCGATCAACATATTACCTGACAGTAGATTCGAACCTGGCTGACGTACCATGCTGATGTCGTGAAAATACCCGGGAATGCCAAAGAACACATCACCAAGCGTGAGGGATAAACTGCTACCCCCTACGCCTGATTCAGTGTTGTAACTAAACGTTGCGGCAATCGGGGTGTAGGGCAGACTGACGTCGTTGACGGGATCATAGTTGCCTACAACGTGGCCTTCAGAATCAGCAACCGTCATGCGTCCGGTAAAATCAAAATTGATTGTGTCTGCCGAAGAAATCGGCGAGAAAGTCACACTGAATCCGAGGAACAGAATTGCCCCGCCGGCGGTTATGCGCATCATGATTCACCCCCAATATTATTTTTATACTGCGCTGCAAGTTGCTTACTATTTCTCTTTGTGACAGTCGTAAGTTACCCTGATTACCCTTCCAGACTCAACATCAAGCTATCAGACTTATTTTCAGTGCTGGCTATAGCTCCTTTAAAAACAATATCGTACGAGAAAATAGGCCAGTAGCACTAACTAAGCTGCAAGGTCTCCAGGATCGCATCCACCTCATCATCCTCGCCGCCTTCGGCATCCAACGGACAATGATAGGTGATGTACAGCATCAGGTTGTCCGCGCGCAGATACCACTCGCGCCAGTAGTGTGTCTCATCGGCATAGTCGAACACCAAGCCCTCGAAATCACCACACTCGATCTCTTCCGGCTCAGCACCCGCTTCAAGATGCTCCACCGCCATGTATTCCAGGAACCCGTCGTCGACCACATCTTCCTGCTCCAGCGTGCTGATCTCCAGCGTGCCATTACCCTGTGGATTGAACAGCGTCACGCCGTCTTCGTCGTGTTCCTCATCCCAGGCATCCGGGAGATTGACGGTCCAGTTATCGGATTGGTAGGTTTTCATAGGTAGATTTCTTATAGAATTACAGGCCACCTATCCTAGCCTGGGATGATCGATTACGAAACCCTGGGCTCATTGTCGGATGTGGCGCGCGGGGCGATCTTGATAGGCATTCACTCACTCGGGTTTAGTGGCATTAAGGAATTCATCGGACATCCCTTCCAGCTCATGATCTTCCACTAAACCCTCGCTACGAATGAACATTAACTGCCTTTGCGCCCTTGATCGGCTATGCCCATCAAATAACAGACTCAATCGCTTATCAGCATTCTCCACCAATTTGTAAAGATACAAGTATCTTCCGTGATGTGATATTTCCTCTACGTGTATGGCTTCGTCAAAATCGGCCAGGGCGCCAGCGCAGAATCGCTCCAAGGCAAGCTCCTTTATCTGCTTGAATTTTTTCCAATCAGATTCCTTCATCAGCCATGTCTCACAAACACCGAACTCTTCCCGTCTAATGGCACCTGCTTATTACGCGCTCTCTGACAAGATCTGCGGCAAATTTGTAACCTATGGCTTTCCACGGTGTATTGTTGAGCTGATGGATCAATTCGCTGATGTTGCAGTATTTGAAGCCATGCTCGTACCAGACCATATGTTCAAAATCTTTGCCGACTTGATTCATAGAAGCCACGACTGATTTGTTTCTCGTCGAGGTATATTCCATCGGCGTATCGTACTCCCGAAGGATACGCTCGACGTGAGATAATGGAATGCCTTCAAGCTGCAGAGACATCGCCAAACCGTGCATGAAACCAAGATTGAAATGCTCCGGCTTCTTCGCACGAACCTTCAACATGATAAAGGAAAATAGCGTCTGCTCATTAGTCCAGAGAACCACCTTGTGACGGTCCACGACCATCAGCTTCGCGTACCAATCACCCAAGGTCGTATCGCTACTGCCTGCTGACTCGCTCGAAGCCACCGTTATTCCCAGGTGATCGAGAAGCATCTTTGTGCACTGGAACGTGGTCAAGTCGGCGCCTCGGAATTCTAACGAATGATATGGACTCCCCCTCCCCCGACGGCATCAAATGTGCCAGATTGAATGTGTAACCAGTCAATCAATGGAAGAGGAGGAGTCACCATGAACGTTACTACCATTGGGATCGATTTGGCAAAGAACAGCTTCAG
>JAHJQQ010000044.1 GCA_018819175.1 Gammaproteobacteria bacterium
CCCCTCTCCCTAACCCTCTCCCCGCAAGCGGGGAGAGGGGATAACCCCCCTCTCCCGCCGGGGCGGGAGAGGGTTGGGGAGAGGGTGGCGAAGTTCTTAAATCGAGCATATCTATGTCATGCCATCATGTAATGCTCAATAATTATCTGACAGATTATCCGGGGTAAGACCGCTGTTTCCCCGGGTTCCGCTCCGCTTCATCCGGGCTACCCCGTGTCATCTGATCACGTAAACATCAATAAGCGGTGCTGGACAACAAGGCTGCTTCGACATCCTGTGCGGAAACAGGGTGGGTAAATACGGCGTGCAGTGGCAGGATATCGCTCAGCTTGTCGACATATTGCCGCTCCGATTTATCCACCAGCACAATGATCCGTGCCTTTGGCGCATATTTCTGCAGACTGAACAGAAACACATCCAGATTGCTGATGTTAACACCGGCGTAATTGTTGCCGTAACCATAAAAGAATTCAGCTACCACGAAATCCGGTTGTTGATCCTTGAGTGCGCTGATGGCCTTGCGGGTCGAGGTCAGGCGGACTTCGGTGATGTTGTGGCGGTTATAGATTGTCGAGAGATCCGGATGCGTTGGTGACTCGATAATGGAGAACAAGATGCGCTGTAACATCGTTTAGAAACGTGCGTTCAGGCCGGCATTGATTTCATATTGGCTGAAGCCGCTGCTATCGACGCGGGCGATACAGGCGCCATTGCCGCAGAATATTTCGCTATCGCTGCTCAGTGCCGTGGCGTAGCCGCGCACCTCAAGACGCAGGCCGATATTTTTGGTCAGGAAAAATTTGTAACCACCCCCCAGTTGCAGCATGGCGCGGGTTTCCGAATCGAGCCGGTCGTCTTCGGGTGACATGTGCGTAACCCCTATGCCGGCGGAGATGAACGGCTCGACACGGGGATCTCTCCAGACATAGGTTCCGCCAAAAGAAAAATAGTCTATATCCAGATCGAAGACGCGTTCCCCCACGAACAGCTGCGCGAGTTGCAGTTCGGAATCCTGATGACTGTAGAGAAACTCCCATTGGGTATTGGCATCGTGATCGATATTCAGGAGCAGGCCGTAACTGCCACCTTCGTCGAGATCCAGGTCCTCGCCACTGTTCGGGTCAGTGAAGTTGCCGCCGGATCGGTAACCGATCAGCGGTGTGATTTCCATGCCGGTGTTCATGGGTTCCGCATTCACAGTGAACGCGCCAAGCAGTAAGACCAATGTCATGCCGTAGCTGAACCGGGTTGCTGCGTTAGGTTTTGTGGCCATGAACTATCCCTCAGTGTGGTTTCAACAGATTATAGCTGCTTCTCGTCCGTCCCTTTACTGCGCGGCCGGACGCCGACCGATGCTGGCCTCGGCCGTGAACGCCTTGCCGTCCCGCAGGCCGCGGAGCTTGAGTGTTGAACCGGGGGCATGTTCGGCGATCCGGTTCATGGAGTCGCGGGCATTGTTCACGGTCTGATCATCCAGCTCGGTAACAATATCGCCCGGCTGCAGACCGGCCTGTTCGGCCGGGCCGCCGCGCAACACGCCCGCGATCAGTACGCCCTGTGTCAAATCAATACCGAATGATTTCGCCAGCGCCGGGGTCAGATCCTGCGCCTCGATGCCCAACCAGCCGCGCACGACTTCGCCGTGTTCGATGATTTGTTTCATCACGCCTTTGGCGAGGCTTTCGGGAATGGCGAAGCCAATGCCCTGCGAACCACCGGATTTGCTGAAGATCGCCGTGTTGATCCCGATCAGTTCGCCGTGGGCATTGATCAGTGCGCCGCCGGAGTTGCCGGGATTGATCGCGGCATCGGTCTGGATGAAATTCTCGAAGGTGTTGATACCGAGCTGATTGCGCCCGGTGGCACTGACAATGCCTTGTGTCACCGTTTGGCCGACACCGAAGGGATTGCCGATGGCCAGCACCACATCGCCTACGCGCAGTTGATTGGAGTTACCGACAATGATACTGGGCAGCGCATCGGCTTCGATCTTGAGCACGGCGAGATCGGTATCGGGATCGACACCCACCACAGTGGCCTGGAGACTGCGGCCATCGCTGATCATGACCTGAATCTGATCGGCGTTGGCCACGACATGATTGTTGGTCAGCACATAACCCTGCGCGCTGAGAATCACGCCCGAGCCCAGACTGGTCTGCAGACGTTGCCGATCGCCGCTGTATGTGTCACCGAAGAAATACTGGAACAGGGGATCGTTGAGCAGTGGATGCGCCTGCTGGGTGATCAGCTTGGCGGTGTAGACATTTACCACGGCGGGCGCGGCGCGTTCGACGGCATCGGCATAGGAGACCGGCCCGGACCAATCACCCTTGATAGATGCGGGGATGGATGCGGGCGCGCTGTTTTGATGTTCGCGGACTTCGACGATAGCGGGTTCGTTGCGGAACAGATCGGGTTTGAGCAGCAGCAACACCGCGGCCGCGACCAGACCGACGGTAATGGTCTGGAAGAGAAATGTAATGAGTTTGCGAAATACCATGATTGGATTACCCTGTTCCGCGTGGCACGTGCGCCGCAGTTTAGCAACAAAAAGGTCGTCATGATTAATCTCCACGAACTGACCCGTTACACCAATCAACTGCTGAATATCGACAACTTCCAGGACTATTGCCCGAATGGGCTGCAGGTCGAGGGTCGCCGTGAAGTACGCAAACTGGTGAGCGGTGTCACTGCCAGTCAGGCGTTGGTTGATGCCGCGATCGCGGCCGGGGCCGATGCGCTGTTGGTGCATCATGGCTATTTCTGGAAGGGCGAGGATCCCTGTGTGACTGGAATGAAACGGCGCCGGCTGGCGAGTTTGCTGGGTGCCGACATCAGTCTGCTTGCATACCATTTGCCTTTGGATGCGCACCCTGAACTGGGCAATAACGCGCAATTGGGTGCACTGCTGAACATTCCCGTCGAGGGGTGGTTCGGTAGCGGACGTGGGCCAGGCATTGGGCCAGACATCGCCTGTTATGGCACGCTGCCGCAGGCCTGGGCCGCTGCAGCATTTGAGACACATATTGCTGCAGTGCTCGGGCGCGCGCCGCAATTCATCGCCGGCGGCGAACACAAAATCCGCCGCGTCGGTTGGTGCACGGGTGCCGCGCAGTCTTATATTGATGCTGCCGCTGCACTGGGCCTCGATGCCTTCATCAGTGGCGAAATCTCCGAACCCACGGTGCACGTGGCGCGCGAAGCTGGCATTCATTTCTTTGCGGCCGGCCACCATGCCACCGAACGCTACGGTGTTCAGGCGCTGGCGGCTCACTTAAGCACCCATTTCGGTCTGGAGCACGAATTCCTGGATCTGGATAATCCGGCATAAATCAATGAGCTGGGACGCTTTGCTTGACCTGCCGTGGCAGTTAATAGAAGCTATGCGGCTTGTTGAGCTGCTGGGGCGCACTCCGGAACCATCGGACGCGCCAGTCCGCGCCAAATCGTATAGAATTACCCGCCTTTGCGCGGACCTGTAAACGTCCAGCCGCCGCGCGGCGTTGCAGCTGCCCCGAGGCCCTAGGCCGAATAACTGAATTTATAAAGCAGACAACCCTGGAGAGCCTTAATGAGTACTGATGGCGTAGATACCAGCCGGCGTCGCTTTCTGACCGCTGCCGCCTCGGTTGTAGGTGGTGTTGGTGCCGTGTACGTGGCATATCCTTTCCTGGCTTCGATGGCGCCGAGCGAACGTGCTCGCGCGGCAGGCGCGCCGGTGGAAGCGGATATCAGCAAGCTGGAGCCCGGACAGAAAATCAATGTCGAATGGCGCGGCAAGCCGGTGTGGGTGGTGAAACGCACCCCGGAAATGCTGGACGCCCTGGCGAGCCTGGATGCGACGCGTGCCGACCCGAATTCCGAAGTCCCGCAGCAGCCGGACTATGCCAAGAATGCCTACCGTTCCATCAAGCCGGAGATCCTGGTGATGGTCGGTATCTGCACCCACCTGGGTTGCTCACCGACCTATAAGCCGGAAGTCGCGCCGGAAGATATGGGTCCGGACTGGAAGGGCGGTTTCTTCTGCCCCTGCCATGGTTCGAAATTCGATCTCGCCGGTCGCGTTCAGAGCGGTTTGCCGGCCCCCACCAACCTGATCGTCCCGCCGCACCGCTATGTCGGTGAGTCGGTGATCCTGATCGGTGACGACCAAGGAGTTGCATAACCATGGGTGCTGAAAGAACCGATAAGTGGCAGGGCGGTATCCTCGGCTGGATCGATGATCGCTTCCCGCTCAGCGCCATGTGGAATGACCACCTGGCCAAATACTACGCCCCGAAGAACTTCAACTTCTGGTACTTCTTTGGCTCATTGGCGCTGCTGGTGCTGGTGATCCAGCTGGTATCCGGTATCTTCCTCACCATGAACTACAAGCCCGACGCGGAGCGTGCCTTTGCTTCGGTCGAGTACATCATGCGTGATGTGGAGTGGGGCTGGCTGATCCGCTACGTCCATTCGACGGGTGCCTCGGCGTTCTTCATTGTGGTGTATCTGCATATGTTCCGCGGCATGCTCTACGGTTCCTATCAGAAACCGCGCGAGCTGATCTGGATCTTCGGTTGCATGATCTATCTGGCATTGATGGCCGAGGCCTTCTTCGGTTATCTGCTGCCCTGGGGTCAGATGTCGTTCTGGGGCGCGCAGGTGATTGTGAACCTGTTCGCCGCCATTCCGATCATCGGTGAAGACCTGTCGATCTGGATTCGCGGTGATTACGTGATCGCCGATGCCACCTTGAATCGCTTCTTCGCGTTCCATGTTGCCGCGGTGCCGCTGGTGCTGATCGGCCTGATCGTCGCGCACATCCTGGCGCTGCACGAAGTCGGCTCGAACAATCCCGATGGTGTCGAGATCAAGAAGAAGAAGGATGCCAATGGCATCCCGCTGGACGGTATTCCCTTCCACCCGTATTACACGGTTAAGGACATCGTTGGCGTGGTGGTGTTCCTGATCTTCTTCGCGATCATCGTATTCTTCATCCCGGACGGGGGTGGCTACTTCCTGGAACCGCCGAATTTCGAGCCGGCCGATCCATTGAAGACCCCGCCGCACATCGCGCCGGTCTGGTACTTCACGCCGTTCTACGCGATTCTGCGCGCGGTGCCGAGTTTCGCCGGCACACAGGTCTGGGGTGTCATCGCCATGGGTGCGGCGGTGGTGATCCTGTTCTTCCTACCCTGGCTGGACCGCAGCCCGGTCAAGTCGATCCGCTATCGTGGCCCGATCTACAAGACTGCGCTGGGATTGTTTGTGGTGAATTTCATTGTGCTGGGTTATCTGGGCACGCAGCCGGCAACGCCTGGCATGACGTTGCTGGCACAGATCGGAACAACCTATTACCTGGCGTTTTTCCTCCTGATGCCCATCTACACCAAGATGGACAAGTGCAAGCCGGTTCCGGAAAGGGTGACAAGCAAATGAGAAAGATAATTCTGAGCTTTCTGTTGGTATTGCTGCCGACTCTGACCTTCGCGGCCGGTGGTGGTGTGCATCTGGACAAGGCCGACATCGATCTGCACAACAACCAGTCGCTGCAGCGCGGTGCCAAGTTGTTCATGAACTACTGCCTGAGTTGCCATTCCGCGCAGTTCCAGCGTTACAACCGTATGGCCCGCGATATTGGTCTGACCGACGATCAGGTGATCGAGAACCTGATGTTCGCCAGCGACAAGGTCGGCAGCACCATGACCATCGCCATGAGCCGTGCCGATGGCAAGGCCTGGTTTGGCGCCGCGCCGCCGGATCTGTCCCTGGTCGCGCGTTCCCGCGGTGCGGACTGGTTGTACACCTATCTGCGTACCTTCTATGTCGACGAGTCGCGGCCTTTCGGTGTGAACAATGTCGTGTTCCCGAGCGTCGGCATGCCGAATGTCCTGTGGGAACTGCAAGGCGTGCAAAAGCCGGTGTTCAAGACCGTCGAGCATGATGGCGAGAGCAAGGAAGTCCTTGATCACCTGGAACTGGCTGAGCCGGGTACGCGTACGCCGGCCGAGTTCGATAAGGATGTGCGTGACCTGGTCGCCTTCCTGGCCTATGTCAGTGAGCCGGTGCAGTTGGAACGCAAGGCGCTGGGCGTGAAAGTGATCCTCTTCCTGCTGGTGTTCCTGGTGGTTGCCTACCTGCTCAAGAAAGAGTTCTGGAAAGATATACATTGATGTCACGTACGACAGGCGGCACAGACGGGAACCAAGCGTTCCTGGCCTGTGTCGCCTGTCGCTGTTATAAGCGGACCAAGAACGAGGAGATTCGTCCATGGCCCTAGTTGCCAATCGACGTTCAGTGATGACGCTGTTTTCAGACGCCCTGTGTCCTTACAGTCACCGGACCAGGATCGTACTGGCGGAAAAGAGCATCACCGTTGAGGTCGTGAATATCGATCCGGATAACAAACCGGAAGATCTGATTGATCTCAACCCGTACCAGACCGTACCCACCCTGGTGGATCGTGAACTGGTGCTGTACGGTTCCCGTGTCATCATGGAATACCTGGACGAGCGGTTTCCACATCCGCCGCTGATGCCGGTAGACCCGGTGTCGCGTGCCAAGTCACGGCTGGCCATGTACCGCATCGACAAGGATTGGTACAGCCTGCTCACGGATATCGAATCCAAGGGTGAGAAGAACTCCGCCAAGGCCAAGAAGATGCTGCGCGACAGCATTGCCTCGACGGCCGATGTCTTCGCGGCGTTCCCGTATTTCCTTGGCGATGAATTCAGCCTGATGGACTGTTACGTCGCCCCGTTGCTGTGGCGTTTGCCCTATTACAAGATCGACCTGCCGAAACAGGCCAAGCCGATACTCGACTATGCCGAGCGGGTGTTCCGCCGCGAATCCTTCAAACTCAGCCTCACCGAGGCCGAGATCGAGATGCGTGAATAAATCAGGTGCGAGGTGCGAGGTTCTAGGGCCGAGAAAAAAGACAATCCTGCGCTTTCCTAGCACCTCGGCCCTAGAACCTAGGACCTGATGTTATATGACCTCCAGCCGTCCCTATCTCATCCGCGCTATCAACGAATGGATTCTGGATAACGCGCTGACGCCGTATCTGCTGGTGAATGCAGAGGCTGCCGGCGTGGAAGTGCCGCGGCAATATGTCGACAAGGGCAAGATCGTGCTCAATATCAATCCGGGCGCGATCGTCGGCCTGCAAATCTTCAACGACCGCATTGAGTTCAATGCGCGTTTCAGCGGTACCCCCATGCAAGTGATCATACCGATCGGCGCGGTCCTGGCGATCTACGCTCAGGAAAACGGCCGTGGCATGATGTTCAACGAAGATGAGGACGAGGACCAGCCGCCGCCGGACAGTCCTGACAGCCCGCCACGGGTTAGTCGTCCTTCGTTGAAGGTGGTCAAGTAACCTGTTCCTGTCATGACTTGAAACTCCGAATCGTTCCCTCTCCCCTCGTGGGAGAGGGTTAGGGAGAGGGGCGACGGCATCAGCCGTTGTCTTTTTTCTTTGGCCTTCCGGCTTTACTCATTCATTTCACACCAGCGATACACCTCAGCTTATCTTTCGCCCTCGCTGGGCGAGGTACTTTTCTTTGCTTCGCAAAAGAAAGAGTGCCCGAAGGATGGTTTAAGTAGCTGGACTGATTAGCGTCCCCTCTCCCATTGTGGGAGAGGGCCAGGGAGAGGGGGAACGGCGCCAGCCGTTGCTTGTTTTCTCGAAGCTGCTGGCGTGGTTAATTCATTTCACGCCAGCGATACACCTGAACCTTCCTTTCGCCCTATGCTGGGCGAGGCACTTTTCTTTGCTTCGCCAAAGAAAAGCTACCCAAAAGAAAGGCGACCCGAAGGCTTGCCCGCTACGCGGGTTCCCTGCGCTTCTCGGGTCAATCGGCGCGCGCCTGACTCGCCGGCCGAAAACCACGGCCGGCTCAAACACGAGGCGCGCTTTCCCCGATTGCCCCTGCGATGCTCGGCTGCGCCTACGGGGCTGGAAGTCAAAACCCTTTCTCCGTAGCCTGGGTGGAACGTAGTGAAACCCGGGTTGCGCTTGCTCAGCTATAACAACCAAATTAATTATCAATGTTGATCCGCGCCTCGTAGGGCGCATTAGGCCGAAGGCCGTAATGCGCCGAATGGGTTGGCTCAAAACATCCGGCGCAATACGCTGCGCTATTGCGCCCTACATAACTGTCTTCGTCCTAGTAGATGTAGGTCGGATGGACCAACCCCGCGATTAAACGCGAGGTTGGTACGGTAAGGAAATTGTTGTTTTAAAGCCTGTGCTCAGCGATTTTTGAGCACAGGCAACCGTTCAGGCGCGGAGTGCCGCGTCCGACGGGGGCGTGAACGCAAAAAACACTCTCTCTGTATCCTGCTAGGCTTAAAGCGAATGGTTGGTAAGTCGTGAGCGCGAGGTAATGTCCATGATCCGAGTTCATCAGGGTGATATCACCAAACTCAACGTCGACGCTATCGTGAATGCAGCCAGCGAATCGCTGCTGGGCGGCGGCGGTGTCGATGGCGCGATTCACCGGGCCGCCGGGCCGCAGTTGAAGGAATACAACCGCGCACATGGCGGCTGTCTGACCGGCGAGGCCAGGTTGTCACCGGGATTCAATCTACCGGCCAAGTGGGTGATCTCCACCGTGGGTCCGGTCTGGCGTGGCGGCGAAGAGAGTGAGCCCGAACTCCTGGAGTCCTGTTATCGCAGCTGTTTCGAACTCGCACTGGAAAATGCCGTGCACTCGATTGCGTTTCCTGCCATCAGCACAGGGGTGTATGGCTATCCCAAGGAAGCGGCAACACGCATCGCGGTGCGGGTGATGCGCGAATTCGAGCCTCGTTTTGGGGAGATTGTGGCTTGTTGTTTCAGTGAGTCGGATGTTGAGCTGTATCAGCGGGTGTTGGAGGATGGAGGTTAGGTCTTTATACCCTCTCCCCTCGCGGGAGAGGGGTAGGGAGAGGGGGCGGCGCCAGCCGTTGCTTGTTTTTTCGAAGCTGCTGGTGTGGTTAATTCATTTCACGTCAGCGATACATCATAGCTTTTCTTTCGCCCTTGCTGGGCGAGGTACTTTTCTTTGCTTCGCCAAAGAAAAGCTACCCAAAAGAAAGGCGACCCGAAGGATGGTTTAAGTAGCTGGACTGACTAGAGTCCCCTCTCCCCTCGCGGGAGAGGGCCAGGGAGAGGGGGAGCGGCGCCAGCCGTTGTCTGTTTTCTCTGGCCTGCCGGTTCCGCTAATTCATTTCACGCCAGCGATACACCTGAACCTTCCTTTCGCCCTCGCTGGGCGAGGTACTTTTCTTTGTGTCGCCAAAGAAAAGCTACCCAAAAGAAAGGCGACCCGAAGGCTTGCCCGCTGCGCGGGTTCCCTGCGCTTCTCGGAGCAATCGGCGCGCGCCTAACTCGCCGGCCGAAAACCACGACCGGCTCAAACACGAGGCGCGCTTCCCCCTATTGCCCCTGCGATGCTCGGCTGCGCCTACGGGGCTGGAAGTCAAAACCCTTTCTCCGTAGCCTGGGTTGAACGCAGTGAAACCCGGGTTTCGCTTTTGCTCAACCCAGGCTACCCTTCCTATTAGATGTAATGGGACGGCGTCACGGAACCAAAAGCAATGGATGAAGATATCAAGAAGAAGTATGAAGAGCAGACAGAAGATTTGTATGCTGCGCTAGGTAAGTTTGCTGTTGAATTCGAGCATATTTGCAACTATTTGCGCTTAATCATAATGGCAATCCTCAATAATGAAGGTTTGCGTAACGAAAAAGTCATGCAAATACTTCTCGCTGATCTAACTGCGGACCCTTTGCGCGCCCAAGTAATGTCGTTGGTTGCTGAAACGCAGGGCTTGTCAGATGCAGAAATCAAGAACATAAACAACATCTTAAATCGAGTTCAAAATTTAACTAAAACGAGAAACGATGTGTTGCACGGAACATGGTATATCGGTTGGGCTGGCGTCGGCGATAATGAATTTACTGCTGCGCCAGGAATAAAAATTAAAAGGAATAAAAAAGGTACGGCGCCGAAGACGTTTGAATGGAAAGAAAAAGATTTCGATGAATTGTCTGTTGAGGCTGTCGAGCTTTGGAGCTTGTTAGCACGATTGTATGGATGCATATCAGGGAACTTTAAAATCGAAAATAATTTCGTAGTTGACGCTAATGGTAAGGTTGGCCTACCCAAGAAAATGTATGAGTAAACATCTAATAACAGCATCAAGAACGCCCGCCTTACAGTGTAGTCCCTTGTTCTGGTCGTTGTGTGTTATAGGAAATTAACTCGATGAAAGAATTAACCATCCCACCAGCCGCTGAAAGGGATGAGAACTCAGTGGAAGTGATAAGGGCTTGGTTCGCGGAGAAGGGCCTGTGGGTTTCTTTAAATCCACATGTATTTCGTGATCGCGATCTTAAAGAAGAGGATGCGTGGGGAATAGTTCTCGCGGATACGATTAGGCATTTAGCTAATGCCAGATGTTTAGTGTCAGGGAACAGCCAAGAAGAAACTATTAAGTTGATTAAAGAAGCACTTGATACTGAAATATTGAAGCCAACATCAACAGTAAGAGGTGGGTTCATTGGCTAGTTAGCGTGATCTGGATTGAGCGAATGAAAAACCCGGGTTTCACTTTGTGCAACCCAGGCTACGAATCAAATTTGTTCGAGTAACAAGTGGCAGAGTCGTAGACTCTGCCACTTGTTGGTTTTGACTTTCAACCCCCCGTAGGCGCAGCCGAGCATCGCAGCCCGTTTGCGAAGAAGCTCGCCTCGTGTCTGAGGCGCGCAGCGCCGAGTTAGGCGAGCGCGCAATCGGGCGAGAAGCGCAGGGAACCCCGCGTAGCGGGGCAAGCCTTCGGGTCGCCTTTCTTTTGGGTACTTTTTCTTTGGCGAGGCAAAGAAAAGTACCTCGCCCAGCAAGGGCGAAAGGACGGTGAAGGTGTATCGCCGATGTGAAATGAATTAACAAAGCCAGCAGGCCAGAGAAAACGGACAACGGCTGACGTCGTTCCCCCTCTCCCTAGCCCTCTCCCGCGAGGGGAGAGGGGACGCTAGCAAGCGTAGCCCGCATGGAACATCGAGGAATGCGACGGAAAGTTGATCTGTCGTTATCCCGGATTCCGGTCCATCGGTTCTGCATCCAGGCTACACACTTACAGTTACACGCCTATGAGGTCGGAGTCGTAGACTCCGGACCCTTATTGGTTTTGAATTTCCACTTCCCGTAGGCACAGCCGAGCATCGCAGCCCGTTTGCGAAGCAGCTCGCCTCGTGTCTGAGGCGCGCAGCGCCGAGTTAGGCGAGCGCGCAAACGGGCGAGAAGCGCAGGGAACCCCGCGTAGCGGGGCAAGCCTTCGGGTCGCCTTTCTTTTGGGTACTTTTTCTTTGGCGAAGCAAAGAAAAGTACCTCGCCCAGCAAGGGCGAAACAAAAGCTATGGTGTATCGCTGGCGTGAAATGAATTAGTAAAGCCGGAAGGCCAAAGAAAACAGACAACGGCTGACGCCGTTCCCCCTCTCCCTAGCCCTCTCCCACGAGGGGAGAGGGGACTCTAGTCAGTTCAGACGGATTAAGCCACCATACAGTCGCTCCAATAATCAAACAGGCAATTGAAGATGGACAGTGAATTAACGAATAACAACTGGGCCAAGATAATTAAATCAACATGGTTCCTTCTCAGTGTAATCTGCGGCTTTTCAATGGTAGCGCTGGCGTTTTACACATTTATCGACCCTTCTCTTTGTGAGTCAGGGTGCGGGAATCTTACGAGACCCATATTTGATTTTTCGTATAGGTCTTTTGGTGCTTGGGGTCCGCGTATAGTATTTTTGCTTGTGGCTATCTTTTTCTTTTGGAGTGCCATGAGAGCAAAAGAAAAATAATGGCAGAGATTGCGATCTGAATGAGGGGCCTCATTCTGCCTTCGGGTCGCCTTTCTTTTAGGTGCTCTTTCTTTGGCGAAGCAAAGAAAAGTACCTCGCCCAGCGAGGGCGAAAGGGAGGGTGGATGAACAGGGGCAGCTACGAGTCAGGAGATTGCCACGCTGCGCTCGCAATGACGGGAGGGAGCCCTCTCCCTGAGGGAGAGGGGTTCTATTTAATCCATATACTCAAACAACTTCACCACCCGCTGAACGCCACCAACACCACTGGCCGTGATTGCGGTCGCGGCGCCTTCGGCGCGGGTCAGTAACCCCATCAGGAACACGGTGCCGTTTTCGGTCACGACCTTGACGCGGGTGGGATCGAAGTTTTCATAACCTTTCACGCTGAACAGGCTGGTCTTCACCTTGGCGGTGATCAGGCTGTCGCTGCTGCGCGTCATCATGGAGCTGGGCGCGGCGATCATGAGTTCATTGTGGACGCGGCGTACCTTTTCGATGCCGCCGATGAGTTCGCCGGCGCGCTGACGCAGTGCCTCGCTGGGGACTTCGCCGCTGATCAGTACGATCATATTGAAGCTGGTCACATTGAGATGTCCCTGACGCTTAAGCTCGGCTTCATTGCTGATCGCGGTGGCCGCCTTCATTTCAATGGACTGATCTTCGACATAACTGCCGGCGGTGCGGCGGTCATGGGCGACGCTGGCACCGGTGGCCGCGCCACCGATCAGGACCGGCGCGCAGCCCTGCAGCAGCAGATTCAGGAGCAGGGCGGAAACTACGAGGGGATGTGAAACGTTCATGGGGCTATTCCTCTTGTCCCAGTAATTGATGATCGATCAGGTCGCACAGGCAGTGGATGATGAGGATGTGGATTTCCTGAACCCGTGCGGTCGACATGGCGGGTACGCGGATCTCGACATCCTGGTTGATGAGGAGATCGGAAATCATTCCGCCATCACGTCCGGTCAGGGCAACCACCACCATGTCGCGATCATGCGCCGCATCGATGGCGTTAATGATATTGGCGGAATTACCGCTGGTCGAGATTGCCAGCAGGATATCGCCGGGCTGTCCGAGTGCGCGGATCTGTTTGGAGAAAATATCTTCGAACTGATAATCGTTGGCAATCGACGTGATGGTGGAACTGTCGGTGGTGAGGGCGATGGCCGGCAGGCCGGGGCGTTCCATTTCAAAGCGGTTGAGCATTTCCGAGGAGAAATGCTGGGCGTCCGCGGCCGAGCCGCCATTGCCGCAGCTGAGTACCTTGTTCTCGCTCAGCATGGCGCGGGTCATGGCCTCGGCGGCGTGGGCAATGCCGGGCGCCACCGCGTTCATGGCCTGCTGCTTGGCCTGAATGCTGTCGTTGAACATTTGGGTGATGCGTGCGAGCAGATCCATATTTCCGGTTTCGCTGTTGTGGTAGTCAACCTAAAAAAATCATTTCAGCCACGGAAACACACGGAAGACACTGAAACACGGTACATTCCTGGAGCGACTATTCACCACCTTGCGGGTGATGGGCTGCCGGCGAGAAGCCTATGATCTTGTCGGTGTTTTTCCGTGTGATTCCGTGGCAAATGTGGTTTATAGGGTCAATCGGCCTCAAAGGCGTTGCGTATCCATTCGATCCGTGGTCCCGCGCTATCCGGAGACACTGCGACGACATCGAAGCGTGCGGCCAGTTGTCCTGCGCGCGGATGGCGGTGAAGATAGTGCGCGGCGCAGTGCGCGATGCGTTGCTGCTTGCGCCGGTTCACCGACTCCAGGCCGGAACCATAACGGCTTTGGCGCCGGTATCGTACCTCAACGAACACCAGATTGTCTGTGTCGCGCATGATCAGGTCGATTTCACCCTGGCGACAATGGTAGTTGCGTGTTATCAGCCGCAAACCCTGTTGCAGCAGATACCGACAGGCCAGTTCTTCAGCGTTGGCCCCCTGAGTCCGGGGCGGTTGCAGGATAGTCATCCGTGAGATCCTGTGATGAGGTTGTGTCGAGATTGCCGGTGCCTTCCTGAACCGGTTCCGGGGCGCTGTGGGCGGGCAGCGATACAATGCGGCCCTGTTTGATTTCCGACCATTGCAGACGACGGTGTACCTGTCGCGCGTTATCCATATACAGCGTACCGGTAACGCCATCCAGCCGGTTGAGCATGTTCGCCTGCTCATTTTTCAGATAGGGCGTTAGCAGAAAGGCATCTATGCCCATGGCATAAAGGCGGGTATAACGCTGTTCACGGTCTGGCCACAGGCGCCGGATGTCCGCGCGCCGCGCATCGGGCTGCTCAACGGGCAATACCCAGGGCATATCGCAGAAGCGCAGACCATCCAAATCTGTGTCGAGAATATGATCGGCGGTGTCTTCATAAATGTGTGAGGTGGTATAGGCCGGAAGATGCGAGGCATGATGGAAGCGCAGCAGCGGGCGCAGCAAACGTGCCTGTGAGGCACTGGCCACCATGAACACGAAATCGGCATCCTGGCGCCGGCGGGGTTCGAATTCCGGTTGTTGGCCGATCAAGCGGCTGATGGCCTGATGACGTTTCTCGCTGGCGTCGATATTCAGCAGGTTGCGCACATCATTGGAGTAGCTGCGCTGATCGCTACCGTAGCGTTGCACTTCCAACAGCGTACCGCCCAGAATCTGCCATTGCTGTGTGAAGGCCTGCAACAGCCGTTCACCCCAGGCGCCTTCGGGCACCAGTGCCAAGGCGCGACGTTGTCCATCCAGCCAGGCGCGTTCCGCCACTTGGCTGGCTTCATCCTCGGGTGACAGGCTGAATTGATAGAACTGCGCGGGTGAGCTGGTTTCGTTGCCCAGGGTGTTGAGTGCGAGCACGGGTATCTGGAAGTTGCCCATGCCGGCCAGGGCGGCGACGGATTCCTTGGTCAAGGGACCGATGATCTGCTGCGCGCCTTCGGTCACTGCTTGCTGGTAAAGCGTCTGGATCTGATCGGGGCGTCCGCCAGTATCCCCGCCAGTATCATAAAAGCGTAATTGCGTGGTGGTCGCGGCAGTGGATTGATAATAGCCGGCGAGGATGCCGTCACGCAGGGCTGTACCGGCTTCGGCGAGCGGGCCGCTGAGCGGCAGCAATACCCCAATGTGTTGGGCATGCGTGGCCGGTCCGGTGCTGCTGACCTGATGCTGCAGACGGGCGACGAAATCCGGTTGTGCCGGATGGCCGGGATAACGTTCCTGCCAGATACTCAGCGCGATACCCAGTTGTTGCGGATTGTCGCGCTGCGCACGAGCGGTTTCGACCAGCTCCATCCAGCCGCTTAAGACATCGGGCGGTGGCATGGTGCGCAGATTGTGCAGTATGGCCGCGGGGATCTGTGACAATGAATTCCAGATGGCCTGATGATTATCCGCCTGCGCGTCTTTGCTCAGGAGTCCGTCCAACCAGACCCGTTCGCGGGCGCTTTCCAGATGATTGCCGACCGCGGCGTAGGCCTCGGCGCGGGTGCGATGGTAGTCAGGCTGCAGCGTCGGTGTGACGTTTTCGCCCAGTGCGCCCAGGCGCAATAACGCCGTCTGCGCCTGATTGCGGCCAATCAGCAGGCGCGCCTGCTGAATGCTGAAGGCGGTTTGATAGTCGACGGGGCCGGTCAGTGGCAGCTGATTGAGAATCTGTTCGGCGGCATCCCATTGGCGTCCGTTCAGCAAGGCCGTCGCGGCCGCCAGGCGCAACTGTTCGGCCTGTGGCGAGGTGGATTGTTTTGCCTGGGCGAGCAACTGATCCGCTGCGCTTTGGTAATCCTCGCTGGACAACAGCTGTTCGATATCGATCTCGGGTGCCGTGATCGGCGCTTTGTCGGGACGCGTCGGCGGCGTGCAGGCGCTCAGCATCAGCAGTGCGGCGGCAGTCGCCGTGGCGAACAGCCAGCGGGACGGAGTTGCAGGGCGGGCAAAGTGATTGGGCACAGTATTTGGACAGTTGGAAGTTGCGGGCTATTGTAACGCTTTTGCCGGCGAATCGAAGGGGAACAGGGTCTGTGGAGAAATTGGGTCAGTTATACGTGGTCGCGACCCCTATCGGCAATCGGGCGGATATCACCGAACGTGCCCTGCAGGTGCTGAAATCGGTGGCCTGCGTGCTGGCCGAAGATACCCGTCACAGCGGCAGTCTGCTGCGCTCGTTGGGTATCGCCACGCCGCTGCAGTCTCTGCATGAACACAATGAACAGGCGCAGATCGAACCCTTGCTGGCGCGTTTGCGGACGGGTGACGATCTGGCGTTGATCAGCGATGCCGGCACGCCGCTGATCAGCGATCCCGGTTTTCGCATTGTGCAGGCGGCGCGCGCGGCGGGGGTGACGGTGGTGCCGGTGCCCGGTCCCAGCGCCCTGATCGCGGCACTCTCGGTCGCGGGACTGCCGACGGATCGCTTCGTGTTTGAAGGGTTCCTGTCGGCCAAATCCATGGCGCGCCGCGCCCGCTTGCAGGCCCTGGCCGATGAACCACGCACGTTAGTTTTCTATGAATCCAGCCACCGAATCCAGGAAACCCTGGCCGATCTTGCCGAGCTGTTCGGCACAGAGCGCGAGGCCGTGATTGCCCGCGAACTCACCAAGGCCTTTGAACAGGTGCAGGGTGGTTCGCTGGCCGAATTGAATGCCTGGTTGGCGGCGGACAGCAATCATGTGCGCGGTGAATTCGTGGTGTTGGTGGCCGGTGCGCCGGCGCCGGTCGAAACCGACATCAGCGCCGAGGCCGGTCGGGTGTTGAAGTTGCTGCTCAAGGAAATGCCGGTCAAACAGGCCGCCGCGATGGCAGCCGAGATCACTGGCGCGCGCAAGAATGCTCTGTATCAGTTTGCGCTGGCGTGGTTGGGGACGCAGGAAAAAGAGTGAAACGAACCAACGAAGTGAGGATAGGGCGAACGTAATGTACCGCCGCCGTGGGGACAGTGCGAACGTAACGCACTACTGCAGTGGGGACAGATCTTTAGTTCTGTCCCCGTGGTCCGTTCCACACAGTCAAATGAAACCACCGCAAAACCTGTCAGTTGTGAATTAACTACTGTCCGATGTAAGCACTGACGGGTGGCTATGTTCAGCTGAGTGGAACCACAACGGGGACAGAACTAAAGGTCTGTCCCCACGGCGGCGGTATATCGGAGAGGTGCCTGATCTGACCGCGGAAGTCCGAAAAAATTGGGGTCAGAGACGAATTAAGTATTACCTGCGGTAAACGATCTGCTTTGGCGGTGGAATTCGTCTCTGCCCCCTATTTTCGTTAAATGTGAGTTCCCTCTCCCCTTGCGGGAGAGGGCCAGGGAGAGGGGCGCATCACCCTCTCCCTGGCCCTCCCCCATCAAGGGGGAGGGGAATTACTATTGAACATTCGTTTTTTGCGTGCTCTGCGCGTTTTCAATGCTGAGTGGAACCACGACGGAGACAGAACTAAAGGTCTGTCCCCACGGCGGCGGTGTATCAGGCATGCCGCGCCAACGCCCACTCCACATGCTCACGCACCAATGCCGAAGGATCATCGCGACGTGTTTCCAGGGTCTCGATAATCTCCGCTGTACTCGGCGCATTGCCCAGTGCGACAGCAATATTCCGCAGCCAGCATTCATAGCCGATACGACGGATCGCACTGCCGGCGGTGTTGTCCAGGAAGTCGTTTTCAGTCCAGGAAAACAGATTCGTGAGCGTTTCCGCGTCCAGTGCATGGCGGGGTGCGAAATCGGCTTCGTTGGTGCGCGTGGCGAATTTGTTCCAGGGGCATACCAGCTGGCAGTCGTCGCAGCCGTAGATGCGATTGCCCAGCAGCGGGCGCAGTTCTTCGGGGATCGGTCCGCGCAGTTCAATGGTCAGATAAGAAATGCACAGCCGCGCGTCGAGTTCATAGGGCGCGACAATGGCGCCGGTCGGGCAGGCATCGATGCAGGCGTGACAGGTGCCGCAATGATTCGTGCTAGCCGTGTCGGTCGGCAACGGCAGGTCTGTGTACAGCTCACCCAGAAAAAACCAGGAGCCGCTGTCCTGATCGATCAGGTTGGTGTGTTTGCCGATCCAACCGAGACCGGCTTGTTGCGCCAGGGCCTTTTCCAATACCGGTGCGCTGTCGGTGAAGGCGCGATAACCGAATGGCCCGATCTCGGCGGTGATGCGATCCGCAAGCTTTTGCAGCCGCTGGCGCAGCAGTTTGTGATAGTCGCGGCCGAGCGCATAGCGCGAGACATAGCCGAGGTTGGCATCGGCCAGCACGCTCTCGGCGCTGTGTAATTGCGGTGGCCAGTAATTCATGCGTGCGCTGATAATCCGCAGCGTGCCCGGCACCAGATCGGCGGGGCGACTGCGCTGCGTGCCATGGCGCGCCATGTAGTCCATTTCGCCATGCCGTCCCGCCGCCAGCCAGTTCAGCAAATGAGCTTCATCGGCGGACAACGCGGTGTCGCCGATGCCGATGGCGGCGAAGCCGAGTTCTTCACCCCAGCTTTTGATGTGCTGGGCGAGTGTGGTGAAATCGATTGTATCAGTCATGCTGGAAATGATTCTGGCAAGCGGCGGCGGTTTCGCGCTATTTTGCGCTCATTGACCACAGGTACAAGCGACAGAGTGATTGGGTGTGCAAACAGGCGTGACAGAACAACCTATTTACCGTGCGGCGCAGGTGCGTGAGCTGGATCGACGCGCGATTCAGGATCAGGGGATTCCCGGCTATACGCTGATGACGCGCGCCGCGACGGCGGCGTTGCGCAAGCTGCGCGCACGCTGGCCGCGTTCGCAACGCATCCGCGTGGTCTGCGGTGCGGGTAATAACGCAGGCGATGGCTATGTGCTGGCACGTTTGGCAAAGATTGCCGGGCTGGATGTGCGCGTCGGTTATCTGTGCGATCCCGCCAATTTGCAGGGGGATGCGCGCACGGCGCACAGCGAGGCGCTGGCCGCCGGTGTGCCCATGGCAGCGTTCGAGGCGCGTTTCTGTGCGGATGCCGATGTGCTGGTCGATGCGTTGTTGGGCACTGGTCTTGAACGCTTCGTGGTCGATGAGTGGGCGGCGGCCATTGTCGCTATGAACGCCGCCGCGGCACCAATTCTGGCCTTGGATATTCCCAGTGGGCTGCATGCCGATACCGGCGCGGTGCTGGGTTGCGCCGTGCAGGCCGAACTCACAGTCACCTTTATTGCCCTGAAACTGGGTCTGTTCACCGGGCAGGGACCGGAACAGATCGGGCAGCTGAGTCTGGCGGGCCTGGAGTTACCCAAGGCGCTGTTTGCCGATCTCGAACCGGCGGCAACCCTGCTGGATTCAGCTTGGCTGCGCGATACGCTGCCCGCTGCACGCGCACGCACCGCGCATAAAGGTGATTTCGGTCATGTGCTGATTATCGGTGGGCAACCGGGCATGAGCGGTGCGCCGCGGTTGGCCGCGCTGGCGGCGGCGCGCTGCGGGGCGGGTTTGATCTCCATTGCCACCCATCCCGAGCATGCGGCCTGTTTCAATATGTTTTGTCCCGAACTGATGTGTCATGGCGTTGCTGATGCGGCTGCGCTGGAGCCGCTCATCGCGCGCGCAACGGTGATCGTGATCGGTCCCGGTTTGGGGCAGGGTGCCTGGGCGCAGGAACTCCTGGGAAAACTGTGGGCAAGCGCATTACCGCTGATCGTCGACGCCGATGCACTGAATCTGCTCGCACAGTCGCCACAACGGCGCGACACGTGGATACTGACGCCGCATCCGGGCGAGGCGGCGCGGCTTTTGGGTGTTACGACGCAGGAAATACAGGCCGATCGGCTGGCGGCCGCGACCGAGTTGCAGGCGTGTTACGGCGGTGTTCTGGTACTCAAGGGCGCCGGTACGCTGATTGCTAACAATATGCGTGTGCAACTCTGCGCGGCCGGTAATCCCGGTATGGCCAGCGGCGGCATGGGCGATGTCCTGAGTGGTGTGATTGCCGGTCTGGTTGCGCAGGGTTTGTCACTGTCGCAAGCCGCCGCGGCCGGCGTCATGCTCCACGCGCTGGCCGGGGATGCCGCGGCCGCAGCCGGTGGCGCGCGCGGTATGTTGGCCTCGGACCTGTTGCCGGAATTGCGGCGCCTAATGAATCCGCCCGCGTGAATTCCTCCTCATGAATACAGTGACGCGCATGATTCCCGACAGTGCCGCCATGGAAGCCCTGGGTGCACAACTGGCAAGCTGTGCAGCTGGTGGCCTGGTGGTGCATCTCAGTGGTGATCTGGGTGCCGGCAAGACCACGCTGGTGCGTGGCGGATTGCGGGGGCTGGGGCATGCCGGAGCCGTGCGCAGTCCGACCTACACCCTGGTCGAACCCTATGAATTTCCCGACCGGCAGGTCTATCACCTGGATCTGTACCGGTTGGGTGACCCGGAGGAATTGGAATGGATCGGGATCCGCGATCTGCTTGACGATAGCAGTCTGGCCTTCATCGAATGGCCGGAGCGGGGTGCGGGGGTATTGCCGCCGGCCGATCTCGAGGTGCAAATCGATTATGTCGAAAACGGCCGCCAAGTCCGCCTGGTGGGAAAGTCGGCCGCTGGAGAGCGGGTTATGCGACAGTTAGATGCCATGGACAACTAGGGCGATGATTGAGGTAGTGGCCCTATGCGCCGGAATAGTTAAGGAAAACACTTGAAATTACCCCCTGCCTATGACTAGACTGAGAACAGTCTCAAAAAGACCCAGTGGGGTGGGGAATGGCGTTGCGACTCAGTGTCGCCGGCCTGTTGTTCTGGATTGCCGGCATCTGCGTGGCCGACCCTGTCGTGGTACAGGGCGTGCGGCTGTGGACGGCGACTGACAATACCCGGGTTGTTCTGGATCTCAGCGGTCCCGTTGAGCATGAGCTGTTTCTGCTGGAAGGTCCCGATCGTGCGGTCATCGATGTGCGTGGCGCGCGCCTGAAATCCGGTCTGAACGCGCAGGGCAGTCAGGGCGTTATTCAGAGTCTACGCAGCGGTGTGCGCAACGGCAGCGATCTGCGCCTGGTGTTGGATCTCAAGAGTGCGGTGAAGCCGCGCAGTTTTCTGCTCAAGCCGGATGGAACCAATGGTCATCGCTTAGTGGTGGATCTGCGCGATGCGCCGAATACGACCGCACAACGTTCCACGACAACAACGGCATCCGCCAAATCTTCCAGCAAGTCATCTGACAAACCTGCGGCCAAAGCCGCTGCACCAGTTACCGCCGTTGCAGCAGTCGATACGCCTGCAGACATTGAGGCTTCGGCTGCACCGGTAGCGGTGGCGCCCACGCCGGTAAAAACCATCAGTGATGCACCGCAGGGCCGTGATCTGATTATTGCGATTGATGCCGGACATGGTGGCAAGGACCCGGGTGCGCGCGGCAGCGCGGGCACGCGCGAAAAAGATGTGGTGCTGGCGATTGCGCGGAAACTCGCCGCGCAGGTCGATAAAGAGCCCGGTATGCGTGCCGTGCTGGTGCGCGACGGCGATCATTTCATTCGTTTGCGTGACCGCATGAAAAAGGCCCGCGAACACCGGGCCGATCTGTTCGTCTCCATTCACGCCGACGCCTTCCACGACCGCAGTGCGCGCGGTTCATCGGTGTTCGTCGTGTCCGAGCGCGGTGCGACGTCGGAAATGGCGCGCATCCTGGCGGATCAGGAAAATGCCGCGGATCTGGTCGGTGGCGTGAGTCTCAACGACAAGGACAATCTGCTCAAATCCGTGTTGCTGGATCTGTCGCAATCGGCCAGCATCGAAGCCAGCATGAGTGTCGGCGATAATGTGCTCGGCGAACTCAAACGTATCGGCAACGTGCATAAATCCAGTGTTCAGCAGGCCGGTTTCATGGTGCTGAAATCGCCGGATGTGCCCTCCATCCTGGTGGAGACGGCGTTCATTTCCAATCCCAAGGAAGAACGCCAGTTACGCGACCCGCGTCATCAGCAACGCCTCGCGCAGGCCATCATGAGTGGTGTGCGAGCCTATTTCCGCAATAATCCGCCACCAGGCACATTGGTTGCGGCGCGTGAACATGTGATCAAACGTGGTGACACCTTGTCTGAACTCGCGCAGCGTTATGAGGTCAGCATGAGCAGCCTGCGGGTGGCGAATGGACTGTCCGATGACACCCTGAAAGTCGGCAGCGTGTTGCGTATCCCGAGCGAAGACAGCTGAGTCTGAACAGGCTGGCCGGGCGCGGATCGCTGAGCTAAGGAAAAATTCTTTTCAACACGAAGGCGCCAAAGGCGCGCAAAGTAATGCTTTATTCATATTACCTTCGCGCGACTTTGGCGCCTTCGTGTTGAATGTTTCTGACGTGGGGTTGACTGGATACGTATTTATCATAGCTTTCCTGGTATTGTTTCAACTTTCTTCTCCGTTAATAGTGTTAGTCATCTGAATCGTGCAGCCACGCCCGAGTCTGGTATTCTTGCCGGCATGGCCATCCGCTTATTACCCCCGCAACTGATCAACCAAATCGCCGCCGGCGAGGTCGTCGAGCGCCCGGCCTCGGTCGTCAAGGAAGTGCTCGAAAACAGCCTGGATGCGGGCGCGCGCCGCCTGGAACTGGATATCGAGCAGGGCGGCAAGACGCTGATCCGCGTGCGCGACGATGGCCTGGGTATTCCGCGTGAGGAACTGGCGCTGGCATTGGCGCGGCATGCCACCAGCAAGATCACCAGTCTGGAAGATCTCGAACAGGTTGCGAGTCTGGGTTTCCGTGGTGAGGCTTTGCCAAGCATCGCTTCGGTGTCACGCCTGACCCTGACCTCGCGGATCGCAAACGAGGAAGCGGGTTGGCGTGCGTCAGGGGACGGTTCCGAGCGGCCGGCCGAGATCGTTCCGGCCGCGCATCCGCAAGGCACCACGGTGGAAATCCGTGATCTGTTTTTCAATACGCCGGCGCGCCGTAAATTCATGCGTGCCGAGACCACCGAGTTCAAGCATATCGAAGACGTGGTGCGGCGCATTGCACTCAGTCGCTTCAACATCGATATCGCGCTCAATCACAATCAAAAGACCCTGTGGCGTTTGCCGGCGGCGGACACGCGTGCGCAACGCGAACAACGGCTCGCCAAATTATGCGGCCAGCCGTTTATCGAGCAGAGTCTGTATGTCGAACATGCGGCGGCGGATTTGAGTCTGTCAGGTTGGATCGCGCAACCGACGTTCTCGCGCAGTCAGGCGGATCTGCAATATTTCTTTGTCAACGGCCGGGTGGTGCGCGACAAGCTGATCGCGCATGCCGTGCGCCAGGCATACAAAGATGTGCTGTTTCATGGCCGGCATCCGGCCTTTGTCCTATATCTGGAACTCGATCCCGCGGTGGTCGATGTGAACGTGCATCCGGCCAAGCATGAGGTGCGCTTCCGCGATAGTCGCTTGGTGCATGATTTCCTGTTCCGTACCTTGCATGAAGTGCTGGCGCAGGTACGGCCGGCGGATACCTTGAGTGTTCAAGGCGTCGATTTCACACCGTCGACGCAACCGAGTACGCCGCAGTTCGGCGCCATCCGGCGTCAGGAGCCGATGCCGTTGCAGGTGTCGGAGCAGATAGCCGCTTATGCTGCGTTGCATCCAAGAGATAATTCGGCAAGCCAGGTGGCGCTGCGGGTCGCTGAGACGCTTCCGGAGGCGGCGACAGACATTCCACCACTGGGTTTCGCGCTGGCGCAGCTGCATGGCATTTTCATTCTTGCGCAGAATGCCCAGGGTCTGGTGCTGGTGGATATGCACGCAGCTCATGAGCGCATTACTTACGAAGGTTTGAAATCGGCGTATGCGGGTGAAGGCATCCGTGCTCAACCGTTGTTGGTGCCGGTAACGCTGGCGGTCAGCGAACGCGAGGCCACTCTGGCGGAGCAGGCCGCAGAGGTGTTCGCGGAATTGGGTCTGGAGTTGGATCGGCTGGGGCCGGAGCGCCTGGTTGTGCGCCAAGTGCCGGCGTTGTTGCGCCACGCAGATGTGCCGGCCCTAGTGCGGGATGTGTTATCGGATCTCACTGAACACGGTATCAGCACACGACTGCGCGAGGCGCATAATGCCGTACTGTCGTCCATGGCCTGTCATGGCTCGGTGCGCGCCAATCGGCAACTGAGCGTAACGGAAATGAATGCCTTGCTGCGTGATATGGAACGCACCGAACGCAGCGGTCAATGCAATCACGGGCGCCCCACCTGGGTGCAGCTGCGGCTCGATGAACTGGATCGGCTGTTTCTGCGCGGCCAGTGAATCTCGCCACTTCAACATCACCTTCAGACCATCCTGTCCTATGTATTATGGGACCGACCGGCTCGGGCAAGACCCGCCTGGCGGTGGAACTGGTGCAGCGCCTGCCTTACGACATTATCAGTGTCGATTCGGCGTTGGTGTTTCGCGGCATGGATATCGGCACGGCCAAGCCGGATGCCGAGACCCTGCGCCTGGCACCGCATCGTCTGATCGATTTTCTGGATCCCGCCGAAAGCTATTCCGCTGCACGCTTCAGAAAAGATTGTCTGCTGGAGATGGAACAAATACAGCAGATCGGGCGTCTACCGTTGCTGGTAGGGGGGACGCTGCTGTATTTCCGCGCTCTGCAGCATGGTTTGTCACCGATGCCGGCAGCGGATCCCGCCGTGCGGGCGCGCTTGGATGAGCAGTTACAGGCGCAGGGTCTGGATGCATTGCATCAACGACTGGCCGACGTGGATCCGGTGGCGGCGGCGCGCATTCATCCCAATGACCCGCAGCGTATCCTGCGCGCGCTGGAGGTCTATGAATTGACGGGACGTTCGCTTACGGCGCATTTCGATGCGACGGACCTGGCACTACCACCGGTGCCACTGCTGAAGTTGGCGGTAGCGCCGCGTGACCGAGCGATATTGCATGAACGTATCGAACGACGTTTCGATCAGATGTTGGAAGCGGGGCTGGTGGCCGAGGTCGAGCGGCTGTTCGCGCGGGGAGATTTGGGGCTGCATCTGCCCGCCATGCGGGCTGTCGGCTATCGGCAAGTCTGGCAATACCTGACTGGCGAACTGGACTATGCGCAAATGCGTGCCAAAGCGATCACGGCCACCCGCCAATATGCCAAACGTCAACTGACCTGGCTGCGGGGCGACCCGGAAGTCGTCTGGCTGGATGCCGACGCACCAGGGCTGTGCGACCAAGTTTGTGAATTGTTGCTCAAGTGTTAAATATTATTGACGGACTAGATTTATGACTATGCTACACTTTCTTAAGAGTTGCAGGTTCCGATTCACCCTATTGCCGTACTGAGTGATTATACTTCGCACTGATCCTCCAACTGACATGGCTGGCAGTTGGCTGTTTAAGGCGGACATAATTAGAAAAAGGAGAAATAAAATGTCACGTGGACAATCTTTGCAGGAACCCTTTCTCAATACCTTGCGTAAAGAGCGTGTGCCTGTGTCGATCTACCTGGTGAATGGAATCAAACTTCAAGGTCAGATCGAGTCGTTCGACCAGTTTGTTGTTTTATTGAAGAACTCTGTCAGTCAGATGGTTTATAAACATGCTATTTCTACTGTTGTACCGGCGCGCAATGTGCGGATTCCGGGCGCTGATGAAATGGGTGCGCCGGAACCCGGTAATGCCTAATTCTCGCGGCACGCTGCGGGGTGCGTTAATTGTTTGAACGCCCTCGTAGTGGTGAACGTGCCATCCTGGTCCATGTCGATTTTACTGCCGACCGGGATCCCGAAGATCTCCAGGAATTTTCCGATCTGACCACCTCGGCCGGCGCCACACCGGTTGCGGTGGTCACGGCTGCGCGCAGCGCGCCCGATCCCAAATACTTTGTCGGTACCGGCAAGGCCGAAGAGATTCGTGGCCTTGTGGTTGAACATCAGGTCGAAGTGGTGCTGTTCAATCACACTCTCTCGCCCAGCCAGGAACGCAATCTGGAGAAGCTATTTCAGTGCCGGGTGTTGGATCGGACTGGATTGATCCTGGATATCTTTGCGCAGCGAGCACGTTCCTTCGAAGGTAAATTGCAGGTCGAGTTGGCTCAACTGCAGCATCTGTCGACGCGGCTGGTGCGCGGCTGGAGCCATCTGGAGCGTCAAAAGGGTGGTATCGGCCTGCGCGGTCCGGGTGAAACGCAGCTGGAAACCGATCGGCGGTTACTCGGTGCGCGCATTAAGCAGTTGCATCGACGCCTGGATAAGGTGCAACGCCAGCGCGCCCAGGGGCGTCGTGCCCGTACCCGTGCGGAACTGCCGACGGTATCGCTGGTCGGTTATACCAATGCCGGCAAATCGACACTCTTCAACACCTTGACCGGCGCCGAGGTCTATGCGGCCGATCAGCTGTTCGCGACCCTGGACCCGACCCTGCGCCGGTTGGATATCGACGAGGTCGGGCCGGTGATCCTGGCCGATACCGTCGGCTTCGTGCGACATCTGCCACATGATCTGGTGGCGGCGTTCCGCGCGACCCTGGAGGAGACGCGTGAAGCGGATCTGCTGCTGCATGTGGTCGATGCCAGCGACCCTGAGCGTGTTGAGCGTATCGGTCAGGTGAATCAGGTGTTGCAGGAAGTCGGTACCGAGGACATACCGCAGCTGTTGGTCTACAACAAGCTGGATCAGATTAATGAAAGTCCGCGTCTGGAGCGCGATGCCGACGGTCGGCCCACGCGGGTCTGGGTGTCGGCCCTGACCGGTGCCGGGTTGAATCTGCTCAATCTGGCCATCAGCGATTTGCTCAAGGGGCCGATTGCCCGCGGTTGGCTCTGTCTTCCCGCGGCGGCCGGTAAACTGCGTTCGGAGTTGTTCCGGCTCGGGGCGGTGCGTATGGAGCAGTACGACAGGTTGGGGCGCTGCTGGTTGGAGGTCGCTCTACCTCAGGTGGAATTGGAGCGTCAGTGTGCCCGAATGGGCGTCGAGTGCCGGTTATCCATCACGCCTGAGGGTGATTTCCTTGCGGGCGCGGCCCAAGCCCCATAAAATCCTGCCCCTCAGACCACTAGCGTACAATCTGGCCGTACGCGCACGCAGTGGATTCCATTGCAGCTTGATGAATGTCCCGGACCAGGGGACGTAACGTAGCGCACAAGCGGGCGCAACTGCGGAGTTTACAAAGAGTATTTAAGTT
Organism: Gammaproteobacteria bacterium; assembly: GCA_018819175.1. GTDB lineage: Bacteria > Pseudomonadota > Gammaproteobacteria > Thiohalobacterales > Thiohalobacteraceae > JAHJQQ01. The sequence goes on from JAHJQQ010000044.1 coordinate 26,876, forward strand.
ATTTGATTCGTTTCAGTCTGGCGTGACCTGCACTTCGGTGAGTTCCGGCAGGCTGTGAACGGGTTTCACAATAGAGTCTCAATCCTTAACACGGGGCGGTATCGGGCCGGCGATTGGAATAATCCAGTCCCGGTTTTGAAACGCCCACGATGGAGCATATTAGATGGCGTGGAATGAGCCGGGTGGCAACAAAGATCCCTGGGGCGGACGTGGCGGCGATCAAGGTCCGCCCGATCTGGATGAAATTGTCCGCAAGATGCAGGACAAAATGGGTGGATTATTTGGTGGCCGCAAGGGCGGTGGTGGCCGCAGTGGCGGCAATGGTGGCGGATTTCTCCCCATCGGTGTGATTGCCGTAGTCGGTGTTGTGGTCTGGTTGTTGTTCGGCCTCTACATCGTTGAGGAAGGTAAGCGTGGCGTTGAGCTGCGCTTTGGCCAGTTCACCATGATCACCATGCCCGGTCTGCACTGGCACGCACCGTATCCGATCGAGCAAGTGGAGCTGGTTGACGTTGAGCAGCGCCGCTTTGTCGAAGTGGGTTACCGCTCCGCAGTTGGTGGCGGCAGCGTTGGTCAACAGACCGTGCCACGTGAAGCCTTGATGCTGACCCAGGACGAGAACATCGTCGATATCCGCGTGGCCGTTCAGTATCAGGTCAAGGATGCGCGTGAGTATCTGTTTAATGTGCGCGATCCGGATGCCACGCTTAAACAGGCCACTGAAAGCGCGATTCGTGAAGTCATCGGCAAGAGCAAGATGGACTTCGTGCTCACCGAGGGCCGTGCCGAGGTCGCCATTCAGGTCAAAACGCTGATTCAGTCAACCCTGGATATCTACAACGCGGGCTTATTGATCACGACCGTGAATCTGCAGGATGCTCAGCCGCCGGAAGAGGTACAAGGCGCCTTTGTTGATGCCATCAAGGCACGCGAAGATGAAGAGCGGCAGAAGCAAGAAGCGCAGGCCTATTCCAACGATATCATTCCCAAGGCGCGCGGTGCCGCGGCGCGTGTGCTGGAAGAAGCCACGGGTTACAAACTCAGCGTGATCGCCAAGGCCGAGGGTGAGGCCAGTCGCTTCTCGCAGATGTTGACCGAATATGCCAAGGCACCGGAAGTGACCCGCAAGCGTCTCTATCTGGACACCATGGAAACGGTGCTGGCCAACAGCAACAAGGTTACTGTCGATGTGTCCAAGGGCAATAATCTGCTCTATCTACCGCTGGACCAGATGCTGCAAGGAGCAGCGGCCGCCGCGCCGCGCGCATTCGCAGGAAGCGTTGGCGAGAACGCAACCGCTACCTCCGGAAATGACAACCGCACTGACTCGCGACGTTCACGGGAGCCACGCTAATGTCTACTAATAAAATGTTCGGAATCCTGGCGCTGGTGGCTACCCTGTTCTTGGGTTCGTTCTCCATGTTTATCGTTTATGAGTGGGAGCGTGCCGTACTACTCCAGCTGGGCGAGATCGTGAGAACTGATTTCAAGCCTGGTCTGCACTTCAAGTGGCCGTTCATCAACAATGTCCGCAAGTTCGATGCGCGCATCCTGACCCTGGATGTGGAGCCGGAGCGCTTCCTGACGTCGGAAAAGAAGAACGTGATCGTTGATTCCTTCGTGAAATGGCGTATCGATGACCTGACCCGCTTTTATACGGCGGTGTTGGGTGACGAAGCGCAGGCACGACAGCGTCTGGATCAGATCATCAAAGACGGCATGCGTGGCGAATTCAGTAAGCGCAGTCTGACTGAAGTGGTTTCCGGCGAACGCACGCAGATCATGAATGTGTTGACGGGCAGCGCCGCTCAGCAGGCCAAGGATCTGGGTATCTCGGTTATCGATGTCCGGATCAAACGCATCGATCTGCCGGCAGACGTCAACAGTGCGGTCTATCGACGCATGGAGGCTGAACGTACGCGTGTCGCGAAAGATTTCCGCTCGCGTGGTTTCGAGGCATCCGAACGTATTCGCGCCGATGCCGATCGCCAGCGTCAGGTCATTCTCGCCGAGGCCTATCGTGATTCCGAGCAAGTGCGCGGTGAAGGTGATGCGCAGGCCGCGGATATCTACGCCAAAGCCTTTTCGAAGAATGCGGAGTTCTATGCGTTGTACCGCAGCTTGAATGCCTATCGTGAGGCGTTTGGCAAACAAGATCTGCTGGTGATCGAACCGGACAGTGAGTTCTTCGAATACTTCAAGGATGGCAAAGGCAAGAACTAGTGGCCAGAGCGCCTGGGTAGAACGAGATGTTCAATGATCTGCTCACGGCGCTGGCTCTGCTGTTGGTGATCGAAGGGATTTTCCCCTTTCTGAATCCGCAGGCCCTGCGTCGCACAATGCAGACCCTTGGACAAATGGATGATCGCAGCCTGCGGGTTATAGGCTTGGTCAGTATGCTGGCAGGTCTGCTGTTGTTGTATCTGGTGCGTTGACCGATTGCGTCAAAGAAAAAAGGTAAGCATGAGCGGGATCGATCACTGGTTATTGCCGGAAGGCATCGAAGAACTGTTGCCGGACCAGGCCTGGCGTCTGGAGCTGGTGCGACGGCGGCTGTTGGATGCCTATCGCAGCTGGGGCTATGGCCTGATCATCCCGCCGATGATCGAGTTTCTGGAATCGTTGCTGACCGGTACCGGCCACGATCTGGATTTGCAGACCTTCAAACTCACCGATCAGCTGACCGGGCGCCTGCTGGGTGTGCGCGCCGACATGACGCCGCAAGCGGCGCGTACCGATGCGCATGCGCTCAAGCGCGATGAACCGGTGCGTCTGTGTTATCTCGGTACGGTTTTACACACACGTCCCGATGGCTTCGCCGGTTCGCGCAGTCCGCTGCAGGTCGGCTGTGAGCTGTTCGGCCATGCCGGCATCGAAAGCGATCTGGAAATCCTGGCCTTGATGCTGGAAACCCTGAAGATCACCGGCAACGATCAGGTGCATGTGGATCTGGGGCATGTGGGTATTTTCCGCGGGCTGGCCCGTGGCGCGGGCCTGTCGACCGAACAAGAGACGGATCTGTTCGATGTGTTGCAGCGCAAAGCGTTGCCGGAAATCGAAACCCTGCTGAGCTCATTCGGTACTGCGGCACCCTGGAAGGAACACTTGGCGCGCCTGGCGACTCTGCATGGTGGTGCCGAGGTGTTGGATGCGGCTCGCCAGCAGTTTGCCGGTGCCGGTGAAGCAGTCATTGCCGCGCTCGATAATTTGGCCGCCATTGCGGCGCAGGCGCAGCGTCGCTGGCCGCAGTTGCCGTTGCACTTCGATCTGGCGGAACTGCGTGGTTATGGTTATCAGACCGGCGTGGTGTTCGCCGCCTTCGTGCCCGGCTGTGGTCAGGAAGTTGCGCGCGGCGGACGTTATGACCAGATTGGTGAGGTATTCGGGCGTGCGCGTCCGGCCACCGGTTTCTCCGCCGATCTGCGCACCCTGTTGGCATTGTCGACGGCTGATGCATCAGTTCCACAGGATGCTGTCTATGCGCCGGCCGTTGAAGATGCTGCATTGCAGCAGACTGTTGCAGAATTGCGTGCCGCTGGTGAACGCGTTATCAGTGCCTTACCAGGTCAGGTCGGCAACGCAGCCAGCATGGGTTGCAATCGTGAACTGTTGCAGCAGGGCGGTAGTTGGGTTGTTAAAGACCTTTAACCACCAAGGCGCGGAAGGCGCACAAAGGAAAATAGACTGTAGGGCGCAATAGCGCAGCGTATTGCGCCCTACATGGTTATCTTTCTGCGCCTTTGTGGCAGATGATTTTTTTTTGTGTTTGAAACGTTTCAAATAACCGGATGAACTCTATACGCGCACTAGTCGGCGCACGAGGATGGGAGAACGCAGGTCGATGGGCAAGAACGTAGTCGTAATCGGTACCCAATGGGGTGACGAAGGCAAAGGCAAGATCGTAGACCTGCTGACCGAACGCGCAGCGGCGGTCGTGCGTTTCCAAGGTGGTCACAATGCCGGTCATACCCTGGTGATCGAAGGCAAGAAGACCGTCCTGCATCTGATCCCCTCCGGCATTCTGCGCAATAACGTGCAATGCCTGATCGGTAACGGTGTGGTGCTGTCGCCCTCAGCCTTGTTCGAAGAACTGAAGATGCTGGAACAGAATGGCATCCCGGCGCGCGAACGCTTGCTCATCAGCGAGGCCTGCGCGCTGATCATGCCCTACCACGTGGCGCTGGATCTGGCGCGCGAAAAGGCGCGCGGCAAGGCGGCGATTGGTACCACCGGTCGCGGTATCGGCCCGGCCTACGAAGACAAGATCTCACGTCGTGGTCTGCGGCTGGGCGATCTGTTTCATCGTGAGCGCTTCGCCGCCAAGCTGGGCGAGGTGCTCGATTACCACAACTTCGCGTTGCAGAATTATTTCAAATGCGATCCGGTGGATTTCCAGAAGACCCTGGATGAGGCCTTCAGCATGGCCGATGACCTGCAATCCATGGTCGGTGACGTGCCGGAGATTCTGGATCAACGTCGTCGTAACGGTGACAACATCATGTTCGAGGGTGCGCAGGGCGCATTGCTGGACATCGATCACGGTACCTATCCGTTCGTGACCTCGTCCAATACCACCGCCGGTGGCGCCTGTACCGGCAGCGGCGTGGGCCCGCGCAATCTGGATTACATCCTGGGCATCACCAAGGCCTACACCACGCGCGTCGGTGCCGGTCCGTTCCCGACGGAATTGTTCGATGAAATGGGCGAGCATCTGGCCAAGCGTGGTCACGAATTCGGTTCCACGACCGGTCGTCCGCGTCGCTGCGGTTGGTTCGATGCCGTGGCCTTGCGTCGCGCCAATCAGCTCAATAGCGTGACGGGTCTGTGCATTACCAAGCTGGACGTGCTCGACGGGTTGGACACCATTCGCCTGTGCGTGGGTTATCGTTGCGGCAATGAAGATCGTCTGACGCCACCGATCGGTGCCGAGGCGTTTGCCACCTGTGAGCCGATTTACGAAGAAGTCCCGGGGTGGAAGGAATCCACTGTGGGTGTGCGTGAGTACGATAAGCTGCCGCCGAATGCCAAGGCCTATCTGCAACGCATTGAAGAAGTCGTGGGTTGCCCGATCGACATTATTTCCACCGGTCCTGACCGTGTGGATACTATCGTTCTGCGGCACCCGTTTGACGGTTGAAGTAGTTGGTATCGGGAGTGGATCGGGTTCAGGCCCGATCGCTTCCCCCAGAGTTTCTCGACAGTCGCGAGTAGGGGAAGTTTTAAAGCAGGAGAAGTGGTGCCGAGGAGAGGACTTGAACCTCCACTGAGTTACCCCAACTAGCACCTGAAGCTAGCGCGTCTACCAATTTCGCCACCTCGGCAGGTGGTCCGGGCCGTTAAAACAGCGGTCTGGCCCGAGAGCCGCGCACTTTACCCGGCGCGGCAGCCCTTGTCAACGCGAGCCGTGGTGGCCATCCGGGTTATCAATTTGAAGAAGATTATGAGTAAAAAACGCACTACGAATACACCCGCCTGGAAACAAAAAGATCCCCACGCGGAGCGCGAGGCGGAGAATTATTCCCGGCCTATTCCCAGTCGCGAACTGATCAGTGAAACCCTCAAGGAGCAGGGTGTTCCTTTGATGCGCGAGCAGTTGGCGGAGATTTTTCACCTTAGCGATGAAGATGATCTGGAGGCCTTGCGCCGTCGCCTCAACGCCATGGAGCGTGACGGTCAGCTGGTGCGCAACCGGAGCCGCGGCTATGGCCTGGTCGAGAAACTCGACCTGGTGCGCGGGCGTGTCATCGCGCATCCGGACGGCTTCGGTTTTCTGGTTCCGGACGACAATACCGATGATCTGTTCCTGTCGCCGCGGCAGATGCGCTCGCTGTTCCACGGGGATCGTGCCGTCGCGCGCGTGACCGGGTTGGACCAGCGCGGTCGTCGCGAGGGTGCAATCGTCGAGGTCATTGAACGCAACACCCATCGCGTGGTGGGCAAGTTCCATTGCGAAAGCGGCGTGTGTTACATCGAGCCTGCCAGCAAACGTATAACTCAGGATATTTCCATTCCCAACGATCAGCAGGGCGGTGCCCGGCATGGCCAGATCGTGACGGTTGAGATCACCGAGCAGCCGGGTTTTCGTAACCGGCCGATGGGACGGGTCGTCGAGGTGTTGGGCGACCACATGGCGCCGGGGATGGAGATCGACATTGCCATCCGTAGCCACGAGGTGCCGTTGGAATGGCCGGAGGCGGTTGAAAAAGAAATCGCTCACCTCAAACCCGAGGTGACGGAGGCCGCCAAAAAAGGTCGCGAAGACTTGCGTGAGATACCGCTGGTCACCATCGACGGCGTGGATTCGCGCGACTTCGACGATGCCGTTTTCTGCGAACGCAAGGCCAAGGGCTGGCGCTTGCTGGTGGCGATTGCCGACGTGGCCCATTACGTCGAGCCCAATACGGCGCTCGATCGCGAGGCGATCACGCGCGGCAACTCGGTGTATTTCCCCGAGCGTGTCATTCCCATGTTGCCGGAGATCCTTTCAAACGGACTGTGTTCGTTGAACCCGAACGTCGATCGGTTGTGCATGGTGTGCGAGATGTACATCAATGAAGAAGGCCGCATCACCCGTTCGCGTTTCCTGGAAGGCCTGATGCGCTCGCATGCGCGCCTGACCTACGATCAGGTCGCCAAGGTGCTGGTGGATCGCGATCCCAAGGAGCGTAAAAAGGTCGAGGCACTGGTACCGCATCTGGAAGAGCTGTACCGACTCTATAAAGTGCTGCGCAAAGAACGCACCAAACGTGGCGCGATCGATTTCGAAACCACCGAAACGCGGATTGTCTTTGGTGCTGACCGCAAGATCGAGCGCATTGTGCCGGTTGAACGCAACGACGCGCACAAGATTATCGAAGAGTGCATGATCTCCGCCAATGTGGCCTCGGCGCGTTTCCTGGCGAAAAACAAAATGCCCACGCTGTACCGTATTCACGGTGGCCCCAAGGTCGAGAAGCTGACCGCGCTGCGCGAAATGCTGGGCGAAGTGGGCCTGAGTCTGCGCGGGGGTGATAAACCAGAACCGAAGCATTATGCAGAACTGTTGGCGACCATCCAGTCGCGCCCGGATGCGCATCTGCTGCAGACCGTTATGCTGCGTTCGCTCGCGCAGGCCAAATACAATCCGGAAAACGTCGGCCATTTCGGTCTGGCGTTGGATCAGTACCTGCATTTCACTTCACCGATCCGCCGCTATCCGGATCTGCTGGTGCATCGTGCGATCCGCCATGTGGTGCGCAGCAAGGCCGGCAAGGGCTTGATCAAGCGTGCGATAGGTCGGGTGCTGCAGACGGGCTCCAGCGGTGGTTTCAATTACACCGTCGACGATATGATGATGTTGGGTGAAAACTGCTCCACCACGGAGCGGCGTGCGGATGAAGCAACGCGCGATGCCGTCGACTGGCTGAAGTGCGAATTCATGATGGATAAGGTCGGCGAGGAATTCCCTGGTGTCATCAGTGGCGTGACCTCCTTCGGACTGTTTATCGAGTTGCAGGGCATTTATGTCGAAGGCCTGGTGCATGTCTCGTCACTGAAGAATGATTACTACCATTTTGATCCGGCCGGGCATCGCTTGCGCGGTGAACGCAGCGGCAAGGTCTATCGCCTCACCGATTCGGTGCGTGTGCGGGTGATGCGGGTCGATCTGGATGAACGCAAGGTCGATTTTGAACTGATCGACGAAGACTCGACCAAGCAAGGCCGCGCCGTGGCCGGTCGTAAATCGGAGTCGAAAAAGAAATCACGTTCCGGGAAACGCAGACGCAGAAAGACAGGAGGGAAGTCAGAATGAAACAGATAGCCATGAAAAAGGTGCTAATCGTAGCGGTTGCCGTCGCGCTTGCCGGTTGCGCAGCCGATGATCCCAATAAACGCGCCAAGACAGGTGCGGCTATTGGTGCGGTAGCGGGCGCGGTTCTGGGGCATCAACTGGATGGGCGCTCAGGCCGTTATGCCGGTGCGGCCGTCGGCGCGCTGGCAGGTGCTGGGGTTGGTCACTATATGGATAATCAGCAAAAGGAATTCGATGCTGCGCTGGCCGAAGAGCAACGTAATAACGATATCGAAATCCAGCGCCTGAAAGATGAGACCTTGAAGATCGATATTTCCAGCGAAGTGTCGTTTGATTTCGGTAGTGCGGCTATCAAACCTGCATTCCGTAGCACGCTCGACAAGGTTGCCGATGTGCTGAAACGCTACGAGCGTTCTATTGTGCATGTGGTTGGCCACACGGACAGCGTTGGTTCCGATGCTTATAACCAGCGGCTGTCAGAACAGCGCGCGCAGGCGGTCATTGATTACTTTGCCAGTGTCGGTGTGAGCCGCGACCGGTTGCGTTCGGAAGGGCGCGGCGAGACCGAGCCCCGTGATAGTAATGCAACTGAAGCCGGCCGCCAGCTCAACCGTCGTGTAGAAGTGTTCGTTAAGCCGATTGTGGAAGGTCAGGAACAGCGCGCCTACGAACCACCGCCGGTGCAGGACACGCCTGCGTCGTGGCGTTGATTAGGTAATATCAGTCTCGCGCAAAATCGCGAAGGCGCGAAGAATGAAGAGGAGTCTAATTGATTCGTCATTCCGGCGAAGGCCGGAATCTAGTGGCTTCGAAGCACATGGATTCCGGCCTACGCCGGAATGACGGGTTAGCGGTTGATTCATGCTCCCCAAACTCTTCGCGCCTTCGCGTCTTTGCGCGAGCGAGTAGTCTGAATGTCTCAAACCCAACACATCTACGGTCTGCATGCCGTGCGTGCCCTGTTACGTCAGGGCGATACGCAGATCCTGCGCGCCTGGGCGCTGGACAGTCGGCATGATCCGCGCCTGGAGACGTTGGTCGGCGAACTGCAGACCCAGGGCATCAAGGTTGAGCGCCTGTCGCGTCGCGAGCTGGATCGTAGGGTCGAGGCCGATGCACGCCATCAGGGGATACTGCTGGAGATTGCCGGTGGTGTGCCGGTCGATGATCATGACCTGGATGGCTTTCTTGCGCGCCTCAAACAGCCCGCCCTGATCCTGGTTCTGGATGGCATCACCGATCCGCATAATCTCGGCGCCTGCCTGCGCAGCGCCGATGCGGCCGGGGTGCAGGCGGTGATTTTGCCCAAGGACAAGTCCGCGAGTATCACTCCCGTGGTGCGTAAGGTGGCCAGCGGCGCCGCCGAGACCTTGCCCGTGTTCACCGTGACCAATCTGGCACGCGCGCTGCGCAGCCTGAAAGACGCGGGGGTGTGGTTGTACGGCGCCGCCGGTGAGGCCGATCAGTCACTTTACGAGATTGATTTCACAGGTCCGACCGCCCTGGTGCTGGGGGCGGAGGGCGATGGCCTGCGGCGTTTGACCCGTGAACACTGCGATGCCCTGGTCAAAATTCCCATGGCCGGGTCAGTGGAAAGCCTGAATGTCTCCGTCGCCACCGGGGTGCTGTTGTTTGAGGTGGTAAGGCAGAGACGAGGACGAGGTTCTAGGAGCTAGGAGCTAGGGGGGTGAATCACTGCTGTCCCACATAACATTGATCGAGCTTAGGTGGCACTGTGAATTGCGGGCGCAAACCCATTTAACGACGATGGAGGACATGGGAGTCGCTGTCGTCGAGAAAAGAATAATCCCTTCTCCCTCCCGGGAGAAGGCCAGGAAGAGGGAATTAATATTCAAGCAGTTTTCTATTTTGACACCCTCTCCCCAGCCCTCTCCCAGGAGGGAGAGGGAGTTACTGGGACAGC
>JAHJQQ010000045.1 GCA_018819175.1 Gammaproteobacteria bacterium
AGCAGATGCAAGGCGCAGACGGGCGACTCGAAGCGAAGCGGAGAGAACGGCGCCAGCCGGCCCGAAGGGCGAGGTGCGCAGCACCGAGTAAAAAACGGAGTTTACACAGCGTAAATGAGTATTTTGAGCCCGGCTGCAACGCAGCAGATGCCGCTTCAGCGAATTAATCAGAGGTTCCCTAGCGAAGCAAACCCACCGGACAGCGAGTATTCAGGAACTGGCAGGATCAAGGCTTGCTTGCGCGCACCGGTATACCGTAACGCATGCGCGTGCCGTGCTCGAGCGACATCAGAATCTCATCAGCGGCTAGATCCGCAGGGAACAGCGTGCCGGAAAGTTTGGCGCTGTGGATGCTGGCGCCGGCGAGTTTGGCCTTGCTGAGATCCACGCCCCGCAGATCGGTCTGACGGAAATAGCTGTTGCTAAAATCCAGGCCATCGGCATTCAGTTTACGCAAATCCAGACCGCGGAAATCCGTACTGGTCAGATCGCAAGTCTCGCCGGCCGCGCGACGTTCATTGAATTCCTCTGCCTTGCCTGCGCGCAGCAACTGATACATCGGGTCATCTTTGATAGTGGGTGTTTGATCGCTCATGCGTTATCCCCATAGGTCGAAAGATCAATGGCGGTGTTGAATTCAGTGGGCCGTCAATCGGCAACTGCTGCGGTGGCGGTATCCGGTTGGAACCAGATATAGATTATCGGGATCAGCAGCAGCGATATCAGCAGCGAAAAAGATAAACCATAAATCATGGTTTGGGCCAGTGGCTGGAGCATTTCCGCGCCTTCACCCAGGCCGAGTGACAGTGGCAGCAAGCCGAAGACTGTGGTCAATGTGGTCATCAGGATCGGTCGCAGACGCAGCTCTCCGGCACGGATAATGGCCTTATGCACCCCCAAACCCTGCTCGCGTAATATCTCGATGTATTCCACCAGTACAATGGCGTTGTTGACCACAATACCGGCCAGCATGATCAGACCCAACCAGACCGGCATGGACAGCGGCACATCCTGCAGGGGCAGAAACAGCGCAGGTCCGATAATCGCAAACGGCACGCCCAATAGGATCACCAGCGGGTTACGCAGTGACTCATACTGCACGGCCATGACCACGAACACCAGGAACAAGGCCAGCGCCAACAGGATCCCTGCCGTCTGCCGGCCTTCCTGCAAGGCCTGGAAGGAACCGACATCATAGGCGCGATAGCCTTGCGGCATCTCCACGGTATCCAAGCGTTGCTGAGCCATCTGCATCACATCGCTGAGTGCGGCATCACCACTCAGTGAGCCATTGATCTCCACCATGCGCTGTTGCTGATAGCGTTCGATTTCAGTCGGTGCCGAGGTCAGGCTGATACGCGCGACATCGCTCAGGCGTACCGCAGGCCGCGCTTTGTCGGAGGCAAATAGCAATGTGCTTTCGAGATCGGCGAGGGTTTTCAGCGTTGGCTGGGGCAGCCGTACACGAATATCGAATTGACGATCGCCATCGATAAAGTCGCCGGCGACCTCACCATTCAGGGCAAAACGCAGGGCGGTGCCGATATCGTTCGCATTAAGACCCAGTTGCGAGACCCGTTCGCGATCAAGGTTGATAGCCAGTTCGTGTTGGCTTTCTTCTCCCGACCAGGACAGATTGCGCAGACCGGGAATGCCCTCCAATGCTGCGAGTGCTTTGGGGCCGAGAGTGTTCAGTATGTCCAGATCCGGCCCCTGAATGCGGAAGCTGATATCGTCTTCGCTGCCGCCGATGCGTAGCCCGCGTAACCCGGCGACACGCAGGGTCACGTTGTAGCCGACCAGTTGCAGTGCTGCGATTTCCTTATCCATGCGCATAATCCAGTCATCTGACGAAACGCTGCGCTGATCCAGCGGTTTGAGTTGAAGCTGTAACGTGGCGCGACTGGTCAATTCACGCTCGGTGCGGCCGAAGATAAACCCGCCGGTGGTGGTGAACACCGAGGCGACCTCGGCTTGTGCGTGAAACAGGTTCTCCAGCTGTTTCGCGACAGCATCCATGGTATCCATGGCAGTACCGGTGTCGCCGGTGACACGCACCGTGATGTTGCCGTCATCCAGGCTGGGCAAAAAGATTTCTTTGCCGGAGAGAAAATTCATTGTGCTCCAGACCAGCAGCGTGGTGAACAGCAACACAGCGGGTACTTGGATAGTTCTGTGTGATATTAGCCAGTTGAGTAGCCGCGCATAGCCGCGTTGCAGTTTTTCGAGTTGGTGATCAAAGGTTCGCCGCCAGCGGGTTTCGTCGCTGCGCCGCGTCCATAGACGCGTGCCCCAGGCCGGCACCAGCGTGAGTGCCACCAGCATGGCGGCGAAGATCGCGGCCGATACCGTAATAATCAATTCGCGGAACAGCAGTCCTGTCAGACCAACAATCATCAGAAAGGGCAATACGGCTGCCAGATTGGTGCTGGTGGAGGCGACTATGGCGCTGTTGACTTCGGTTGCCGCATGCACGCCGGCGGTGAGTGCATCTTCGCCCTGTTGTTGATGGCGATGGATGTTTTCCAGCATCACGATGGAGCTGTCCACCAGCATGCCGATACCGACCGCCAGGCCGCCGAGGCTCATGATATTCAGCGTGAGTCCGGTGAGTTCCATTACCGACAGTGTGACCGCGATGGCGATGGGGATGGCGCTGCCAATGACCAGCGTGCTTCGCAGGTCGCCGAGAAACAAAAATACCACGGCCATGGCCAGTGCCGCCCCGCTGAGTCCGGCGAGCAGGGCGTTGTTGAGTGCATAGCGCACATAGATGGATTGATCCGACACGGTATGAATTTCAATATCGTCAGGCAGCAGCTTGTTGTCATGCAGCCAGTTCAGGCGTGTCATAACGGCATCGACCACGGCCACGGTGTTCGCCGTGGGCTGTTTCTGGATCGTGAGTTTCACGCCGCCGATACCGTCGAAGCGCACCCGCAGCCGCTCATCTTCGTGGGTATCATTGATCGTGGCCAGCTCGGCGAGTGGCAGACTCCGGCCATCGGCGATCTGGATCGGCAGTTTGCGTAACTCATCGAGGCTCCGCAGGCGACCGACGGTGCGGCTGATGTACTCGCGTGGCCCGGCGCGTAATTTACCCGCAGCGACATCGCGGTTGGCATCACGCAGTCGCTGCACCAGATCATCAGGCGTCAGGCCGATAGCGGCTAAACGTTCCAGGTCCGGCAGTACCTGGATTTCCCGCACCAGCCCACCGCCGACTTCCGTGGCGGCGACGCCCGGCAGATTGAGAAACCATTTGGACAGGGTGTAATCGACGAAGCTGCGCAGCTGTACCGGATCGAGTTGCGTGGAACTGACCACGAATTCGGCCACGGGGATCTGCTGCGGATCGCTCTTGAAGATGATCGGTGCCTCGATGGTGGTCGGCAGGCTGCGCTGGGCGCGATCGAGGCGGTTACTGGCATCACGCAGTGCGATATCTATGTCGGTGCCGTATGGAAACGACAGATCCACCTGACTTTCGCCCTCTTTACTGGTGGATACCAGTGAGATCACGTTTTCCGTAATGGCGAGCTGTTCTTCCAGGTTGCGGGTGACCTGATCCTCCATGATGCGCGCCGACACTCCGGAGTCGAGAATGCGTACGCGCACCTCGGGGTAGACAATATTGGGCAATAGATCGACGGGCAGGCGCAGAGAAAAGAACAATCCGATCACCACCAGCGCCAGCGCGATCATGCTCACCCCGACCGGATGGCGAATCGACCAGGCAGCGATGCCGCCGGTGCGTGTTGATATGAGCGGACCGGTCGGTTTGCTCATGGTTGCTGTGTCGGGGCGTCACCCGGTGCGGTGACAATTTCCACCAGATCGCCGGCGGACAGATTGATGAAGCCGCGCGTGATCACGCGGTCGCCATCCTGCAAGCCGTCCAGAATTTCGATGCGATCACCCAAGGATATGCCACTGGTAACGCGGGTGCGTCGTGCCGTGTTGCTGGCATCGAGAGTGTAAACATATTCACCTTCGGTGTCGTTGCGCAGCGCGGTGAGTGGAATGGTGCGGCGCTCTTGGATTTCGCCGGGCAGATAAACACGACATAGCTGGCCGGCTTGTGCACCGGGCGGCACCGATGTCAGCGCGATTTCCACCATGCCCTGGCGCGAACTCGCGTCAATGGTCGGGTGGATACGTTCAATGCGCCCCGAATATTGAGTGGTGCCGAGGGCGTCTATGCGTACCGGTACGGCGTCACCAATCTTTAACGTCGGCAACACCAGCTCAGAGACCGACACTTCGGTGAACAAGGATTGCGGATCGACCAGTGTCAGCAGATGCGCGAACTTCGGTACCGCATCGCCGGGCTCCACCTTGCGTTCACTGACAATGCCGTCAAACGGCGCGTTGATAGTGGCATAGCCCAGGCGCGTCTTGAGCAGGGATTCCTCGGCTTCGGCAACGCGCAAGGCGGTCTTGGCCCGCAGCAATTCATCCTCCGAGATCAGTTTGCGCTCGACCAGCCGTTGCAGGCGCGTCAGATCCTGCTCTGCCTGTTGCCGGGTAGCCTCGGCCTTGTTGAGTTCCGCGCGCAACAGGCGATCATCCAGACGCACCAGCAATGCACCCGCTTTTACGGCATCGCCGGCAAACACCGGTAACGCTTCGACGCGGCCTTCTTCCTGACTGTGCAGCCGCACACTGCGGCGTGTGCGCAAGCTGCCGCTGCGCACCAGCGTCTGTGCCAGCGGCGCGCTGCTCACCACGCTTATGCTGACAGCGACGGGTTTGGCCTTATCAGCATCGTCGGGTTTATTGCCGGTCGATGTATCGCTGCAGCCCGTGCTGAGACTGAGCAAGGCGGCGCAACCGAAGGCTTGCAATATGCGGGAGAAGAGTGATGTACGCAGTGGTGTATTCATGCACTGATGGTACCAGCAACCCTGTGCAGGCGGCAGTGGGTGGTGATTTTAAACTGAGACCACCAGGCAGGAGCTTGGTTCAACGTGGCTGGACTGTAGGGAAATGCAGGGATAGAAGACATAACGCAGGAGTGGGCAGACCTGCTCCTGCAAGTGCCCAGGGCAGGTGGATATCACACACTGTAGAGAATATTCAGCACCTCATCGAAATCCGCCGCCGTCGCGGCAACGGCCGCGTTAACCACGCCGGCGGATAGTCCGGCTTGCGTCCAATAGACGGCGGGAATCGCCTCGATGATGGGCAGCTCGGTGTCATCAAGAATGCGTGGATTGGTGAATCCGCCAAAGGGGTCACGGAGTGCGGTGGCATTTTCCTTTGCCAGGGTTTCCACCTGATGGGCAATCTGATTGGCCAGTGCGACCAGGGTGGCTTCGAGGCGCGCCTCTTCGGCGACATCGGGTAGGTGGTGAAAGGCCACTGCGATGCGCAGCTCTTTCGGAATCTGCCAGAGGCTCAACAATTCATAGCCGACCTGGGCGTGGTCGAAGCCGAGTTCTCCACGTTCGGCAGCACAGACTTCTTCGCCCTCGTTCATGCGCTGCTGGATGCGCGCCGACTCGTCCGGCAGCAGGCTGAAAATCAGTAACCGACCGACATCGTGCAGCAATCCCGCGATAAACAGTCGCTCGGCATGCAGTACGCGCGCCTGTTTGGCCAGAAAGCGCGCCACCAATGCGCAGTAGACCGAATGTCGCCAGAAGCCGAGCATATCGAAGTGCTCGTTTTCCAGCCCACCGAACACCTCCATCGCGGCCATCGCCAGGGTGAGATTGCGCAGCTCGGCGATGCCGACCAGATTCACCGCGCGACTGATGGTGTCGACGCGTCCGGGAAAACCGTAATAGGCGCTGTTCACCAGCTTCAATAGTCGTGTGGTGAGCGCGGGGTCCTGGATCACCAGCTGTCCGAATTCCGCCATATCCGCATAGGGATTATCCGCCAGCTGTTGAATCCGCAAACAGACTTCCGGCATGGAGAGCAGTTGAACGTTATCGTGAACCAGATCGCGTGGATGCATGAGCCGGATTAAGTGTCATGAAGGAGGGCAGAAACTAGCATCCTGAGCTGTATACGTCCACTTTGGCCCGGCTACAATGGCTCCAACTTTGTTGGAGAGTTGCCTGCATGTCAGAACAGCGAAGCTGTCCCTGCGGTTCGGGTCAAAACTATGCGCAGTGCTGCGTGGTTTATCATCGCGGTGAGCAGCGGGCTGCGACGGCCGAGGCCTTGATGCGCTCGCGTTATGCCGCATATGTATACGCTGACAGCGCCTACCTGTTAAAAACCTGGCACGCGAGCACGCGTCCCGAGCAACTGGCGTTAGCGGATCAACCGGCCTGGCAGCGACTGGAGATTCTCGATTGCATCGCTGGGCGGCCCGGAGATACAGAGGGAGTTGTGGAATTCATCGCTCACTATCGGAGCGAACAGGGCCCCGGCTGTCTGCGCGAGCGCAGTCGTTTTGTTTATGAACAGGGTGCCTGGTTTTATCTGGATGGTGCTGTTGATGGATCAGCTCAATCGAATCCAGCAACCAAAATTGGCCGCAACGCGCCCTGTCCCTGTGGCAGCGGTAAGAAATTCAAACACTGCTGCGGTCGTTGATGCGCGGAACCAGGAATGATTTGCGGCGTTGGAGCGTCGTGTAAATAGCCTATGCTGAATGGAACGGGCAGGAGGGAATGTCATGCAGAGACTAAATCAGAAATTGCTTATTGGTATGTTGGCCTTGGGGTTGAACGGCGCGGTCAGCGCCGCTGAGGAACCCGCATTAGTTACTTTTCAGGCGCTCAGCCTGGAAACCGCCCAGGCTCTCGCCAACGCGACGCTGGAGGCCTGCCGCAAGGCGGGCTTCCAGATTGCCGTCGCGGTGGTGGATCGCTCCGGCGTGCCGCAGGTCGTGCTGCGGGATCGTTACGCCGGTGCGCACACCCCGGACACCGCCACCCGCAAGGCCTGGACGGCGGCGAGCTTCAATACCGATACCCAGGCCATGGCCGATACGACCCAGGCCGGCAAACCGCAATCCGGCGTGCGGGAAGTGACGCATGCGCTGATGATCGGCGGTGGTGTGCCGGTGGAAGTGGCGGGGAGTCTGGTCGGTGCCGTGGGCGTGTCGGGTGCGCCGGGTGGTGAGCAGGATGATGCCTGCGCGCGTAGTGGCCTGGCGGCGATTGAAGACCGCTTGCTGTTCTGAGCGCGTAGCGCCCGGAACGCTGTTAGCGTTGGTCAGGAGGACTGCAGTGCCTGGAGCAACTGCTCCTGGTCTTTGCTGGCCGAGAGCGCCCGACGGATCTTGTTGAAGGCCTCGGCTGCGACCTTGGGATAGGAACCATAGGGCATCATCTTGCCGTACTTCCAACCGGCGGCCTTGAGCGCGCGCAGTTTGAAATCGGTCCCGCGCACGCCATTACCACCCAGTTCGATCAGCGTTGCCTCAATTTTCAGATGCGGTGGCTTCTCGCCGCCGATGCGTGAAAAATCATCTTCCTGGACTTCTGCGATATGCGTGGACATGGAGTGCAGCCTTTTTCATTTGGGAGGAATAATCACGCTGTCGATACCAGTATGACAGCCCTGGTTTTGTGTCGGCGATGAATGCCGAATCTTGAACTATTTACCCATGACCGAGGTGGGTACTGGGTGTGGTCTCGCGCAGTTGTTACTATCCCTGCCAGCCATTCACCAAGCGAGTCCCTATCTCTATGAAAATCAGCATCATCAGCGGCAGTCACCGTATCGAATCCCAGAGCTTCAAGGTCGCCAAGGTCATTGAGCGCTGCCTGCAAGAGAATCGACTTTGCGAGGAAATCTACCTGTTCAATCTGGCGGGTAATCCGCTGCCGCTGTGGGATCAGGGTATCTGGGACGGCGACCCTGACTGGAAGGCGCGTCTGGAACCGATCTCCAAGGAGCTGAGTGAGAGCGATGCCTTCGTGATCATCTCACCGGAATGGCACGGTCAGGTCCCGGCCGGGCTGAAGAATTTCTTCCTGCTCTGGGGCAAGGGCGAGCTGGCCCACAAACCCGCGCTGATCGTCACCGTGTCATCTGCCGACGGCGGCGCCTACCCGGTCGCCGAACTGCGCATGAGCAGCTACAAGAACAACCGCATCTGCTACATCCCCGAACAGGTCATCATCCGCAATGTCGAGAAGGTCCTCAACGACGACCCGGCCAAGAACAACGAAAGCGCCGACAGCTATTTCCGTGGCCGGATTAAATATGCACTGACGCAATTGAAGGAATACGGTGTGGCACTGCGTCAGGTGCGCGCCAGCGGCGCGACGGATCGGTCGGTGTATAAGAATGGGATGTGAGGGTGGTGTGGGTCTAGGTGGTGAGTTAACGGCCAGCGCCAGGGGCGGCGCGCTGTTTGCGGCGTCCTAGCCACGTAGCGGCTAATTGGGCGCTGTTCTTATGCATCTCTAAGTTCCAACAACAACGGAATAACCGCACCTGCAGCTAATAGGCCATGATCCCATTGGTACATGTAAACAGCTAGCCCTGCGTTGATTATCCCAAACAGAACCACAAAAATCAGATTCCTAGCCCTAAATGTTAACCATGCCAGAGTAAAACTGACGAAGATCGTTAATAAAGAGACCTGAAAAAACATTGAGTGTTCATGTACGGGATTAACTGCGTACTGAAATAAATCAACTGCATTTTCATGCTGGCCTTTATGATCTGGTGTTGCGACAAATAGATACATTACCCACATACCGATAAGCGTCAGGCCCAGCACTAAAAAAAGCATCGCGGAGATCCATCTATTTTTAGTTGGCTTCATATGCATAACTAACGTGTATTTGTGTATTTTTGGGCAGGGTAAAAACTCTGTTAAGCCCGCTTTACCCAACTAACATCCAGCTTGCGGTTTTTCGCGACACAGTCCCGCAGGTAGAGATTGATCAGGCTCTGATAAGGAATGCCCATCTCTTCTGACATAGCCTTGAAGTAAGCGATGACGTCCTCGCCCATGCGGATGGTTACCTGCTTTTTAAGTTTTGAGGCGTAGGGATTCTTGCGGCCTTTCATTTTAGAGAGATCATATTCTGCTTTCATGGCTTCACCCGCGATAGTGCGTTCGCTCGTTTTGCGTGGCTTTCCGTGCGGATATGATCCTGATGACTTCTCCTGCGCGCCGCTCGCAATGGCACACAACCAGGATTCTGGAGAGGATGCTCATGCCCAGTGGGATGAACCGTTCTTCCTGGTCTGAATGATCATCATCAAAGAATTGGACCGCGTTGTCGTCGAAGAACACCGACTGCGCCTCCGCAAAAGAAACATCATGTTTCTTTTGGTTCGCAGCATCCTTCCTTGGATCCCACTCGAACTTAATCATACTTACAATGTATTTACGTTTATACGTTCTGTCAAGCTAGGTAGGGACTGCTTTATTGGTGGTGAGGTTAGGTTTTCAGCTGCTCGAGTTCTTCGCTGATCTCCAGCCACCGCTCTTCAGTCACCGCGAGCTGTTTGCCCAACTCCGCTTTCTCCAGCAATAGCTTTTGTAATTTATCTTTCTGCGCCGGTTCATACATCGCGCTGTCACCGAGTGCGGTATCCAGTTCCGTTTGGCGTGCGTGCAGTTTTTCCAGTTGTGTATCCAGTTTGCGCAGTTCGTTGCGCAAGGGCTGCTGGCGTTGCCGCTGTTCGGCTTGCAGGCGCTTGCGGTCGCGTCGGGCATTGGCGCTAGTCGGAGTATTGTCGTCGCTGCTGTTATTGCTTGCGCTGTTGCGCTCGCGTTGATCCAGCCAGGTGCGGTAATCATCGAGGTCGCCGTCGAAGTCGACGGCCTTGCCTTCTGCGACTAACAGGAAACTATCGGTGACGGTGCGCAGCAGATGGCGGTCATGCGAGACCAGCACCATGGCGCCAGGGTAATCCTGCAACGCGAGTTCCAGCGCGAGACGCATTTCCAGATCGAGATGGTTGGTCGGTTCGTCGAGCAATAACAGATTCGGTGCTTGATAGACCAGCATCGCCAACACCAGTCGGGCCTTTTCGCCACCGGAGAAAGGCGCCACCGGGCTGTCCGCACGGTCGCCGCCAAAGCCGAAACCACCGAGAAAATTGCGCAGTTCCTGTTCGAGTGCGCGCGGTGCGAGACGTTGCAGGTGCAGCAGCGGGCTGGATTGGGCGTGCAATTGTTCCAGCTGGTGCTGAGCGAAATAACCGACATCGAGATCAGGGGCGGCGAGACGTTTGCCATTGAGTGGTTCGAGTTCGCCGGCCAGCAGTTTGATGAGCGTGGACTTGCCCGCGCCATTGGGGCCGAGCAGGCCGAGGCGGTCGCCCGGTGCGAGGCTGAGTTTCACGCCCGAGATGATGGCCTTGCCGTTATAACCTGCGTCCACCTTCTCCAATTGCAGCAGCGGATGCGGCAGTTTGGCCGGCACGGGAAAATCGAAATGAAACGGTGAATCCACGTGCGCCGCGGCGATGCGTTCCATGCGCGCCAGCGCCTTCATACGGCTCTGCGCCTGCTTGGCCTTGGTGGCCTTGGCCTTGAAGCGATCGATGAAGTGCTGGATGTGGGCGATCTCGCGCTGCTGGCGCTCGAAGGCGGATTGTTGTTGCGCAAGCTGTTCGGCGCGGCGTACCTCGAAGGCGGAATAGTTGCCGGTATAGAGCTGCACCTGTTCGCGCTCGATGTGCAATATGTAGTTCACGGCGCGGTCGAGAAATTCGCGGTCGTGCGAGATTAGCAGCAGGGTGCCGGGATAGCGTGTCAGCCATTCCTCCAGCCAGAGCACGGCGTCGAGATCGAGATGGTTGGTCGGCTCGTCGAGCAGGAGCAGATCGGAACGGCACATCAAGGCCTGGGCCAGATTGAGGCGCATACGCCAGCCGCCGGAGAAATGCGCGACCGGCAGGCGCTCCTGGTCGGATGTGAAACCCAGGCCGTGCATCAGCCGTGCGGCGCGACTCGGTGCGCTATAGCCATCAATGGTTTCCAGCTGGGCATGCAGCTGCGCGAGTAACGGACCGTCTTCGGCGGCTTCGGCCGTGCGGAGTTGCTGTTGCAGTGCCTCCAGCTCGGCATCACCGCGCAGCACATAGTCGAGGGCGGGGATATCCAGCGCGGGCGTCTCTTGCGCGACCTCGGCGAAGGTCCAGTGCGCGGGCACCCGGCAGTCGCCGGTATCCGCGTGCAGATCACCGCGCAGCAGGGCGAACAGGCTGGATTTGCCGGTGCCATTAGCCCCAGTGACGCCGACGCGCTGGCCCGCATGCAGCGTCACGGAGGCGCCGCTGAACAGCAGGCGCGCACCGCGCCGCAGACTGACATTGCTGAGTTCTAGCATGGGCGCGGAGTGTACCAGCGGCGTACGGATTCCAATAGGAATAGGGGCAGAAACCATGGGTTTGCAATCCACGCGGAAATGCCCCAGCCTTTGCGTCCGGATTAGAATTGGATAGACCAAATTATGAGCGAATTCGACGAACCCTTTGAGGCCCGTAATGACCTGGAGCGCCAATTGATGGCGGCGCAGGAAGGCAGCATCCCCGGCGATGAATTCATGCAGGGTCTGCTCGGCGCGCAGCTCTATATGCCGGTGCAGGAGGAATCTCACGGCATTAAAGGCTTTACGGCCAGCGACAAGGCGATCCCGCTGACCTTGGAAACGGAAGAAGGCGGCCATGTGATCGTGCTGTTCACCAGCCCCGAGCGCGCCAAACCCTTCGTCAAGGAATTCCCCGGCTTCGACGGCGGCCTGCTGGCGGATTTCAGCTGGATTCTGGAGAAGGTCGGCAGTGGTTACGGTGTGGCCTTGAATCCGGGCTGGTCCGTCGGTATCGACATGGACCCGGAGATGGTCGATCAGATGGCGGGTCGCTAGTGTCTGATGCGGGGCGCCAATAGGCCGAGGGCCGTATTGTGCCGCTCCGAGTGGGCATGATTAAACGCTGTTACCAACGCGGCGGCATGAGTGGTGACTTACGTTGACTAGCCCGTTCCGCAGCACGCGCCAAAGTCGCGCGCCGCTCCGCATCATTTGCACCGCCCCAACCGACAATCTCAGCTAACGAGCGGAAACAACCCAGACAGATGTCCTGGTCATCCAGGCAGCAGTTGCGCACACAGGGTGATGCGACTGACGATTCCGGTTTGAACTCCGCCATACAGTTTACCTAGATCCAAGGAGCCTCTGATTAATTTGATCAAGCGAGCAGATGCAAGGCGCAGCCGGGCGAAAAAACGGAGTTTACACACGGCGTAAATGAGTATTTTGAGCCCGGCTGCAACGCAGCAGATGCCGCTTCAGTGAATTAATCAGAGGCTCCTTAATTAATCAATGACGCAGATACCCTATGAGCCTATCCGATTCCTATCAGTTCGTCGAACGCGATGACCAACTTGAGGCGCTGTGCGCACGGCTGGCGCAGGCAGAGTGGCTGACCATAGACACAGAGTTCTTGCGGGAAAAAACCTATTACCCGCAATTGTGTTTGGTTCAGATTGCCTCGACGACGGAAGTCGCCTGCATCGACCCGCAGAAAGTCAGTTCGCTTGATCCTTTGCTGGCACTCTTTAAGGACAGCCGCATTCTTAAAGTGTTCCATGCCGCGCGCCAGGATCTGGAATTGTTCTGGCAGGGCTATGGCGTGCTGCCGATCCCGCTGTTCGATACCCAGGTTGCCGCACCGTTGCTGGGTTATCCGGAGCAGACCGGCTATGCAACCTTGGTGAAAGAGCGCTTAGGTATTGAGATCGACAAATCGGAAACCCGTACCGACTGGTCACGGCGTCCATTGACGGCCTCACAGCTTGATTATGCGGCCGGTGATGTGCGCCATCTTGCCAAGCTCTTCCCGCGCATGCGCGATGAGCTGGTCGAGCACGGCCGCCTGGCCTGGTTGGCGGACGACTTCGCGGTGCTGACCGATCCATCAACCTATGAAAATCCACCCGAACACGCTTGGCGACGTTTGCGCGGTCTGCAGAAATTCCGTGGTGCCGCATTGTCCTGCGCGCAGGCCTTGGCGGCCTGGCGCGAAGAACGTGCGCAGCAGGATGATCGGCCCCGCAAATGGGTGCTGTCTGATGACGTGCTGTTCACCCTTGCGCGCATCAGACTGGAATCGGTCGACGATCTTGCGCGCGTGCGCGGTCTGCCGCCGGCCTTGGCGGATCGTTATGGTGAACAACTGGTTGCGTTGTTGAATGAAGCGCGTCAACGCGCGCCTGAACCCTTGCCGGAAGGCGAGCGTCCCGAAGCGCTTAATGAAGATCAGGAAGCCGGTGTCGATGTTCTGATGGGCGTGCTGCGCAAACTCGCTTTCGCGCAATCGTTGAACCCAAGTTCGATTGCCTCGCGAAAAGATCTCCAGGAATTGATGCGCGGTGAACGCGCCCGCTCGCCGTTGTTGCGCGGCTGGCGGCGGGGCATTGCCGGTGAAAAACTGCTGGATGTGTTGGAAGGGCGCAGCAGGTTGCAGGTGATGCCGAGCGGGTTGGTGGTGGAGTAACGATAAGGTATTTAATGTAGGTCGGGTTAGCGCAGTTTGCGTAACCCGACAGGCGTTGCGCAGCAACACAACGTCTTTGTTTAAGGTGTGCCTGACGGCATGCTTGGCGGGTTACGGCGCAAACGACGCGCCTAACCCGCCCTACATCGAATCGCATTGGTTTTAAGTAAGTGCTATTCGGCTCAGAGTTGAGTTAGTCGCTTGCGCGTGCAGCGTATACCTGCGGTGTTTGAATCCTGTTTGAATCCGGGTCTGCCCCCAATTATTTCAATAAATCCCCTCCCCCTTGATGGGGGAGGGCTAGGGAGAGGGTGATGCACGTTCAGATGCCCCTCACCCTCACCCGCGAGGGGAGAGGGAAAATTGGTTACGTCCTTATCCCATGCCCCTTGTTCAGCAAATACAGGCTGAATATAAACAGGGCGGCGATAAAGCCAAGGATGATCGCGTAGGACGACCAGAGGCTGATGTCGCTCACGCCGAGGATGCCGAAGCGGAAGGCGTTGACCATGTACAGAATCGGATTGACCAGCGAGGCGTTCTGCCAGAACGCCGGCAGCATGTCGATGCTGTAGAAAATGCCGCCCAGATAGGTCAGCGGCGTCAGCACAAAGGTCGGGATGATGGAGATGTCATCGAAGCTTTTGGCGTAGACGCCATTGATCAGGCCGGCGAGTGCGAACAGAATCGACGTCAGCACGACCACGCTGCCGGCAACCCACAGGTTGTGGATCTGCAGATCGGAAAAGAACAGCGAGATGAGTGTGACCGCGATGCCGACCGTGATGCCCCTTGCCAGCCCGCCCATGACGAAGCCGCTGACGATCAAATAATTCGGTGTTGGCGATACCAGCATTTCTTCGATGTTGTGCTGGAATTTCGAGCCGTAGAAGGATGACACCACATTCGCATAGGAGTTGGTGATCACCGCCATCATGATCAGGCCGGGCACGATATAGTCCATGTAACGGAAGCCGCCCATATCGCCGATCTGCGAACCGATGAGATTGCCGAAGATAATGAAATACAGTGCCGTCGTAATTACGGGCGGCAGCACGGTCTGAATCCAGATGCGGGTAAAGCGCAGGACCTCTCGGATGACGATAGTCTTCAAAGCGATGTATTTTTCGTTGAAGGTCATGCGGGCACCGTTGCGCGGTGTCCGTTCGCATCGACCATATGCATGAACAGCTGTTCCAGGCGGTTGGTCTTGTTGCGCATGCTCAGCACCTCAACGCCCTGCGCCGTGAGCACACTAAATAGCTGGTTGATGCTGCAGTCGCGGGAGATGTCCGCCTCCAGGGTGGTTTCATCCAGGCAGCGCAGAGTGTAGCCGGGTATGTCCGGGCAGCTTGCCACAGGGGCGCGCAGATCGAGCACGAAGGTTTCCAGCTGTAGCTTGTTGAGCAACTGCTTCATGCTGGTGTTTTCGATGATCTGCCCCGCATCAATGATGGCGATATTGCGGCACAGGTTTTCGGCTTCTTCCAGATAATGCGTGGTAAGAATAATGGTGGTGCCGGCGGCGTTGATGCGGCGCAGGAACTCCCACATGGAGCGGCGGATTTCGATGTCCACACCGGCCGTGGGTTCGTCGAGTATCAACAATGGCGGCCGATGCACCAGCGCGCGCGCGATCATCAGGCGACGCTTCATGCCACCGGAGAGATTGCGCGCCATCTCGCGGCGCTTCTCCCACAGTCCGAGTTGTTTGAGAAATTCCTCTGCCCGCTTGAAGGCCTCATCGCGCGGTATGCCGTAGTAACCTGCCTGGTTGACGACAATCTCCACCACCGGCTCAAAGACATTGAAATTGAATTCCTGCGGCACCAAGCCCAGGCAGCTTTTGGCGGCCGTCAGGTCGGTGTCGAGATCATGGCCGAAGACCGTTACGCTGCCACTGCTTTTGTTGACGAGTGAGGTGATGATGCCGATGGCGGTGGATTTGCCGGCACCGTTCGGGCCGAGCAGGGCGAAGAAATCGCCTTTCTGGACATCCAGGTCAATGCCGCGTAACGCCGTAAAACCATTGGCATAGGTTTTTTTCAGCTGACGCAGGGACAGGGCGGTGGTCATGGTCATGTGACTTCAGGGTAGAGTACCGTTGAAACGCCGCCAGTGTAGCACGGTGGTTACGGTGAATTGCCGTGCCGCTGTTGGGGTGAAGCGTGTCCATTATATGGAAGATGAATACCAGCCGGCAGTGCCGTGTGGCATATCCCTTGCTCGGCGTATACTGTGCCTCGCAAATGACCGAGCCTCGCTGACTGACAACCGATGCCCGTACGCTACTCAAAAGATCCGCAAGTCGATAGCACTTTGCGCCATTCGGTGCGCGACGGCGTGGCCTATTCGGTTATGTCCGGCAGTGGCGAAACCTATCTGTCGGCCTTTGCATTGTTCCTGAAGGCGAGCGCGCCGCAGGTAGCCTTGCTCGCGACATTACCGCCGCTGCTGGGTTCGCTCGCGCAATTGCTGTCCGCCTGGCTGGTGCAACGCTTGCGTAAACGCAAGCGCATGATACTTGCGGGCGCATCATTGCAGGCGCTGATCTGGCTGCCTTTGCTGATGTTGCCACTGCTGTATCCCGAGCACGCGATTGTGCTGCTGATTGCCTGCGCCACCCTGTACCACGCCACCGGTAACTTCGCCGTGCCCTTGTGGATCAGTCTCATGGGCGACCTGGTGCCGGAGCGTAAGCGCGGGCGTTATTTCGGGCGTCGCACACGCCTGGCAACCATGATGGCCTTTATAGGGTTGGTTGCTGGCGGTGTGGTGCTGCATGTTTACGATGCACAGGGTTGGACGGTATACGGTTTTGTCACCCTGTTTCTTTGCGCAGGCGTGGCGCGCATGGTGTCGGTTTATCACCTGAGTCGCATGCATGAGCCGTCCATGGGCGAGGCGCCCGCGCCATTACCGGCGGGATGGTTGGGCCGGCTGCGTGATTCGCATGCCTGGCGTTTTACCCTGTATATCGCCTCTATGCAGGGTGTCGTCGCGGTCGCTTCGCCCTTCTTCGCCGTGTATATGCTGCGCGATCTGAATTTCACTTATCTGCAGTTCATGGCCAATACCGGCATTGCCGTGCTGGTGCAGTTTCTTACCCTCAACACCTGGGGTCGCATCAGCGATATCTTCGGGAATCGCCTTATTCTGGTGACGACCGGCAGTGTTATTCCCTTCCTGCCGGCTTTGTGGATTGTGTCGGACAACTTCTGGTATCTGATGGCCGTGCAGGTTTTTTCCGGCGTGAACTGGGCCGGATTCAGTCTCAGCAGCAGTAATTTCCTTTATGAACTGGTGTCGAGCGAACGCCGTTCCGGTTACATGGCCTTTCATAATGTGTTGACGGCAGTGGCCGTATTCGCGGGCGCGATGCTCGGTGCCTTGTTGACACGCATCCTGCCGGCGGATGTGGCGCTGTTCGGTTTCGCCTGGCATTGGGAAAGTATTCTGCTGGCGTTGTTCGCGATATCGTCGTTGCTGCGTGGTTTGGTGGCGTTGCTGTTTTTGCCGCGGCTGGAAGAGGTGAAGGCGCCGCGCCGGAAGATGTCGCCACGGCAACTGGTGTTCCGGGTGACGCGCTTTAATGCCTTCAGTGGTCTGGTCTATGAGGTCGTGACGATGTTCCGCCGGCCGCCGAGCCGGTAGTAATGATGGCTATTCGTTATTAAAAATGCTTCTAGAGCGTTCCTTCTCCCCATGGGAGAAGGACAGGATGAGGGTAGTAATAAACGCGCATTTATAACTCCCCTCACCCCAGCCCTCTCCCTGATGGAGAGGGGGCATGAGTATGATCTTATGGTGATGTGTTTGGTGTTAGCCGTGCCAACCCCGCGTCATAGGCCTTTTGTAATGTATAGGCCACGACAAAACTCACCGGCACTACCAGGGCAAACAAATACACGGCCTGATAAAAGCCGTCGGTCGGGAAATACAGGTCGATGGCCTGTTTGAAAATCAGTCGATGGAACAGATAAACGCCGAAGCTGGCATAGCTCAGGGCGAGAATGAACGGACTGTGCAGATGTTTGCATAACCGTTCGGTGTAGGCCACAAACAGCACGGCACCGAGCACCACCAGGGGCGCGCGTAGTAGAGAAGTCTGAATGTCGAAACCATTGTTGCCGGGGAGTCCTATAAAGAATGCCGGTATCAACAGCGCCAGCAGAACATAATGTCTGCGTTGTATGAATGCCTGTACCGCCGCGACGCGCTGCGCATAGATGCCGATGACAAAGCTCGGGAACAGCAGGAATAATCGGCTGTCCATGGTTTGTATGTAAGTGTCATAACCCAGGCAGGCAAGGAGTAATCCGCTGCACAGTAAAATAAATCCGACCGCCGTACGTGCCGCCCAGATCAGCAACGGCGCAAGCAGATAGAAGAACATGATCATGGTGATGAACCAGAGCGTCGGTGGGGGTGGCGGCGCGAAACTGGAGATCAGCAGCGCGGCCTTGGTGATAACCGGCCAGCTTGCCAGGCCGGCAACACCGAACAGGATCAGTGCCAACAGATAGAGCGGGTAGATGCGCAATACTCGACGTTGGTAAAAGCCGATAAATTCTCTGAAACGCAACTGCACATCGCGGCGTGCCAGCAGCAATCCCGAGGAGAACACGAACGTGCCGAGGGCGATGTCTTTCAAGGCCTCGGTGTATTTATTGGCATAGCCGGGCAGCCATTCGGTATAGGGGATCAGATGCCAGTAACCGACGATGTAGACAATGCACAGCACGCGCAGCAGGTCGATGGCGTTGTTGCGTTCGGTGGCAGGCATAGGCGCTACCTCAATAGGATTGAAGGCATGTTGGCAGCGATGAGCGCAGCTAATCGCGCCAGGTTCAATACACTTTACGGCAGGACGACCGCAAACACCGTCACTTCCTCACGATCGTGATACAGCTGTTTACAGGCCAGATGATAGTGCCTGCCCGTTTGATCCAACCGGTTACGGACAATCTCCAGGCACTGCTCGACTTCCTGGTAGCGTTTCTTCATCGGTAA
Organism: Gammaproteobacteria bacterium; assembly: GCA_018819175.1. Taxonomy (GTDB): domain Bacteria; phylum Pseudomonadota; class Gammaproteobacteria; order Thiohalobacterales; family Thiohalobacteraceae; genus JAHJQQ01. The sequence goes on from JAHJQQ010000045.1 coordinate 18,445, forward strand.
TTTAAGGTTGAATATGCTGGCCGTGCACCAACCCTCTGCGAGCCAGAGCGCGGCGAGTTCGGCGATACGCGAGGGTTGCTCGACAATATCGCAGACCATCCAGTCGACCGGTTCCTCGGGTCGGAAACGGAAGCCATCTTCGCGTCGATGTTCAACCAGTCCGCTGTCCAGCAACGATTGCGCCATGGCACCATTGTCGACGGCGATCACCTGCAGGCCGCGTTTCACCAGCTGCCAGGTCCAACCACCCGGCGCTGCGCCGAGATCGATGGCGCGCATGCCCGGTTGCAGCGCCTCTTCACGTTCGTCTGGACTCAGAAAAGTATGCAAGGCCTCTTCGAGCTTGAGTGTCGAACGACTGGGTGCGCTGGAAGGGAAGCGCAGGCGCGGTATGCCCATCAGGTAGGGGCTGCTGTTGGCGCTGGGTGCGACGCCGACATAGGCGGCGGTGGTGCTGAGGAAGCAGATATGCGTTCGTTGATCGCTGGCGCTGTCCTGTAGCAGCTTGGCCTTTTTCAGCGCCACCTCTAATGGACGCGCGAGTTTACGGCACAGGGCCTGTAACTCCTTGCCCTCGTTGGTGTCCGTGGTCTCCATGAACAGCTCGGCGGAGGGCGGCGCCAGATTCAGGCTGGGAAGCAGTCCGGCAATACGGTCGTTAATGTCGAGATCATTGGTCATTGCCAGGATGCGAAACCACTGACGGGCGAAGATCAACTGATTGAAGGTCAGCGATGCGATCAGCGCGAGTGCTTCCTCATCGGTGCTGGTGACAAAAACCACATAGGCCGATGCGGCTTTGGCTTTGCAGTAGCCGGCGACGCCTTGCGCTGCGGCCAGGGTCTGGATCTCCGCCGCGCATTCGGATTCGAAGCCGGGGCGGCAGTGTAGAAAGAGGCCATTCATGGGTGTTTCCGCGCGACTCGATGGCGATATGGTGGGCCATGATTCAGTGCAGGCCAGGGTATTGCAAGCCCTTAGTGGTTTTGAGACGTGACCGGATGGCGACCTTTGCGGATAATAAGCGGATGTCTATCCGCTCTATTCAGAGGTGTTTGCCATGACCACTACCAAACCCATGTCGTTGATGGATTTTGTCGCTGCTGCACGGTCGCAGATCCAGGAGGTTGATGCCGCCGGCTTGCAGAAGCTGCAGGCAGAGAAACCGGACTTGTTACTGGTCGATGTGCGTGAATCCAGTGAACATGAACAGGGGCATTTGAAGAATGCGCATCTGGTGCCGCGCGGCATTCTCGAAGCGGCGGCCGATATCAATTACCCAAAGCATGATGAGACGCTATTCACTGCACGTGAACGTCCCGTGGTGCTGTACTGCGCGACCGGAGGACGTTCGGCCCTGGCAGCGCTGACCTTGCAGATGATGGGTTTCAAAGAGGTCTACAGTCTGGCGGGTGGTTTTATGAAATGGCATGAGAGTGGGCTTCCAGTCATTCAGGAAGCACGCTTTGTGTAATGAAGCCTGTCTTGCGGGTTAATGCGGACTCAGGACCGGCAACCCGCCGGTTCTGAGAGCCACGTTCAGTGCGAATGCGATTGAGTGTTACGCATCATCGGCCGCAGAAATTGATCCAGATACCAGGCCGCCGCGTAATACAGCAGGCCGCCCAGGGCCACCTTGTTAAGGAACCTCTGATTAAGTCGCTGAAGCGGCAGCTGCTGTGTTGCAACCGGGCTCAAAATGCTCATTTACGCCGTGTAAACTCCGCTTTTTCACCCGGCTGCGCCTTGCATCTGCTCGCTTGATCAACTTAATCAGAGGTTC
>JAHJQQ010000003.1 GCA_018819175.1 Gammaproteobacteria bacterium
ACCCAAACCGACGGGCTGATGGATGTGTTCTTCTGTCATAAAAAGGTAGCTCAGATCAACTTGCAGGATCCAAAATGAATACCTTAAACCGTTACCCATGTCTCCGAACATGTGTTACCTATGTCTCCGGTCTATACACCCATCAAGGGGGAGGGGATACTTCATTTCATGCATCTGGGTGTGCTTACCTTCGGTACATCCTCCGAATACGCTATCAGTTCTCGCCGCTACGCAACGCCGTAATTCGTTCCTCCAGCGGTGGATGCGTCATGAACAACCGAAGGCGTCCCCTCTCCCCTAGCGGGAGAGGGTCAGGGAGAGGGGGCTGTCGGAACGAGATTCACCCTCTCCCTAGCCCTCCCCCATCAAGGGGGAGGGGATGCTCAATTTCATGCATCTGGATCTGGCTGTGCTTACCTTCGGGTTATTCTCCGAATACGTTGTATCAGCTCTCGCCATTACGCAGCACCGCAATCCGTTCCTCCAGCGGTGGATGCGCATGAACAACTGAAGGCGTCCCCTCTCCCCTAGCGGGAGAGGGTCAGGGAGAGGGGGCTGTCGGAACGAGATTCACCCTCTCCCTAGCCCTCCCCCATCAAGGGGGAGGGATGCTTAACTTCATGCATCTGGATCTGGATGTGCTTACCTTCGGGATATTCTCCGAATACGTTGTATCAGCTCTCGCCGCTACGCAACGCCGCAATCCGTTCCTCCAGCGGCGGAGCGTCATGAACAACCGAAGGCACACCCTCTCCCCTAGCGGGAGAGGGTCAGGGAGAGGGGGCTGTCGGAACGAGATTCACCCTTTCCCTGACCCTCCCCCATCAAGGGGGAGGGGATGCTCAATTTCATGCATCTGGATCTGGCTGTGCTTACCTTCGGGATATTCTCCGAATACGTTGTATCAGCTCTCGCCGCTACGCAACGCCGCAATCCGTTCTTCCAGCGGCGGATGCGTCATGAACAACCGCTTGAGCCCCTGGCCGACACCACCGGAGATACCGAAGGCGGCCATCTGGTCGGGCAGATGCGGCTGGGCCACCGTCTGCTGGAGTCGTTGCAGGGCCGCGATCATATTCTGCCGCCCGGCCAGCTGTGCGCCACCGGCATCGGCGCGGAATTCACGCTGGTGCGAAAACCACATGACGATAATGCTGGCGAAAATACCCAGTACCAGTTGGGCGACAATAGATGTGATAATGAAGGCCGGACCGTGGCCCCGTTCCGTCTTGAACACCACCCGATCGACCACATGACCGATCACGCGTGACAGAAAAATGACGAATGTATTCACCACGCCCTGAATCAGGGCCAGGGTGATCATATCGCCATTGGCGACATGGCTGACCTCATGGGCCAGCACCGCCTCGACTTCCTCACGGCTCATGCGGTTCATCAGTCCGGTGCTGACCGCCACCAGGGCCTTGTTGCGCGAGGCGCCGGTGGCAAAGGCATTCACATCTGCCGAGTCGAAAATGGCCACCTCCGGCATATCTATGCCGGCCTGCTCGGCCTGGCGGCGCACCGTAGCCACCAACCACTGCTCGGTAGAGGTGCGCGGTGACTCGATCACCTGCGCCCCCACCATGCGTTTGGCGGACCATTTGGACATCATCAGCGAGATCAAGGAACCCCCGAAACCGATGACCGCGGAAAATACCAATAACGCGTTCACATCCAGGTTCACGCCCTGCTCATCGAGCACCCGATCCACGCCCAGCAGGCGTAGCGTGACGCTCAAAACGGCCAAAATAGCCAGATTGGTTACCAGGAACAGAAAAATACGTTTCATGCCCTTAAGCCACCTATTAACCGCTTGATGATCCCGTCCGGCGCACCCAGAATGTGCGCACCGGTACTCCACCCCAGGAACGGCACTGGAACTTGCCACGCATACTGGGGGTCACATCTGCGGTTTTCAAGCCTGTAGGGTACGATAAATGCATATATGCAGGAGCGCTGTCGTGACGCGCATGCATAATCCGAGGACCGTGCTATGAACAGCACAAAAGACATGAACACACTGACCCGGCTGGAACAGGATGCCACGGCAGAAACCGCGCCCGAGCAGGGTTCATTACTGCCTGAACCCGGCCGCTGGCAGCGCATGCGCGAATCCCTGCAACGCTTCGCGCCGTCGCATATCCCGATTGTCTACAAGATCACCCTGGCCATTTCGATTTTGATGGTAGCCTGTATCGGCCTGCTCGCCACCGTGATCGTGCAACACCAGAATCAGTTCCTGCGCAGCCAGATCGACGAACTCGGCAACACCCTGGCGACACAGATCGCGCATTCCGCGTTGGAGCCCATGCTGGCTGACGACCGTCTCGCACTCGGTGTCCTGGTGACCAACCTCACCGCCGAGGGCAACGTATTGGGTACCGCCCTGCTGTCCGCAACCGGCGATATTCTTGCCGAAGCCGGCCGCACACCGTTCATGCCCGACGCACCCTTCGCAGGGGAACATTCCGGGATCGACGCGCGCAACCTGCGCGGACTGGAGTGGCGCATTCCGGAAGGACGCCGCACCCCGGCGCGAAATCTGGTTGCCTACACCAGTACCGTACGCTTCAAAGATGTTGTCGCAGGACACGTGGTGGTGACCATGAGCCGATCGGCGCTGGAACAATCGACGCGTAGCGCGACCCACAGCATTCTGTTCGCCAGCCTGCTGGTCGTGATTGTCGGCGGCATTCTGACCATCTTCCTGAGTCGCCGTCTAACCAAACCGATCCACGACCTGATGGACGCCAGTCGCGCGCTCGAGGCCGGCCAGCATCATTTCCGTTTCAGCGAACGCCGCAATGATGAAATCGGTAACCTGATGTCGTCATTCAACCGTTATGCGGAAGGTCTGGAACGTTCCAACCAAATGGAATCGACTCTGTCCCGCTATCTGTCCCCGAGCGTGGCGCGTGAAATCATCACTGGCAATGGTCCGGTGCAACTGGGCGGACAACGCGTGCATGCCTCGGTGTTGTTCGCGGATATCGTCGGCTTCACCGGCATGGCCGAGGGCATGAATCCGGAAGAGGTCGCCAAGCTCCTCAACAGTTATTTCGCGCATATCGTGCGCGCCTGCGAGATGCATCAGGGCATGGTCGACAAATACATCGGCGACTGCGCCATGCTGGTGTTCGGTGTGCCACAGGCCGACCCGGAACACTGCTTCCATGGCATCACCTGTGCACTCACCGTCCTGCATCTGATCGCCATGGAAAATGAATTACGTGAACGCCAGGGCCAGGCGCCGGTACGCTTCCGGCTCGGCCTCAACAGCGGTGAAATGATGGCCGGCAATATGGGCTCACATGAGCGCATGGAATATACCGTGGTCGGCGATGCCGTGAACCTGGCTTCACGCCTGAGCGCCGCGGCCGATGGCGGCCAGATCGTCATCACCGAACAGATCTACAATCTACCCGAAATCAACGAACGCTTCGTCGCCCGCAAGCATCGCTCCATCCGTCTGCGCGGCATCCGGCATCCGGTTACCACCTATGTCATCGAAGACGTCATGCCCGCCTACAAGGACGGCTTCGAGCGACAGGTACAACAACTCTGGTGGCAGGGGCACCGTCGCACAGCCTAATGATGTCGCTTCGAAAACTGTTTTTCCTCCTGCTCCTGACCAGTGGATTGCTGAGCGGCTGCGGCCTGCTGTCCGACTTTAATATCCACAAAAAAGACACTCGACTGCAGGATGCGCTGCAAGATTACACCAGCGCCAAGACTGCCAGCGCGCGCGCCAACGGCGACACAGCAGCGCAGGATAAACTCACCCAGGCCCGGATTGCCTACGAAGACACCGCGTTGGCGTCCGCCGACGAGAAACGCAAGGAAGGCGCCTGGTACCAGGCCCGGCAGATCCTCGACACCGCACTCGAACAGATCCCCGACAGCACGCGTTTAAAGAATGCCCGTCAGGATATCGAAACCGAACGTGCGCTACGCATCCGTTTGAATGACTGCCGCATCGGCGCCGCACGGGCGCGCTTCCTGGTGGAAAAGAACGCACTCCTGCAATCGCGCGCACCCCTGGAGGCCAAGGACTTTCTCCAGGACTGGCAGGTCCGTCGCGAACGCACGGAACTCGATCAACTCGCCGTACAACTGCGTGACTGCGCCATCCAGGCGCTCGCCGAACAACGTCTGCCACTGGCCGAAGAAACCCTTAATGCCGCCGCCCTGATCCAGACGGAAGAATTCATCAGCGAGGAACGAAAACTGCTTGAGCAGCTGAAAAATCCGCCCTCAGCAGTGATTGAGAAACCAGCCGTCGTCAAGCCACCGGTAAAAAAACCGGCTGTGGATACCAAATTGCAAAAGGCCAGCAAGGCACGCATGGAAATGCAAAGCGCTATAACCCGTGGCGACCTGCGTCAAGCCAAAGCGAGCCTCGTCGAACTACGTGAGCTGGAAGGCAATTCCCCGCAACTGGAAGAATTGAATCAGTCCATCAATGACGCCATCGGCGCCTATATAGTCGAGGCGCATGAAAAGGCCAACGCGCTGTACCGCGATCAACAGATCGTGCAGGCACGCGACCTCTGGCAAAAGATTCTGGAACTCGATCCCAACGCCACCCAGGCCCGCGTCAATCTCGAACGCGCCGATCGCGTACTGAAAAAACTCGAAGAACTGCAAGGCGCCACAACGGATGTGCAACCGGCGGAAGCGACACCGACAACTGAAGTGCCAACCACAAAACCGGCGGCTAAAATCCCTACTCCCGCCCCGTAGACGATCTGTACGCGGTGTGTAGTGAAGCTATCGAATCTCCATCAATGCAGTCCGCATACAGGCCTTGTGGCCGGAATGCGGGAAATCCCGGATTACATCCGGGCTGCACTTACTACGAACATTTGGCATCATCCCTTTGCCAGCCGCATTGATCAGCCCCTCCCTTTCCCGTAGCCTAAATTGAACGAAGTGAAACCCGGGTTTCGCATTCGCTACGATTGCTGACTAGCATATCCCCTCTCCCCTCGCGGGAGAGGGCTAGGGAGAGGGGAAACGGCGCCAGCCGTTGCATGTTTTCTCGAAACTGCTGGCGTGGCTAATTCATTTCACACCAGCGATACACCTTAACTTTCATTTCGCCCTCGCTGGGCGAGGTACTTTTCTTTGCTTCGCCAAAGAAAGAGTACCCAAAAGAAAGGCGACCCGAAGGCTTGCCCGCTACGCGGGTACCCTGCACTTCTCGCCCGTTTGCGCGCTCGCCTAACTCGCGACTTCGTCGCTCAAACACGAGGCGAGCTTATTCGCAAACAGGCTGCGATGCTCGGCTGCGCCTACGAGCCTGGAAAGTCAAAACCAAAAAAGGGGCAGAGTCTTTGACTCTGCCCCTTGTTACTTGAACAAATTTGATTCGTAGCCCACAAATAGTGTCAGACTCGATTGATCGTTAGAATTTCCGCAACTAAAGCATGAAATCCTTAGCGCCATACCCATCCTACTAATGTAGCCCGCATGCAGGCCTTGTGGCCGGAATGCGGGGAATCCCGGATTACATCCAGGCTACTTATTCCACCGCCAACCCCGTCGCGCCCTGGAATCCGCGCGGGAGTTTGCTGCCGCGTTCGCCGCGTGAACTGCGGTATTCGTCCAGCTCGGCGCCCTTGAGTTTCAGGTAGCGCTTACCGCATTGCACTTGCAGTGTTGCGCCTGCGGTTATTGCCGCGATGCCGACAACGTATTCCTCGCGCGCGGCGACCTTCTTGCCGGGGATGGAGAGGAATTTGTCACCCTTCCCGCGCGCCATCTGCGCTATTTCACTCAACGGACAGACCAACAGGCGGCCGGCATTACTGACCGCGGCAAGCAGATCTTTTTTCGCATCGCTCACGCGTTGCGGCGGTAATACTTTGGCACCGGCCGGGAGATTGAGCAGGGTCTTGCCGTTTTTGTTTTTTGCGTACAGATCTTCGAGCTTGGCGACGAAACCATAACCGGCGTCGCTGGCGATCAGATACAGATCATCCGGATTGCCGAGCATCAGACCGACGAACACGGCGCCATCCGGCGGACTCAATCTGCCCGTCAGCGGTTCGCCATGACCGCGCGCCGAGGGCAATGCATGCGCCGGCAGTGAATAACTGCGGCCGGTGGAATCCAGCACCACGAGCGTCTGATTGCTGCGGCCGATGGCACTGGCGAGGTAGGCATCGCCGGACTTGTAGGCCAGCGCACCGGCATCGACCTCATGACCCTTACCGGCGCGGATCCAACCCTTCTCGGACAACACTACCGTCACCGGTTCGCTCGGCACCAGGGCGGTCTCATCCATGGCCTGCGCCGCACCGCGCTCGACCAGTTTCGAGCGACGCGCATCGCCGTATTTCTCCGCATCCTCTGTGATCTCCTTGCGGATCAACTGTTTCATGCGCCGAGTCGAACCGAGTGTTTTCTCGATGTCGCTGCGCTCTTCCTCCAGCGCCGTCTGTTCGCCGCGGATCTTCATCTCTTCCAGGCGGGCCAACTGGCGCAACCGGGTATCCAGGATGTAATCGGTCTGTTCTTCGCTGAGCGCGAAGCGATTCATCAACACCGCTTTGGGCTCGTCCTCGGTGCGGATGATGCGGATCACTTCATCCAGGTTGAGGAAGGCGACCAGCAGGCCGTCGAGCAGGTGCAGGCGACGGACAATCTTTTCCAGCCGGTATTCCAAGCGCCGACGCACGGTGGCAGTACGGAACTCCAACCATTCGGCGAGGATGCCGCGCAGATCCTTGACCTGCGGGCGACCGTTGATGCCGATGATATTGAGATTGATGCGATAGCTGCGTTCCAGATCGGTACTGGCGAACAGATGCGACATCAGCGCCTCGACATCGACGCGGTTGGAACGCGGCACGATCACCAATCGGGTGGGATTTTCGTGATCGGATTCGTCGCGCAGATCCTCGACCATCGGCAGTTTTTTGTTATTCATCTGCGCAGCGATCTGTTCCAGCACCTTGCCGCCGGAGACCTGATGCGGCAGCGCGGTGATCACGATATCGCCCTGCTCCAGCTCATAACGCGCGCGCATGCGCACCGAACCGTTGCCGGTCGCATACATCTGCAGGATCTCGGCACGCGGGGTGATGATCTCCGCATCGGTCGGGAAATCCGGCCCCTTGATGTGTTCGCACAGTTGCTCCAGCGTTGTCTTGGGGTCTTCCAGCAAGCGGATGGTCGCGGCGGCCACTTCGCGCAGATTATGCGGCGGGATGTCGGTGGCCATACCCACGGCGATACCGGTCGAGCCGTTGAGCAGGACATTCGGCAGACGCGCCGGCAGCAGTGTCGGTTCATCGAGCGTGCCGTCGAAGTTGGGCGCCCAGTCGACCGTGCCCTGACCGAGCTCCTGCAGTAAGACTTCAGCATAGGGCGAGAGGCGTGATTCTGTATAGCGCATGGCGGCGAAGGATTTGGGATCGTCCGGCGAACCCCAGTTGCCCTGGCCGTCGATCAGCGGATAGCGATAAGAGAATGACTGCGCCATCAGCACCATGGCCTCGTAGCAGGCCGAGTCGCCGTGCGGGTGGAATTTGCCGAGCACGTCACCGACGGTACGCGCGGATTTTTTGTACTTGGCGGTCGCCGCCAGGCCCAATTCGGACATGGCGTAGACGATACGGCGCTGCACCGGTTTGAGGCCGTCCCCGATGTGCGGCAGCGCGCGGTCGAGGATGACGTACATGGAATAGTCCAGATACGCCTTTTCGGTGAAGGTCCGTAGCGGCAGGCGCTCGATACCTTCGAAATTCAGTTCGGAATCTTGCATCTTGTGTCCCGTCGTTCTGATGAATCGTGGTGAGCAGGCCGCGGGCAGCAACGCCGAGGCCGGGGCACATGATACAGGATGGGCCAGGGACTAGGGACTAGGGACTAGGGACTAGGGACTGGAAAAATGTGGGGCAGAGACGACACAGTACCGCCTATCGCATGATACAAAAACATTGACGGTGGAATTCGTCTCAGACCCGAATGGCACTTACTTAAGCCTAATGTAGGTCGGGTTAGCGCAGTTTGCGTAACCCGACAGGCGGTGCAGCACCTTTGTTTAAGGTGTGCCTGACGGCACGCTTGGCGGGTTACGGCGCAAACGACACGCCTAACCCGCCCTACATCGGACCGAATTGGCTTAAGGAACCTCTGATTAATTCACTGAAGCGGCATCTGCTGCGTTGCAGCCGGGCTCAAAATACTCATTTACGCCGTGTAAACTCCGTTTTTTACTCGGCGCTAGGCACCTCGCCCTACGGGCCGGCTCCGCCGTTCTCTCCGCTTCGCTCCGAGTCGCCCGTCTGCGCCTTGCATCTGCTCACTTGATCAAATTAATCAGAGGTTCCTTAAACAAGTGCCATTCGGGTCTGACTCCTATTCTTTATAACTTTGCCAGTTTGCGCCCGAGCAGATATTGCGCGGTGATGTCGATAATCTCGCCGTGACCGACAATGGCACTCAGTTGTTCATGTAGTTTTATTGCGCGATGCCGCGACTGATTGCGGATGGACTCAATGGCCGCATCCAGATCGGTCTTATTGAGTTCCAGGGTGTAGGTCGCCGCCAGCTTGAGGATGCGGAAGTCTTCCGTCGCCACGGCCTGAGCGATAAACGCCTCACGCTGCGTTTCGTCGGCGAACTCTAATTCGGTCACGATGCGCAAAACGGAACGCCCCTGGGCATCGGGAACCTTGAAGGCATAAACCTCGATCTCGATCGGTGAGGGACGCACATGCTGGTGCGCGGCCTCGCGCGCCATCTGCCCTATTTGCTGATAGAGCGCCAACACCAAGCGTGGCTCAGACAGCCAGGCGAAGTCATAATGCTTATCGGCATCGCGGAAAAATTCCGCCAAGGCACAGGTTCCCTCGGGAATCGCCAAGGCCTGCAGCCGCCCGCCCCCCTGCTCCTGACGTGCGATGAAAAAGGGCAGGATGCCGACATTTTCCGCCGCCGTGCCTTCATAGACGCGCGACAGTGTGGCGCCGCGGGTATCGTTGACATCAATGGCCAGCTTCTGGCGGTTTTTGGTAATCAACTCAACAAAGAAATCGTCAATCTCATGTTCATACTTGTCACGCAGGCGTTCCAGCATAATGGTCACAACGCCATCATTGCGGATCACATTGACCACCCGATAAGGGACTTTGGATAAATCCAAGCTGGGACGCTTGGCCTGCAAACTGATCAGCGCAATCTTGACCTGATCGCCGACGCTGGTCTCCAGCGTTTGATCCAGTCGGATCGCAAGACCGCGTTTCGATATATCGCGAGTACGACCTTTGCTGCTACCGGTGAGAGCGTTGACCTCTACCGAAGTCTCCGCCAGGTAACGCTCCTCACAGCGGCGTTCGACATAACCAAAGCGGATCAAGTCAGGCATCGGCAAGGCCGCCAGATGCTCGGTCTCGGTATACAACGGCAATTGCCTGCGCGAGGCACCGACCCAGCAATGCAAACCCTTTACATCAATCTGTCCACGATCCAGGGCCACGACACTATTGAAGGCGGACTTTATCTGCGCGGTAATATCGATGACCGTCCCGGTGAAGACCAGTTCGGCAATCCGTTCGCGCAATGAGATAACTTCCTCAGCGGCCTTGTCGAACAGACGCCCGGTGAGCATATCGAACTTGCTGGGACTGATAGGCTGTAATGGCGAATTCGATGCCACTACCTTGGCGATGCAATATTCCTCATGCGCCAAGGTGAATCGCAGCACAGTCTGTAATTCATGTTCATTTTTCAACTCGAAATCAGCAACCGAATGCAGCCTGTATTCATTGCCGATTTTTTCTCGATACAGCAACAACAAAAACTCGCCCTGATCGCGCAAGTGCTGCAATCGCGCCGGCAGACACAGGGCCGAGAAGTCAAAATTATCCACGTCATTGCGGAAGAAGTGCGCGAATGGCTGATTGCCGTCCGTCACAGCGACCGCTTGGGTACTCAGCTGCTTATCAGCATCCTCGCTGACAAAAAACGACAGCTGCATTGCGCTTTCTGAATAGATGCGTTCGTACAACCAGGAATAAACCGAGAGATAATCGTCTTCAACATCAAGCTTGTACTTACGCTTGTAGCGATCAATCAAGTCACCAATAAACGCCTCATAACCGGCTGGGGCACTTTCCGGCACAAGCCGAACGCGCAGCTGATGCTCTATATCATTCTGTTCGCTAGACACAACGACATAACGCAGATTCAGTAGATCCAGCTTGGTTTCCTGCTCCTGCAGGGATGGCAAGGCAATATCTATCTCCGCGCCTGGCGTGAATCTGTAGGTGCCCTTGAGGGTAATCTGCAGGCCACTGACGGAAATATCCCGGGTACTGCCTTTGCTGATCTGACCGCCGGCCGTGATCTGCGCGGCAGTGACATATTGCAAGCGATCCTCAGTGCGACGCTTGAAATAGCCGAAGGGAATCAGATCGGGTTGATACAGATCTGCCGCCATCTCCGCTGCGGGCTGATTATTATCCTGGGCACCACCGGCAAGCTTGGCGGCTGTAGTACGTTTGCCGGATTGGGCTTTCTGTTGCGCCTCCAACTCACGCGCATGCTGTGCTTCACGGATCGCACGGTTGGTATGGCCACCGTTGACAATGGCTTCATAGGTGCCGATGGTGAAGGCGCCGTTGTAGGCCTTCAGACCTTGCTGGTAAATAGCGTAGGAGGTGTCGTCCAAATAGAAGGTGCGATTGTTCAACACATAGCGCTGGCACTCGCCCGGCACCTTACCGCGCATATCGATATGCTCGAAGCACACTCGGCGAACGCGTTGCGCATCCATCTTTTTAAGGAATTGCGAGGTCTCCGATCCCTCGGTTACCTTTTCCACAATCAGCTCTTTGTGCCTCGCGCCAGCATGGGCGCTGCGGTAGTGCTTGACGGTGATCTCTGCCATGGAGCAGTGCCTCATGCACGCTACACAGCCGCTCGATGATCACTCGGGATGCTCTGATGTATTCGCTGGCGCGGCAGCTCCAGACGCTGGCCGCGCCGCTAAACAAATTATTCAGAAAACCCTAACCCATTGAATGGACAATCGATACGGCTGCGTTATCTGTAGGTATAAGGCGTCCGGGACCTGCCTGAAACGCCCGCCAGTCCTCAGATATCGGCCAGATCCCCGCGTTTCTCCAGCCAGGCGCGCCGATCCGCCACACGCTTCTTGCCCAGCAGCATATCCATCACCTGATGGGTGTCGTCACCGGCATCCAGGGTCAGCCGAACCAAGCGGCGGGTATCGGGATTGATGGTGGTCTCACGCAGCTGCAAGGGGTTCATTTCACCCAACCCCTTAAAGCGCTGCACATTGATCTTGCCCTTGATCTTTTCGGCGGCGATGCGGTCGATGACGCCCTGTTTTTCGCCGTCATCCAGCGCGTAGAACACCTGTTTGCCGACATCGATGCGATACAGGGGCGGCATGGCAACATACACATGGCCGGCATCCACCAGCGGCTGGAAGTGGCGCAGGAACAGCGCGCACAGCAGTGTAGCGATGTGCGCGCCATCGGAATCGGCATCGGCGAGGATGCAGATCTTGCCATAGCGCAGACCTTTAAGATCGGCGGAACCGGGGTCGACGCCGATGGCGACTGAAATGTCATGCACCTCTTGCGAGGCCAGCACCTCGGCGGAATCCACCTCCCAGGTGTTCAGGATCTTGCCGCGCAGCGGCATGATGGCCTGGAATTCGCGGTCGCGCGCCTGCTTGGCGGAACCGCCCGCGGAATCCCCTTCTACCAGAAACAATTCACTGCGGGTGTTATCACCGGTGGTGCAATCGGCCAGCTTGCCGGGCAGCGCAGGCCCCGCCGTGACTTTCTTGCGAATAACCTTTTTACCCGCGCGTAACCGTGTCTGCGCATTGCTGATCGCCAGCTGGGCGATACGCTCACCCATCTCGGTATGCTGATTCAACCACAGACTGAAGGCATCCTTGACCACGCCGGACACAAACGCCGCGCATTCACGCGAGGACAACCGCTCCTTGGTCTGACCGGAGAATTGCGGGTCCTGGAGCTTCACCGACAATATGTAGCTGCACCGGTCCCAGACATCTTCCGGCGTGATGCGCACGCCGCGCGGCAGCAGATTGCGGAATTCACAGAATTCGCGGATGGCTTCGGTGAGGCCGGTGCGCAGCCCGTTCACATGCGTGCCGCCCTGTGCGGTCGGAATCAGGTTTACATAACCTTCACCGACCAGTTCCCCGCCTTCCGGCAGCCAGACCACCGCCCACTCCGCGGCCTCGCGATTACCGGCGAGATTACCCACGAAAGGTTCCTCCGGCAGATATTCCGCGCCGGCCAGCGCATCGACCAGATAATCACGCAGGCCGTCCTCGTAATACCATTCCTCCTTCTCGCCGCTGGCCTCGTCGTGAAACAGCACGCGCAGGCCGGGACAGAGCACCGCCTTGGCGCGCAGCACATGCTTCAGGCGTGGAATGGAAAATTTGGGCGAGTCGAAATATTTCGGGTCCGGCCAGAAACGCACCGTGGTACCGGTGTTCTGTTTACCGACCGTGCCGATCTCTTTGAGATCGGAGGCCTTATCGCCACCGGCGAAACTGATGTTGTATTCCTTGCCACCGCGCCGCACCCACACATCCAGCTGCTTGGACAAGGCATTCACCACCGACACACCGACACCGTGCAGACCGCCCGAGAACTGGTAATTCTTGTTGGAGAATTTGCCGCCGGCGTGCAGGCGCGTCAGGATCACTTCGACACCGGGCACGCCCTCTTCCGGATGTATATCCACCGGCATGCCGCGACCGTCATCACGCACATCCAGCGAACCGTCCTTGTAGACCGTCAACTCGATGCGTTTGGCGTGACCGGCAATCGCCTCGTCGACGCTGTTGTCGATGACTTCCTGGGCGAGATGATTCGGCCGCGTGGTATCGGTGTACATACCCGGGCGCTTGCGCACCGGGTCCAGGCCGCTCAGGACCTCAATGGATGAGGCATCGTAGGAAGAACTCATAGACTGTTCACATTAAAAAATGGGTGGAGCACCCCAACCGGGCGCACAAAATCATTCGCGAGTACCGGGCGCGCCGTAGCGGATACGGTCCAGCGCCTTACGGGGCGAAAGCGGCCCGCTGATCGGGTCACACAGGTAATAACGATACAGCGTCATCCGGTAACGTTCGACGCCAAGATCGCGGATCGGTTGCCAGGGCGTGTCGCCCAGCGCCTGCCATTCGCCCGCACTGGTCCCGTAGGCATAGCTGCGCCATTCCTTCTTGGTACAACGGATGCCTTCATAAAACAGGTTTTCCGTACCGCTGGGGGAGCGCAGCATCAACACATAGCGCGTCACTCCGTCCGCGCCCACAGCCAATGACGGCTCCTGAATGAACATACGCAGATCGGAACCCGCCAACTGCAGGGGCACTTCGACATACTGCCGGCCGTCAGGATAGGCGGGCAGGACCACATCCTGCTCTTTCCACGCCGGACCCTCGACGAAATTGAATTCCGGGCCACTTTCTTCCGCGACGACAAGCGGCGCCTGACAGAACCACAGACCGATCAGCAGCAGGCCAAAGCGGATCAGCGGGTTCTTTGTATTGAGACTGCGGATGACGGCGACCTCCGGGACAATGGCAGCCGGCATTCTAAAAGGGATTGCCGGGGCGGACAATGTAACAGACCGGCGGGCCGAGGAAACTACCCTTCTTAGGACAACCCGTGGGAACACATGAATGACGTGCCCGTCAATGCGAGCGCAGCGTGGCAATCACCAAACGGATACTTAACAGGCGAAGATCGCCGCGTCACTCCGTTCCTCGCAACGACGGTGTAGCGGTATGAATGGGACGCACTTTCGGCCACTCAACACCCGGCCGCTCAGATCAGGCCAGGTCGGCGACCAGTGAACGGCGCACGGCCTCCGGCAGCGCCGCGATCTCCTCGCGGTATTCGGGATGATCAATGCCCATGGCGATCGCCTCACCCTGTTTGGCGGCGGCCACCATCTCCGGTGACAGCTCAAAGCGCATGAAGTGCACGGCGGAGGTCTTGTCGGAGGTTGTGCGCTCCATGTCTTCATCGGCGATGCCGTAGACCGGCTTGTCCGTACCGACGCGTACCCACACCTTGTCCTCGATGCCGACCAGGCGCGCTAATGCGGCACGGCGTTCGTTCTCGTCCGGCACTTCGATCATGAAGGTTGCCTTCCAGTTGCTGCCGTCCGGGATCAGCGGATTGTAGGCGTCCAGTTCTTCCTGGATTCCGGCGGCCTCGAAGATGCGCTCGACGCGTAGCATTTCCTGGATCTGATACTGCATGGTCAGGCGATCTTCAAAATAGAGTGTCGCCAGCGGCCCGACCTCGACCTGTCGGTTCTGCTTGTGCTCAAGCACCTTGGTGCGAAAGGCCTGGCGCATTTCAGCATATTTTTCCAGGCCAAACAGATCCGCTCGTGAAAGATGTGCTGCACTCATCATGGACTCCGTATTCAATATCAGTCGTTATGCTTGTGTTCAAGATCGACAATCGGTTTGTCGGTGAACAGATAATCGCGCAGTTCCTTATCGAATTTTGGGTCGCGGCGACGTATCCATTCCAGCACCATGGCTGCGTGTTCCTTCTCTTCATCGCGGTTGTGCGCGAGGATGGCCTTGAGCTCGGTATCGGCGCAGGCATCGACGCGCTGTTGGTACCAATCGATGGCCTCCAGCTCTTCCATCAGCGACACGATGGCACGATGCATATCGCGGGTTTTATCTGTCAGTTCAGCGATAGGTTCGTGATAGCCTTCGTTGGACATGTTGCTGCTCCTTTGATGATTTCATTTCAATCAGAATGTCGGACGCGCTAGATACCGTACGCATGACGCAACAGCGTGAAGGGGTGCTCCGGCGGGCGCCCATTCATAAGTCCGTTCTCGATCTGATGCCCGGCCATCGGGCAGTCGCTGCTGTAATGGTCGGCATTCGCCTGCGTCACCCGATTCACTACCGGCTTGCAGATTTTCATGGAGATCTCGTGGAACTCACTCTTGACCGCATAGGTGCCGTCATGTCCGGAACAGCGCTCAATGGTTTCGACCTGGGTATCCGGTACCAGCAGCAGCATATCGCGCGTCTTCAGACCAATATTCTGCACGCGCAGATGGCAGGGAACATGATAGGCCACGGTACCGAGTGATTGTTTGAAATCGGTTTTCAGTTTGCCATGCTTGTGGCGCAGCATCAGATATTCAAACGGGTCGTAGATGTTGTCGCGCACCTTGGCGACATCGGCATCATCCGGGAACATCAAGGGCAATTCCTGTTTGAACATCAGCACACAGGACGGCACTGGCGCGACGATATCCCAGCCGGCATCGATCAACGCCAGCAGTTGCGGAATATTCGCATCCTTGGCGGCGGCGACGGCATCGAGATCGCCAAGCTCAAGCTTAGGCATACCGCAGCAGCTTTCCTTTTCCACCAGCCGCATGGGAATGTTGTTGTGCTCGAACACGGCCATTAAATCCGCGCCGATCTGCGGTTCGTTGTAATTACCATAACAAGTGGTGAACAACGCCACCTTGCCGCGGGTGGGCCCCGCCGCCTCCGGCGTGACGGATTTCGGCTGATGATTAGCCTGCGTTTTGCGCAGAGTCGCACTGTGATAGGCGGGCAGAATCGCATCCGGATGCACGCCGAGGGTCTTGTCCAGCAACTTGCGTACCGGCTTGAGTTTGTTGGCGGCATTCACCACCTGCGCCACCACTGGGATACCGGCCAGCTTGCCGACCATGTCGGTTGAGGTGAGTATTTTATCGCGCCCACGCACATCACCCTTGCGGAATTTCACCGCCTTGGCGCGCAGCATGAGATGCGGGAAATCGACATTCCATTCGTGCGGCGGCACGTAAGGACATTTGGTCATGTAACACATGTCGCACAGATAACAGTGATCGACCACATCCCAATAGACCTGCTTGGGTACCGTATCGAGTTCCATGGATTCGGATTCGTCGATGGCATCGAACAGGGTCGGAAAGGAATTGCACAAATTGAAGCAGCGTCGACAGCCGTGACAGATATCGAAAACCCGTTCCAGCTCTTTGAACAGATCCGGCTCATCGTAGAAGGTTGGATTCCGCCAATCAAGTGCGTGGCGCGTGGGGGCTTCGAGGCTACCTTCGCGGGTACCTTCTTTCTCGGTGGACATGGCGACTCCGTGATGAGGTCCTAGGCACTAGGCTCTAGGGCCTGGTACCAGGGCAAAGGAATAAAAAATTCCTCAGCCCTAGCACCTCGTACCTAGAAACTGCAGGTATGTTACTTATCGAGCTGATCCAGCGCCTTCTGGAAACGGTTGGCGTGGGAACGCTCAGCCTTGGCCAGGGTTTCAAACCAGTCGGCGATTTCGTCAAAGCCTTCGTCGCGTGCGCTCTTGGCCATACCCGGGTACATATCGGTGTACTCGTGGGTCTCACCCGCAATGGCGGCCTTGAGGTTGGAGGCGGTCGGGCCGATCGGCAGACCGGTGGCTGGGTCACCGACGGCTTCCAGATATTCCAGATGACCGTGGGCGTGGCCGGTTTCACCTTCAGCGGTGGAACGGAACACGGAGGCAACATCGTTGTAGCCTTCCACATCGGCCTTGGCTGCGAAATACAGATAGCGGCGATTGGCCTGGGATTCACCCGCGAATGCGTCCTTCAGATTACCTTCAGTCTTACTGCCTTTGAGATTTGCCATTGTGTCGTCCTCCATTGATTACTACGCGCGGATAAAACCGCTTCGACCCTTATGATTTAGACTTTGTCTAAACTACGTACAGACTCTAAACAACCCACCACAGGGTGTCAACACTCGCATATTATGCTCAGCCCCTAGCTGAGTAGACTGTAGAACCTCGAGCTGGCGCGTTCAATGCAATTTCGGCCAACTCCTTGACATAGAACGCATCAATGTGAAATTTTCACCGCGCGTTGACCCTGTATGCCGCGCAGAGTACCGTAAGCCCGTCTAGCGCATACCCACGACTGAAAGGGATCCCAGCCTTGGCCAAAAAACGTACTGAACCTGT
Source organism: Gammaproteobacteria bacterium (assembly GCA_018819175.1). Taxonomy (GTDB): domain Bacteria; phylum Pseudomonadota; class Gammaproteobacteria; order Thiohalobacterales; family Thiohalobacteraceae; genus JAHJQQ01. The sequence goes on from JAHJQQ010000003.1 coordinate 17,046, forward strand.
CGATTTCGAAACCGCCTTGAATGAATTGGAAGGGTTGGTGGAAAAGCTGGAACAGGGGGATATCAGCCTGGAGGCTTCATTGGCGGCCTTCGAACGCGGCATCCAACTGACCCGGACCTGCCAGGAGGCATTGAGCCAGGCCGAACAGAAAGTCGAGCAGTTGCTCAGCAAAAACGGTTCCGACCAGATTTCACCTTTTGACAGCAACGATGCCTGAGCCCCGCAGTACCCCCAGTTCTGAGTCGCCCCTGCACGCATTTATCACTCAGCACCAAGCCCGTATCGAAGCCGCCCTTGAGCAGTATCTGCCCGGGCCGGATGTGCATCCTGCGCGCTTGCATCAGGCCATGCGTTATGCCGTACTGGGAGGCGGTAAGCGCGTCAGGCCATTGTTGGTCTACGCCGCGGGCGCCGCAGTAGGTGCTCCGCTGGTCCGCCTGGATAGAGTGGCCGGCGCGCTGGAACTGATCCATGCCTATTCACTGGTACACGACGATCTGCCGGCCATGGATGATGATGACCTGCGCCGTGGTCGGCCCACCTGCCATCGCGCCTTCGACGAGGCCACCGCCATTCTCACCGGCGATGCCCTGCAGACCTTGGCATTCCAGATCCTGGCCCATGCACCTGAACTCGACGTTGAACCTCGTGTACGGCTGCGCATGATCGATACCCTGGCGCAGGCCTCGGGGTCGCGCGGCATGGCCGGTGGACAAGCCATCGATCTCGCCGCCGTCGGCCAGACCCTGGATATTGCCCAGTTGGAAGACATGCACATCCACAAGACGGGGGCACTCATCCGCGCCAGCGTCGTACTCGGCGCCCTGAGCTCGGACAATCTCGATGAAAAACGCCTGGGGCAGCTTGATCATTACGCCAAATGCATCGGGCTGGCCTTCCAGATCCAGGACGACATCCTGGATGTCACGGGCGATACCGCGACCCTGGGCAAGACCGCCGGCGCCGACACCGCCCGCGCCAAACCCACCTACCCGGCGCTGCTGGGGCTGGACAGTGCGCGGGAACGCGCCGCGGGATTACTGGCCTCGGCACTGGAATCACTCAGCGGCTTTGGACCTGAAGCCGACGCCCTGCGCGGTCTGGCGGAATACATTATCCAGCGTCGCAACTGACCGCGGGTGGCGCGACTCTGAACGCGAACCTGCGTTCTCCGCTCCGTTCGCGGGTAAGTCCACTTCTGCAAGACCACACAACCGACGCAGAAACACAGTGTTTCCTTGAATGTGCCTGGCCACGCCCGGATAATGGCGCGTTTCCAGCCGTGCAAGCAGCCCATGACCGGTCCCAAGACCTTTCCCCTGCTCGAGCAGATCGAGTCGCCCGACCAGTTGCGCCAGATGTCCGAGGCTCAACTGCCGGCGCTCGCGCGCGAGTTACGGGAATATCTCATCCAGAGTGTCAGCCGCACCGGCGGTCATCTCGCGGCGGGTCTAGGCACAGTGGAATTGACCATTGCCCTGCATTACATCTATGACACCCCGAACGACCGTCTGGTCTGGGATGTGGGTCACCAGAGCTATCCGCATAAAATCCTCACCGGCCGCCGCACACAGATGCCGAGCCTGCGCCAACAGGGTGGCTTGGCTGGATTCCCCAAACGCGATGAAAGTCCTTACGACAGTTTTGGTGTCGGTCATTCCAGTACATCCATCAGCGCCGCATTAGGTATGGCGTTGGCTGCCGGGCGCAAGGGTGATCAGCGCAAGGTTGTCGCGATTATCGGTGATGGCGCCATGACCGCCGGCATGGCCTTCGAGGCGCTCAATCACGCCGGTGATCTGGATGCCAATCTGCTGGTGATCCTGAACGACAACGACATGTCGATCTCGCCGAACGTCGGTGCGCTGTCCAATTATTTTGCGCGCGTGCTCTCCGGCCGCACCTACGCCACGATGCGCGAACAGGGCAAGAAGGTATTGAACAATCTGCCGCCGGTACGCGAACTGGCACGCCGCGCCGAAGAGCACATGAAAGGCATGGTGGTGCCCGGCACGCTGTTCGAAGAAATGGGTTTCAACTATCTCGGCCCCATCGACGGCCATGATCTGCCGAGCTTGGTGAAGACGCTGCGCAATGTGCGCGCACTGCATGGTCCGCAATTGCTGCATATCGTCACCCGTAAAGGCAAAGGCTACGCGCCTGCCGAAGCTAATCCCTGCGCCTATCATGGCGTGAGCACATTCGATCCGCGCGCCGGCATGGCCGCGAGCAGCGCACCGGGCGCGCCGACCTATACCGAGGTGTTCTCCGACTGGATCTGCGATATGGCGCTTCAGGATCCGACTCTGGTCGCGATCACACCGGCGATGCGCGAAGGCTCCGGTCTGGTGAAATTTTCCGAGCGCTTTCCGCAACGTTATTTCGATGTCGGCATTGCCGAACAGCACAGCGTTACGCTCGCTGCGGGACTCGCCTGCGAAGGGCAGCATCCCGTCGTTGCAATCTATTCGACCTTTCTGCAGCGTGCCTACGATCAACTGATCCACGATGTGGCGTTACAAAATCTGCCGGTGACGTTTGCGATTGATCGTGCCGGACTGGTCGGCCCTGACGGCCCCACCCATGCCGGCAGTTTCGATTTGTCTTTTCTGCGTTGCGTGCCGAATCTGTTGGTGATGGCACCGGCGGATGAAAACGAATGTCGACAGATGCTGTACACCGCACAGATTCACAATGGACCGGCAGCCGTGCGCTACCCGCGCGGCAAGGGGCCCGGTGTCGCCATTGAAAAACAGATGACGGCTTTACCTATCGGTCGCGCGGATATTCGGCGGCGCGGCACATCGATTGCCTTGTTGGCGTTCGGCAGCCTGGTGGCACCCGCACAGCAGGTTGCGGACAACCTCGATGCAACTCTGGTTAATATGCGTTTCGTCAAACCACTGGATAGTGCGCTGATTCTGGAACTGGCCAAAAGCCATGACTGGCTGATTACACTTGAGGAAAACGCTGTAGCCGGCGGTGCCGGCAGCGCGGTAAACGAAGTACTCGCCAACCAGGGTGTTGTCATCAACACACTGAATCTGGGGCTGCCCGATTCGTTTATTGAACATGGCAGCCGCGAACAACTGCTCGCCGATTGTGGTTTGGATGCGGCCGGTATCGAGGCCAGTATCCGTGCGCGACTCGCGGCGTTTGATTGTGCACGTCCCGCCAGTCGATTAATATCTTAGTCCGTAAGTCAGGAATTTCTTCACTGTGCCCGGCATCTATACTCTCAAAGTGCTGACCGAATTCGCCTCCGCGCACACCCTGCGCGACTATCCGGGCGCCTGCGCGCGCATGCACGGCCATAACTGGAAGGTTGAGGTCGAGGTCAAGGCCCGTGCACTGGACAATGTCGGCATGGGCGTGGATTTCAAAGTCATCAAGACGGCCGCGCGCGATATCGGCGACCGACTCGATCACCGTTATCTGAATGAGATTCAACCCTTCACCGAGATCAATCCGACGGCGGAAAACATCGCCGCCTATTTTTATCGCGAACTGGTCAGCGCATTGAACAATGAACGCATTCAGGTGAGCTCGGTGACTCTCTGGGAAACCGACCGCGCCTGTGTCCGCTATGCCGAGGAAGCCGTATGAGCAAGCCCACACCCATCAACCGCAACGAGGGTGAAATGCCCGGTGAGATGCCCGCTGAAATGGAAGACGTGCAAGGTCGGGCAGATACCCGCCGCATCGCCATCGACAAGGTCGGCATCAAGGATATCCGGCACCCGGTGCGCGTATCCGATCGTTCCGGCGGCGAGCAGCACACCATCGCCACCTTCAACATGTATGTGAACCTGCCGCACAATTTCAAAGGCACGCACATGTCACGCTTCGTGGAGATTCTGAATCGTCACGAGCGTGAAATAACGGTGACCTCGTTCAAAGAAATGCTGTCCGAAATGACCGAGGTGCTGGAAGCCGAGGCCGGTCATATCGAAATGCGTTTCCCCTACTTCGTTAACAAGGCCGCACCCGTGTCCGGTGTGCAGAGCCTGATGGACTACGACGTCACTTTCATCGGCGAAATCTGCGATGGCGAACCGCAGATGAACATCAAGATCGTGATCCCGGTCACCAGTCTGTGCCCCTGCTCCAAGAAGATCTCCGAACGCGGCGCCCACAATCAACGCTCACACGTCACGTTGGATGTGCGTACCCGCGACTTCATCTGGATCGAGGAACTGATCGACATCGTCGAGAAAGAGGCCTCCTGCGAACTCTACGGCCTGCTCAAACGCCCCGATGAAAAACACGTCACCGAACGCGCCTACGACAATCCGAAGTTCGTCGAAGACATGGTACGCGACGTCGCCGCGCGTCTGAACGAGAATGACCGCATTGGCGCGTACACCGTGGAATCGGAGAATTTCGAATCAATTCACAATCACTCGGCCTATGCGATGATTGTGAATGACAAAAGCAGGGACTAGGTTCTAGGTTGGGGTTGGAGGGTTTCCCCTCGGCCCTAGCACCTCGTCCCTGAACTAAAACATCACCTGCAACATCCCCAGCATGACCACCAGGAACAACACCGTCATAATGCCGCCCGCGCGCAGGAAATCTTTTACCTTATAACCTGCCGGACCCATGATCAGGGCGTTCACTTGATGCGTTGGTATCAGGAATGAATTGGATGTCGCCAACGCGACGGTCAAGGCAAACACGGCCGGATTAACACCCTCCACACCGGCGGCAGTCGCCTGTACGGCGATGTTCACAGCCAACGGCACCAACAACACGGTGGCGCCGACATTGGACATTACCAGCGTGAAGAAGGTTGCCAGAACGGCGATCACGGCCTGCAGCACAAACGGGCTCACATCATTGCCAAACAAATCCAGGGTGTGTACGGCGATCCATTGCGCGGTACCGGAATGCTCAACAGCCGCGCCCAGCGGTATCAGACTCGCGAGCAGGAACACGGTTTTCCAGCTCACCGCACGATAGGCCTCATCGATCGAAATGACGTTCGTGATGACCATGCCCATTGCGCCGGTCAACAAGGCGACGGACAAGCGCACATCGGTAAATAAAATCATACCCAGGGCGAGGAGGAAGAAACTCAGCGCACAGGGCACCTTGTGCGGCCGTAGTTCTTCATGCGGATATTCGGTGGTAACCACCACGAAATCGGGATCTTTCTCCAGACGCGCCAACTGATTCCAGGCCACATGGCAGATCAACGTATCACCACCTTGCAACGGTAGATCCACTGCATTTTCGTCTTCGCGGATCGCCTTGCCCTGACGATGGATAGCCAGCAAAGTCAGTCCATAACTCTTGCGCAGCCAGACTTCACGTGAAGTTTTGCCGACCAGACTCGAGCTCGGCGGTATCACGATCTCGGCAATACCCGCCTTGGTCGGCATCAGGGCCGAGGCCAGCACTTCGATATCCGGGCGTATCTGCGCTTGAACGGTCTCGCCAAAACGTTCGACGGCGTATTGCGAGGCCAGCACCCCTAATACCTGCCCCGCAGCGATCTCCACATCGCGCGTCAGACCACCGGGGGCCAGACGTAATTTGTCATCCGCCTTCATGGCGATAATGCGGATATAAAATTCACGCTCGATATCTTCGACCCGTTTACCGATGACATCGCTCTCAGCAGGCACATGCACTTCATACAGCGCGTAGTCGAGGCCATAGACCCGCTTGATGTAATCGATAGTGCTTTTTGTGGACATCATTTCCATGGCGCCACTGCTCTTCGGTAAAACTTTACGGCCGGCAAAAACGAAATAGACAATCCCGGTAATCAGCAGAGCCAGACCAATCGGTGTCACGGCGAACAGGCTGAAGGTTTCCATCTCCTCTAGCCCCTTCTTACCCAGGGCATGATTGGAGGTCTTGATCAGGTCATTTAAGAGAATAAGCGGACTGGAACCGATCATCGTTACGGTACCGCCGAGAATGGCACTGAAGCCCATCGGCATGAGCATGCGCGACAGCGGCAGACCGGTACGCGCCGAAATACGACTCACCACCGGTAAAAACAAGGCCGCCGCACCGACGTTCTGCATAAAGCTGGAGATGATACCGACCGTACCGGAAATCAGCGGAATGATGCGCTTTTCCGTGGTACCGCCAATCCGGAGAATGTAATTGGCCACCGCTCCCATCAGACCGGTCTTATCCAGACCGGCGCCTATGATCATCACAGCGATAATGGATATCACGGCATTACTCGCAAAACCGTCGAATAAATGCGCGGTATCGACCAGAGGCGGTACGAACGGAACGACCGTCGTCAGACCCAGCAGCACCATGACCAGTATCGCCGCGACATCGACGCGTACGACTTCAGATACAAACAGATAAATGGTAAGTGCGAGAAAACCCAGCACCCACATCATATCAGCGGTAAGTTCCATAACAATTCCAGGACGAGTTACATAATGACTCAGCGATGCGCAGACCAGGCTGCACACCACCCAAAATCACAGGCATATACTGCGGGGAGGCGCATTTTAGCGCGTAAACAATCTATCGGCCACCGCTAATATCGGGTCAATCCTTAAATCGCGGTCGGCAGACAGTACAGAGCGGACAACAGCAGCTAGTATTTCTGTCGCAGAATCAGGCGTTGGCCGTCGTTCTGCATTTCCAGACGCCCCAGGAAGGACATCCCCAGCAGGGGAATGTCCGGCATATTGCCCTCCATGACCATGCACGGCACATTGCGTAACTGAATATCCCCGACCTTCACCATATCGAGCATGACGCTGTACACCGGTTCGACCCGTGACGCCGTAATCACCTGCCCCGGCTCGCCGACCACGCGATAATCGATCCCCAGCCTGCGCGCCTGCGCGGAACTGATCGCGATCGTGCTGGCGCCGGTATCGACAAGAAACTGGATCGGCATGCCATTAATCGAACCGGTGGTTTTGAACATGCCATTCAGATCACGAAACACATGCACTTCCGAACGCTCCGCCTTTTTATAGCTGGAACGGATTTTCGAACCTAGCGGATAACGACGCTGCACACCGTCGAGCTCCAGCATTGCACTCGCACCATCCGTGCTGATCAGGCGGATGCCGTCCGGCGTGCTCTCGCCGGGTTTGAGTTTGTGTTGAACATCATCGACACGAATCACAACCTGATCACGAAAGGTCGCCAGCAGCTCGATATCGGCTGCCGGCGACGGCATGGATAGGGTCAGAAGAAAGATCGTAACCGCGCACAACAACCCGATGCGTACGGCATTGGTATTACCGGCATCAACTCGCAGCAAGGGCACTGCGCAGTCCATCATTGACACCCGATACGGACTTAAGGGCTTTGACATGGTGCGCCTCGGTGTTGGCGTCGAAGAAGGCACGATGCATCGGGGTAATTTTTGCACATGCCGGCATAATTCGTTAAGCATTAAATCCAATTCATTCGGCTCGAAGCGTATTTCATTATCGTCCTGGCCCCGCGGGGATTCCAACTATTGGATCAGTTCACCGCGAGTCAGCCCTGATCAGCAGGCTCCGCGTCATCAACCCGCCGCCTTGAGGCAATCCTCCAGGCGCTCCGCATGCAGCGCCAAAGCCCCGCAGCTATCATCCTTACACTCCAGATCGTAAAACTCACCGAAGGCACGCAACAGGTTCCGGATCTGCCAACGCAGCTCGTTCTGCATCAGATCGATCTCATTGAGCTCAGCCAGCACACTCTCATCAGGTTCCTGCGCCAATGAACCGAGCCAGGTGGTCAACTCGATACGTACCAGGCCCGATGAAACCATCATGGTCTGCACACGGCGCGCGGAACGCAGCACATGCTGGCCGCAGCTGCGGATATTCGAGGTCTCCAGGCTGTCGACCATGGCCTGCAGATAACCGACCGCTTCCTGCAAGGACTCACCACGTTGTTGCAGACGCAGCCCCATCGTGGCGACACCACCATAGGCATCGACGAGGGTCTGGCTCAGGCCCGATCGCTTCAAGACCGATACCATCGCCTGAAAGACGGAATAGAAGTGCGTATAGGCATTGAGATTGAGATAGGGCAATGTGTCGTACAGATTTCGTCCCAGCTTTTCAAACTGTCTGACGCGGATGGCCTGCACACTGTCGGCAATGGCGACCACCTGCCCCAGCAGACCCAACTGATCTTCTCCAGTGCCGACCGGATAACCCGTGCCATCGCAGCGTTCATGATGCTGCATGACCGCATCTGCAGCCGCAGACGATACCCCCGGGAGATGATCCAGCAGCATCCGGCCGGTGATGACATGGCTCTGGATCGCACGCCACTCCGGCGGCGTGAGCGGACCGTTCTTGTTGAGGATGGCCGGATCGATGTGCAGGAGTCCTGCATCATGCGTCAGTCCGGCCAGGAAAGCGGATTGAATGTCCTGGTGGCTCAACTTGAGTTCCCGTGCCAGCAGCGCGGCAAGCCCGGCGCAGAACAGCCCCTTCTCGAATTCACTCGGCAGCTCGTGCTCCAGTACGGTGAGTTTCTGCCACAACATCGTATGGAATTCGCTTTTCACCGATAGCTCATTGCACAAGGCAATGGACCCGAGTCGGTCATGCAGATGGCCAAGATCAGGATATTTCTCGTGCAGGCATGCGAAGCGTTCCGCCAACCGCTGCCCATTCAGGCCATCAGCGACGGCAACCTGCTCTTCAAGTGGCTTGATAAGTTTGTGACGGAGAATACGCTCGGCAATATTCGAATCGATGCGAACGCCTTTGCGGACCAGAATGACACCATTGGCATTGACGATATCCGTGGTGGTCAGCACCACATGGTCCTGATTAACGCCGGCCAGGCGCGCCGCGTAAAAGTTGGTGTCGGAATCAGCCGCACCCAACTCTTCACCACCCACGACACGTTGGTTACTCAAACTCACCCCCGGAAGATTTTATTGAATATTGCGAGTACCGCCCGTCATTCAGGGCCAAGTCCGAGGACAGGCGTACTGAGGCTATAAATCGGCGGCCATACCCCCTTCTTTAGTGCGCGATTGCCAGAACACCCCATAATAAAAGGCTGGCCGCCAAACCGGCGAGCACGTCATCGAACATAATACCGAGCCCCCCGTGCAGGGAACGATCGGCCACGCGAATCGGCCAGGGTTTGAGGATGTCGAAGAACCGGAAAGCGACAAAGCCGGCCAGGACCCAGATCCAACCCGGCGGAGCCCAGGCCATGGTAACGAGGAAACCCACCACTTCGTCCCAGACGATGCCGGGATGATCGTGCACCTGCAGCGCCCGCGCCGTGCGTCCACAGAGATACACACCCAGGCCGAAGGCAATCACAACGAGACTCAGATACAACACGCCGGGGAGTTGCACGCAGAGCAGATACAGCGGGATAGCCACCAGCGTCCCCGCCGTACCCGGCGCACGCGGAAACAAACCGCTGCCAAAACCCAGGGCGATAAAATGTCCCGGATCGCGCAACAGCGCTGCCGGTATCTTGACCTTGGTTTTCGCCTCGGTCATATGCGGAAATGCTCGTAACCGCGCCCACGATCGACATAGGCACTGCCATCTTCATAGACACATTTCAGTCCCGGCTCATCCACAATTTCGCCGAGATGGGTCACCGCACATTGCCAGCGATCAGCGAGTCCGTGCACAGCAGCACTGCGACTCAGCGGAACGGTGAAACAAAGTTCATAATCATCACCGGCACTGAGCGGCAAGGCATACCAGTCGTCATCCGTATTCGATAGTTGGGTCTGAAAGGCCGCTGAACGCGGCACATGGTCCGCGCGTATACGCGCGCCGACATTACTGCGCGAGAGGATATGGCCGAGATCGGCGAGTAAACCATCGGAGACATCTATGGCCGCCGTAGCCAAACCACGTAAGCTTTCGCCCAGGTGCACACGCGGCTCAGGCATATGCAGACGCAAGGCGAGCGCCTCCGGACAGTGTGCATCGGCCAGTATCTGTCGCAACGCCAGGCCGGCATCACCGAGCGTTCCGGTGACATAAATCTGATCGCCCGGCTGCGCACCACGCCGCTGAATGGCCTGCCCCTTGGGCACGCAACCAAACAACTGCACGGACACTGACAACGGCCCCTGCGTGGTATCTCCCCCCACCAGCGCGACATTAAAACGTTTGGCCAGCGTGAAGAAACCCGCGGCAAATTCCTGCACCCAGACTTCATCAATCGCCGGCAGCGTCAGTGCCAACAAAGCCCAAGTAGGCCGCGCACCCATCGCCGCCAGATCGCTCAGATTCACCGCCAAGGCCTTGTGACCGATACTCGCCGCAGTCGCGCTTGCAGGAAAATGCACGCCCGCCACCAGAGTGTCCACGGCCGCCACCAACTGCTGATCCGGCGGCACATTCAATACGGCGGCATCGTCACCTATGCCGATTGCCACATCCTCGCGCGACATCGTCTGCGCGTTGAAAAAGCGGTCGATAAGGGAGAATTCGGTCAGCGGCATGGTGTAGAAAAAAATCCTTTTTCAACACAAAGGCGCCGAAGGCGCGCGAAGGAAAACCATGTACGAAAAATCATGATTTGATCTCTACCGATCTGAAGATGCGTGACTGGGAATGAGCGCTAAGGGAATTGACAATTGCCCCCTAACCGTCATCGGCAGACAAAGGAATCCACATAACCCTCTTACTAGAACCTATCTCAAAATCGATCGCGACCGCTCATGCGGCGTTGCAAGTCATGTTCCGGTACTCATTTACACCGTGTAAACTGCGTTCCTCACATGCCCCGCGCCTTGCCTGAACGCCCGGGATCGATTTTGAGATAGGTTCTAATAATCCCTTTGCGCGCCTTCGGCGCCTTTGCGTTTAGAGATTTTCAACCACGCATTTCAAGCTTACGCAACTCACGCGCCAATTTGTCCAAGGCCGCGTTGACGAAGGTATGGCCTTGCTCGGCGCCAAATTTCTTGGCCAGCGCAACAGCCTCATTCAACACCACGCGATACGGCACATCCAAACGCTGCTGCAGCTCGAAAGTCGCCACACGCAATACCGCGCGTTCAACAGGATCAACTTCTTCCAACGGACGTGCCAGGGTCGGCGCCAGCAAGGCATCCAATTCCGCATGCCCCTGCACCACGCCACGCACCAAGGCCTCAAAATATTCTTTATCGGCGCCGCGATTATCCTCATCGGCCAGGAACTGCGCCAACACATCGGAAATGTCGTGCGCGGTCATCTGCCACTGATACACGGCCTGCATCGCGACCCGTCGCGCCTTGGCGCGGGCCACCGAGGAGAATTTACCAGGACCACTGTTGGAACTGCTCGCCGCCATCAGGATTCCAGACACCGCAGCAGGTCAACCATTTCAATGGCGGACATGGCCGCTTCGACACCTTTGTTGCCCGCCTTGGTACCCGCACGCTCAATAGCCTGCTCGATGTTATCAACCGTCAGCACACCGAACGCGACAGGCAGGTTGAATTCCATCCCGACGCTGGCCAGACCTTTGGTGCATTCGCCCGCGACGTATTCGAAATGCGGCGTACCACCACGGATCACCGCGCCAAGAGCGATGATCGCGTCATATTTCTTGGATGCGGCAAGCTTCTTCGCCACCAATGGCATCTCGAAGGCACCGGGCACGCGCACAATGGTGAGATCCTGCTCCGCGGCACCATGACGTTTCAGACAATCGACGGCGCCGGACACTAGGCTCTCGACGACGAAACTGTTGAAACGCCCCACCAACAAGGCAAAGCGCGCACCACGCACCTGCAGCTGGCCTTCGACTTCCGTTATTTTGCTCATTGCTCAAATACCCTTAGTAGTGTCTGTCGTATCTTAAACCAATCGTATAGATGAAAATCAAAAGACTTGAACTCAAAGGCGCCGAAGGCGCACAAAGGGAATGCAGATCAATTCATTTCGGCCTGAAGGATCTGCGCCTGCCAGTTCGACTCACTGCTCTACCAACAAATGGCCTTCCTTACTGCGCCTTCGACGCCTTCGTGGTGAAAGCTTTTCAAATCAATCGCACGACACGTATTCAACCACTTCCAGGCCGAAGCCGGTAATGCCGTGCATCTTTTTCGGCGCGGACAATACTCGCATGCGCGTGATACCGAGATCGGCAAGGATCTGTGCGCCGATGCCATAGGTCCGCAATTCCTCGCGGCCACCGCGGCGCGGCGGTTCGCTGTGCGGATCATCTTCGGAATAATGGCGGATGCGGCGCACCAGGGAGACGGGATCTTCCGGTTTACCCAACACGATCACCACGCCGTTGCCTTCACGCGCGACCCGCTCCAGCGCATGCCGCAGCGGCCAGCCACAATCACCCGTCTTGGCGCCGAGCAGGTCGCACAACATACCTTGCACATGCACGCGCACCAGCACTGGTTGTTGCACATCCAGTTCGCCATAAATCAGTGCCAGATGCACATCTTTGTCGATGGAGTCTTCGAAGGCAATCAACTGGAAATCACCGAACTCGGTCGGCAGCATGCATTCCGCAACGCGTTCGAGCGTCTTTTCATTCTCAATACGATAGTGGATCAAATCCGCGATGGTACCGATCTTGAGATTATGTTCCTTGGCAAAGGCCTCCAGATCCGGACGCCGCGCCATGGTGCCATCCTCATTGAGAATTTCGACAATGGCCGCCGCAGGCTCGCAACCGGCCAGGCGCGCCAGATCACAGCCTGCCTCGGTATGGCCGGCACGGGTGAGCACACCGCCGGGTTGCGCCATCAACGGGAAGATATGCCCGGGCATGACGATATCGCTGGGCTTGGCATTGCTGGCGACGGCCGCTTGAATGGTCACTGCGCGGTCCTGGGCGGAGATACCGGTGGTCACACCCTCGGCGGCTTCGATGGAGGCCGTGAAATTGGTCGAATGCTGGGCATTATTGTCGTTGACCATCAGCGGCAGTTTCAATTGCACGCAGCGCTCGCGCGTCAGCGTCAGACACACCAGACCGCGGCCAAATTTGGCCATGAAGTTGATGTCTTCCGGACGCACTTTCGACGCGGCCATCACCAGATCGCCTTCATTCTCGCGATCCTCGTCATCCATCAGGATGATCATCTTGCCCTGGCGGAGATCTTCAACCAGTTCTTCTATCGAATTGAGTTTCATTAATTTCAGTAGTCCTGTTAGATCAGTAGCAAGATACAAGAGGCAAGAGACAAAACCACTAATCGCAAAATAATTTGCCTCTTGCCTCTTGCCTCTTGCCTCTTGCCTCTTGCCTCTTGCCTCTTGCCTCTTGCCTCTTGCCTCTTGCCTCTTGCCTCTTATTTAGCGAACCCATGCGCGCGCAGAAAATCCATACTCAAACCCTGACCGCCGGCTTCGACATCACCCTGCAACAGACGTTCGAGATAACGCGCAATCAGGTCCACTTCCAGATTTACATTACTGCCTGGGCGATAGGCACCAAACGTCGTTTCCGCCAAGGTATGCGGCACGATATTCAAATTGAAGACATTCCCTTCGACAGCATTCACCGTCAGGCTCACGCCGTCCACGCAGATCGAACCCTTCTGAGCAATGTAGCGCGAAAGCGCTTTGGGCGCGCGAATAAGGAACCGCTCCGAGCGCGCATCCGCTTTGCGCTCGATCACTTCACCGACACCGTCCACATGACCGCTGACCAGATGTCCGCCAAGACGCGTGGTCGGCGTCAAGGCCTTTTCCAGATTCACCCGCGCACCCTGTTTGCAGGCACCCAAGGTCGTGTGCGCCAGGGTCTCGCCCGAGACATCGGCCCAGAACCCGTCACCCGGTAATTCCACGGCCGTCAGGCAGACGCCATTCACGGCAATGCTGTCACCGAGTTGCACATCGCCGAGATCCAGTTTGCCGGTGCGCACGCGCAGGCGCAGGTCGCCGCCCTGCGGTTGCAGGACAGCGATCTCACCCACTGCTTGAATGATGCCTGTGAACATAGCAACTCAACATGTTTACCCCCTCTCCCCTCGCGGGAGAGGGTTGGGGTGAGGGGCCCTCTCCCGTCAAGGGAGAGGGGATGTATCAATTCGTGTCTGCGGCAATCCACCAACACCGTCCGATCAACCGAAAACACCACGGACAAATCGTAGGTCGGGTTCAGGCCTGGAAGGCCGTGCCCGACGAGACATCCGCAATCAGCTTAACTGCACGTCGGACGCGCGCCTGCGGCGCTGAATCCGACCTACGTTTTCGTTAATCCGACACAGGCACGGCGGTAATCCGCCAATCCTGCCCGACCTTGCGGATATCCTGTATATCCAATCTGCGCTTCTGTGCCATGCGTTCCAAACCCGGCAGATGGAACAGACCGCGCGCGCCGTCGCCCAACAGCTGTGGCGCCATGTAGATCACCAGCTCATCGATCAGCCCCGCTGCCAGCAGCGCACCGTTCAAGGTTGCACCGGCCTCCACCAACACTTCGTTGATGTCGCGCATCGCCAACACCTCCAGCACATCGGCGAGTTGCATCTGCCCGGCCTGCGGCTCCAGCAGAACGATCTCGGCACCGGCCGCCAGCAAGGCTGCGCGCGGCGTTTCCGCCTCACTGACAGCAAAAATCAGCGTTGTGCCGGGCAGGCTCAACATCCGTGCGGTCGGCGGCGTGCGCAGCTGATGATCCAGCACTACCCGCAAGGGCTGACGTGGCGCTTCAGCTTCATCAAGCCGTACATTCAATGACGGATCATCCGCCAGTACTGTTCCGATGCCGGTCATGATCGCCGCACTGCGTGCGCGCAAGCGCTGCACATCGGCGCGCGCTTCGGCACCGGTGATCCATTTGGACTCCCCCGACGCCATAGCGGTGCGACCATCCAGGCTCATCGCCAGCTTGCAACGCACGAACGGCCGTCCGCGCCGCATGCGACTGATGAAGCCCGGATTCAGGGCCTCGGCCTGCGCACTCAACACACCACTGCGGGTTTTCATACCCGCGGCCTGGAGTTTCGCGAGACCGCCGCCAGCCACCTGCGGATTCGGATCCTGCATGGCCACAACAACTTCTGCGACACCCGCTGCAATCAATGCATCGGTGCAAGGCGGTGTGCGACCCTGATGACAGCAGGGCTCCAGCGTTACATAGGCCGTCGCACCGCGCGCCAAGTCACCAGCCGCGCGCAAGGCATGAATCTCGGCATGCGCCTCACCAGCCCGTTCATGCCAACCTTCGCCGACGATCACGCCATCGCGCACCAGTACACAGCCGACGCGCGGATTCGGATCGGTCGTGTACAGACCGCGTTCTGCCAGCTGCAGTGCGCGCGCCATGTATTCGTAGTCGGCACCGACGTTCATGCGTATCCGTATCCGTGCTGCGTAGGGTGCATAGACCGGAGGTCGTAATGCGCCGAATGTTTTGTAGGCTCTAATCAATTCCTAAGCCGTCATTCCGGCGCATGCCGGAATCCAGCGCCTTGAATCACATGGATTCCGGCATGCGCCGGAATGACGAATGTTTCAGAGATCCCTTCAGCATTATCACTGTGAACATCCGGCGCATTACGCTGCGCTAATGCGCCCTACGGACTATCTCGTCATCCCATAAGATAGATAGAGTGCAGCGTAATCCATCGCAATTGAGGTGCCGATGGACTATTTCTCATCCGGGATCAGTGGCATCTGATTGCGGCGTTCTTCCGGGGTCGGATCATTCTCCAACCGATCGATCTCTTCACGAAAGGCATTCACGTCCTGGAAACTGCGGTAGACCGATGCGAAACGCACATAGGCGACCTGATCCAGCTTGCGCAATTCTTCCATCACCCATTCGCCCAGCTGACCCGAGGTCACTTCACGTTCACCGCTGCCGCGTACCTTGTGCTGAATACGTTCGATGGCGTCTTCGATCTGCTCAGTCGCCACCGGGCGTTTTTCCAGCGCCCGCACAATGCCGCCGCGCAGTTTGGAATCGTTGAACGGTTCGCGCACGCCGCCACGCTTGACCACGCGCGGCATCACCAACTCGGCAACTTCAAACGTGGTGAAACGTTCGCCACAACTCAGACATTCACGCCGACGCCGCACCTGCGCGCCTTCGCCGGTCAGGCGCGAATCTATGACCTTGGTGTCTTCGGCGGCGCAGAAGGGGCAGTACATAACATCAGGTCCTAGGCGCTAGGGACGAGGTACTAGGAAAAACAAAGAGTCTTTGCCTCGGCCCTAGCACCTAGAACCTCGTTCCTGTTATTTGCCATACACCGGAAAGCGTTTGCACAGCGCCACGACTTCAGCGCGCACGCGCTCCTGCAGGGCCAGATCTTCAACATGATCGAGGATGTCGCAGATCCAGCCGGTCAGCTGTTTGGCCTCGGCCTCTTTGAAACCGCGCGTGGTCATCGCCGGGGTACCGATGCGGATACCGCTGGTCACGAACGGCGACTGCGGATCATTGGGCACGGCATTCTTGTTCACCGTGATATTGGCATTGCCGAGCGCGGCGTCGGCGGCCTTGCCGGTGATGCCCTTGTCGATCAGATCGATCAGGAACAGATGATCGTCGGTGCCGCCGGAAACAATCTTATAGCCGCGTTCCATCAGCACCGCAGCCATGGTGCGCGCATTCGCCAGCACCTGCTTCTGATAGTCTTTGAAACCCGGCTCCAAGGCTTCTTTGAATGCGACGGCCTTGGCGGCAATCACATGCATCAACGGGCCACCCTGGGTACCCGGGAACACCAGCGAGTTGAGCTTCTTCTCGATATCCGGATTGGCCTTGGCCAGGATCAAACCACCGCGCGGACCGCGCAGGGTTTTGTGCGTTGTGGTCGTGGTAACGTCGGCAATCGCGACCGGACTGGGATAGATGCCGGCGGCGACCAGACCAGCGACATGCGCCATGTCGACAAACAGATAGGCGCCGACCGAATCGGCGATCTCGCGGAAGATATTCCAGTCCATCACCCGTGAATAGGCCGAGAAGCCCGCGACGATCATCTTCGGCTTGTGCTCCTTGGCCAGGGCGCGGACCTGATCGTAGTCGACCAGGCCGGTCGCAGTGTTCAAGCCGTACTGCACAGACTTGTAGATCTTGCCGGAGAAATTGACCTTGGAACCGTGGGTCAGATGGCCACCGGCGTCCAGACTCATGCCGAGGATGGTATCGCCTGGCTCGCACAAGGCCATGTAAACCGCGGCATTGGCCTGCGAACCGGAGTGCGGTTGGACGTTGGCGTAGTCGGCACCGAACAGTTGCTTGGCGCGATCGATGGCCAGCTGTTCCGCAATATCAACGTATTCGCAGCCGCCGTAGTAACGCTTGCCGGGGTAGCCCTCGGCATATTTATTGGTCAGCACCGACCCCTGCGCCTCGATAACCCGTGGGCTGGCATAGTTTTCCGAGGCGATGAGTTCAATGTGTTCTTCCTGACGGCGCTCTTCATTGCGGATCGCGGCGGCCAATTCATCGTCGAACCCGGCAATGGTCATATCTTTGCTGAACATTCCAAACCCCTGATCTGACGGCCCGCCCGGGCGGACCTGCACTGGTAAGGACGCCCCACCGTGGCGGGGCGCGAAAGGCGCACATAATAGCCGATCCGGGGCCGGCATGCAGGCCTGGTGAGGGGCGGATGCGGATTTATGGGGAAATAACGGGGCCAGAGACGGAGGGCACTGACTTAAAGCCAAGTTCTCGTTTTTTCGTCATTCCGGCGCAGGCCGGACAAAAGCGCGGAGCGCGTTGAACGCCGACCAGGCGGCCCGTAGGGCGAGCGAAGCGAGTAATCCAGGGGACACCCACAGAGGCGGGTTCTGGATCCCGGCATTCGCCGGGATGACGGCGTATCCAGGCTTGTGTAGGTGCCATTCGGATCACAGACAAATCAAGCACTGCCTGCGGCGAGATTAAGGTGGCGGTGGAATTCGTCGCTGACCCCGTTATGTCCCGGTCATGGCCACCCGATTACGGCCGCCACGCTTGGCGGCATAGACGGCAACGTCCGCCTGTTTGAACAACTCTTCAAAGCAGGTTTGTTGACCGATCGATAGCGTCGCCACGCCGATACTTGCCGTGACCTTGTACCCCGCCAGTTTACTGGACTCAATCTCAGCGCGTATTCGCTCGGCCTTGATCTGGGCATGTTCCAGGCCGCATTCCACCAGCAGCACCACGAATTCCTCACCACCAAAACGCGCGGCGATATCGCCATCGCGACAGTTCTTGCGCAGCAGCGCCCCCAACTCGCGTAACACATTATCGCCCGCATCATGGCCGTGGCTGTCATTGATCCGTTTGAAGTGATCGAGGTCGAGGAACAGCAGGCTGAGCGCATATTTGTGTCGATTGGCATTGGCCACGGCCTGCTGAGCCGCCTCGTGCAGAAAGTGGCGGTTATACAGCCCGGTCAGTTGGTCGGTGACGGCAAACTCTTCGAGCTTTTTCTGTTGTTCACGCACCGTGTCAAACAGGTGTTTGGCCGTGAGCAGATTGGTCACACGGGCGCGCAGCTCCTCCTCGACCACCGGCTTGGCAATATAATCGTTGGCACCCTGGCGCAGAATCTCAATGCGCCGCGCCGTATCGTCCAATCCGGATATCGCCAACACGGGGATGCGGCTGCGTTCATCATCCAGACCGCGGATATGGCGCAACAGGCCTGTGCCGCTGAGTTGGCCCTCGACCAGAATATCGGTGATGACCAGATCATAGTCCTGGCGTTCGAACTGCTCCCAGGCCAGGTCGGCACTGATGAAATGATCAACCCTCAGACCCATCTTCTCCAGCAGCCGCAGGGTCACCTTGGCCACCATCTGGGTATCTTCGACATACAACACACGACCCATGACCTGGGTCCGCATACCGCTGACAAGCTGCTTGAACGCGCGACTCAAATCCGCGAAATTGGATTTGTGCAGAATCTCGGTAATACCGGCTTCCAGACTGTCCTTGAGCGTGGCCTCCTTGTCATCGGAGGTAAGCAGCACGATCGGTATCAAGGCCGTGGCGGCCTCGGCGCGCAATTGCCGGCAAACATCCAGCCCGGTCATATCCGGCAGCATCAGCTCCAGACACAGCAGATCATATTTGTTCTCATACACCGCCTGTAGTGCGGATTGACCGTCAGCGACATAGTCGGCCTGGACTTGCAGCTCACCCAGTACATTTTGGATGAGTGACTGATAGAGCTTGGCACCCACGACCACTAGAATTCGCATACGCAGCTTCCTTTGCAGCCCCTATACCTTACAAGCCCGCTCAAGATAATCTGCAAGGCCGTGTATCGCAAGGGGAATTTTCACGGAGACAGACCAGAATGCATATTCTCGAAGCGCTGCCGGGCCTGTGCATGATCAGTGGTTTCCATTTCTCAATACCGTTGAAGTCACCCGACCAACTCAACGAATACTGGCCGCCAATCCCACTGCACCCTGGCGCCAACGGAACTCACCGGTTGAATACGGCAGATGCAAATCACATCGCTGCATTAACCGCGCATGGCGTTCGACTTTTACTGGAAGCGCAAGCTGCAAACAGCCCTTATTCCAATATCTGCCTCTATAACTGATACCGGCACCCTTCTATAATCGGCGCACATCACCATCCCTCGCAGCTACTCGAGATCGCTATGGCACAATACGTTTACACCATGAACCGCGTGGGCAAGATCGTTCCACCCAAACGCTGGATCCTGCAAGACATCTCCCTGTCCTTCTTTCCCGGCGCCAAGATCGGCGTGCTCGGCCTGAACGGTTCGGGTAAATCCACGCTGCTGCGCATCATGGCCGGCCTCGATACCGAAATCGAAGGCGAGGCGCGCCCTCAACCCGGCATCAAGGTCGGCTTTCTTTCGCAGGAGCCCAAGCTCGATCCGAGCAAGGATGTGCGCGGCAATGTCGAAGAAGGCCTGGGCGAAATCAAGGCCGCGCAGGAACAACTCGAAGCCGTCTATGCCGCCTATGCGGAACCCGATGCGGATTTCGATGCGTTAGCCGCCGAACAGGCGCGGCTGGAAAACATTATTCAGGCCTCCGATGCGCACAATCTGGAGCGCACCCTCGAAGTCGCCGCCGATGCCCTGCGTCTGCCGCCCTGGGATGCCGATGTCAGCAAACTCTCCGGTGGCGAGAAGCGTCGCGTCGCGCTGTGCAAACTCCTGCTGTCGCAACCGGACATGCTGCTGCTCGACGAACCGACCAACCATCTGGATGCCGAATCGGTCGCCTGGCTGGAACGTTTTCTTCACGAATATCCCGGCACCGTGGTCGCAGTGACCCATGACCGTTATTTCCTCGATAACGTCGCCGGCTGGATTCTGGAACTGGACCGTGGTCGCGGCATTCCCTACGAGGGCAATTATTCGACCTGGTTGGAACAGAAGGAAAAGCGACTGGCGCAGGAACAGAAAGGCCAGGCCGCGCGCGAACGCGCTATCAAGGAAGAATTGGAATGGGTACGTTCCAATCCCAAAGGCCGTCAGGCCAAGAGCAAGGCGCGTATGGCGCGCTTTGAAGAACTGCAGTCGCAGGAATATCAGACACGCAACGAGACGCGCGAAATCTATATCCCACCGGGGCCGCGTCTCGGCGAGTTGGTGATCGAGGCCAAGAATCTCAGCAAAGGCTTCGGCGACAGGATGTTGATCGAGAATCTGTCGTTCAACATCCCGCGCGGCGCGATCGTCGGCATCATCGGCCCCAACGGCGCCGGCAAGACCACGCTGTTCCGCATGCTCAACGGCCAGGATAAACCGGACAGCGGCGAATTGCGCATTGGTGAAACCGTGCAGATAGCCTATGTCGATCAGAGCCGTGATGCCTTGGACGACAATAAAACCGTGTGGCAGGAAGTCTCCGATGGTTTGGATGTCATCACAGTCGGCCGCTATGAAACACCGTCGCGCGGCTATGTGTCGCGTTTCAACTTCTCCGGCTCCGATCAGCAGAAACGCGTCGGCGATCTGTCCGGCGGTGAGCGCAACCGTTTGCATTTGGCGAAGCTGCTCAAGAGCGGCGGCAATGTGCTGATGCTCGACGAACCAACCAACGATCTCGACGTGGAAACCCTGCGCGCCCTGGAAGAAGCCTTGCTGGAATTCCCCGGTTGCGTGCTGGTCACCTCGCATGATCGCTGGTTCCTGGATCGTCTGGCCACGCATATCCTCGCCTTCGAAGGCGACAGCCATGTGGAATGGTTCGAAGGTAACTACAACGATTATGAGGCCGACCGTAAACGCCGTCTGGGTGTGGAGGCGGATCAGCCGCATCGCATCAAGTACAAGCGACTGACGGCGTGAAGATATGCATCCCCTCTCCCCTCGCGGGAGAGGGCCAGGGTGAGGAGGCGTTGATAAACACATCACCCTCTCCCTGGCCCTCCCCCATCAAGGGGGAGGGGACTATCCTTTTTTAGTTTCGTCATTAATTGACCCCCGTCGCCACGTTCAATAGGCCATCGCTTGGGTGTGGAGGCGGACCAGCCGCATCGCATAAAGTACAAGCGACTGACGGCGTGAAGATATGCATCCCCTCTCCCCTCGCGGGAGAGGGCCAGGGTGAGGGGGCGTTGATACACACACATCACCCTCTCCCTGACCCTCCCCCATCAAGGGGGAGGGGACTATCCTTTTTTTAGTTTCGTCATTAATTGGCCCGTCGCCGCGTTCAATAGGCCAACGCTTGGGTGTGGAGGCGGATCAGCCGCATCGCATCAAGTACAAGCGACTGACGGCGTGAAGACATGCATACCCTCTCCCCTCGCGGGAGAGGGCCAGGGTGAGGAGGCGTTGATACACACATCACCCTCTCCCTGGCCCTCCCCCATCAAGGGGGAGGGGACTATCCTTTTTTTAGTTTCGTAATAAATTGCCCCGTCGCCGCGTTCAATAGGCCATCGCTTGGGTGTGGAGGCGGATCAACCGCATCGCATCAAGTACAAGCGACTGACGGCGTGAAGAGATGCATCCCCTCTCCCCTCGCGGGAGAGAGGGCCAGGGTGAGGGGGCGTTGATAAACACATCACCCTCTCCCTGGCCCTCCCCCATCAAGGGCGAGGGGACTATCCTTTTTTTTAGTTTCGTCATTAATTGCCCCGTCGCCGCGTTCAATAGGCCATCGCACCATGACCCATCTCGATCACTTCCTCGCCCGCGCCGAAAAACTCATGGAACGCGTCGAAGCGCTGCTACCCACCGCACCCGCAGAGATTGATTGGCATAAAACCCAGGCCGCACGCTGGCGCCACAACAGCGGCCGCGGACAATTGGAAGCCGTCGTGCATCCGCATCAGCTGCGGCTTGCCGACATCCGTTGCATCGACGATCAGAAGCAGGAAATCGACCGCAACACCCGCCAGTTCCTGGCCGGCGCGCCGGCCAACAATGTATTGCTCTGGGGTTCGCGCGGCACCGGCAAGTCATCACTCATCAAGGCGCTGCTGCACAGTTACGCCAAGCAGCATCTGCGTCTGATCGAGGTTGATCGTACCGATCTGGCCGCCCTGCCCGACATCGTTGCGCAACTGCCCGAACAGCCCTGGCGTTTCATAATTTATTGCGACGACCTATCCTTCGAGGCCGGCGACGCCAGTTATAAAACCCTCAAGGCCATGCTGGACGGTTCCATCGCCGCAGCGCCCGAGCATGTTTTGATATACGCCACTTCGAACCGTCGTCATCTATTACCCGAGCGCATGGAAGATAACCAGGAAGCACGCCTGATCGGCACCGAAATCCATCATGGTGAAGCCGTCGAGGAAAAGATTTCTTTATCAGAACGATTTGGCGTGTGGCTGTCGTTCCACCCCTTCACGCAGGATGAATATCTCACCATCGCCTTCCACTGGCTGAAACGACTCAAGGCTGACATACGCGAGTCCGATCAGGTGCGTCTTGAGGCATTGCGCTGGGCCTTGCAGCGCGGTTCGCGCAGCGGTCGGGTCGCCTATCAGTTCGCGCGGGATTGGGCCGGGCGCATGGCGATCGGGAAGCAATAAGCAACGACAGCTATTCTTTGATCGTTGGTAACTGCGTAGCTACGTCAATGAAGCTAAGCACAGAACGCCAAGATTTGGTGAGGACATCCGGGACGTTCCTGCGGGGTGGCCGCGGGTGCGTGCTGGTCGGCTTCGCCTTTCTGCTCCTGACATTCACCGCCACCGCCGGCAGTACCCCGCTGGATGATTACCCGGCAGGCTCCCGCATCGATTGGCAGCGGTTCGAACCGGCCTTGTTCGAGCGGGCGAGAACCGGAAATCGCCTCTTGTTCTTATACTTCCATGGGCAATGGTGCAGCTGGTGCCGGGGTTTCCAGAATGAGAGCCTGGAGCAGGATGCCGTCGTGGAGACCCTCCGTGCTGGCTACATACCGGTCCTGATCGATCTCGACCGCCGCCGCGATGTGTTCGCCCGCTACGGTGGCCGCGGCCTGCCGTTCGTGGTGATGCTGGACGCCCGTAACGAAATCCGGGGCCGGTTCACGGGTCATGTAGCGCCCGACGACCTCGTCCGAATCCTCACTGAAGGACGCCGCCAGATCTCGGTCACCGGACGCGAACTCATTGCCTCGGACCCCATCGACAGCGTCGGCGCCTTCCTGGACATGCTCGACGACGTCTATGACCCGGGCACCCGGCGCCTTAGCGGCAGCGCGATGTTCGGCACCCTGAGCAAGCGACCGCAACCCTGGACCCTGAACTTTCTCCTGCACCAGGCGGCCTGGCGGGAACGCATGCCCGGACTGCTGGATCAGATCATTGAAGATCTCGCCGATCCGGAAGAAGGCGGCTTCTTCTTTTTCCATGATCCGAACCAGGCCGACGCCAACCGTGCCCTGGAAACCTCCAAGCGACTGGACCTGAACGCGGCCTTCTTGTGGTTGTTCGCCGATGCCTATCATCGCCTTGGGGAAGACCGTTACCGTGCGGTTGTCGAGCACAGCCTGAGCTACCTGAAGACCCACCTCTGGGATCCCGACGAACAGCGCTTCTACACCAGCCAGCACTCGGATGCCTTTTACTACGCCCAGCCCCGCGCCGTACGGGCGAAACTGGCGCCGCCGGTCGTGGACCGCACCACCTACGCCGACGCCTCGGGCCAGATCATCGCCGCGTTGGTCCGTGCATCCGAGGCCCTGGATGATCCCGATCTGCTCGAATGGGCGAGAATCGCACTCGAAGGGCTAGACCGTCATCTGCGCTCCGGCGCAGGCTATCGGCACGCCCTCCCCCTCGGTGGGCCATCCGAACTGGAAGGTTACCTGCCCGCGCAAATCTGGCCGGGCATCGCTTGGAATATGTACCGCCGCGCGTCCGGCCTCGCACCTGGAGACCGGCAGCTGGCACTGCTCCGGCATGTGGCGAGTTATTACGATGTCAAACTGAACGCCTATCGGGAGCGCAACAATGAATCACTGGAACCCTGGGTGGAGACCCGCACCCAGGCGGCACTGGCCTGGTGGCTGGCAGCCCTGCCCCGCGCGGATATCGAGGCAGCCGACATCGACCCGGAAGCGGTGCACGCCCACTTGTTCATCCCGTCGGGCGCTGACCCGGATGACGTAGCACTGGGCTTCTGGGCCCTGGATAGTTCCTTGAGACACCCGCTTTATCAGGAGACAAAAGGAGCGGACAAAAAGGGACAGAGGACTATTCACAAGACCGACATCACCGACCCTGATTGAACTCACCTTGACGCTTTGCGTTGTGCGTTGCAAGGGAGGGATCGCAAGCTAGGCGTTGCCCATGCATGCGCGCGGAGGGGGCGGGAAGTATCACACTGATTAACGAATAGCATGCTTGTGGCGACATCGCGGAAGGATGGCGCCACAAGCGTATTGGAGCGCTTCAACGAACTAATGTGCGGTGACTATCCATAGGCCGCCCATGATAGACAGGGATACGCTGCTCAGTCATAGCATCACCCTCTACCTCCATGACAGCGAATTCCGCCTCTCCTTCGCCACCCATAGTCCCGATTCTGTGCGTATCGTTCGGCCGCCCTGCATAACTGGCAGCGTCGAAACCGGCTGCCGCGTTGCCAACAGACTCTCCCTTGAACGGGTGCGCAGGGTTGTCTATACCCCGTCCTGCAGCCTGCACGCCCGAGAACGCCGTCAATGTTGCCGCCATCACTAACATGGCTCGTGTCATGTGTTTCATGGTTAACCTCCTTTCTTCAGCTATTACCCATATTGACACTCAACGCTAAGGCGGGTTTACCGGGTCCTATTATCCGGCCCTCTATATCACGACCCCCTACGCGTATCCCTTTCGTTCAAGCATAGACCTGCCACAGAGAAATGAGTTCTAAGCACAAGCCAAAAGCATTTCTGAATAGTTAAAGAAAACGCCTACATCAGCACGCACCACACAGGTGCACGCGCGCACTTGCATGCTCCAGAATTGCGCGCAATAAGGAGCCGCAGATTGCCAAGCTACTGAATTCTATTACACAGACACGCTGGCATACTGTATGCAACAGTCTAGAAGCAAATAACCTTCGGCCGAGAGGCACACATGCTTCGCACCAGCCTGATCACGACAGCCTTGCTGCTGCTTACCGGACACACCTGTCTGGCCAGCGACACCAACATTCCCGTTCATGAAAAACGCGGTGAAACCCTCTATGTCGCGGGACAGATCCAAGGTTATGGCACTACCGAATTCCTGATCGACACCGGTGCCAGTTATCTGGCCATCAATCAGGACATGCTGAAAATCCTGCAGCAGGGCGGACATGCCAAGTTCCTGCGCAAGCTCAACGGCACCATGGCGGACGGGCGCCGCAACACCGTACCCATTTACAGCATCAGCGGAATCGTGATCGGAGACAACTGTGTCCTGAGCAATGTGGAAGCAGCGGTGTTACCCGGGAATACGCGCAATATTCTGGGGCTTTCGGCACTGCGTCGCACCGCACCCTTCACATTGTCGATGGATCCGCCCGCACTCTCGCTAAACGGTTGCGAAAAACCGCAAGCCTGAGCCGTCAGCGCCTGATACACAACTCGGCGACTATTGATCTACACACTGGCGAGAGTCCATTTCAGGCTATTGCGGCTGTTTTATCGCGTTTGAGCCAGGCTTTACCGCGCTCGGTACGCACCGCGAGAAGCAGCACCAGTATGACCGCGTACACCAACGGCGCACGCACATCGGCCTTGACCACCCACCAGAAGTGCAACACCCCCAGCGCCGGTATCACATACACCAGTTGATGCAACCGTTTCCAATTCTTTCCTAAACGTTTCATCATGGCGTTCGTCGATGTGAGCGCCAACGGCAACAGCAGGACAAAGGCCAGCATGCCCACCGTAATGAAACGACGCTTGTAGATATCGCGCAGGATCTCGTTCCAATCGAAGAACTGATCCAGCCAGATGTAGGTCGTCAGATGCACGCACACATAGAAAAACGCGAACAACCCCAGCATACGCCGCACGCGCAGTGGCCAAGTCCAGCCGAACATGCCCCGCAGCGGCGTCATGCACAATGTGATGAGCAATAACCGCAACGTCCATTCACCGGTCTCGCGCGTCAGCTCCTCAATGGGATTGGCACCAAGCTGATCGGTCAGCAACGCGAATATCAACCACGCTAGCGGCAGCAGACAGAGGATAAAAATGACTGGCTTGATCCAGGGCTTCATGGTGATTCAGTTGTGGTTACCTGTAAAACACAAAATATTTTTGAACCGCAAAGGCGCGGAGGCGCAAAGAAAACACGAAACCTAATGTTAAAAGCATGTTACTGCTTAGCATCTTGTCATTCCGGCGCAGGCCGGACAAAAGCGCAATGCGCGTTGAACGCCGACAAGGCGGCCCGCAGGGCGAGCGAAGCGAGTAATCCATGTTGTTCCGGCCGCTAGATTCCGGCCTACGCCGGAATGACAAGGCACCAGGCAGGCACAAGTTTTTAACAATAGCCTTGTCTTTTCTCTGCGCCTCCGCGCCTTTGCGGTTCAAAAATTCATTTCTTGGCGTCCTTGGCGTCTTGGCGGTTCAAATCAAAATTCAATAATTCTTCCGCAAATCCATCCCGCTATACAGCGACGCCACCTGATCCGCATAGCCATTGAACATGAGCGTCTTGCGCTTGATGAAATCGCCGATGCGGCGTTCGGTACGCTGACTCCAGCGCGGATGATCGACCTCGGGATTCACATTGGAATAGAAACCGTATTCGCTCGGCGCCGAGCGCATCCAGCTTGATACCGGCTGCTGCTCGACGAAACGGATTTTGACGATGGACTTGCCACTCTTGAAACCGTATTTCCAGGGCACAACCAGCCGGATCGGCGCGCCATTCTGATTCGGCAGCACATCGCCGTACAGGCCCACCGCCATGATTGTCAGCGGATGCATCGCCTCATCCATGCGCAGGCCTTCGACATAGGGCCAGCGCAGAATCGGCCAGCGCTGGCCCGGCATCTGCTCTTTATCTTCCAGCGTGACAAATTCGACATACTTGGCATTGCCAGTCGGTTCGAAACGCTTCAGCAGATCGCCGAGTGAGAATCCCACCCAGGGGATCACCATCGACCAGCCTTCCACGCAGCGCAACCTATAGATGCGTTCTTCGAGCGCATGCGGCTTGAGGATATCTTCCAGGGTATAGGTGCCCGGCTTGGCGCACTCACCTTCGACACTGATCGACCAGGGCGAGGGCTTGAGCGTGTGGGCATTCTCGGCCGGATCTGCCTTTCCCGTACCGAATTCATAGAAGTTGTTGTAGCTGGTGACATCCTTCAGCTCGGTGAGTTCTTCATCGGTACTCAACGGGCTGCGCGGAAGATTGCCATAAGCGCCGGTCTTTGCCTGCAGCACCTGCGGTCCGAGGGCCAGGCCGCCCGCCATCGCCAGCCCGGCCTGCATGAAACGCCGCCGCTCGCGGTAAACAGATTCCGGAGTGATCTCGGAGGATTGGATGTCGGACGGCGTACGGATAAGCACCATGTGAATACCCCTAGTAGATGTGTCTTTCTGTGACCCGATGTACTGCGCCAAGTTCCTCACGGGGGACAGACCCTGAGGTTTCCTGTTTCCCGGTTTTAACAACACTAGCGCTTGACGATACTAACGCCGTACGTTAGTATTCTTGGCGTGATCAAATCGTTCAAGAGCAAGGATGCCGAGAAGATTTATCAGGGGCGCTACGTCAAGCGCATTCCCCCTGAAATCACACGCCTGGCTGCCCGCAAATTGGAACTGCTCGATGCAGCCAGCGAACTAAAATCCTTGCGCATACCACCGTCCAACTGTTTGGAAAAACTGAAGGGCGACAGAGCCGGCCAATACAGCATCCGCATCAACGACCAATGGCGTATCTGTTTTGTCTGGA
Source organism: Gammaproteobacteria bacterium (assembly GCA_018819175.1). Lineage (GTDB taxonomy): Bacteria > Pseudomonadota > Gammaproteobacteria > Thiohalobacterales > Thiohalobacteraceae > JAHJQQ01. The sequence goes on from JAHJQQ010000003.1 coordinate 45,261, forward strand.
AAACCGGTGACGCGCACGACGTCGAGATCGTTGATTATCATTGAAGGTGCGCACCATGACCCAACGTGACTTCCACCCCATCCATCCTGGCGAGATTCTGCTCGAGGAGTTCCTGAACCCCATGGGCATCTCCCAATACCGCCTGGCAAAAGATATCAGCGTCCCACAACGCCGCATCAGCGAAATCACCCAGGGCAAACGCGCCATCACCGCCGACACCGCCCTGCGCCTGGGTCGCTTCTTCAACATGGAGGCACAGTTCTGGTTGAACCTGCAAACCCGTTACGACCTGCTCTGCGCAGAGGCGGAATTGGCTTCGCGGCTGGATAAAGAAGTGACACCGCATGCGGCGTGAGGTGGGTGATGTCGATCAGAAACCGCCAGACGAAACCGGGACCCGAAACCGGAACAGATTATTTTCCAGCGCCCTGCCGTCGAGCCGGCCGTCCGGAATGATCATTGCCAATTGGGATGACACCCCCCTCTCCCTAACCCTCTCCCCGCAAGCGGGGAGAGGGGATAACCTCATCTCCCGCCCCGGTAGGAGAAGGCTTGGAGAGAGAGAATAACCCCCTCTCCCGCCCCGGTAGGAGAAGGTTTGGAGAGAGTAGATAACCCCCTCTCCCGCCCCGGTAGGAGAAGGCTTGGAGAGAGAGAATAACCCCCTCTCCCGCCCCGGTAGGAGAAGGCTTGGAGAGAGGGAATAACCCCCTCTCCCGCCGGGGCGGGAGAGGGTTGGGGAGAGGGTGGCGAAGTTCTCAAGCCAAGCATAACTATTACATACAAGATGTAGGGCGGGTTAGGCGCGCTTTTGCGCCGTAACCCGCCAAGCGTTGCGAAGCAACACAAACCTTTTTAAGGTGTGCCCGACAGCACGATTGGCGGGTTACGCAAACAACACCCACCCTACACCTGAGCTATTCAATGGACCGGCCGATGCCACAGGTGCAATTGCGCTTCTATGAAGAACTGAACGATTTCCTGCCGCCGGCGTTGCGCAAGACGACCATTACACACGAACTCACGCGACGCACCTCGGTCAAGGATCTGATCGAATCCTTCGGCGTACCGCACACCGAAATCGAACTGATCCTGGCCAACGACCGCTCCGTGGATTTTTCCTACATCGTCCAAGCCGGCGACCGCATCAGCGTCTATCCCATGTTCGAGAGCCTGGACATCAGCCCACTGATACGGCTCCGCGAAGCACCGCTGCGCGTACCGCGCTTCATCATCGACGCCAATCTCGGACGGCTGGCGCGCTACCTGCGCCTGCTGGGTTTCGACAGCCTCTACCGCAACGATTACCACGACCAGGAGATCGCCGACATCGCACAGCGCGACAGACGCATCGTCCTGACCCGCGACCGCGCCCTGTTGCAGCACAAATCGATCACCCATGGCTACTTCGTGCGCAGCGACAAACCAAGGGAACAGGTCAAAGAAATTCTCGCGCGGTTGGATTTATACAACAGCGCACACCCCTTCACGCGCTGCATGAGATGCAACGGCGAGATCGAAAATGTTGATAAAGAGTCCGTGGATCATCAACTGCAACCCAAAACCCGGCAGTTCTACGATCGCTTCCGGCGCTGCAAGGACTGCGGCCAAGCCTATTGGAGGGGAAGTCACTTCGAACGAATGGAGCGGCTGTGTGAGGAGTTTCTGAGTTCAAATAATCGAGGGCAGAGTAAAAACTCCAAAAGCCCTAACGGTCGGGCTCATTGGGACAAGCGATAGCGAGCATCCAATGGGGACCATGGTTATGTTTACTTTCTAAGAATATAGATCTCATCAACATCCTTTGATTGTGGCCCTTTCAAACTTGGCTTTGGCTTTGAAGGGCTTATGCATCTTGTTCTTCTATTTTTCGATAGAACATCGTCAACCATCTGCGCTTCCGTAACTTCTACTTCATTCTTATACCAATCGGCTCCAAGTTTGTTAATAGATTGAGGTGCAGAGCGGAACGATACGTTCTTTGTAGCATCATTTTCTACTTTTACTGGAATTGCGAATTCACCGTTCTTCAAAAGAAAGACAAATTCTTTAGATATTTCGTAGTCCATATCTCTCCTTAAACACAACGTTTAAGCCAAACCACGCAGCTGGAGTTTTTACTCTGACCCCAAACTCACAAACTCATATCATCTTCATGCTCGAGCATGGGGTTCTGAGAGTCGCTAGGAAGCTCTTCTGATCGAGCCTGCGTTTTCCATACAATTTCGGCAACTTCTTTTATTCTATCCACAATTGGCTTTGCATCGTTACCTAGTTTGCCCAACACTATTCCTGCATCGCCTACCAAACCCCAAAATCTATCAAGATCTGACACTCTTTTATGAAGCTCCGATTGCAGATGCTCCAATCGCTTTAAGAGCCTGCGTTTATGATCATCTTGTAAACTCTTATTAGCAGCAATCTGGGCTCGAAGCTCGTTAACGATGGTTTGTATTCGGTCAAGGTCCCCTTGTGAAAATTCATACGCGAAGGATGATTTCAATGCCGCGCTATAGCGGCTTGTATAAGATTCAATTTTCAGCCGTACTGAATGTGCTTCGAAGTTCGCCTTGACTAAATTCACGTATTCTAGAAGTTTAGAGCAGTTATGCTTTATATCCCCTGTTGCTTGAGGAAAGACGACATTAATATCCAATTCATTTGATTGAATGACTAGTCTAATAAACGAAGCCGATTCCCATAAAAGCTCATGTTCCAATTCACTCCACTCTGGACTGAGCGAGAGTTCTTCGAGCCGATCAAGTATCTTGTTGCATGCGTCAACGATACCGCTTATAGGGTTTTCTTCCACTGACGCTATGAAGTCTTCACTAAAAAACATTCACCCTCCTAAGCCACAAAGATACTGGTTGCACATAACGGGCAAGCCAAGCGGCGGCGAAGCCGTCCGGCTTCGGCTTGTTGTTAGATTTTTCGTCACACTGCGTCATTGAGGTCAACATTTAACCCGGCCGCTTTAAGCTCTCTTGCTAGCTGCAATCTCCAAGCACCACCTGGGTCAATTGAGATATAAACCACTCCGTCATAGTCTGATGGTTTTTCTATGTCGTCTTTCAAGAGAGCGGCAACGTGAGTACGCCCAAGTTTCCCTAAGAAATAACCCAGCTCCATGATCACATTTTGCCTTGCTCTTGGCTTCAAGCTGCCTTCACTGCCTTTGTTTGCGCCCATATCGTCCGGGGTTAGAAGCACCACCGCAAAAGCTACGCTAGAGTATGCTTCGACTTTTTCAATTATTGTTTTACCTGCATTTGGCTGTTCATGCAGTATTATTGGTTCTAGTTTGAGTTTTTCTAAAAACCTAGCAGTGCCCTCTCTAGCTGCTTCGTCATGGCCATGCACGAGAAACACCTTGCTGCCAGATACCGGGCCCAATGGCCCCTTGGTTTTCTTTAACCGCTCCTTTCTCTCTTGATACTTTCCAGCCTCTATAACGCCAATTGCTTGGTCTAGCATGTCGAAGACTTTACTATTTAGGCTATCCCCCCAAACGTCTTCAAAGATGTAATTGAATGGATCTACATTCCGCATAATCAAACCACCAATGGCTGGGGGTGGCGATATAGTCAAGGTTTGGTAGCACCCAGCAAGCTGAACAACTTCCTGAACCCTTTCGGTACGACGATTTATAATGGAGCGCAATTGCTTGCGCTCATCTCTATTCGAAGAGTGCTCCCATCGCTCGACTAGAGCCCTGTATTCTTCGAGAGAAGAAACTATTTCATGCTCTTCGTCTGTAGGCGTATACGGCGGCAAGTTGTGACCTCTATGAAAATCTAACAGCTAGTTAGACGGAGACTATGTTTTCCGAGATAGACAGACTCCGCCAATCACGGTAAACGCTGTTTGTTGTATTGTTCGGTTTCTTCTTTTGCTTGTCTTTGCCAGGGAGGGCATAACAATGGCTGATAAGCGTCCTGTTGGCGATGCTGTTTTGGTTGATTGTTATTGGCATAACTATTTTTCTATCCTTGAAAAAGCGCGCATTCACAAGACCGCGAAGCCATGGTATCGCAAACCTCTGGGGGCGTATATCAAGGCGCATGCTGGCGATGGCTTTCAAGCCGCTGCCTGTCAAAACAAACAGGGGCAGAGAGTAATTGTTACTCAGGAGCCTCTGATTAATTCGTCATTGCGAGCGAAGCGGAGCAATCCCCCCTCTACTGTAGATCAACAACTTGGAGATTGCCGCGTCGCTACGCTCCTCGCAATGACGAGTTACTCAGGGGCGCCTTTAGTATTTCGATGGAATCGTCCGGTGATGCGCAGCGAGCTGTTGCACAGTTCGGCAACTGAATAGCCTCTCCTTGCTAGATGCAATCCTCCCGCTTAAACGCTCCGATCAATCCTCCTCCGCCTTCGGCTTCCACTGCGCGGCGAGTTCGCTCTGGCGTTTGGCGGGCGCGGGTTCGTAGTGGCTGAATTCCAGCGTGAACGCGCCGCGGCCGGCGGTCATGGATTTGAACTTGCCGGCGTAATCGTTGAGTTCGGCGAGTGGCGTGGTGGCGTCGATGGCGAGTCGGCCGCCGCTCAAGGCGCGCGTGCCGAGCACTTGGCCGCGGCGGCTGGTGAGATCGCCGGTGATGTTGCCGACGTCGTCATTGGGGACGGTCAGCACCAGTTTGATGATCGGTTCGAGCAACACCGGTCGGGCCGTGCGCGCGGCCTCGATGAAGGCCTTCTTGCCGGCGGTGACGAACGCGACCTCTTTGGAATCCACGGTGTGATGTTTGCCGTCGTACACGGTCACTTCGATATCCTGCAGCGGATAACCGGCGACCACGCCCATGTGCATGGCCTGACGCACACCCTTCTCCACCGCCGGGATGAATTGTCCGGGAATCGTCGCGCCTTTCACGGCATCGACAAAGCGGAAACCCGCACCACGCTCTAGGGGCGCGATGCGCAGATACACCTCGCCGAACTGACCGGCGCCGCCGCTTTGTTTCTTATGCCGGTAATGACCTTCCGCCGGTTGCGTAATGGTCTCGCGATAGGCCACGCGCGGCGGGCGCGTTTTTGCCTCGATCTTGAAGCGCTCCTGCAACTGCTCCAGGGCCACGCGCAGATGTAATTCACCCAGACCGCGTAATACCAATTCGTTTTGTTCGACATCCTGTTCCAGATGCAGACAGGGATCTTCCTCGACCAGGCGATGCAGCGCGCCGCTCAGCCGCTGCTCATCGCCACGACTGCCCGCATCCACGGCCAGACCGAACACCGGCACCGGGAACGGCAGCGGGGTCATGTGCAGAAAATCCTCTTCATGGGAATCATGCAGCACGGCATCGAAGTGCAGCTCCTCAATCTTCGCGACGGCGCAGATATCGCCGGGAATCCCACTGTCGACTTCGATCTGTTTATTGCCCTGCAGCTTGAACAGATGACCGACCTTGAACGGCTTGCGGCCATCGCCGACGAACAGCTGGCTGTTCTTGGTGATCGTGCCCTGGTGAATACGGAACACGCCCAGTTTACCGACGAAGGGATCGGCCATGACTTTGAAGACATGCGCGACCACATGCTGTGCAGGATCGGGGCTTGCCGCGAAGGGCTGCGCCGCGGCGCCCTCGCCCTTGAGGAAGGGGCGTGGATTTCCTTCCAGCGGATTCGGCATCAGGCGTTCGAACACTTGCAACAGTTCGGGAACACCGGCGCCGCTGCGCGCCGAGACGAAACAGATCGGCACCAGATGCCCTTCGCGCAACGCCTGTTCGAAGGGCGCATGCAGCTGATCGGCTTTGAGTGCCTGGCCTTGTTCGAGATACCGCTCCATCAGGTCCGCGTCGACTTCCACGACTTGATCGATGATGTGTGCATGCGCTTCGTCCACCGAGGAAAAGTCCGTCGTGCCCTTGGGATTGATAAAACAGTCGACAACTTTACCGGCGCCCTCTGCGGGGAGATTCAGCGGCAGACATTCAGGGCCGAAGTCATCGCGCAGTTCAGCGACCAGGGTTTCGAGATCGGCACCCGGCATATCGATGCGGTTGACGATGATCATGCGGCACAGCTTGCGCGCCGCCGCCCATTCCAGCATGCGCCGCGCGACCGGCTCGACACCGGCGACGGCGTCGATGACCACCGCAATGGTCTCCACCGCCGGCAGCGCCGCAATGGACTGGCCGACGAAATCCGGCATGCCCGGCGTGTCGATGAGGTTCAGATGCAGACGTTCGTGATCGAAACTCACCACACTGGACGACAGCGAATGGCCGTAGTTTTTTTCCAGCGCCGTGTAATCGCAGACGGTATTGCCTTTCGCCACATCGCCGGGCGTGCCGACGACACCGGCGCGGTGCAGCAGGGCTTCGACGAGGGTGGTCTTGCCGCTGCCGCTCTGACCGACCAGGGCGATATTGCGGATGGCTTCAACGGTATAGGTGGGCATGGCGGCGGCCTCTGGTGTTCGCTGTCGGCGGGATGGGCTGTCTGGAATAGTAGCCAATCTACGGACAACTCTCCTTTGATCCAGCGCAACACCGCAGCGATCAATAGGGCTACCCTCTCCCCGGCCCTCTCCCAGAGGGAGAGGGGGTTTGTGGATTTTTGCTCTCCCAGAGGGAGGGGGTGTGGATTATCGCTCTCCCGAGAGGGGGGTGTTTGTGGTTTATCGCTCTCCCTAGAGAGAGGGGGCGTTTGTGGTTTATCGCTCTCCCTAGAGAGAGGGGGCGTTTGTGGTTTATCGCTCTCCCTAGAGAGAGGGGGCGTTTGTGGTTTATCGCTTCGGTGAGGCTGTCAATTGCAGCCCTAGACATGTCACGACACCAGAGGACATGAGGGTCACTGTTGGCGAAAAAGATGGCAGTCCCTTCTCCCTCTCGGGAGAAGGCCAGGATGAGGGAGTCATTCATGCCGTTCTTTATGTTGACTCCCTCTCCCCAACCCTCTCCCGAGAGGGAGAGGGAGTTTGCATTTTCGCTCTCCCGAGAGTGAGGGGGCGTTTGTGGATTTTCGCTCTCTCGAGAGGAAGGGCAAGTTTGTGGATTATCCCTCTCCTGAGAGGGAGGGATTTTGTGGATCATTCTTCGGTGAGGCTGTTAATTGCAGCCCTAGGCATGTCACGACACCAGAGGACATGAGAGTCACCGTTGGCGAAAAAGACGCAGTCCCTTCTCCCTCTCGGGAGAAGGCCAGGATGAGGGAGTTATTCATGCCGTTCTTTATGTTGACTCCCTCTCCCCAACCCTCTCCCGAGAGGGAGAGGGGGTTTGTGGATTATCGCTTCGGTGAGGCTGTTAATTGCAGCAATCGTAGCCCAAAGATCTTAAGTGGCGACTTCCTCGGTTTTGACGGCATCACGCTCCGCCAGCCAGTCCAGATACAGGTTATAGGCAATCGCCAAGAGTGTTGGGCCGATAAACAGGCCGAGAAAACCGAACGCGAGAATACCGCCGATCACGCCGAGAAAAATCAGCGCCAGCGGTGCCTGCACGCCTTTACCGATCAACAGTGGACGCAGGATATTATCGGCGCCGCTGATGACGAAAAAGCCCCAAGCGGCCATGAAGATCGCCCAGCCATGCTCACCGGTCACATTCAGCCAGATGGCCGCCGGCAGCCATAGCAAAACCGGACCGCCTGGAATCACGGATAAAAAGAATGTCGCCATGCCGAGCAGAAGCGCGCCCGGTACGCTGGCCAGCCAGAACCCGATCAAACCCAGCAGGGCCTGTGCGGCCGAGGTGCCGAGAACACCATTGAAAACACCGCGCACCGTGGAAGCGACCACACTCACTTGCCGGCGACCGGTGTCGCCTCCGAGGTGTGTGGCGATACGGGTGACAACATGGCCGGTGTTTTCACCCCACATATATAAAAGGGTCGAGATCAGCAACGCCAGGGCGAATTCCAGGAAACCGCCGCCTAACCCGGCGGTGAAGGCGAGGAAGAAATCCTTCACGGGTTTGATCAAGGGTTTGAGATCTTGGGAGAGCACATCCGGATTGGCGGAAACCGACTGCCAGTACTGTGTCGCTGTCTCACCAATCAGCGGCAACCCGTGTATCCACACGGGCGGCGCTCCAAGACCGCTGGCCATCAAGACACCGACGCGGTCCGTCAGTAGATGCCAGTTGCTGATCAACATCAATCCAAGGACCGTGATCGGCACCAACAACAGCGCTGTCAGCGCCAAGCCCATCACTGTGGCGGCCAATCCACGTCGTTGCCAAAGTCTTGCCCGAATGCGCAGATAAACGCCCCAGGTCGAGACGGTGATAATGCCGGCCCACAAGAACGCTGTTATGAATGGCCGCACCACCAGATAACAACCCAGTACCAGAAGCAACAAGGCCGCTGTGACGGCATAACGTTCGAAGTCGCGCGTACGATCTGTCGTCATAGTCGATACCTTTCCCTAGCTAATGGCCGACGGTCATTCCGATCAAGCCTGCGTCGCCTGATCGACCTTGGGACCTCGGGCGCAGTGCCGCAGCCTACTCCGAGTTTGTATATAAATACCTGCATTAGTGTCCTGGCGCCACTGCAGCTGCCGCAGTCAATCGCGCCCGGTAGCTACGCTACAACTTCATACCCAGCAGCGATGATATTACAAACAATATAACACCCAGGCTAATGCGCTGATCCTGATCAACATGAACACCCTGCCGATAAGCGCAAACACCAATATCGAGGTATATAACCCAGTATCGATCCGTAGAAAAAGGGTGTGCCAGGGACGCGCATGGCACCCGCCGTGAGATTGACCAGCAGATTACCACCCAGCGGCGACAGCCGTATCATAAGCGTACTGGCGAAGGTATTGTCTTTAGGAACCTCTGATTAATTCGCTGAAGCGGCATCTGCCGCGTTGCAGCCGGGCTCAAAATACTCATTTACGCCGTGTAAACTCCGTTTTTTACTCGGTGCTGCGCACCTCGCCCTTCGGGCCGGCTGGCGCCGTTCTCTCCGCTTCG
>JAHJQQ010000046.1 GCA_018819175.1 Gammaproteobacteria bacterium
ATCCGCGCCATGGCGTTGCAGCCCCAAAAGGCGCCAGGCAAGGCGCGAGGAGAGAAGTTTGGTGATTCCAAATGAACGACGAGCAACGCGGCATGGCGCCTTTTGGGGCGCAACCCCCTTTTGGATATCTATGGGGGACGGGGCCGGTTTGCCGCGATCCTGCGTTGTACCTCGCTTATGTACGTCGAGTACACCGCGCTCAGTACGCCTTGGCTCGCGGCAAACGGGCCTCCGTCGCCACGGCGCGGATAGTGTTAACAGGCCCTAGAGCATATCCTATGATCATCATTCCCTGGTACCTCGCCGCTATCGCCGCCGCCGTCGTCTGGGGCATCCACTACCCTCTCGTCGATAACGCACTCAAGAAACTTTCACTCCCCGGCGTTTTATTGATGACAACATTGCCCGTATTGATACTGGCTCCGTTTTTCAGCCGCGCACTGAGCGCCGATATGCATCTGCTCTTATCCACCAGTTGGGCCGAGCGATTGCTATTGCTGGCGCCTGCTATTACAAGTCTTGCGGGTAGCGTTCTGCTGTTCGCAGCGATAGGCTCCAAAAATGCCACATTGGCCAGTCTAATTGAGGTATCTTACCCCGCCTTTGTCGCCTTGTTCGCCTGGTTGTTGTTTCGGGAAATGCACCTTAATACCAGCGCATTGATCGGGGGGGCATTGGTCATGTCGGGGGTTGTATTGATTGCAACCAGCCATCCCTGAAAGTCGCAACCCAGTTCCAGACAGGCGTGATACTTATTCGAGATCCAGCGCGCGAGCCTTAAGTCCATCCAGGGAACCGGTCAGCATACGTTCAATGGCACTGGCCGGCATCGGCCGTCCAAAATAGTAACCCTGCACTTCGTTACAGGCGTGCTCCCGCAGAAAACGCAGTTGCTCCACAGTTTCCACACCTTCCGCCATGACCTTCATATTCAAGCTGTGTCCAAGCGTTATGACCGTATGTGCAATCGCTGCACCGTCTTTTTTATCGACATCTCGGACAAAGGATTTATCCAGCTTGATTTTACTGATGGGGAATCGTGTCAGATAGCTCAGTGATGAGTAACCAGTACCAAAGTCATCGATGGATATCTGCACGCCAAGCTCATGCAGATGCTGCAGTGTCTCGATGGTCGTACGTACATCTTTCATAATTAGGCTTTCGGTAAGCTCGATTTCCAGCCAACACGGATCCAGACGACTCTCGGACAGAGCCTGTGTAATGCTCTCATGCAGATTTTTATGTCGGAACTGCACGGCGGACAGATTGATTGCCACACGAACCGGCGGTAGACCCGCATCTTGCCAGGCACGTGCTTGCTGGCAGGCTGTCCGCAGTACCCATTCACCAATCGGCATGATCAATCCGGTACTCTCTGCAACCGGAATGAATTCCACGGGTGATATGTCGCCGCGCTCAGGGTGTTGCCAGCGTAGTAACGCCTCGACGCCAACGACTTTACCTGTCGTCAGATCCAGCTGCGGCTGATAATGCAAACGCAGCTGATCCTTTACCAGGGCCGTGCGCAGATCCCGCTCAATGGCCGTGCGCTGCTGAATAATCTTGTTGAGTTCGGCGATGTAGAACTGGTATCGGCCACGCCCTTCACGTTTGGCCTTGTACATCGCCATATCGGCGTTTTTGAGGATATCCTCGGCATTGTGATCATCGAAGGGATAGATGGTCACGCCGATCGAGGCTGCCGTGTGAATTTCATGGCCCTCAATATGAAAGGGCTTGCCGATTTCCTTAATCAACCTATCGGCAAGATCCGCGGTACCTTCGACAGTATTCAGATTGGTCTGAATCAGACCGAACTCGTCACCGCCAAAACGTGCGACTGTATCCGTTTCCCGTACACAGGCGCGAATACGCTGAGCTATCTCCTTAAGCAGTTGATCACCGATAGCATGACCGAGGGAATCATTGACGTCTTTGAAGTGATCGATATCCAAAAACATTACCGCGACCAATGTACTGGTGCGCTTGGCCTGCGCCATGGCCTGAAGCAAGCGGTCACGATACAGTGCGCGATTGGGCAAGCCGGTCAGTAGATCGTAATGTGCAAGATAATGCACCTGCGATTCGGCATCGGCACGCTCACTGATATCTCGCGTTACCATCAACAATGAGCTGACACGTCCGTCGGGTCCATAAAGCGGCGCGGCATGCGATTCTACGCGGCGTTTACGCCCCTTGGCGCCGATCACTTCCATTTCCAGTACCGCGGGCTCACCGGAAATGACCCGGCGCATAACGGCGTGTAGTCGTGACTTGAACTCTGGCGCGACAAAATCCAATATCGATTGACCGACAATTTCACCGGGGTCTGATGTTTGCAGCATGGCCAGACCGGCCGGATTGACTTCTAAGATATTGCCGTCAACATCAACCAGTTTTACACACTCCGGTTCAGTCTCGATGATCTTACGCAGAAGTTGTTCGCGTTCATGCAAGCGCGTCTGAGCTGCATGCGTATCGGTGATATCCAACCAGGAACCTAGAACTTCATAAGTCTTGTTGCTGACATCGCCATTAACACTGCGCTGATCGCGCAGCCAGCGATAACCGCTCTGATGATGGAACATAAAACGATATTCGCAGTACATTTCCGCCCGCAGCGGCAATTGGCTGAAGGCCGTGATTACCCGGCTCTGATCGTCCGGATGAATCCGCGACAACCACCAGTCCGGCTCGAGCGCTAAACTGACTGGACAACCCATCACGGAGCTGACGTTGTGGCTTATCCAATCGAATCGGCCACATTGGTTAACACACGAGGCATCAAGCTTCAGGATGAAATGAACTGCGGGAGATGCTGCAAATAGCTTATCGAGCTGCTTCTGCAAGAGATCAGGACCGGATTTGGCTGGTCTAGAGGACATCGCACACTCGTCACAAGGGCTATCGACAGTTTTTTTGGATCTCGCACTGTCCCTTGCAGCGATAATTCGCGGGATAATCCCCATCCTAGGATGGTTTTCGGCCAACTGCGTCACAACTTTACGTAATCGGCGTCTTTCCAGACCCGCAGCGCTACGGGATAATAGCGGCCAATATCTATAAAGAATTCATAAGCCACTGACATGACAACGATATTATTCGGCATCCCTAATTGCGATACGGTACGCAAGGCTCGCAAGTGGCTGGATGAGCATGGTAAGACTTATCAATTCCACGATTTCCGCAAGGATGGGCTCAGTGCCAAGCAACTCCATCATTGGTGCGAATTACTGGGTTGGGAGACTCTGTTAAATCGCCGCGGAACTACTTGGAGGCGATTGCCGGAAGCCGAACGTGCCGCTATCGATGCCCGCCGCGCTGAAGCGTTGATGCTGGCGCAACCGACACTCATTAAACGCCCGGTGTTACAAATGGGTGAATCCTTCGAGGTCGGCTTCGATCCCGACCGCTATCAGACACTGCTCAACTGAGGTTTACCTTAATATATGTCCGCCACTCTTGATCTTGCCCGTGACCTGATTGCCCGCCCTTCGATCACACCCGACGATCAGGGCTGCCAGGAATTACTGGGGACACGGCTGAGCGCCCTGGGCTTCACCCTGGAGTTCATTAATTCCGGTAAAGTAACCAATCTCTGGGCGCGCCGCGGCAAGAGCGGTCCCATACTCGCCTTCGCTGGACACACCGATGTTGTACCGACCGGTCCGGAGACTGCCTGGACCTCACCGCCTTTCCAGCCGGAAGAACGCGACGGCATGCTCTATGGACGCGGTGCAGCAGATATGAAAGGCAGTATCGCGGCCATGATCACCGCCTGCGAACGCTTTATTGCAGTCCATGCCGATCATCAGGGCTCTATCGCCTTTCTGATCACCAGTGATGAAGAAGGCATTGCCACCGAAGGCACGGTAAAGGTTATCGAAGCTCTTGAAGCACGAGGAGAAAAGATCGACTGGTGCCTGGTCGGGGAACCGTCCAGTGTCAAACAGGCCGGCGATGTGGTGAAGAACGGTCGGCGGGGTTCCTTATCCGGAACATTGACCGTGCGTGGCGTGCAAGGGCATGTTGCCTACCCACATCTTGCCGACAATCCGGTACATCGCGCTCTACCCGCACTCACAGAGCTTGCCGCAACCGCATGGGACAATGGCAACGACTTCTTTCCGCCGACCACTTTCCAGATTTCCAACATCCATTCGGGCACAGGGGCAACAAACGTCATCCCCGGTACCGTAGAAGTGCTGTTCAACTTCCGCTATTCCACCGAAACCGATGCCGAGACACTGCAACAGCGGGTGCATCAACTTTTGGATCAGCATGGCTTGGACTACCAACTCGATTGGTTTCATTCCGGCAAACCCTTCCTTACGCCAGCAGGTAAATTAGTGGAAGCGGTACGCGCCGCAGTGCGTGATGTCACCGGAATGGAAACCGAATTATCCACCAGTGGTGGCACCTCGGATGGACGCTTCATCGCCCCTACTGGTGCGCAGGTCGTCGAACTGGGCCCGGTGAACGCCACCATTCACAAGGTCAATGAGTGCGTCTCGATCAGTGCGCTGGATCAATTGTCACGAATGTACGAGGGAGTTCTGAAACATCTGCTTGCGTGATACAGGATTGATTCTGTCCAGGCGTGGCATTGGCAGCCAAGTAAATTAGCAGATCAATTCGCGGCCAATGCCGCTCCTATGTGCGTTTATCATTCGCAAGCATGCCGTGCAGCAACGTCTCCGCCAGCTGCCGCCCTAGTCGGCGCACCTCGCGACGATTATCAGCTATACCCGTCAGCATCCCACTCGCGATCAGATTCGCCAGCCCATGCACCATAGACCAGGCCGCCAAGGTCAGCTCCTGCGCCGGTGCAGTTCGGAACACACCCGCTTTTACTCCGCCGTCCACGATATCGACCAGACTCTTGAACGCGGTTGCCGAAGACTGCTGCAATACCTCACCACAGGCATCCAGTGCGATCATTCCGCCAAACATCAGATGCGCCACGCGTGGCTGCTCCACCACAAACAATAGATAACCGATCCCCGCTTCAACCAATTGTTGTGCTGGATCGTCGACATAGCGTTTTTGTGCCTTGTGGCAGGCCTGGGTCAACGTGTCGTAACCACGCGCCGCGATCTCCTCAAGCAACGCGGTCTTGTCGGCAAAGTGCCGATACGGCGCGGCATGACTCACCCCGGCCGCCTTTGCAACCTCGCGCAGACTCAATGCCCCAGGCCCCTGCGCTTCCAGAAGCGGGATGGCCGCTTCTATCAATGCACTGCGCAGATTGCCGTGATGATATTGCCGTGTCGGTTTGGCCATTCGTTTTAATCTCAAGTTCATGACAGCAGGATCCAACATCGTTGGATTGACACTCACTGACCACATTGTGTCAGCCAATGTTGACAATGACAACTTAGAGGATTAGTGTGGCATCATGTTGTCAATGCCTACATTGCGAAGTAGCCTCAATCAACATCTCCCGTAAGGAGCGACCCATGAACGCCGAGCCAGCAAGTGCCAATCCAGGCAACCTGCGCCTGCTCTCGATACCAATCAGCCATTACTGCGAGAAAGTCCGTTGGGCCCTCGACCGCCTGGCTTTGCCCTATATCGAAGAGCGCCACCTCCAGGTTTTTCATTACGCCCGCAGCTTTCAACTCAGCCGCGGCCCGAATGTCCCAGTACTGATCGATGGCAAAACCTGCATCACTGACTCGACAGCGATTCTGAAATATCTAGAGCGCTACACCAACGATGAGACGCAGCTATATCCGCTAAAGCACCGCACCGAAATCGAAGAGCTTGAAGAACTATTCGACGAAACCCTGGGTATTGAAAGCCGCCGCTGGGTGTATTTCCATGCGATGCAATCGCCCGGCATGGCGTTGCGCATCTCCTCACAAGGTGTACCCAACTGGCAAGCGGGCATTGCGCCGCTATTCTACCCACTGCTTAAGGCATTTATCCGCCGCAAATTGGATATCAGCACCGGCACCGTCGAACTAGGCATGGAGCATGCCCGTAACATCATCACTCAGATCGATAGCTTGCTCAGCGATGGGCGCGCCTATCTGCTCGGCGATCACTTCACAGCGGCTGATCTGACATTCGCCAGCATGATGGCCCCGTTCCTGATGCCGCCGGAATATGGGGTACGACTGCCCAGACTTGATGAAATCGGCGTTGCCATGCGCAGGACAGTCGATGAAATGCGCAGTACCCGCGCCGGCCAGCACGCGTTGCATATGTACCAGACCGAACGCCGACCCGCTCTATCCCGTATATCGGAAATCAATGCACAGGACACTCCGCAATCATCACTCGATCATGTCACATCCGTTAACTAACATTCACTGGAGGACTTGTCGGCTCGACGGAGCATCCCAAACCACCACAAGTCATTCCGGTAACCCGCCAAGTACGCTACAGTAGCGCCCGAGACCGCTGCAATTCAGTTACAAAAATAGCAGCTGCGCTGGGAACCTCGACCTGCCCCATCGCAACCACCAGGAGGAACACCATGATCCATGCACTTCCCAAGCTTGCCAGCCGCGCCCGCGCCCTTGCCTTGTTGATGCTGGCCATAGTGATCTCCGGTTGCTCAACCAGCCAGATCGTCGTGCGTGGAGCCATGCCGTTGATGGATGGCGGACTTGAGGCCATGAACCGTGAAACGGATCTGGAACTCGCCAGCAGCGCCATCCCGGCAACACTGAAAATGCTTGAAGGTATGGCCGTCGGTGACCCCGGCAATTCCCAGCTGCGCATCTATCTGGCGCAAGGTTTTTACGGTTACAGCTACAGCTTTGTGGAGCAGGAATCCCCGACACGTGCGGTCGCGCTGTATACGCGCTGCCTGGACCATGCCCGCGCCGCGCTGAACAGTCAGGGATTCAAGGCCGACATTGAAGTCGCGACACTGGAAGAATTGGATGCTGCTTTGGCAAAAAGCAGCAAACGCATTGTCCCGGCGCTATTCTGGTCGGCCTCCTGTATGGCCAAACGCACTGACCTCGACCGCACCAGCCCGTCCGGCATCGCGCAACTCGCCCGTGCCGCCCGCTTGATGCAGCGCGTACTGGCGCTGGATGAGAATTACTACTACGGCGGGCCACACATGTTTTTCGGCGTATACTACGGCGGCCGCGCGCCCATGTTCGGCGGAGACTATGCTCTGTCCGAACAACATTTTGCGCAAGCACGCGAGGCGACAACGGGGAAACTGCTGCTGGTGGATGTGCTGCATGCAGAATATCTGGCACGACAGCAAATGGATCGAATAGCCTTCCACAATCGTCTCACCACAGTCGTAGAAGCTGCCGACGATCTGTTACCTGAAATGGCACTCGCCAACCAAGTTGCCAAGCAACGCGCTCGTTACCTGCTCAGTAAAGAAGCGGAGTGGTTCTGATGAATAAGTTGTTCCTAGCTTTTTTCAATGGGTCAGAGTACTTGAAACACGTTCACGGCTTCAGTCTAAAGGGTTTCAAATACTCTGACCCCTTGAAGGTTCTGGCCCTGCTATGCGGACTCAGCCTGTTAGCAACGAATGTTTCGGCAGCCGAATTCACCCTCAAATTCGCCACCCTCGCACCACCCGGCTCCACCTGGATGAATCTGCTGGAGGACTGGGGCAAGACCGTCAAGGAACGCAGCCAGGGTCGGATTGAATTCAAATTTTATCCGGGCGGCGTGCAGGGCGACGAACCCGATGTGCTGAAAAAAATGCGCTTCGGACAATTGCATGGTGGCGCCTTTACAGGTTATGGCATTGGTCAGATGTATTCGCCCGCACGCGTACTGGAACTGCCCTTCCTGTTCGACAATTATGCCGAGATCGACCATGTCCGCGCCCGGCTTATGCCAGAATTCGAACAAGGCTTTCAGAACAACGGTTATCGGTTACTCGGCTGGATGGAAGTGGGCTTCATCCACTTTTTCTCGCAGCAGCCGATCAATACGCTCGATGACCTCAAACAACGCCGCATCTGGCTGTGGCAAGGTGATGCACTCGGCGAAGCCATGTTCCGTTCCAGCAAACTCTCACCTGTTCCGCTGTCTATCACCGATGTGTTCACCAGCTTGTCGACGGGGCTCATCGACACCGTATACTGTACGCCCTTGGCATCCATTGCCCTGCAGTGGTACACCAAGACCCTCTATGTCACGGATCTGCCCATGGCCAACGGTATCGGTGGCTTGATCGTATCCAACCGTTTTTTCGACAGCCTGCCGCCGGATCTGCAGAAACTGCTCGCCGAAACCGGTCATGACGCGGGTGAGAAATTGATTGCCGCCACCCGCAGCGACAATGCCAAGAGTCTGGATGTGCTGAAACAGGAAGGCCTGACCTTCGTCATGAATCCTGACCAGGTCGATCCGAAAGAGCTGTCACGTATGCGCGATGAAGCCGCGGCTGAACTGACCAAGAGCAATTACATTCCGAGTGAACTCTACACGCGCACCTGGGACTATCTGAATCAGTTCCGTGCCAGTTCGGCCTCACGCAGTGCGCCTTGAGGTAATTATGTTGAACCGCCAAGATGCCATGGGCGCGAAAATAGTTGGAACCACCAAGGCGCCAAGTCGCCAAAAATTGCTGCGTACATCTTTATTATCCGCGCACCCGTCATTCCGGCGCATGCCGGAATCCAGCGTAATTAATAACCTAGATTCCGGCATGCGCCGGAATGACGATGAAATCTCGGATTCGTCAAATAATGTACTCAGGTTTTCTTGGCGACTTGGCGCCTTGGCGGTTCAAAACCGTTTTTCTTGGCGTTCTTGGCGTCTTGGCGGTTAACATTAATGTTGTCAATTCCATTTCGTACCAATTTACTGCGCTTCCAACGTCTGCTGACCCGTGTCGAAACCGCACTCGCGGGCCTGAGCCTGTTGTTGCTGGTCACACTCACGCTCGCGCAGATCATCGCCCGGAATATGTTCGAATCCGGACTGCCGATGGCCGATGCCATCACTCGTCAGCTGGTGCTGTATGTCACCTTCTTCGGCGCGGCGCTGGCCGCCGATGCGCAGCGGCACATCCGCATCGATGTGGTATCCGCCTGGTTATCGCACGACAGTCTCGACCGTCTCTATCGTCCGCTACATGCGCTCGCCGGCGTTATCTGCATCATCCTTACTCAGGCCGCAGTCCGCTTCTGGATTGACGAATGGGACTACGCCGCACCCAATGAACGCTGGGAAGCGCTGTTCACGTTGATACTGCCGGTGGGTTTCGGATTGCTCGTCCTGCACTTCCTGCTGGCATTCATGCTCGGACCGCAGCGCAGGCGACCACGATGACCACATTGCTTGTCATCCTCATCGCTCTGCTCGCCACACTCGGCCTGCCGCTGTTCGCGGCACTCGGCGCCGGTGGATTGCTCGCTACCCATCAGGCTGATCTCGATCCCGCCGTACTGATCATCGAACTCAACCGGCTGGCATCATCACCGAACCTCACCGCCATCCCATTATTCACCCTGGCCGGTGTGATTCTGGCTGCAGGCGGCGCACCCCAACGTCTGATTCGCTTGTTCAATGCATTGATCGGCTGGTTGCCCGGCGGCTTGGCTGGCGTCGCGCTGTTCGCCTGCGCTTTCTTCACCGCCTTTTCGGGTGCCTCCGGCGTGACCATCCTCGCCCTCGGCGGCCTGCTGTACCCCATGCTGATGAGCGTCGGCTATCCACAGCGCTTCAGCCTGGGTCTGCTCACCTCATCGGGCTCAATCGGCCTGATGTTCCCACCCAGCCTGCCGGTGTTGTTGTACGGCATTGTCGCGGGCGTCAATATCGACGATCTGTTTCTCGCCGGCGCTCTGCCCGGCTTGCTGTTGCTGGTTATGATCATGCTGTACTCCATGATGCTGGGAGTACGCCTGCATATTCCGCGTCAGCCATTCACAACCGCAGCCTTGCGTGAAGCGTTGCGTGAAGGTGTCTGGGACATTCTGCTGCCGGTCGGTGTGGTGTGGGGCATCTTTGGCGGCTTCGTTACCGTGAGCGAGGCATCCGCCTG
The DNA here is from genome assembly GCA_018819175.1 of Gammaproteobacteria bacterium. Taxonomy (GTDB): domain Bacteria; phylum Pseudomonadota; class Gammaproteobacteria; order Thiohalobacterales; family Thiohalobacteraceae; genus JAHJQQ01. The sequence goes on from JAHJQQ010000046.1 coordinate 9,986, forward strand.
CACCGCTGCCTATGTATTGATTCTGGAGACGTTGATTCACCGCAGCCTGTCACTGCGCCGCCAGCTGTTTCCGATTCTGCGCGAAACCAGCGTGCTGGTCGGCAGCATCCTGATCATCCTCGGCGTGGCGATGGGACTGACCAATCTACTCATCGATGCACAGATCCCTATGCGCCTGCTCGCATGGATGAGTGACAACATCGACAGTCAATTACAGTTTCTGCTGCTGCTGAATATTGTGCTGCTGATCGTCGGCGCAATGATGGATATATTTTCCGCTATCGTTGTGCTCGTACCGCTGATCCTACCGTTGGCACTTCAATTCGGCGTCGACCCGGTGCATCTGGGCATTATCATGCTCGCCAACCTGGAAATCGGTTATTGCACACCGCCGGTCGGCATCAATCTGTTCATTGCCAGCCAGCGTTTCCAGAAACCCATTCTGACCTTGTTCCGCTCCACCCTGCCGTTCCTCGCCATTATGCTGGTGTGGCTGGGAATCCTGACCTATCTGCCGCAATTGAGTACCTGGTGGAAATAATTCCAGGCTGTTCAGCTTAAGGAAGCTCTGATTAATCCTAAAAAAAATCATTCCAGCCACGGATACACACGGAAAACACTGAAACACAGTACATACCTGGAGCGGCTATTCACCCCCTTGCGGGTGATGAAGGTACCGGCGTGAAGCTTATGATCTGGTCCGTGTTTTTCCGTGTAATTCCGTGGCAAATGACGGGAATCATTCGATTAATCAGAGCTTCCTCAAGTAAACCGATCGAAAAACACCCGCACCAGATCCGACCGCGTCACCATACCCAGGACCCGTTGGTCTGCATCGCAAACGACAACGCGTTTGACCCAATGCTCTTTCATCATCTCCAGTACATGCTGCAGAGTCTGATCCGGACGCACACACTGCACCTTGCGCACCATATGCAGGGCAACCGGGTCCGTCGGTGTCTCCAGTTCGGCATGGTGGGCAAGATGCGCAAACAGCGCCTCCAGCGTCTGCCAGACATTGTGGCTAGGCTGCTGGCTGGGTACGCCCAGTGCCCGCAGAAAATCCGCCTCGGTGATCAAACCGACCAGACGCCGATCATCATCGACCACCGGCAAACCGCTGACATGCTTACTGACCATCAGATGGGCGGCCTCGGTCAATAAGGTCTGGGGCTTTACGCAATGCACTGGTTGGCTCATGACCTGCGCGATACTCAGCGACTCAGCCACACGCCGACTGGCAATTTGTTTGGCGCGTTCGGTCAGGTCCATCAAATCATCAACGGTGATATCAATGTAGGTATCCAGGCTCTGTATGGCCTGCTGATAATCTTCGCGGCGCGGTTGCTTGGATTGGTGCTGATTATTCATAGATCTCTCCATATAGATCTGATCCAATCGGCGGTTACTCAGCGGATTTCTCTTTCGCAACAACCGCCATGCGCTGTTCTTCATAGCTATGTGCCAACACCGCTGGATAACGACGCCAGGGAAACAGATAATTGAACAGTACCGCGATGAATAGAATAGTGATGGCGTTCAACATCACCGGCGTGACTACATAGTGATAGCCTAAAGCGTGCACTGCATCGCCACCCGCAACCGCCGTCAGTGCGGTTGCGCCACCCGGCGGATGTATGCAACGCAGATAAGCCATCGCGCCAATGGCAAGTGCAACGGCAAAACCCGCGGCCAGCAGCGGCTGAGTGATCATCTGGGCACAGGCGACACCGACAACCGCTGAGACCAGATGACCGCCAAACACTGGCCAGGGTTGCGACAGCGGACCATGGGGGACCGCAAACAACAACACCGCTGAGGCACCCATTGATGCGACCAGACCGGCACTCGCGTTTAACCCAAGCTGGGCCTCACTGATCAGCAGCACACCCAACATGCCAGCCAGACCACCGCTCAAAGACAGCCACTTTTCCAAGTGGCCCGTGCGTTTGAAACTTGGCCCCAGAGAACGCAGGGCACGCAAAACCGAGCGCACAGCCATGAGCTTCAAATATCCAGCATCAACTTGAGTGGTTTGCGCATACCGGCAATCTTGCAGGCCTGCTGGCCATAGCCGCGCGGAAACAGCTGGTAAAGGTAACGTCGGGTAGCCTTGTCCTTGCCCCAGATACCGAGCATATGTTTGAGCAGCTTGCGCGCCTCAGGCACGCTCTGGTTCTGTTCGAAATAGCTGCGGATGTAACTGATGATTTCGCGTCGCTCCGGGTTCAATGGCAGACCAGCCTCGCTCGCGAACGGCTCTACCAGTCCCGGATGCCAATCCTGGGCATCCAGCAGAAAGCCCTCCTCATCACGCTTGAGCTGATCCAAAGTACGCTCGTCCAGGGACTGGACCACAGGGGCACTTGGCATGTTCATCTCCCGTCTATTCAGTTAAGTGCATCATATAAGTGCACTACAACAGACGTAAAACGATATTAATTGCACTATACTATCGGCATCTTCGATATTAAGATAAAATCGCACCATCATGGACATAGAACAGGCCCGTACCTTCCTGACCATTGCGGCCCACGGCAGCTTCCTAGAAGCCGCCAACCGGCTGCATGTCACTCAATCCACAGTCAGCGCCCGCATCCAGAATCTGGAAGCCGATCTGAATGCCAAACTGTTCGTGCGCAATCGCTCAGGCGCCAGCCTGACCCCGGCCGGCAAACGTTTTCTCCAACATGCCAAGACACTGGTGTTGACCGTGGAACAGGCCCGTCACGATGTCGGCCTACCCAACCGCTACCGCACGAGTATTCGTGTTGGAGGTCGTATCGCCTTGTGGGAAGGCTTTCTGCCGCGCTGGGTGGGTTGGATGCGTAATACAGCAGCCGATGTCTCCATCCGCAGCGAGATTGGATTTGAAGAAGATCTGATGCGACGTCTTATTGAAGGCACGCTGGATATCAGCCTGATGTATTCACCCAGTCACGCCCCCGGTGTGGTGGTTGAACATCTGTTCGATGAAACGCTGGTGCTGGTCAGCACGAATCCCAGCACACAATGGCCAGGCGATGATTATATCTACGTCGAATGGGGCCCCGGTTTCTATGCCAAACACCGTGAATGCTATCCTGACTTGGAGCGGCCTGCGCAGGTAGTCAATATCGGTTGGTTAGGCATACAACTCCTGCTGGAAAACGGCGGCTCCTGTTTTTTGCCGATCCGTATGGCACAACCTTTCATCGATGCAGGTCGATTATTCAAAGTCGATAGCGGACCCGAGTTCATCCACCCGGCTTACATGGTCTTCCCGCGCGAGGCGGACAATGACGTATTACAGCTAGCCTTGCATGGGCTACGTGAACTGGCCGCTGATATCTAGCGTCAATTCAACGTGTAACGAAACAACTGCCAACCGCCAACCCGCCTGCCTATTTCTGTTACCATACGCGGCCATTTTAGCCCCCAGATTCGCACTGGATCTGCGCCCCGATCTCCGCGAGGTACCCACCATGTTTCAATTAGGCTGCGCCAGCCGCGCCTGTTTCCGCAATGAAATTCTATCCGGCCTGACGGTCGCGCTGGCACTGGTACCCGAGGCCGTTGCCTTCGCCTTTGTGGCCGGCGTTGAACCGCTGGTCGGCTTGTACGCGGCCTTCATGGTCGGCCTGCTGGCAGCGATCTTCGGCGGACGACCCGGCATGATCTCCGGCGCAACCGGCGCCATGGCCGTGGTCATGGTGGCGCTGGTGGCACAGCATGGCGTGCAGTATCTGTTCGCGGCCGTGATCCTCACCGGTCTACTCCAAATCACTGCCGGCCTGTTGCGGCTAGGAAAATACATTCGCATTGTGCCGCACCCGGTCATGCTCGGTTTCGTGAACGGACTTGCGATTGTGATCTTCCTGGCACAGCTGCAACATTTTCAGATTGGCGGTACTGCTGGCGTACCCGTCTGGATGAGCGGCGCATCGCTTTGGATCATGCTGGGGCTGATCGCGCTGACTATGGCGATCACACAATATCTGCCCAAACTCACCGGCGCCTTCCCGGCCTCGCTCGCGGCTATCGTCAGCGTGACCTTGCTGGTGATCTTCTTTGATATCGACACCAAGAGCGTCGGTGATCTCGCCTCGATCCAAGGCGGTCTGCCGAGTTTCAATATTCCTGCCGTGCCTTTCACCTGGGAAACGCTCGGCATCATCTTCCCCTACGCCATCATTCTCGCCGCCGTCGGTCTGATCGAGTCTCTGCTGACACTGAGTCTGATTGATGAAGTTACCAACACGCGCGGACGCGGTAACCGGGAGTGCATAGGCCAGGGTATTGCCAACACCACCACGGGATTGTTCGGCGGCATGGGTGGCTGCGCCATGATCGGCCAGAGCATGATCAATGTGAATTCCGGCGGTCGCCAACGGCTGTCCGGCGTTTCCGCTGCGGTCTTTCTGCTGATCTTTATTCTATTCGCTTCCAATCTGATCGAAATGATCCCGATGGCCGCACTGGTCGGCGTGATGTTCATCGTCGTGCTCGGCACCTTCGAATGGTCCAGCCTGCGGATCATTCGAAAAATCCCCATCACAGATGCCTTTGTTTTGGTTTTGGTTTCCGCAGTGACTGTCGCAACCGATCTGGCCGTGGCCGTCATTGTCGGCGTAATCGTCTCGGCGCTGGCCTTTGCCTGGGAACATGCCAGTCATATCCATGTGAAAGGGTATGACGATGAAAATGGTTCGCGCATCTATGAATTGAACGGCCCACTATTCTTCGGCTCCGTAAAAAACTTCCACGACCTGTTCACACCGGAAAATGATCCGGATGATGTCATCCTCGAATTTCAGAATTCACGTGTCGCGGACCATTCCGCTATCGAGGCCATCGACGCACTGGCGGAAAAATATCTGGCGGCTGGAAAAAAACTTCATCTACGGCACCTGAGTATTGAATGCCGCGAGCTATTGAAAAAAGCCGGCGACCTTGTTGAAGTGAACGTGATGGAAGACCCACGTTACCATGTGGCAGATGATCAGCTGGCATAATGAAAAACCTGATCGCCAGAGACAGATAACGGCTGCATGCCTCTGATCTCTTACTATTATCCAACGCCCTAATGTCGTTATCTGGACCCATAGTTTCTCGCGCCTCTCCCGAGATGCTTTGGCGATTGAAGCACTTCGGTCAACGAATGGGTATCTCTGGAACGTCCGTATTTATCTGTTCCAAGCGGGCCTGCACCAGGGTGCTATCAATCAGCAACTGATCCAATACCATTGGAAAGAGTCGCCGTACGTTCAACAACTGGCGCGGCCGCCGGCAGGCTTGAATCTCCAGCGCACGCCGCTGAGCTGCATCAAGTGATGCCAGCATCAGCAAATAGGGAGATTGCCAAGCGAGATAATCCTGTACCACAGCGGTGGTCAGCGGATCTTGCCAGGCCTCCGTCAGCAACAAAGATGGAAAATCCGCAGCCTGGTAATGCCGCTTCATCCAGGCTGCACGGATATGTTTACCATCAATGCCCACACCACTGCCATCGTCGCCTCGGTGGATCCACAGCAGACTGAGTGGCGTACCGACACGTTGCGTCAATTGTTCCGTAAACCAGGTGGTATGTGGTTTATCTGCAGCATATCCCGATGCCTCAAGCGCCGCAGAATGAAAGAGTGGGTCCTCTGTACTGCTGGCCTGCCAACGCGGATACTGTGACACTGTGCGCGCAGATTCATCACAGGCGCTCGCAAACAACACCACGGGTAAACCTTCGCTATCAACTACCCAACATTCATAACGGTCACACAAGGGGAATGGCAGTGATGGATTATCACGTAAGGCCGCAAGCACGTCCGCCAGTGCAGGATAGCCAGAGACGTCGCCAAGCATCGGATTGATGGGTAGCCGTCGCAGCTCACCATCCGCTGTCCAACTCCCATAACGGAAAAACGGCCGTCCAGTCTGGCCTTTACCTATACCACCCCATACCGGCGTGGTAACCGCAATCTGTGAGCGCAATTGGATCTGCCATACCAATCCGTCATAGGTCAATGCGCGAGCATCCCCGACATCCAGAACCTGTACAGTTCCCATGAAGGGTGACAACCGCCGCTGTGCATAGCTGCGCAGTTCAGTCATCTGGATCTCAGTTAAGATTGTCTAGCTTCGTTTGTAAGCGCTGCATCAGGTCGCTGAGAAGGTCCTGCTGCTGCTCGTCCACAGCCTCGTAGAGAAACTCTAATTTATCCATCGCATCATTGATCGAGTCACGGTCGTTCAGAGAATCGATATTTCTGGCTACTTCAACAAGGTAAGGATCCATGGTTTTCACTTAACCGGTCAGCTTGAGTCAGGGTCTAGTTTCACGGCCACCAAGTCTAGAGTCAATGAATCGAGGGCTGTCGATAAAGTGCGCATGGTCAGCGACAAGGCCTTGAAATGTGAAGCAGCTGACTGCTCGGGAAAAGCACTCTGCCAACTCTAATATGAACATAGTGCGTGCTTAGGTTAGCGCAGGCATGGCCCTTCGTGTGTCAGAATGTCGCTGTCACCGCTTCATTCAGCGCGCCTTTGACCCATATCAACCTTCCATAGCTCGACCCAGCGGTCAGTTCGATTACACTGAGACCCTCCAGGGCAACCCTGTAACCGAGCAGGCCTATGCTGGACAGCGTATCAGACACTCAAGAAACCGCATCGACGCCACGCGAGGCACGCTGCTGGATGATCACCGGCCATGTGCAGGGCGTGGGTTTCCGCCCGTTCGTCTATCGGCTCGCGCAGGAATTGGGATTGAACGGCTGGGTACGCAATCGCTTGGGTGAGGTCGAGATCTGTGCCGAAGGAACGGCAGAAGCACTGGATCGGTTCGCACATGAGCTGATTGCATCAGCGCCGTCTATCGCACGTCCACAGATCGAGAACACCGCTATCGTTGCACTCACCGGACTTTCCGGTTTCGAAATCCGCGCCAGCGCCCCAACAGAAACACCCCGCATCCATGTGCCACCCGATTACTTCACCTGCCCAGACTGTCTAAGCGAAGTGGGCGATACCCAGGACCGTCGCTACGGCTATCCCTTCACCAACTGTACCCAGTGCGGACCTCGCTACACGCTGATCGAACAACTACCTTATGACCGCGCCAACACCAGTATGGCGGGCTTCCCTTTATGCCCGGATTGCCGGCGCGAATACCGCGATCCGCTCAATCGACGTTTCCATGCCGAACCTGTCGCCTGCCCTGCATGTGGACCACAGCTGGAATACATCGATCAGGACAAACGTATAAACAGTTCTTCAGTCGGCCTGCACGCGACGGTTACAGCGTTACAAAGTGGCAAGATCGTCGCCATCAAAGGTGTGGGCGGTTATCACTTGGTGTGCGCGGCACAGAATGCTACGGCCGTTGCAAAACTGCGTGCGCGCAAACCGCGGCCGGAAAAACCACTGGCTGTGATGTTTGCGGACCTGGATTCAGTTGATGCCTATGTGGATCTCACTGAGGATGAACGCACGCTGTTGTGCAGTCCCATGCGGCCGATTGTATTGGCGCGGAAACGGGCCACTCCTTCGCCTCAGGCCTCTAACCAACGGGGCGCAACAGCGGATGAACAACCAGCGCAACCAGAATTGGCGCCCAGTATTGCGCCGCAATTGAATGAAATCGGCGTGCTGCTGCCCTACTCCCCACTGCATCATCTGCTATGCCGATCCTTCGGTGCCCCGCTGGTCGTCACTTCCGGAAATCTGAGCGGGGAACCCGTGCTGACCGACAACCGGGAAGCCAGTGCACGGCTCGCACACATCGCCGATGCCTTTCTGCATCATGATCGTCCCATTGTGCGGCCGGCCGACGATCCGGTGTTCCGCACCATCGCCGGTAAACCGCGACCATTACGATTGGGGCGTGGTTGTACGCCCCTGGAACTGTCGCTACCGCATGTGCTCAAGCAGCCGGTACTTGCGGTCGGCGGACATCTCAAGCTGACCGTCTGTCTCGCGTGGGATGACCGTGCAGTGATCTCACCGCATATCGGTGATATGGGCACGCCGCGCAGTCTGGCCGTATTCAAGCAAGTCATCGCCGATCTGCAAAAACTCTATGATATACGTGCAGAACGTATGCTGTGCGATGCACATACCGGTTACACCACCACACGCTGGGCACAGTCGCAATCCTTGCCCGTCACCAAGGTCTGGCATCATCATGCCCACGCCTCAGCTCTTGCCGGAGAATCTTCCTGTGATGAAGATTGGCTGATGTTCACTTGGGATGGCACCGGTGCCGGCGAAGATGGAACGCTATGGGGTGGTGAAACCCTGTATGGCAAGCCGGGACACTGGCAGCGGGTTGCGCGCTTGCGCCCGTTCCTTTTACCCGGTGGCGACAAAGCCGGCCGTGAACCCTGGCGCAGCGCTGCCGCACTGTGCTGGGAAACAGGGCGCGATTTTCCGCTCGATGAAGTTGGGATCGATTTGGCGCAGCAGGCCTGGTGCAAGCGTATAAACACCCCCCAGAGCAGTGCCGCGGGGCGTTTGTTCGATGCCGCCGCGAGCCTGACCGGCGTTTTGCAAAAAGGCAGTTTCGAGGGCCAGGGCCCGATGATGATTGAGGCATTGGCAACGTTGCCAGGCAACGTTGTGGAACTGGGTCTTGCACTGTATGAGGATGGTCTATGGCAGACTGACTGGGCACCACTGATCGCGCATCTGCAGAACCGTCAGCTAACGGTCGCGCAACGTGCGGCGGATTTTCACGCCAGTCTCGCACGATGTATTCGTCAGCAGGCTGAGCAATTGGCATCGCAGCATCACTTCACTCGCGTTGGATTGACCGGCGGTGTGTTTCAGAATGCCGTACTGGCTGAACTTGCTGTTGCCGAACTTAATGCCGCGGGCTTTCAAGTGGCATTACCCGAACGCCTGCCCTGCAATGATGCGGGCATCAGTTTCGGACAGGTTATTGAAGCGCTGCATGTGCGTGAAAAATCCGGTAGAGCGCATTAGACAAAAGGTCGTAATGCGCCGAATGTTTATTAAGCAATAATGTACAGTCAAGGCGGAAAACATGCGGCGCAATACGCTACGCTATTGCGCCCTACAGAGTAATTCATGGCAATATGAATCGATATCAAAAACAAACGAATGGAATAATAACATGGCGAAAACCCTGACCGACACCCACATATCTCTCGCCCACGGTAACGGCGGACGTTACATGCGCGAGCTGATCGAGGGTCTGTTCGCCATGCATCTCGGTAATCCGACGCTGGACACCCAAGCCGACGCCGCGTCGCTCACGCTGGATAGCACCGATCTATTGTTCACCACAGATGGTTTCACCGTACAGCCGTTGGAATTTCCCGGCGGCGATATCGGTTCGCTTGCGGTGCATGGCACGACCAACGATCTCGCCGTCGCCGGTGGCCTGCCGCGCTATCTGAGTCTGAATGCCTTTATCGAAGAAGGCCTGGAGATTGCGGTACTTGATCGCGTTATCGCCAGCCTCGCGCGTGCCGCGAATGAAATCGGCGTGCAGGTGGCGGCAGGCGACACCAAGGTGGTACGCCGCGGTGAAGGTGGCGGACTCTATCTCGCAACGACGGGCATCGGTACTCGCCTGCCCGGCCCGAAACTCGGCTTTGATCAGATCCGCGATGGCGATGCGCTGATCGTCAGCGGTCCGGTCGGTGATCACGGCATCGCGGTCATGCTGGCACGCGAACAGTTCGGACTGCACGGGGATCTGCGCTCCGATGCCGCGAGTGTCCTGCCGTTGACCCGTGCACTGCTGGGATTTTCCGGTCTGCGCTTCATGCGTGACCCAACCCGTGGCGGGCTTGCCACGGTTTGTCACGAGATTCAGCGCGCCAGCCACAGTGGCGTGCATCTTCAACAAGCGCAGATCCCGATCCGCGATACCGTGCAATCGGTCTGCGACATGCTCGGCTACGATCCGCTGTTTCTCGCCTGCGAGGGCCGCGTCGTCGCGGTGATCGCGGCGGATCAAGCCAAGGCTGCCGTACAAGTATTACACTCGCTGCCGCAAGGTGAAGGCGCAGCCGTAATCGGACATATTGACCGAACGACACAGCATGTGGTCATGCATACCGAACTCGGTGGTCAGCGCATTCTGGAAGAATTGGAAGACGACCCGTTGCCACGGATCTGCTGAACTGTAAAGGAAATGTCGGACGCCATCTTCAGCCCGAATCCGAGAAAAGCTATGAGTAGACAGTATATAGGAACCTCTGATTAAGTCGCTGAAGCGGCAGCTGCTGTGTTGCAACCGGGCTCAAAATGCTCATTTACGCCGTGTAAACTCCGCTTTTTCACCCGGCTGCGCCTTGCATCTGCTCGCTTGATCAACTTAATCAGAGGTTC
>JAHJQQ010000047.1 GCA_018819175.1 Gammaproteobacteria bacterium
CGGGAAGCGGCAGACGCCGTGTAAACTCCGCTTTTTACTCGGTGCTACACGCACCTCGCCCTTCGGGCCGGCTGGCGCCGTTCTCTCCGCTGCGCTTCGAGTCACCCGGCTGCGCCTTGCATCTGCTCGCTTGATCAACTTAATCAGAGGTTCCTTAACGTCCACCGTCCGGCGTTTTGCAGCAAACAGCTTCGATGTATCCGTAGCCCTTCGAGACAAACCCGCACTTACGTTATCCGTGCCGGTGATTCAGTTGGACTATTGAGCATTACATGATGGCATGACATAGATATGCTCGATTTAAGAACTTCGCCACCCTCTCCCCAACCCTCTCCCGCCCCGGCGGGATAGGGGGTTATCCCCTCTCCCCGCTTGCGGGGAGAGGGTTAGGGAGAGGGGCGTTTGTGTCATCCCAATTGGTAATGATCAATAATTGCCGATCATGCAGACGGCCAAATAAACCTAACGCCAACAACGCCCCGAACAGCGCCCAACCCATATCCGATTGGGTATCCCAGACATAACCCTGCGTGCCGAGAAAGGCCTCCGCCGCTTCTTCACTGACGAGTGCCACCCACCATTCGATCAGTTCATAGAACGCGCTGACCGCCAGGCAGAAACACACAACCAGGAAATTCCGCCATGCCGCTCCATGCACAACATGCTTGCGGATGAAAATCTCGCGTGCCACCAGTGCCGGTACAAAACCCTGCGCGAAATGTCCGACTTTATCGTAATTGTTGCGGCTGAGATCGAAGTTGTCGCGCAGCCAGTCGAACAACGGCACTTCAGCATACGTGTAATGCCCGCCGATCATCAGGATGATGCAGTGGATGAGAATCAGCACATAGACCAGCGGCGTAAGCGGAAAGCGTTTGCGCGTGAACACAAGGATCGGCAGTGCGATCAGCGCCGGCGTGACTTCCAGAAACCAGGTGAGCCCGTCTTTCGGATTGATAGCCGACCAGATCAGCACGGCGAAAAAACCAAGCAACCAGAGCAAGGGCATGCGGTAAGTAGGCATCGTTGATTGTGTCAGTCGGCTGTCTTGTTCGGGAACGAGACTTCGAGCACCAGACAACCAACATCCGTTTTGAACGGACCATGCACCTCGCCGGGCGGTCGGCTGGCATAGTGTCCGGCCTCCAGCCACAGGTCGAAGGCCTCATCGTAGAGGCGGCCGCTGACGATAAAGACCTCTTCCGGATAGGCGTGGCTGTTGCCGCCGAAGGCCGTTGTGTCCGCGCCGGGGAAAAAACGCGTCAGGCGCGTGTACTCGCCGTTATCTTCATCGATGCTGAGCGTGAGCCGCTCGGCGTTCTCTTCCATGCCTGGGACGCTTTCCCATAAACCGGTATTCGCCGGATCCAGGGTATTCCAATAAGTAGAGATTGATTTCGACATAGGTTCCGCCCGTCCGTGTCAGAAGCCCGTAGGATAGCAATCGTCTGTCGTGGACGGAACTCTCTGGTCGATGTAGGGGGTAGGTTAGCGTTTCTTGCGTAACCCACCGCCCGTTGCGCAGCTAATCAGTGTTGCGAGCGTATGGCGTATTAGGCTTGGTGCCGTAATAGGCCGGATGTTGTTTGGTGCGAAAACATGCGGCGCATTACGCTGCGCTAATGCGCCCTACGGGTTTGGTAGGGCGTGGTGAGTGTAGCGAACCGCTAAGGTATCTCTGATTAACTACGTTTCCGTCATCCCGGCGAATGCCGGGATCCAGACGTATCAGCACCGTGGATGCCGGCCTCCGCCGGCATGACGAATTAATCTGACATTCCCTAACTACCCTTCAGTAATGTAGGGTGGGTTAGCGTTTTTTGCGTAACCCACCGCCCGTTGCGCAGCAACACAACGCATTTTTAAATGAGTGCCTGGCGGCACAGCGGGTGGGTTACGACACAAACCTCATGTCTAACCCACCCTACATAGACTCGCGCAATTCCACCACAACAGCACTATTGCCCTCCACGCGCCAGCGCAGATCGAAATCGAACAGTCGCATGCCGTAGATACGCTCGGCGGCTTCATCATCCCGATAGGCCGGGCGCGGATCGGCACTCAACACCTGCGTAATCAGTTCGCGTAACTGCGGATGCTCCAGCTCTCGCACAGCGAGCTGCGCCTCTGCCGCTGCGGTGAACTGTACGCTCAGTCGATTCCCGGGTGCGCTATCGGCAAAGCCGCCGCGCGCATCCGGCAGACTGTCGGCATAGGGCACATAGGGTTTGATATCCAGCACCGGTGTGCCGTCCAGAATATCCGCGCCCTTGATATGCAGGACCAGCTTGCCATCCTCACGCGTGATGCCATCGAGTTCAACGACGGACATCCCGATCGGATTCGGTCGGAAGGTCGAGCGGCTCGCGAACACGCCGACACGCGCATTGCCACCCAGACGCGGCGGGCGCACGGTCGGGTTCCAGCCCTGTGCCGCCGTCGCATGAAACACGAACAGGACCCAAATATGCGAAAACCCCGCGAGCCCTTCCAGCGCCTCTTCACGATCATACGGCGGCAACAGCTCCAGCGTTGCGCGCGCGGCCGATGCAATACCCGGTTGCCGTGGCACGCCGAACTTCTCCTTGAAAGGGGAATGGATAGTGCCTATGGGTGAGAGAGTGATGTTCATCGGGAGATTGGTTTTAAGAGGTACGCTGTCGTCGTAGGATGAGGCCGGCATGATGCCTACCTTACCGGGTATCGGAGTCCCGGTACACAGGTACGAAGACTGCTCGTTGGGTAACGCGCAAAAATTGCGGTGCTTCCGCAGCGCGGCATCGACGGCCTGCTCGCGTTTCTGCGCGAGGTGTTTATTGCAGTACGGAGTTTGCCGGTGGGATAGCCGCGCCAGGTTCAAGTATCGTTGGGACGCAGCAAAACAACGTTGCTACGTTCCATTTCAGTCTCCGGCACTGCGCCGCTGACATCGCTCGGAAAGATCACCCGAACACTCGTGCGACTCCGTAGGTCGACCGCCAGGCAACGTTGCCTGGCGGTATAGCAACAGATATGGACAGCCGGATCGCCGGTTTCCTGCACCGTGCCGCCGTTCGAACGGCAGAAGCCCTGCGGCGAGAATGCCGGTTCGCTCAACACCGCTGTCGTCCACAGCATGGCTGCCACAACCATACCCATCTTCAGAGCTGAACTTGTCACGATCTTCATGTTCGTGTCTCCGGCAGCGTTACTGCTTGGTGACCACAACCTCCAGGTATTCGCCGGGTATCACTAGAGAATACGCGCCGCCCACGTTCAGGCGTTCGAGGAGTGCGCTGATGTCCGCGGTCAACGTCGCTTGACGGTCGGCATCCAGCGCCGCGTAGACCTTATGCGTCGGCCCGTAGAAGCTGCGGAACACTTCGATCCAGTGTGCCGGTGAGCGATAGCGGAAATTAAAGTAGCGGCGTTCACAGCGGATGTCGGCCGCGGCCCCGCCGAACAGTTCGACGATATGCGGTTCCGTACCCCATAGCATAGGCGAAGGAATGCCCGGAGGCGGGGGCGCATACGCGGCGATCACTCGGAACAGATCACCCAGAAAACCTTCCGGCGTCCAGTTCGCCAGTCCGATGCGGCCACCACTGCGGACCACGCGTAGCAACTCGCGCGCCGACTTGCCGTGATCGGGTGTGAACATCGAACCGAATGTGGACAGCAGAACATCGAACGTACCGTTTGCGAACGGTAAGGCCTCGGCATCCGCCACCTGGAAGCGGATATCCAGGCCCTCGGCCTTGGCGCGCAGCGCAGCCTTTTCCAGCAGATGCGGCACATAGTCGGTAGAGGTCACATGCGCGAAGCGGCGTGCGGCCGCCAGCGTGGCATTGCCGTTGCCGGCGGCCACGTCCAGGACCTGTTCACCGGCGCGTATGTCGACCGCCTCCGCCAGCGATTCACCGACGATCTGCAGTGTTGTCCCGATGACGGCGAAGTCGCCACTGGCCCAGGTGGCCTGCTGCCGTTCTTTGATGGCTCTGAAATCAATATTGGCTGTGCCCGATGTAACCGGTGTTGCCGGTTTGAGTACATGCAGTTCCGAATTCATGAGAAGTCTCCTGTATGAGTTGGGTGAGTAGACTGCGCGTATTCGCCAGGCTTACATGCCGATAAGTCGCGCATCGAATCCCTGACGCTGCACTGTGCCGAGGATCCGCTGTGAATCGGTCAGCCACGGGTCGTAGTCGACAAGCACCAGTCGCGACGCCCGCGAACTCACCGTCGCCCGGAGCACACCGGACATACCGCCAAGCTCGCTGACCAGCGCGTTGCCGGATTCACGACCAAGCACCTTCTGCACATCCACAACCAGATTGGCTTGAGTTGTTTGCATGACACGTACCTCCTGTTGACGCTGATGACCTGAGTCGGCCATATTCATCCATCGACCGATGCATTCTGCAGCCTGCTTCCGGACATCATTCCCGTGTGTGTCACCGGGGTCCGATGCGATTTCATCGACTTTTCTCTGGCATCAGTAAGGGTCGACGCGACTATTGTTCCGAAAAGCACCGTTTGACGCTTCACCTGGCGTCGCCCAGACTTAACCTTGCGTCCGTGTTTTAAGATCGACTTGATCGCGCGTCCGGTTTTAATAACCCTGCATCCACCAAGCGGCATCCACCAGGCGACCTTCATTGATGAGACAAGACCCGCTCTCCGATCTGTTGCGCAGCGTGCGCGTACGCGGCGCGGTGTTTTATTACGTGAGCTGCCGCGACCAGTGGTCCGCCGAGGCGCCGTCGGCGGCGGAGATCGCGGAAGCGGTCATGCCCGGCTGCGAACATGTCATGGAGTACCACATGATCGCGAAGGGCAACGGCTGGGCGGCAATCGCGGGTCAGCCGCCGGTAAGACTCGCGACCGGCGACATCGTGATATTTCCTCAAGGCGATAGCCACATCCTGTCGAGCGCCCCGGGCCTGGCGCCGCTGCGCCGCGAACCGGATTGGGTATTCGCCACGCGCAACGAGCCGAAACCGATGCCGATCTCCTTTCACCACGGCGTTGTCGAGGCGGGTGCGCCGATGCCCGTCGATGCCGCCGACATGGTCGCTGTGTGCGGTTTTCTCGGTTGCGATCTGCGGCCATTCAATCCGCTGATCGCGGCCCTGCCGCGGATTCTGCATCTGCCGGCGTCGCGTGCCGGTGATTGGGTCGCGCGTGTGATCGATCAGGCGGTGGTGGAATCGAATGCCAGGCGGCCGGGCGGTGACGCTGTGCTCGAACGACTCGCGGAGATGATGTTCGTCGATGCCGCGCGCCGCTATCTCGACAGCTTGCCCGAAAATGCCACGGGATGGCTTGCGGGGCTGCGCGACCGTTTCGTCGGCAAGGCCATCGCGCTGATGCACGAACGCCCCGATCATGCCTGGTCAGTCGAAGAGCTTGCCCGCGCAGTCGGCCTGTCGCGTTCAGCGCTTCATGAACGATTTGTGCAGTACGTCGGCCATCCTCCGATGCAATACCTCGCCAACTGGCGTATTCAGATCGGCGCGCGGCTGTTGCGTGAATCGAACCGCACAGTAGCGACGATTGCGCTCGACGCCGGCTATGACTCCGAAGCGGCATTCTCGCGGGCGTTCAAACGAATGGTCGGCATGCCGCCGGCAGCATGGCGGCGGGCGCAGAATGGCGGATAGCAGCTCGATGACTCTTACTTACGTTCAACGTTCAATGTAGGTCGGGTTAGCGCCGTTTGCGTAACCCGCCAGCGTTGCGCAGCAACACAACGCATTTTTAAGGTAGTGCCTGACGGCACGCCTGGCGGGTTACGGCGCAAACAACGCGCCTAACCCGCCCTACAGCGAATAGGGATAGGCGTTATGAACGCCCCGATACGCACGTACCCTGTAGGTCGGGTTAGCGCCGTTTGCGTAACCCGACAGCGTTGCGCAGCAAACATCGAATTTTGAAGGTGGTGCCTGACGGCCCACTTGGCGGGTTACGGCGCAGACAACGCACCTAACCCGTCCTACAGCGAATAGGGTAAGCCTATGAACGCCCCGATATGCACGTTCACTGTAGGTCGGGTTAGCGCCGTTTGCGTAACCCGATAGCGTTGCGCAGCAACACAACTATTCCTTGAAGGCGTCCGCATAGGGCTGATCCGCAATCGCCTTGTGCATGCACAATTGAGTTTTTACTTTGACCTCGAATACTTAGTCGCTGGTTAGGCGACATGAAATATCGATGTCCTGATTTCTCCATCAATCATCTCATTTTTCCGCCAGGAACTTTCGTCATTCATGGTAATCCACCGCCGCTCCTCGGATCTATAAAACCAATCTTTGTCCTGCTGGTAATAAATCTGAATATTTGCAGCTTCCAGGATATTCAAAATCTCATTTCCATGGGCTTTGATTTCATTAAAATCAGTCGTAGCCTTTTGGCCCATTTCACTATAAAGATTATTGAGTTCAAGTAATGCCTGATGGATCTCTGAATTCATCAATCGGGCATTGAGGCCCAGGCTTTTTGCCTCGTTAAGTAATATTGGGTATCCATGGCTTGGGTATTTTGAGTTTAGTGTTTCCGCTATTTCTATGGCTTTCTGCTTGTCATCCATATGGTAGGAAAGTATTTCTTTGCACAGCATAATTGAAAGTGATTCCGCGCGATCAACGGCGCCAATAACCAGCGGATGAACATAGTTGAATAGATATTGATAAGGATTCTTTTTGTCATCATTTTCCTGGCGCCAAAGTTTGACCACCCTTGTCAATTCATCCAGGCTGACTGACACGCGATCATTATCCCGATCAACTGGGGATAAGTCATGAGTGAGTGAGGTGTCAACTGCCGATAGATGCGCCATTGGGCCCATATGAATTTCATCGGCGCCAAGGGCAACCATAGTGGCTGCCGATGAGCATTCCAATGGGACAAGCGCGATGAGCTCTTTGCAGTATTGTCTTAACAGGCTGACAAACCTTAAAGAAGCTTTGCCATTTCCGCCGTCGGATTTCAGAAAAAGATAGATTCTTTCGCGCGAACCGATCTTTTCCAGTTCCTCGTACAGCGCAATCACATCATTAGCGCAAATGCTGCCTCTTGGGTTGTTCCAGTAACATATCAACGGAGCATCAAACAGTTTTTCCAATTTCATTATGAGTGACTGAGTATCCCTGAAAAGAACAGGTGGTTCTTTAATCTTGGCTTCTTCCGGCATTATTATTCCTATATGTTGATGTTCCATGATTTGGGATGTCTTTAGCGACACCATCGTTCATAAATTTTGCCGTTCAGCATGGCGTCCTGGCAGTAGATGTTAGCATCCTGGGCACGAAGATATCCTGACATCAGCTGACTCTCAATACCGGTATTATTTCGTGAACATAATAAAGGTCGGCATCTATACTATGGTCCTCGCCCAGACCTTCGATATCTCCCACGTCATCCAGATGGCAGTGGTGCCCATGTTTCAGCTGGCCGGCGTCGGCGCCTTTATCAACTCCCTCGCCGGACGGAGATATTCAGAGATCCCTTAAACCCATTTCGTGGATATCCATATACGCCAGCGAATCGCTGACGCGTTTTGAATATGAGCGAATATCGATGCCGCACGTGAAGCATGGCCCGTCAACGACCATGGTGTGATATTCGCCTTCCTCACCGCACAGATCCAGGCCGGTCTGCTCGCGGATACTGCGCAGCTCGTCAATCGCCGTGGCATCCAGCGCCCTACCCACCCAGTCCTCATTCAACCAGCGGGTGTTAACGCAGGAAAAGCGCGCCTGGAATCCCCTGTCCAGCAACTGCTGCAGCAACGTATTTCGATCGCGTCCCCACAAGGGTGTATGCACGCTCAGCCCGACAGGACGGCTGCGCTCGCGAATCCAGTTCGGGTTGCTATCGACTTCCGCGATATCCACTGTGACAACGCAACCAATGTCCATTTCATCGCGCAGCCTGCGCAAACCGGCCTCGTAACTTTTATCGAATGGTGCGGTTATGGGCAGAATATGATGCGGCAGCGCCAACGCCTGGGCCTGCAGTTGGATGAGGCGTAACGGATGCGCCAGAAAATCCGGATTCGGTGGTGCGAAGGTGACAAGGCAGCGAATGCGGTAACCGCTTTCCATGGCCTCATGCAAAGCCATAGCGGAGTCTTTGCCGCCCGTCCAGAGCATGGCTGTGTTTTGTGTAGGGTCAATCATTAAGAGTGGTCAAGATCGGAGTTGTAGATCAGGTTAACTGAGATGTGTGAGATTCTGGTGGATCTGATCAAGATTTATTCCGTCCCCTTTTAGTCCGAAAAGGGTACTGACCCCTTTACGCCCGCCCGGCTTGACATTGGTAACATTAATGTTACCATTTAAGCATGACATGGATGTCAGAAGAATTCTTGGATGTCGCAGGCCGTTCTCCCTTTGGTCGCTGGTTTGGCCAACTGCCCGCGCCGGCCGCCGCCAAGGTGACGACCGCGCTGTATCGACTGGAGCACGGCAATACCTCCAACGTGAAGAGTGTCGGCCAGGGCGTCCATGAACTGCGTGTCCATTTCGGTCCTGGATATCGCATCTATTACGGAACAGATGGCGAAACGCTGATCATCCTGCTGGCGGGTGGTAGCAAGAAAGGCCAGTCGCAGGACATCGCGCGCGCCCACCAACGCTGGGCCGAATACAAACAGAGAAAACGCATCACGAGGTAACGGCCATGGTCCTGACCCGACAGTTTCGCGAAACCGTGCAGGCCCGCGCCCAGCGCGATACGCGCTTTCGTCGCGCACTGCTCACCGAAGCCGTCAACGAACTGCTCGCGGGCGACCTTGGTGCCGGCAAGGCGCTGCTGCGCGACTACATCAACGCCACGCTCGGCTTCGAGCAGCTAGGCATCGAAGTCGGCCGTCCCGCCAAGAGTTTGCAACGCATGCTCGGCCCGTCAGGCAATCCCACCGCTGGAAATCTGATCGCGATTTTGAAGGCTTTGCAGGAACACGAGGATGTGACGATTACCGTCCGGCTGAATCGGGATGCGGCGTAACAGCAATAACGTGGTCTGTCCCCGATTATCCCCGATTACTAGCGTAAGCGAAGCCCCAGCCCCAAAGGGGCGATCTTGATTTTCTTGTTAGGTGTAAACATCCATTTTTATCCATGATCTTTATTTACACCTATTTGACCTACATAGAATATTGCAGAGCCAATAAACTCAACAATGACCCATCCATAGACACCGCCGAGAATACCTACACCTGAAATACCTCCAACCTTTGCTAGAAAAAAGGCGTAAAAAAGCATATAGGCAAAAGATAAAATCAGGAATATCCTTGCTAGTACAACTATGAATTTCCCTATTCTTGAAATCACTGATCCCTTTGGATCCATACTTGATGCTAATGCAAAATTTATCATTATTATTTTCACCTAACGCCGTTATTAGAGAACAGTATCATCGGGATACAGTGGAAACAAATTTCTCTATATCTGGAATTACAGCAGCCAACAATTTTTCAGCAGCTTTAGTTTTCCCCTGCAATGCATTGGTATTCCATTTTGTCCACGTTGTGTCTCCTTCTGAGGACAAGATGCTATATTTCTTGTGATCGGTACTTTCTCCATATTTCATAAGCATTACGGCAGTAATCTTATACTCCTGAAAATTAGGGAAGTGCTCCGTCTGTACGAAGTTCACCATTACCTCAAGAGTATCTTCCGCGCCACTCTCTCTTAGTGCGCTTATAATTCCGTGCTTCAGTAACTGCGACTTTAATGACTCTAAAAATACTTTTTGATCCTCATCTCCAAATTGCAATTCAGGTACCGGACCAGATGTTACAGGCACGAAGATACCGCCCGCATATATCATGGTTGATGTGGAGTATCCAGTAACCTTCCCGGTATTTACTTGCACATATGCTGGGAGGGTTGATTTGTGTATGACACTGCCGCTGTATTCGATCGGGGCGAGCCTTGGCGCTGCGCAGCCTCCTAGGGTGATTACAATAATGACGAGTAAGATTCGGTTTATCATAATTTTCCTCTTGTTCTCTAACTAGAATGAGTGACCATAGTATCTAGTACATTCGTACTACCTATAGAAATTTCGAACTAGGCGCAGCTGTTCTGGTAACTCATATCCCCACGCAAGCCCCCCAAGCCTGCGCCTCCCTGCACCGCAGCCTACCCCCACCATCTGCCATAGATCAATTCCAGCCCAGAATCCGGCTGCCTGCTACAGTTTCCTGTGGGATGATCCTTTGACGCGACGAGGAGCCGCACTCAAAAACCACCAACGAGGAGATCAGCCGATGCAGACCAAGATCCTGCTTCCCGAATCGGAGATGCCGACGCACTGGTACAACATCATGGCGGACATGCCGAACAAGCCGGCGCCGTATCTGGGGCCGGATGGTAATCCGGTGCCGCCGGAGGCGATGCTGGGAATTTTTCCCGAGGCGTTGGTGATGCAGGAGATGTCGGCGGAGCGCTGGATACCGATTCCCGAACCGGTGCGCGAGGTGTTGCGATTGTGGCGGCCATCGCCACTGTATCGCGCGCATCGATTGGAAGCGGCGTTGAAGACGCCGGCAAAGATCTATTACAAGAATGAAGCCGTCAGTCCCGCCGGTTCGCACAAGCCGAACACGGCCGTGGCGCAGGCCTTCTACAACAAACAGGCAGGTATCAAACGACTGACCACCGAGACCGGTGCGGGGCAATGGGGATGTTCACTGGCACTCGCCGGGCAGATGTTCGGGCTGGAGGTGCGTGTCTATATGGTTAAGGTCAGCTATGAGCAGAAGCCCTATCGGCGCTCGCTCATGCAGACCTGGGGCGCGGAGGTGTTCGCCAGTCCGACGGATATGACGGAGGCGGGTCGGCAGATCCTCAAGCTGCATCCGGATTCGCAGGGTTCATTGGGTATCGCGATTTCCGAAGCGGTGGAAGAAGCCGCCGGACGCAAGGACACCAACTATGCGCTGGGGTCGGTGCTCAATCATGTGCTGCTGCATCAGACCATCATCGGCGAGGAGGCGCGCAAACAACTGAACCTGGTTGATGATTATCCGGACATGGTGTTCGCGTCCTGCGGCGGCGGTTCCAACTTCGGCGGTATCGCGTTCCCGTTCTTCGCCGACAAGGCGGCCGGTAGTAACGTGCGCCTGGTGGCGGTGGAGCCGAGTTCCTGTCCGACACTCACCAAAGGTGTGTACACCTACGACTTCGGCGATGCCGTCGGCCACACGCCGCTGATGAAGATGTACACCCTCGGCCACGATTTCATGCCGCCGGGCATTCACGCGGGTGGTCTGCGTTACCACGGCGATTCCGCGCTGGTGAGCCAGCTGTATAACGAAGGCCTGATCGAGGCGATGTCCGTGCCTCAGTTGGAGACGTTCGAGGCCGGCGTGTTGTTCGCGCGCACCGAGGGCATATTGCCCGCGCCGGAATCCAATCATGCGATTGCGGCGGTGGTGCGCGAGGCCAAAGCCTGCGCCGCATCGGGCGAGCCCAAGACGCTGCTGTTCAACCTCTCCGGTCACGGGCATTTCGATATGACGTCGTATGACCGTTACTTCAGCGGTGAGCTGGAGAATTTCGATTATCCGGAGGAAGCGATCAAGGAATCCTTGCAGCATCTGCCGAAGGTGGGGTGATGCTAGTCGATGAATGGTGGGTTAGCGTCATTTGCGTAACCCACCAGCTGTGCCGTTAGGCACACCTTTAAGCATGGCATTGTGCTGCTGCGCAACGCCTTGGTTTTGACTCTTTATGATGTTGTGTTGGGGTTGCCTCGCCACCGACCTTCGTCCGCCCGGGCATTCAAGGGCACTCACGCCATGAACGACTGAGATTCCCCTGTGCGTCGGTATCCTGGTTGCTGTAGGAAAAAACCCGCCTCGCTTGTCGATTTCCATTACAGGGCCATAGTGGCCCGTTTACGCGTAGTGCGTTTGTCAACCTGTTGAAGTGAATAAATTTCTTTTCAATCGGTATGTTACGCAATCATAGTGTGCTGTCGGGAAAGCCTACAGAGTAGATTTTGCGAAATCATAATATGCTGATTTTATTGCGATTTATTTCTTGGCATGTCGATTGCTAACTTTTCACCAGCTGTTCACAAATAACGCATCGGAGAGAGACATGAAGTCCTACGGAGTTGTCGCCGGCATAGCCTTGCTGGTATCGGGGTCAGCCAACGCAGTCATTTTCCATCCGACGGATCAGAACGTTAACTTTTTCACGCTGGCGGTTCAGGGCGATGTATCGCGGCTGGAACTCGGCGTATTCGATGACTCCGTCGTCAGCTTCGCGGGCCAACCCTGGTTGAGTGTGAATGTCGTGACCGGGGACATCATCGATTTCAGCCCTGTTATCGGCCAGAACACCAACTACAGTCTGACCAATAATGCCTACGACACGGCCCCGCTCGGTGTCCACAACACGCTCACGTTGACGGGGAATGACAATTTCCAGCTGGCTCTGCGCCGCGGCTTGCCGGGTGATTCGGATTTCATTGCCTGGTCGTTCGCCAATAGCACTGTATGCTCCGATAACACCAACTCCTGCAATGTGAGCTGGAACTTCGGAACGACCCAACTCGTCGTGGACGTACAGACGGTGGAAGTGCCGCCAGTGCCGGTGCCTGCAGCAGCCTGGCTGTTCGGTTCCGGTCTGCTCGGTCTCGCGGGTGTGATGCGCCGTCAGAAAGTCTGAAACTCAGCGCTTAATTATTCCTTCCCTTTTGTGGCGGCCCAGGCCGCCACAGTCAATTCTGATCAGCCATATCAACGAGCGTTGCCGCATCTGCCGAAGGTGGGTTACGCGAAACCCCGCTAACCTGCCCCCTACATTAGATTGTTGGGTTTCGGCACAAACCCCTATGCCCCAGCCTACATTGGATTAAAAAAATCCCCGCAGTTGCGGGGATGGAAGAAAGTGGGAGTCTCCGGTTCAGACTGGAACGATGTCCTGCTCCGTTGCGGTCGCTGGGCGCCGGGTTGGCTTCGGCGCAGGTGGCGCTGTTTTCGCTTTCTCGATCATGTCCTGCACGCGTTTCGCGATATCGTCTTTCTGCTGTTGCTTGTCTTGGTGTTGCCAGAATTCGTAGCACATGGTGACCTCCTGTTGCGCGGGTCTTAAACCACTAGGGAACCTCTGATTAATTCGCTGAAGCGGCATCTGCCGCGTTGCAGCCGAGCTCAAAATACTCATTTACTGCGTGTAAACTCCGTTTTTTACTCGGTGCTGCGCACCTCGCCCTTCGGGCCGGCTGGCGCCGTTCTCTCCGCTTCGCTTCGAGTCGCCCGTCTGCGCCTTGCATCTGCTCGCTTGATCAAATTAATCAGAGGTTCCCTAGCTCGCTCAACAGTTTCACCCTAGAACTCTTTTGGGTGCTAAGCAAATCAGTGTTTTTTATCTCGATGCGCCAGGCGAATTGCATGGCGCGATGCATCGACGTGGAGGCCGTGCCGCTCAGCCGTTTTGCGGATGGAATTCCGTTCCAGTGGTATTTCGATAGCTGCTCGGTGTAACGCCCATGTATTGGCGGAACTGGCGGGTGAAATGCGAAGGATCGTTGAAGCCGACGGCGCCGGCGATGTCGATCACCGACTGGCGAGAGCTGCGCAACTGATCTGCCGCAGCTTCAATACGCGCGCGTTGCAGGAATTCGCGAAAGGTGCAGCCTTGTTCGCGTTTGAAGGCGCGGCTGAATTCGAAGCTGTCCATGGCGCAGAGTTCCGCCATGTCCGCCAGTGAAGTCTTTTCATGGTAATTTTTCAGCAAATGCCGTTGGGCGGGTTGCGTGCGGCAGATGGGAAATGTTGTGTTGTCGTTATATCCGCGGGCGAGCGGCGTGCGTTGCGGCATCAGCACAGGACGTGCGCGCTGGCCGCACTCCAGTGTCAGTATAGGCAGCATGATATTCAATCGGCGGATGACTTCGCCGGCACTCACCGGCTTGATGAAACAATCCCACACGCGAGTGCGCAAGGCCCACACCATCAGCTCGGCCGAGTGTGACGCGGTAAACATCAGGATCGGAATCGACGGAAATTGCAGCTTGGTTTTCTGCAGCAGATTGAGCTGTGTCTGATTCGGGTGATCGAAATCGAAGCACAGGATCATGGGCATCAGGCTCAGGATCATCGCGGCCAGACCGGCGGGATTGTCGCAGGCCTCGATGCGGCACTGTCCTTCCAGCCGCTCGCACAGTGACAACGCCGGTTTCCCAACGGTCATATTGATCCAGAGCAGCAGGGGAGACGCCATCGAAAACGTATCCAAACAGGGGGCTGTACAGACATAGATGCTGTCCGGCGCCGTTCTATTCCAGATATTTTTCCCTCACACAGAAACCTTCCAGGTCTGCAAATAACGCCTAGAGACAAGCTGCAATGTCCGGTATTTCTGGATGCCCTGGCCATGTCGGCCGGTATGCAGGTTCGGAACGATTAAATCTACTAAAAGTTCTCGGAGGTACATCCTATGAAAACAACACAACATCTGTTGCCGAGTATTCTCGCCAGCAGTATAGCGGTGCTGATGGTGATCAGCCCGCTGGCCAACGCGGGTCATCGGGATAGAGGCGATACCATCACACTCATGCAGTTCCAGGATATGCATGGCCATCTGGCGCCGCATGCGGAAATATTTCCGGGTGAGCGTATGGACCCCAATGCGGGTGGTATTGCAAAGGTCGCCACGCTGATCAATCAAGTTCGCGCCAGTAACCCGAACAACCTGTTGCTGGCAGTCGGCGATACCACGCACGGCAGTGCCGAGACTACATTCTCCGTGGGCGATGCCATCATGCCGGCATTGAATGCGCTGGGCATCGATGCCTTCCTGCCCGGTAACTGGGATTTCGGCTATGGTCCGCGCGTGTATCGGCAGCGTTTTGTCGCCGGTGATTTCTCAACGGTGCTCGCGCCGAACAACCGCACCACCATGGCCTACCTCGATGGACGACCGGGCCACGAAGATCAGCATTGCGCCACGCCGGGTGGTTTGAATGTGACAACCTACGCAACCTGCCACGTGACCAAGGCCAATTTTCCCACGGTTGCCATCAATCTGTATAACTACAACGAAGGTACCCAGACGATCACCGGACAAACCCATCCGGGGTATATCGTCAAGACGGTCGGTGGTAAGAAGGTCGGCATTATCGGTATGACCAGCGATGTCGTGCCGCAGCAGGCGGCTGCATTCAACACGGGCTTCAAATTCACGATGGGCTACAAGGAACTGCCCGTGAATATCAAGGCGGCAAAGGCCGAGGGTGCCGAACTGATTGTTGTCCTGTCTGAGTTGGGTCTTGCCAAGAACATCCAGCTGGTCAAGGAATTTCCCGAGATCAATGTCATGTTCAGCGGTCATACGCATGAGCGCACACCGGAACCCATCATTATCAAGCGTGGTCCGTTCGGTCAGAACATAGGCATCGTTACCGAGGCCGGTGAAGACAGCTTCCTGGGACGCCTGGATGTGAAGGTCAAATACGGCTATATCACGGACTATTCATGGAAGCTGATGGAAGCCGACGGCAGCGTGGCTGAAGATCCCGCTATCAAGGCGTTGATCGATCAGGAGCGCAAGACCTTCGTCGCCGGACCGGATTTCACCTGCCACACCTTCGGCGCGAACGCATTCCCCTACGGCAAGGGCCACGTGCTGTGCGATCCGTTGGAAACCGTTGTGGGTCATACCAATCCTACCATCGAGCGCTTCGACGTTCTTGAGGAGGTCGCCAACAATGTCATGGTCGATGCCTTCCTGGACCTGGCGCAATCGATCGGTGAAACGGACTCCAAGGGCAACCCGCTGACGGACGATAATTCACTGTCGCAGACCAATGGCTTCCGCTTTGATGTGGTTGTCCTGGGTTCGGATGATGGTTTCAGCGGCGACATCACGCTTGGTGATCTGTATGACTACTATCCGATCGGCGCCGCTGGCGCCTTGGCGGAGTTCACCGGTGGACGTCTGATCGATCATTGGGAAAGTGTGTTGAGCAATGTGTTTGACCCGAATCCCTACCGTCAACGTGGCGGCTGGTTCCTGGGCTTCACGCACAATATGCACTTCGATGTTGAGCTGAACGATGATTTCCCGCGCACCATCACCCAGGGCCGCATCGATAACGTTACGATCAATGGCAATGCCGTCGACCGCAGCAAGACATACACACTGGCCTCCTGCTACCCGCACGGCAACCCCATCGATGAGGTTTGCCGTACCAGCGGTGCGACCAACGTGCGCTACATCCAAGGGACCGAGAGGGCGACTGGACCTGCCGATATGTTCGGCCATCGCCCGCTCGATATCAACGGCCCGTGGCAGACACAACTCCCGGTAAATTCAGAGAACATTTTCAACTGGGCACGGTTTGCCGGTGGTGGCCCGTTGTTCCTGAAGGTGGCCCCGGATAACTTCGCGCATCCGACCGATGCACTGCGGCGTTATCTCGCCACTCATGTGATCGATAACAGCACGCATGGTCTTGGTCGTGTGACGGCGGTGACCGGTGTGCCAGCGTCAGAGTACGGCGGTCCGGGTATTGTTCAGCCGACGCAGGGTGCGGGTCCGGTCTGGATGGAACGGGTGTTTACTGTTTTTGATAGAAACTGAGGATAAGTGGTTATAGAGCGTGCGGCCTTATGGCCGCACGTTTTCTTTTTGGCCAATGCGATAAGGACTCGTTGGGAGGACGGATCTATCGTTGTGAGTAAATCGATTTCAAAATAACAGATCTTGTACTCTAAAGGGATGGGGCTACTGAGTCGCCCGGCAACCGCAGTCCTGGGGTGCATGTTCGAGCCGGTTACACCGTCATATGTTTTCCATGAATCCGTCATAAGATCGTCATACGCTGACTTTATAAAAGGCGTCATGTTCCCCACATGGCGAACTCGTATGTCGAGGCAGAATCACTACCGGACTATCTGGATATCCGATACGCATCTCGGGACGAAAGATTGCAAGGCGGATTATCTGCTGGATTTCCTGCGCCATAACGAATCCGATGTTCTCTACCTGGTGGGGGATATCGTCGATGGTTGGGCGCTGAAACGCGGCTGGTACTGGCATCAGACACATAATGATGTGGTGCAAAAGGTGCTGCGCAAGGTGCGTAAAGGTACCCGCGTCATCTATATTCCCGGCAATCACGATGAGTTTGCCCGCGGCTATACCGACAGTCTGTTCGGTGGTATCGAGGTTGTCGATCGTGCCATTCATGAAACCCGCGATGGCAAACGGTTGCTGGTCATGCATGGTGACGAACTGGACGGCGTCATGGCCTGTGCAAAATGGCTGGCTCATCTGGGCGACCGCGCCTACGTCCTCGCGCTACGAGTCAATCGCTGGTTCAACCATTTCCGCCATAAATTCGGTTACTCCTACTGGTCGCTATCAGCTTATCTCAAGCACAAGGTCAAGAATGCGGCCAGCTTTATCACCCGTTTCGAGGAGTGCGTAGCCGCCGAGGCCAAGCGCGCCGGCGTTGACGGTGTGGTGTGCGGGCATATCCACAAGGCAGAGATCCGCGATATCGACGGCATGCTGTACTGCAACGATGGCGATTGGGTGGAGAGCTGCAGCGCACTGGTGGAGCACCGCGATGGTCGTCTGGAAATCATCTATTGGGATCGCATTCAGGAAGAGAACGAGACGCTACCCGCACCGAGTTCGCTGCTGGCATTCCGGCGTCGCGCCAGCTGAGCCAGCAGATAGGTTCCGCCAAGCCAGCGGACTTCCCGTCACAAAACAACCAGAGGTCAGCGCATGCGGATTTTGATGCTTTCGGATGTTTATCATCCACGGGTCAATGGCGTCTCCACATCCATATCGACCTTTCGGCGCTTTCTGGAGGCGGCCGGTCATCATGTGACATTGATTGCGCCACAGTATCCTGGTGATAACGGCCTGGATGACGATACCCTGCGCGTACCGGGCTATTACCTGCCCGGCGATCCCGAGGACCGATTGCTTCTGCCTGGCCGCATTCTCAAACTCAAACCGCGGTTAGAGACAATGCACTTCGATGTGGTACATGTGCATACGCCGTTTGCCGCGCATCGTGCCGGCGTGCGTCTGGCATGCGCGTTGGGCATCCCGGTGGTGGAGACCTATCACACCTACTTCGAGGCCTATTTCCATCACTACATACCGTTTCTGCCGCAGCGCCTGCTCGAATTTATCGCGCGCCGGCTCACCCTCAGTCAGGCCGATGCCGTCGACCGACTGATCGTGCCTTCAACCGCGCTGCAGAAGGTTATGCGCGACTACGGTGTGCGTACCACTGTTGAGGTGTTGCCGACCGGCCTGGATCTCGACGAATTCAGTCCCGGCAACCGACTGCGTTTCTGTCAACGGCATAGGCTGGATCCTAAGCGGCCAATGTTGGTCTATGTAGGTCGCGTTGCATTTGAGAAGAACATCGACCTGCTGCTGCGCGTGGTGGTGCGGCTGCGCCTGCGTCATCCGGATGTGCTGCTCATCATCGCTGGCGAAGGTCCCGCGCTGGGACATCTCAAGCGTAGTTGCCGTGAACTGGGTATCGCCGGCAACGTCCATTTCGTGGGCTATCTCAAACGCGGCGGGGATCTCTGGGATTGCTATGCGGCCGGGCGTGCCTTTGTGTTTGCTTCGACCACCGAGACACAGGGCCTGGTATTGCTGGAGGCCATGGCCTTGGGTGTGCCGGTCGTTGGTGTACCAGCGCTGGGCGCGCGCGATGTGCTGATTGAAGGCGAGGGCGCGTTGACCGCGCCGGCCGAGGTTGATGCATTCACTGCAGCTGTGCAGCGGTTGTTGGAGGATGAGTCCTTGCACCGTGAACTGAGTGAGCGCGCCCGCGTCTATGCCGCACGCTGGTCGAATGTTGTCATGTGCGAGCGGTTGATCGGTATCTACCAGACAGTAGTGGAAGAACAGTTGCGTGTCGGTGCTGATGGAACGGCTGCGAAAGAGCGTTTAAACCGCCAAGACGCCAAAGTCGCAGAGAATGCTTGAACCGCCAAGTCGCAAAAAAAGATTGGATTGAACCGCAGAGGCGCGAAGGCGCAAAGATTTTTGGGTCTACGCGGATTCGTGTGGGTGAATTGCCCCCCGGAAGGGGTCGCACACCCTGTTCAGTCGTGGGAAGGCGATTATGTAGCCCGGATGAAGCGAAGCGTAATCCGGGAACTACGCCTGGGGAGGCGGCGCACGCTATCGTGATCGCTCCGGTCACGGCGGTGCATCCCCGGATTCCGCTACGCTTCATCCGGGCTACGATTGCGATGTCGGCCCGGTGCCTGCTGTCCGGTCTTGTGAGGCTCTGCCGTGGAGATACTCCGAACGTTGCCTGTTTACCCACACGAATCCGCGTTGAGCCAGATTTTTTATTAACTAAAGATTTTCTCTGCGTCTTTGCGCCTCTGCGGTTGGAACATGGTTTTGTGGCGTTGTGGCGGTTCAACGCGGAACTTTGTCTTATGCATTTCCGTCCTGCCCAGGCGGGTAGCCCGGCGGCAGACTGCGCAGGTGCAGGTCGCGTTGCGGGAAGGGGATTTCGACGCCTTCGGCGCGGAATGCCGCATCGATGGCGAAATTGATATCACTGACCACCTGCAGGCGGTTATCGACGTTGCGCACGAAGCAGCGCAGTTCGAAATTCAACGAGCTGTCACCGAAACCGAGGAACAAAACCCTGGGTTCGGGATAACTGCCATCGGTAATCACGCTGGGGTGTTCTTGGCCTATTTTTTCCAATATCCGCTTTACCTTCTGCGTATCGCTGCCGTAGGCGACGCCGACCGGAACACGCGCCCGACCCTGGCTGTCATACAGCATCCAGTTCGTCACCTGCTGCGAGATCAATTCGGAATTGGGCACGATGACATCGGCGCGATCGAAGGTCTGGATCTGAGTGGAGCGAATGCTGATACGTTTGACATACCCCTCGGTGTTGCCGACCACAATCCAATCGCCGGTTTTCACGGGGCGCTCGAACAGCAGGATCAGGCCGGATATGAAATTGTTGACGATATTCTGCAGGCCGAAACCGATACCCACGGATAGCGCGCCGGCGATGATGGCCAGGTTGCCGAATGCGAAGCCGGCGATGCTCAGGCTGACGAGCGCGGCGATGGTCATTATCACATAGCCCGTGATGGTGACGACCGCTTCGCGCGCGCCGTGATCCATCTTGGCATAGCGCAGCCAATGCCGATCAAGGCGTGTCTGCATCCAGCGCGCGAAGGTCACCAGGACGGCGAAAATGGCGATGGCCAGCAGGATGCGGTAGGGCACGACCTGGAACTGACCTATTGCAAAGCCCGTGATCAGTGAGTCTTCCACGCGCTGGATGGCGGCGGCGGAGACATGCCAGATGCGCAGCAGTGCATATCCGAACAATGACCAGAGCAGGACATTGGTGGCGAGGCGTAGCCAGACCAGTCCGGGCACGGGTCGTCCGGTTTCGACATTGAGCAGGTGGCGCAGCTTCTGTGGCCATGCGCCTTCGCCGCGTTCCAGGGCATCGTACAGTTCATGGAACAGGCGCAACATGACGAGCACGGCCCAGAACGCGATCAACGAACCGAGCAGGATGCGCAAAATCATGGTTGCCAGATTGCGGTAACCCATCCATTCGGCACCCAGACTGATGAGGAGCACTATCGCTACCAGCAATCCAAGCCAGCGCAGGTCATCTTTCTCACGCATGCGTGCGAGCAGCCACAATGCCCAGATCATGTTCAGGAACAGCAGAGCGGCATACAGGCCACGCGTCAGAAGAAAAGCCTCATCCGGCATGTGCTGCGCGAACAGGGTGGAGAAGATCAGATAACCGATATAGGCCAGTAGGGCGAGCACCCGCAAGCGTCGTGCCATCATGCGCGCCAGTTCGTCGCTGACGGAAAGCAATCTACGGTTCGGCGGCTTGGGCGTGAAAATAAGATGGATGCACAGCAGCGCGCCGACATACATCGGCAAGCCGTACAGTAGTACGTTAATGAAGGGCACCGGCCGAATATTGTAGGTGAACAGGTAAATAGTGCCTGCCGCCACCAGCGCCGACAGTAAGCGCGGTGCGTAATGCCCAAAGGCTGAGAGGATGGCGCCGCCCAGGTGGGGCGGGGCGTCGGGGTCGTGTTGCCGCCCGGAGATGCGCTGGTGACGGCGGTTGCGCAGGAACTGGCCGAGCAGATAGGTGGTGCCCATCAATGAAGCGAACCATAACCACTCAGCAATGCTTAGATTGGTGAAGCCGGCATGCTCCTGCACGAACATGACTGTTGCCATGCCGATCGTCGTGGTGTTGCGCCAGTTATCCAGCATCAAGACCAGAATGCTTGGGCCTTTGGCAAAGATGCGTTCAGAAAGGACAGCTTTATAGCGTTCGCGTAAATCCAGACTGAGTTCGTCGTTGCGCAGGGCAGATACCTTGCACTCGGTAAGCTGCCGCTCCTCTTCCGCGAGTGAAGCGCGCACTTCGCGGCGTTTGCGGGCGACATCCGCGGCCTCGCCGGCAATGCTTTTGCCGAGACTCTCAAGATCGGCATTCAGTTGTGCCAGAGACTTGGTGCGATCATTGACGCAGGCGGCAATCTTGACGCGATCAGTTGCCAACTGATCCAGCCAAATCTTGAGGGTGTCTTCGTCCGGAGTGGATTGCTTGAGGCTTTGGTCAATGCTGTCCAGTGTTTTGTCATAGCCTGCGAAGCTGGATTCCTGTGGCGTAGCCGCAAACACGGCTGTTGCTGATAGGCTGGTCAGCAGGCAGACGAGCAGGGCTATAAGAACATTGAACGGGATTCGCATGGGGGCAATGAGGGCTTTTTTCAGCACAGCGGGCATGATGTGACCTGGCAGCAGAACTGGACAGGCGTAAGGTTAATATATTCGGGTCCTGCCGTCGTAGATTTATATCAAACGACTTGGAATAGAGTCCCCGAGCACGGTTTGCCGCCTGGCCTGCAACAAGGGGCCGCCGGATTGCTGAGCGCGGTCTTCAGGGGGCCTGAACTTCCATGCCGAGTTCCCGGCAGTTTGAGTAGGCTATGGAGTTTTTCCCCTCATTTTTTACGCGGTACATGAGTTGATCGGCGCTGCGCATCATGGCGTCGATTGACAGGGGCGCTTGGTCGCAGATCAAAACGCCGATACTGAGAGTGATGGGCCAGTTTTGCGCCTGCATATCTTCCAGAACCAGCTTGCGCATTTTATCGACCACGGCATGCGCGGCATCGCTATCGGCTTCCGGCAGCAGGATGACAAACTCATCGCCGCCCAGGCGGGCGATGCTGTCGATGGTGCGCAGGTGCTGTATCACCGTTGTGACGACATGGCGTAGGACGTCATCGCCAACGACATGACCGAGTTGATCGTTGACGCGTTTGAAGTCATCCAGGTCGAAGTAGGTCACGGTGAAGGGGCGATTGTGACGCCGGGCGCGTTCTATTTCTATATTGGCTATTTCATAGAAGGCGCGGCGATTGAGTGCGCCGGTGAGGAAGTCTATGCGCGATGCCTCTCGCTCGCGATTGAGTAATACCCGGAAACGAGCTACCAATAGGGCGACAATGAGATAGATGATTAAGTGGCTTGCCATGGCGCCGTGGGCCAGCAATATCTGCGTGCCGAACGCCCCAGTGCTGATGTTGGTCCAGTACAACGTTAACCCGCTGTAGATTGCCGTTGCGATTCCATACCGTCTGCCGGCATACCAGGCGACCAGCGCGATGGGAATCAGGTAGAACAGCGAGAGTGAGATAGTTGAACCGACATAGTAGTCTGCTAGGCCTAGCAGCGTGCTGATGCCAAGCCCGGCAACGCCAATGATGCCAGGGTTGAGATCAGCAATGAAGCGAGCAGACTCTCCGGATAACACCACGATCCGTACCTCATTATAACGCAGCATCACATAACCATTTTGCATGACTGCACTGGGTAGGTGATGCGAGCCAGTACACAAACCGAATTCAGTGTGGTCCCACCAATAAGTAAAAATAATAGCTGGTATCCGATAGTCTAGCAGTACCTCAAAATGCGGGAGGCCTGGATCGGTGTAAAAGTGGCATATAATTCCGGAAATGTGCGGTGCGTGGAATATGCCCCTGTCGACTGGTTCACATACCGTATGCCTGCAGGTTTACAGGTATCGGTATTGAGAGGGCAGTTAAGGAATCTCTGAGCAAGTCGCTGAAGCGGCAGCTGCTGTGTTGCAACCGGGCTCAATAATGCGGGGCCGGGAAGCGGCAGACGCCGTGTAAACTCCGCTTTTTACTCGGTGCTACACGCACCTCGCCCTTCGGGCCGGCTGGCGCCGTTCTCTCCGCTGCGCTTCGAGTC
>JAHJQQ010000048.1 GCA_018819175.1 Gammaproteobacteria bacterium
TGATTAAGTCGCTGAAGCGGCAGCTGCTGTGTTGCAACCGGGCTCAAAATGCTCATTTACGCCGTGTAAACTCCGCTTTTTCACCCGGCTGCGCCTTGCATCTGCTCGCTTGATCAACTTAATCAGAGGTTCCTTAAGCAAATACACCCAATGAGCCGAGTGCGCATGATCTGGTAGGATAGACACGAATATCTAGAGGTGCGCTATGGACAAAAAACTGCTCGATATCCTGGCCTGCCCGGTCTGCAAAGGCCCGCTGGTCTATCGCAAGTCAGAGAAGGAACTGATCTGCAAGGTCGATCGTCTGGCCTATCCGATCCGCGATGACATCCCGGTGATGCTCGAAGAAGAGGCGCGCGAGTTGCCGCCGGACGAAGAGGTGGCCTGAGGCCGCGCACATGACGGGATTCAAGGTTGTCATACCGGCGCGCTACGGCTCGTCGCGTCTGCCCGGCAAACCGCTGCGTGTGCTGGCCGGTGCGCCAATGGTTGAGCATGTGTACCGGCGTGCCTGTGAGAGCGGGGCGGACAGGGTCGTCATCGCGACCGATGACGCTCGTATCGAAACCGTGGCGCGTGGTTTTGGGGCCGAAGTCGTGCTGACGTCTGCGGCACATCCCTCCGGCACTGATCGCCTGGCCGAGGTGGTCGATACACTGGGTTGGGAAGACGCAGCCATTGTCGTCAATCTGCAAGGTGATGAGCCGCTGATGCCGCCGGCGTTACTGCAGCAGGTGGCCGGTAATCTGGCCGCGCATCCGGATGCGGCCATTGCGACCTTGGCGACACCGATCACCGAGGCCGCTGAGCTGTTCGATCCGAATGTGGTCAAGGTGGTTTGTGATGCACAGGGCTATGCGATGTACTTCAGTCGCGCACCGATTCCGTGGGCGCGCGATAGTTTCGCAGCCGGTCGGGATGAATTACCTGGCGATATCGCGTTCCGTCGCCATCTCGGTATGTATGCCTACCGTGCCAGTTTTCTGCGCAGTTATCGTGAGCTGACACCCGCGCCGCATGAATCGAGCGAGATGCTCGAACAGCTGCGCGCGCTCTGGCATGGCGCAAAGATTCATGTGGCGGATGCCGTGGCGCAACCCGGACCGGGGGTGGATGTCGAGGCGGATGCCGAGCGTGTATCTGCCTTATTACAGAAGATTAATACTGTAACTTATTGATAATATACTATCTAAAAACCTAGATTTAACTTTAAGAAATCGGCGTGATAGGTCTCGCCATCCGCGCTCAGGACGTTGATAGTGCGCGTCTGATCGACCCGTCGCGTGGCATCACCATACTGATTTGGCTGGATGACACTTGAACTGGAAGTGCATGCCAGCACCAGGGCCGGGCCGTCTTCCAACAGTTCGATAATACGGCAGTGCTGACCGTCGAACTCCAGCTCCTGGCCAATGCAGGTGCGTAATTGTTCCAGGCTGATATCAATTGCTGTCATGATCAAGCGCTATAAGGGACATGCTGGCGAGCATGGTGCATTTAGTCACTCGCCGCAAGACGGTATTATGAAGGGAAATTGCAGCTAAGGAGTCAGTATGGTCAGGGTACTATTTGTCTGCATGGGTAACATCTGTCGGTCACCAACCGCGGAGGGTGTGTTTAAGGCGCTGGTCAAACGGGAGCGATTGGCGACGCAGATCCAGATCGATTCGGCGGGCACGCATGCCTACCATGTCGGTAAGCCGCCGGACCCCCGTGCACAAGATGCCGCTCATCGCCGC
Source organism: Gammaproteobacteria bacterium (assembly GCA_018819175.1). Lineage (GTDB taxonomy): Bacteria > Pseudomonadota > Gammaproteobacteria > Thiohalobacterales > Thiohalobacteraceae > JAHJQQ01. Next base: position 1,740 of record JAHJQQ010000048.1, read on the forward strand.
GGTATCGACCTGAGTGACCAGCGTGCCCGTAAAGTCCGCCACGAAGATTTTCTGGAATTCGATTATGTGCTGGCGATGGATCGCAGTAATTACGAGGATCTGCGCGGACTCTGCCATCCGGATTACGAGTCGCGATTACGATTGTTCATGGAATTCGGCGACGATCCTCAGGTGCAGGATGTGCCTGATCCCTACTATGGTGGTCCCCAGGGTTTCGAGCGGGTACTGGACCTGATCGAGCAGGCCTCAATAGGATTGCTGGCTGACATTCGTAACCAGCATGGGCTTTGAGTGTTGTTGGGGTTTAGAGATATGTCTGAGAGATTTGCATTATTTGAGACTGTCAATTCCCGGTACAAAATTCACAAGCATAAAAAAACGGCGTGACCGGGATCGGTCACGCCGTTAATCGTTAACGCCCCATTACTCGCTGGTGTTGGTACTCACCGGCGGTTTCGGGGCCGATTCCGGCGCCGAACCGCTGTCGTTGCTGCGGGGTGGCTCGGGACGCGGATCCGGTCGCGTTTCCACCTGGGTCGGTTTCGGCGGGGGTGTTACTGCCGGTTGACTGATCACTGGTGGTGATGGAGGCGTTGGCGCGGAAGCAGCAGGTGCGGGCGTTTCGGCCGGCGCCGATACGGCTGCCGATACTGGCGCTTCAGGTTGTGCAACCGGCTTAGGCGAAGATTCACTGCTCGATGCAGTCTGAGATGGCTGGTTTTGCTGAGGATGAGGTTTGGAATCGCCGCTGGCATCTGCAGCCGGTTGTGCTGCGTTACCCTCAGCGTCTGCGTTTTCACCCGTTGACGTGTTCTCAGCAGTCTCACGATTACGATTGGCGCCACCACGACGTCGGCCACCACGGCGGCCTCGACGGCTGCGGGCCTGGCCGGTGCGCGGCTGCTGTTCGCCTTCGACTGATGGCGTCTCGGCTGTTGCCGTTGAGATATCGGCAGCGGTTTGCACGGCCGCTGTCGTCTGTTCTACATCCGTCGGTGTCTTTTTTTCCGGTCCCGTTGATTCGTTTCCGCTGCGTGCCGTGTTACCGGTAGTGCGACGCGGATTACGTTCGCGGTTGCCGCGGTTGTCATCATTGCGCTCGGCATCGTTGCGTGTGTTGTCGCGGGGTTCATTACGCTGCGATTCAGTGCGACGCTTGTCATCACGACCACGCGTTTCGCGCTGGCTATTATCCTGCTGGCCGCCACGTGGGCGATCAGTTCGGTCGCGATTGCCACCGCGTCGAGCACGGTTGTCGCCGCCCTGCGGGCGTTCACGCCGCGGACGTTGCGGACTGCTCTTGGCCGGTGCTGCCGGCGGCGCCACGGCAACCGTTTCTACCGGGCTGCCAAACAGATTGCTCCACAAACGCCGGATAAACCCTGGTTCTCCGCTGGCGGCTGCTGCGGTAGCGGCGGCTGGCATCGCTGTCCGCGCGGGTGCGACGGGCGTCGGCATGGGTGCTGGCGGGGCGATGAATTTGACCGCCGGTTCATCCACGCTGCGAGTCACCGGTGTACCGAAATCGGCTTTATCCTCTTCGGTCACTTCCTCCGGGATCATGGCGTAGCTGGCGGCCGCTTCCTCCGGCAGTTCGTCAGTGCGCATGCGGCGGATTTCATATTCCGGCGTGTGCATATGCGGTACCGGAATCAGCATGATCGATACTTTCTGACGCTCTTCGACGCCGTGCAGGATCTGCCGCTTTTCGTTCAGCAGGAACGTGGCAACCTCGACCGGCAGACGCGCGATGATGCGGCCGGTCTTATCCTTCATGGCGTTTTCTTCAATGATGCGCAGTACCGACAGGGCGAGTGATTCCACGCCGCGTACCGTACCCTGGCCTTTGCAGCGCGGGCAGACGATCTGGCTGGATTCGCCGAGCGAGGGACGCAGGCGCTGGCGCGACATTTCAAGCAGTCCAAAGCGCGAGATGCGGCCGACCTGTACCCGGGCGCGGTCCATCTTAAGTGCCTCGCGCAAGCGGTTTTCCACTTCGCGCTGGTGTTTGGTGGGCTGCATGTCAATGAAGTCGATGACGATCAGACCGCCCAGATCGCGGATGCGCAGTTGGCGGGCGATTTCGTCGGCGGCTTCGAGATTGGTGTTGAGGGCGGTTTCCTCAATGTCACTGCCCTTGGTGGCGCGCGCCGAGTTGATGTCGATGGAGATCATCGCCTCGGTGTGGTCGATCACAATGGCACCGCCGGAGGGCAGGGTCACTTCACGCTGGAAGGCGGACTCGATCTGGCTTTCGATCTGGAAGCGCGAAAACAGCGGCACTGTGTCGTGGTAGATCTTGAGCTTGTTCAGGTGATGCGGCATCACCAGCTGCATGAAGTCCTTGGCCTTCTCGTAGATCTCCTGGTCGTCGATCAGGATTTCGCCGGTATCGGTACGCAGGTAATCGCGCAGGGCGCGGATGATCACGTTGCTTTCCTGATAAATCAGGAAGGGCGCGGCGCGTTCCTTGGAGGCGGATTCAATGGAAGACCAGAGTTGCAGCAGGTAATCCAGATCCCACTGCAGCTCCTCGGTGGCGCGTCCGACACCGGCGGTACGCACGATCAGGCCCATGTCTTCGGGGATGTTGAGGGCGGCCATGGCGTCGCGGATGGAGCTGCGATCATCGCCCTCGATGCGCCGTGATACGCCACCGGCGCGGGGATTGTTGGGCATCAAGACCAGATAACGGCCGGCCAGGCTGACGAAGGTGGTCAGTGCCGCGCCCTTGCTGCCGCGTTCTTCCTTCTCGACCTGGACTACGATCTCCTGACCTTCGCGCAGGGCTTCGCGAATATTGACGCGGCCACCACCTTCACGCGCTTCTTCAGTGAAATAACTTCGGGAGATTTCTTTGAGCGGCAGGAAGCCGTGACGCTCGGCGCCGTATTCGACAAACGCCGCTTCCAGACTGGGTTCAACGCGGGTGATTTTACCCTTGTAGATATTGGATTTTTTCTGCTCCCGGGACGGTACTTCGATATCCAGGTCGTAGAGTTTCTGGCCATCGACCAGGGCTACACGCAACTCTTCGGGCTGAGTTGCATTGATCAGCATTCTTTTCATAGGTAATTTCTCGCAGGCGCTCTAACCCGCGCACAGCCGTATGCCGCTCAGCCAAACAGCCGACCTGCATTGGCAACAGCAATGCACGCAACAGCTGGGAAAGGCCGAACCGAACGAACAGAGATAACATCTGATCGCCGTAGCGGTTGGTGGATGTGAACATGGGAGCGCTGATATTCATTAAGTCAGGATTAACTTGTCGCCTTACTGCATGTCGTATCCGCTCATCGAGCAACCGCAGTGGAACAGCCGATGAAGTGCCGATGCGATAAAACAGTGCAGCGGCGTTCGTCCGTCCCAGCACAGGTCCTTGGGTCATCTCTGGGCTGGTGTGCTACTTGCCGGCCTGGGATCAAGATGTTCCGGATACGTGTGGAAACTCGTGCGTTACTCGGTCGGCAAACAGACTCATCGTTACCTGTCCGGTGCCTGATACTGAGTACGCGTCTGGAATATAACAACTATCTTACTGCCCATCAATCGCTTAGAGGATATTTTTCAGCCGACACCCGGGCCGGGGATGGAAAGTCGTCGGTTGTTGCTATCATGCGCGCATGACGACACCCACCAGTCCAGCCAATTCCGCTGTCCGCATGCTCGAAGTCGGGACCGAAGATGCTGGCCAACGTATTGATAACTACCTTATGCGCCACCTCAAAGGGGCGCCACGCAGCCTGATTTACCGCATTCTGCGGAGGGGTGAGGTGCGCGTGAACAAGGGTCGGATCAAGCCTGAATACCGCATTCAGGCCGGCGATCTGGTCCGCGTTCCGCCCGTGCGCACCGCCGCGCCAACCCCAAGCAATGTCGGGGAAGGGGCCGGGGATCGGCTCGAACAACGGATTCTCTACGAAGATGAGCGCCTGCTGATTATCGATAAGCCGGCCGGTATGGCCGTGCATGGTGGCAGTGGTCTGAGCTATGGCGTCATCGAGGCCTTGCGGGCGGCGCGCCCCGAAGCCCATTTCCTGGAGCTGGTGCACCGTCTCGATCGGGAGACCTCCGGCTGCCTGCTCATCGCCAAGAAACGCAGTGAGCTGCGCATGTTGCATGAGCTTTTGCGCGAGCGGGATTTCGAAAAACGCTATCTGGCGCTGGTGCAGGGGCGCTGGAACCTGGGTGACAAACGGATCAACGCGCCATTACTGAAAAACCAACTGCGCGGCGGCGAACGCTTTGTCACCGTGGATCCTGAGGGTAAAGCTGCGGATTCCCGCTTTCGTCCGCTGGAAATTTTCAACGAGGCCAGCCTGGTTGAAGTTGAATTAGGCTCGGGTCGTACCCATCAGATCCGTGTGCACGCTACCCATGTTGGGCATCCGCTGGCCGGTGACGAGAAGTACGGCGATGAGGCCTTCAATCGGCGTATGCGTGATCTGGGCCTCAGACGCTTGTTTCTGCATGCGCATAGCATCGGTTTCCGCGATCCCGCCAGTGGTCGTGAAGTGCATGCGAGTGCGCCCTTGCCGGATGAATTGCGGGCGGTGCTGGATAAGCTGGGTGGTTGAAAAAATGACTGTGATGGCAATGTCGGACGCGGCCTCCGACATAGTAACAGTCACTGAAGATTAACAAGGCAGCGCCGATCTGGTCGGGTACAATGGCGCGCCTTGCCGGAATGGAATGGATTCATAATGTACGATATCAAACTCCTGGTCTTCGATTGGGACGGAACCCTGATGGATTCCGAAGCCCAGATCGTGACCTGCATGCAAGCGGCTATTGCGGATCTTTCGCTGGATCCGCGCAGTGCCGATCAGGTCAAAAACATCATCGGATTGGGATTGCACGAAGCGGTATCCGCGCTCTATCCGGAATCAGACGACAGCCTGGTGATTGCCATGGCTGATCGTTATCGAGATCATTGGCTGGGCGGCTGTCAACAGTCACTGCTCTTTCCGGGCGTCGAAGAAACCTTGCAGTTTCTCAAGGCGGAAGGTTTCCAGCTGGCCGTTGCCACCGGCAAGGGCCGGCGCGGATTGAATAAGGTGCTGAGTGAGACCAGGCTGTCGGACATGTTTGCTGCAACGCGCTGTTCCGATGAGACGCGTTCCAAGCCGCACCCGTTGATGCTGGAACAGATCATGACGGAATTGCGCATTGCGCCGGAACAGACGCTGATGATCGGCGATACCGAATACGATATGGAAATGGCGCGCAATGCCCAGGCGCACCCGGTCGCGGTGTCTTATGGTGTGCATGAATGGGAACGCCTGCAGCGGCATGCGCCACTGACCTGCCTGGATCGGATCACGGAATTATCGGATTGGTTGGCGGAAATCGCCGAGCAACCCGATAACACACGCAAACACGTCGGCCGTTGAATCGGCGCATCACTTTTGGAGTCAGAAGGCAATGAGCGACGAGTGGACCAGCACAAAACCTGATTCAGTAACTGCGGACAGTAAACCTGTCGATTCCCAGAAGGTAACGGAGGATGGGCAATGGGAGCGCGAGCTGGTGAATCGGCTCGCCTTCGCCTCGCTGAATGAACAGCGGCGTACGCGTCGCTGGGGCATTTTCTTCAAGGCGCTTATTTTCGTCTATCTGTTCGGCATCCTGTTTGCCTTCCGCTCCGATGGTTGGGAAACCGTGAGTGCGAAGGTCGGTCGCCACACGGCGCTGGTCGAAATCAGTGGCATTATTGCCGATGGCGCCGACGCCAGTGCGGACAGCGTCATCACCGGGCTGCGTGCCGCGTTTGAGGATAAGAAGACGGCCGGCGTCATTGTGCGCATCAATAGTCCAGGCGGCAGCCCGGTCCAGTCGGGTTATATCAATGACGAAATGCGCCGCCTGCGCGAGGCGAACCCGGATATCCCGCTATATGCCGTGGTCACGGATGTCTGTGCCTCGGGCGGTTATTACATCGCCGTTGCGGCAGACAAGATCTATGTCGACAAGGCCAGTATTGTGGGTTCCATCGGCGTGCGCATGGACAGCTTCGGCTTTGTTGATGCCATGGAGAAGCTGGGTATCGAACGCCGCCTGTTGACGGCCGGTGAACACAAGGGTTTTCTGGACCCCTTCCTGCCGAGCAATCCGGACGATGTCGAACATGTCCAAGGCTTGCTCAAAGAGATCCATGATCAGTTCATTGCTACCGTAAAGCAGGGCCGCGGCGATCGCCTCAAACAGGACGACCGTATCTTCAGTGGCCTGGTCTGGTCGGGTGAGCAGGGCATTGAACTGGGTTTGGTTGATGGGCTCGGCAGTTCCAGCTATGTCGCCCGCGAGCTGATTGGCGAGGAAGACATCGTGGACTTCACCCCGCAACCGGATTTCTTCGAGGAAATTGCTAAGGGCATGGGTACAGCCATGGCCAGCGCGCTGGTGAAGCTGACCGGTGGGATGAATCTTCGCTAATCTGTGTGTCCTGTAGGAGCGGCCAAGGCCACCCCTACATCTGCTCGAATCATTTATTGCCCCGTCATTCCGGCATTCGCTGGAATGACGAAGTTATCAGCGTTCGTAGCCTGGGTGGAACGCAGTGAAACCCGGGTTCCACTGCGTTCCACACAGACTACATAAACACTGAAACGTCTCAGCCCAACACCGCCACACCTTCCGCTTCCAACATCGACACCAACCTGATCAGTGGCAACCCGATCAACGCCGTCGGGTCATCGCCCTCCATACGCTCGAATAATGCAGCGCCCAGACCTTCTGATTTGAAACTGCCCGCGCAATTGAGCGGCTGTTCACGTTGAACGTAATTTTCGATTTGCTGTGTCGACAACTTGCGGAACACCACGGTGAAAGGTACCAGATCCACTTGCGCACGCTGTTGCGCGCTATTGAACAGGCATAAGCCCGTGAGAAAGGTGACCCGTTGTCCGGAAAGCTGTGCCAGCTGCGCGCAGGCGCGTTCTGTCGTCCCCGGTTTACCCAGCACGGTGTCTCCAACGACCGCCACTTGGTCCGAGCCAATAACCAGCACGGAGCCGCCTTGCGTAGCACCAGTGCGAGCCTTGGCCTCTGACAATCGCAGCACGAGTTCTTTAGGTGTCTCACCATCCAGACGGGTCTCATCCGTCTCCGGCGAGCAGGTTGTGAAATCCAGTCCGAGACGATCGAGCAATTCGCGTCGATAGGGGGATGTAGAGGCGAGTACTAGAGGTAGGGTCATAAGGGTAATCTACTTTATGCTTTGTGTCTGAATGTTAAGAATGATCTATGTACGGTAAAGACTATGCGCACCGTCATTCCGGCATGCGCCGGAATGACGCATTAATTTGAATAACTACGGAAATCCTAACACAGACTGTGTTCACCTATACTTACCCAACCACCCTCTAGGTAAAGACGCATGGACACTCTTTCAGACAACGTAGACATCCAAGGCTTGCCGCCCTATGTCGAAAGCTGGGCTGTGGCCAAGGTGGCGGGGTTCGTCCCGGCGATACTCAAGCGCTGGCTGCGTTCGCATCCGGATCTGCCCACCGAGTTCTATCTGGTGATGTGCCCGGTCGCCGAGGTGAACACCCAGGGGGGATTACCGGCTCGCGTTCATCTGCTGACCGATCCACGTCTCACCTGCCGCCATTTCACCGGCTGCAGCAGACCCTATTACGCCATGATCTTCACCGGCCCGGATGCCGATGCACGCCGCGCGGAGATGCAGACCTTGTTGCCCTGGTCCGAGAGTTATGCCGTCGATATCAAACAAGATCCATTGCAATTGATCTTCGTGGAGGCTAGCGAGGATATAGACAGTGAGCAACGTCCGTTTGAAGCGAGGCGGGTTGCAGATTTACTGGAAAGCGGGGAGCTGTTGAAAATAATGTAGCTGCCCCTTCACTGCTAGTGAGGTCAGGCTGCTCGCATCAGGATTGGAAGCATTGATAAAGGGGATATAGCCTTTTCATGCCTGGAGTGTCTGTTCCAGCTTTCGCGTCAGCGCCACTTGTTCCGTGACGAGTTCGTAATACTGCGCATGACTGGCGTTGCGAAACACACTCGCCACGGCATCGAAATCGGTCAAGACCCTACGCACGAGCTCGATGTCGCCTTCCAGTTCCGCCAGTTGCTTTCGCGCCGCGCACAGGTTGGCCAGCGTCATGGCCCAGGTCATCGGCGCGCGTTCGCGCGTCCATTCCTGCAAGGCGTTTTCATAGGCCTCGATCGCCGCGGCCAGGGCCTGCGTATCCCGCTGACGTTCGCCTAATTTGTGCAGTGCGGCACCCAGATTGTTCTGTGTCAACGCCCACGCCTGGGGTACTTGTGCACGGCTCCTCTCAGCCAGTGCGCTTTTGTAGGCCGCTACGGCCTGTTCCAAAGTTCGCGGGCCTTTGCGGTGTTCGCCAAGCAATCTCAGTGCTGTACCCAGATTGTCCAGGGTGGTTGCCCATTCCAGCGGCACGCGTTCACGGGTCCACACCCGCAGCACATTCTTATAGGCGTCGGTGGATTGTTTCAACAGCGTCTTGTCTTTCTTGCGCTGGCCGAGTGCCAGCAGGGCGGCGGCGAGGTTGTTCTGGGTCACGGCCCAGTCCTGCGGAGTGTGTTCGCGGCTGCGTACCTCAAGTGCCGATTGCAATGCCGCCACCGACTTTTCCAACATCTCCGTATCGGCGCAGCGTTGGGCCAGCACGCCCAATGTGTTGCCCAGGCTGTTCTGTGTTGCCGCCCATTCCAGCGGCGAGTGCTCACGGCTGCGCACGCTGAGCGCGGCTTGCAAGACCGCGATCGCTTGTTCCAACAGCCGGGTACCGCGCTGACGTTGACCGAGCGCGCCGAGGGCATTGCCGAGACGGTGTTGTGTCGTGGCCCAATCATCCGGCCGTTCCGTCTTGGGTGCGAGCGCAAGCACCCGCGTTCGATAAAGATCGATGGCGGTTTCCAGCGCAGCATCGTCCGCATAATCGCGGCCGCGCGCTTCCAGGCCCCAGGCATGCTGCATCTGAGAACGCCATTGCAGGACTGTACTCAGCCCCGCGACCTGACTGGCATTTTGTGCTGGCAGGTCATTCTTCGTAGCGGAGTAGATGTGGTGTTGGGTGCCGTTCATAACGTTGGGCCAGGGTGAATTGAGCTAGGGAACCTCTGATTAATTCGCTGAAGCGGCATCTGTCGCGTTGCAGTCGGGCTCAAAATACTCATTTACTGCGTGTAAACTCCGTTTTTTCGCCCGTCTGCGCCTTGCATCTGCTCGCTTGATCAAATTAATCAGAGGTTCCCTAGTCGACGATGTGGTAGACCGGTGCCTTTTCCATTTTCCATTCGCCGGACTCAGGATCGCGGCGGGACAGGGTCAGTACATGCCAGTTCTCGTCGTCGAGTTTCAGATAATCGCCGCGATAATAATAACCCGGCCAGCGGGTTTCCTTGCGGAACAGCGTATGTTGCGTCACGCATTCCGACGCGGTGATGCGGTGTTTCAGTTCCCAGGCACGCTGCAACTGGTGCAGGTCCTCGGCGCCGATGCTCTCGAAGTCCTCCTGCAGGATCTTCAGCTTATCCAGTCCGAACTTCAGCAACGGCTCGTTGGTCATGTAGTTCACAGTGATGCCGCCGACGTACTCGTCCATGATCTTTTCCAGCCGCTGCAGACCATGGATGGGCAGCAGATAATGCGGTGACACCGTGCCCGCGACGATCTCGTTGCGATAGATCTGATAGTGTTCCATCGGCTTGTAGATCGCCTTGCGCAAATCCTCGATCTGCTGGTCGGAGACCTTGGCCGGGTCTTTAGCGTGATCACGGATGTATTTGACCGCCGCCTTGGCGGCGAGGCGACCCTCCGTGAAGGAACCCGAGGAAAACGCATGTGCGGTGCCGCCGAGTGCGTCGCCGGCGCCGAACAGACCCTCGACCGTCATCATGCGGTTATAGCCCCAATAGTATTCACTCGGAGACAGATCCTCCGGGCCGCTCGCCCAGGCGCCGGAGCAGGTCGCGTGCGAACCCATCACATAAGGCTCCGAAGTCGTCAATTCGGGGTTGATGTATTTGGGGTCGATGTCCTGCGAGGCCCACACCACCGCCTGGCCGACTGTCATGCCGAGAAAATTTTCCCAGCCGACCGTTTCCTTGTGCGGATCCTGGAAGGCCTCCGTGGTGACCATGTGAATGGGGCCACGGCCGGCCGCGACCTCCTGCAGGAAGGCGTGATTGCGCAGGCAGGTCGGGGTGGGGTGATGGTCGATGTACTCGCCGACCATCGCCTTGGTGTGGTCATACCATTTCGACTCGTATTCCTCGCCGTAGGCGTTCTGGGTGTAGGTCTTCAGATGCAGGAAATAGGCGCCGACCGGACCGTAACCGTCCTTGAAGCGACACAGCACGATGCGGTTTTCCATCTGGGTCATCTTCGCACCCAGCATGATCGGCAGTGCATAGGCCGATGCGCTGCTCCAGGGCGCATACCAGGTGCGGCCCATGCCTTCACCGACCGAGCGCGGCTTGAAGATGTGCGACGCGCCGCCGGCGCCGACAATCACCGCCTTGGCCTTGAACACATGCAGATCGCCGGTGCGGACATTGAAGCCGATGGCGCCGCCGACCCGGTTAGGGTGGTTCTCATCCTTCAGCAGATGGGTCACCATGATGCGGTTGTAGATCTTGTCCGCGGACTTGCGTGCCGCCTCGGCGACGATCGGTTTGTAGCTCTCGCCGTGAATCATGATCTGCCACTTGCCTTCGCGCTGATAGCGGCCGGTCTCCGGATTGCGCATCAGCGGCAGACCCCACTCCTCGAACTTGTGCACCGCGGAATCGACGTGGCGCGCCATATCGTAGGCGAGGTCTTCGCGCACCATGCCCATCAGATCGTTGCGCGCGTAACGCACGTGATCTTCCGGCTGATTCTCGCCCCAGCGCATGCCCATGTAGCAGTTGATGGCGTAGAGCCCCTGGGCGACAGCGCCGCTGCGGTCGATATTGGCCTTTTCCGCCACGATGATCCTCATGTCGCGTCCCCAATGACGCGCCTCGAAAGCGGCACCGCAACCACCCATGCCGCCACCCACGACCAGAATGTCGCAATCCTCGTAAACCGTCTTGAAGCCCATCAGTAGTAGACTCCCTGTTTGAATTTGTCTTTGGATATCACCGGCAGACCACCGCCGCCTTCGATGAGCAACGTGTCCGGCTCGGACCAGAGCAACTGCGAGTTCAGATCGTTTGCGCCGGGCGGCGGCTGCTCGGCCAACTTTTCGATCGCCTGTCCCCAGGGCTTGGTGGTGATCGGCGAGACAAAATCCTTTTCGCGCCCGTCACGGAATTTTATCTTCCAGGAAATCGTGCCTTTCTCCTCTTCGCGGCGCACCCGGACACTGTGACCGAGGGGCGCGAAGTCGGCATAGCCGCGGCAGTCGATGGCGTTCTGCGGGCAGGCCTTCACGCAGGAGTAGCATTCCCAGCACATGTTCGGCTCGATGTTGAGCGCGCGCCGGTAGGTCGGGTCGATGTGCATGATGTCGGAGGGGCAGATGTCAACACAGTGTCCACAGCCATCGCATCGCGTCATATATACGAATGTCGGCATGTTTCTCTCCCGTGGTCGGATTATGTCAGGTTATGTATCTCGAATTTCCCATCTGGCATTGGAACATCAATAGTGTCGAGGCGGATCGCGTTTGATACCCAGACCGAATTGTTCCGGCGCATCGGCCGGCGGCGGCAGGTTGTCCCAGGAGCCTTCCGCCTCGGACACGCGGCGCTGAAAGGCCGCAGCGGGTTTGAAGAACATGTGCGCGAATTTCGACCAGAGTACCGTGCCGAACAACACCGTGCTGGCGGCAATGAACAACACGAAGAACAGCGTCGCGACGGCGCCTGCATTCACCCACTGCAGGAATGACCAGATCAACGCGAAGGTTGTCGTCGCCAACAATGAGAGGATGAACAGATCCGCCCGCACCAGGCGATACCAGGGATTCCCCTCCGCGGCCACGTCCACCCGGATACCGAACCAGAACCAGTAACCGCCGATGCAGACCATCAGCGCGCCCAGATGCCAGAGCAGGGGCACAATGGCGGGTGCGAGTGTCGCAGGTGTCGGGTAAACGAAGACCAGAACGGCGGTGGTGATCAGGAAGATGATAAAGCCGTACATTGTCAGAAGATGGGCGATGCGCCGATTAAGATTGCAGAACTCGCCGGAGGCCAAAACATCGTGCGCGACGGTTTTCACCGCGATGGTGATCTTTTCGCCATCGCTGACCTTGCGCTTGGCGTTTGCCCTCGATGCCTTGCCGGCCTCGAAAAAATACTTGGCGCTTTTCTTGTGTATTACATCCAGTATCACGCCACCAACAACCAGGATGGCCATGGCAATGACATACCATTGCATTGCTGTGGGAGAGATGGAAGCGGAAAGCTCCGCGACGGGATTGTGGGTGAGCATGGAATCGATCTCCTCCGGATAGTACTTAGGAGTGCCTGGCTATATTAGTTATTCCTTTTTTATCGCATTCATACTAGATATAAAACCTAGTCTATAAATGTCATTAATACAAAGTAGATCGTTAAAAACACTACCAAGATGAGTAGTATTTTATTCAATTTAATCGGTCTTGGAGATAGGCGCCACGGCTTTGAAGACTAGGGGGAAATCTGAGGCGACTTAAGGACGCTGCCAGTATGGCGATGGCTCGCTACGTTTGTATCGTGAGGGTGATCAACGCGGGAGTTTTTACTCCGGCCCATAATATTGAAAGTTTTCGCGACTGCTTTCGACCGTTCTCGGACATGCCGACAAGACGGATTTGAAAACTCGCTAACGACTCATATATGGTTAAGAGCGGGCATTCATACTAATAAAAAAAACACCGCAGAAGCGGGGTTTCTTGGATCAAGTTAGGAAGCAAAACTTAAACTGCTTCTTCGCCGAGCCACTCCAATTATACCCAACAAGCCGCTGCCGAGCAGCCATGCGGCGGCGGGTACCGGAACCGTTGGTGCGCCGACATCACCCGTGTGAACAGCCCATGCAGAATAACTATCGCCTTCCACGTAGCTAGCTTGGAAGCCACTGTTGAAATTGAAACCCCATGTGTAGGAAGCCGGAGTTTCTATGGACCAATAGACGCCGGATCGGACGTTAGAAAACGGACCTGTGTTGGTCAATCCCCAGCCGATTTGGTTAGCGTAGCCCGAGGTCGAGTAATACGCCAAATCACCCAGCGTGGTGTAGAACATATGCGCCATTTCACTGGAAGTCGTGTTGACGTTGTAACCACAGTAGCCGCCTCTGTAAGAAAAGAAACAAGCTCCGGATGTGGTGGTCGTCGTCGGCAGCCGCCAGCCCGTGATACCACTGCCATAAGGATTCAGGCTCATCGCCCAGGCTGTAGCGCTCGACCAATTCATCAATCCATCGGCATCGCTACCACTGGTCATGGCATAATTTGCATCAGCCAACCAGGTTATGTTCTGCGCGATGTCATAGTAGGCTTCGGCTGTAGACAAATTCCCATCTAGATCTCGCGCTTGCAGAGCAGTTTCCCAGGTGCCCTGCCCGCTGATAGCTACCGCATGCACGGTACTACAGGCTGCAATCAAGATACTGCCGCACGCGGCCCCGAGGATGCTTGGTTTCATAAGGCTTATCCATTCTGTTGTTAGTATTTGGGATCAAAGCCAACGAATAGAGTAGTACTCTACTGATCTGCGTTCGCTTGAGCAGGTCATGCATTCCTACTCACCGGCATATCCCTACCACTAAGCGCCGGTGAGGCATTTTATAGCTAAAGATGCTATCGGAAGGTCAAGGGGCAAACAATGGTAGCCGGATTCAAACCTTTGTAAGCCTATGCTGACAAATTCTATAGTTCATAACCCGTTAGGTTCAAGATCATCAAATCGCCGGTTGCGGACAATCACGCAGCCGCATGCTACTCAATCTCCACCAACGTCTCATCCGGATTCACTGTATCCCCCTTGGCGACATTGATGGCTTTTACTGTTCCGGCAATCGGCGCCTGAATCTCCGTTTCCATTTTCATGGCTTCGGCGACCAACAGTGGATCGCCGGCTTTAACTGTGGCGCCGACCTGGACCAATACCTCCACAATGGTGCCGGGCATGGAGGTGGTGACATCGCCGGGTTTGCTGGCGCGCGGGCGTTTACTGCCTTTGTGTGGACGTGCTGCGCCGCCGCTATCGCTACCATTGCCGGCAGGCTGGATCTCTTCCAACGATTCGACCAGGATTTCTTCGGGCATGCCGTCCACGGTCAGGTAGAACGGGCGTTGATCCTGATGCTTATGACCTGAGCCGGTGACGCGGATGTGATAGGTCTCGCCATGCAAGGTGACGTTGAATTCGACCGGTCTACCGGCAGTGCTGTCCTGTGCGGATTTGGGTGGGTCCAACGGTTCCGGTACCAAGGCATTGGCGGCGCGCTTGTCCAGATAATCGCGGCCGATTTCCGGGAACATGGCGAAGGTGAGTACATCCTCTTCGCTCTTGGCGAGATCGCCGATTTCCTTGCGCAGATTGTCCATTTCCGGTTCGAGCAGATCGGCAGGGCGCACGTCTATGACATCCTCATTGCCGATGGCCTGCTGACGCACAATGGGATTGACCTGCCCCGGTGCGCGTCCGTAGCGGCCTTGCAGATACAGCTTCACCTCATTGGTGATGGTCTTATAGCGTGTGCCGGTCATCACGTTGAGCACGGCCTGGGTACCGACGATCTGTGAGGTCGGTGTGACCAGCGGCGGATAGCCCAGATCTTTGCGCACGCGCGGGATTTCCAGAAACACCTCGTTCATGCGGCTCAGTTCACCCTGTTCGCGCAGTTGAGTATAGAGATTGGAAATCATGCCGCCCGGCACCTGGTAGATCTGGACGCGGGTATCCAGCCCAGTGAACTCGCTTTCGAACTGATGATATTTTTTGCGAACCTCGCGAAAATAAAAGCCGATCTCCTGCAGATGATTCAGATCCAGGCCGGTATCGAATTCCGTTCCTGCGAGGGCGGCGACCATACTTTCGGTCGGTGGATGACTGGCGCCGCCGGCGAAAGAGGAGATGGCGGTATCGATGTGCAGGCAGCCGTTCTCGATGGCCTTTAGCTGACACATCTCGGCAACGCCGGCGGTGGCATGCATGTGCAGATGGATCGGCAAATCCACGGCGGCGCGCAGTTGCTTGAACAGGTCCGCAGCGATCATGGGTGTGAGCAGGCCGGCCATGTCTTTTACGGCGATGCTGTCGCAGCCGAGTGCGGCGAGTTCTTTCGCCATGTTGGCGAAGGTCTCGATGCCGTGCACCGGGCTGGTGGTGTAGCAGATCGTGCCCTGGGCATGTTTGCCGGCCGTTTTGACGGCTTCCAATGCGACCTGCAGGTTGCGGATATCATTGAGGGCGTCGAAGACGCGGAACACATCGATGCCGTTGGCGGCGGATTTAGCCACGAAGGCGCGTACCACGTCATCGGAATAATGCCGATAGCCGAGCAGGTTCTGGCCGCGTAGCAGCATTTGCAGGCGCGTATTGGGTAGTGCTGCGCGCAGTTGGCGCAGACGCTCCCAGGGATCTTCTTTCAAAAACCGCAGGCAGGCATCGAAGGTGGCGCCACCCCAGACTTCCATCGACCAGTAACCGATGCGGTCCATGCGCTCACAGATCGGCAGCATGTCGGCGGTGCGCATGCGCGTTGCCAGCAATGACTGATGACCGTCGCGCAGGACGAGTTCGGTGATGTTGACCTTCGGCATAGCGGTAGTTCCTATAAAACTGCGCAGATTAAATCCATGTAGAAAGAAAAATTTATTTGTTCAGTACTCCCTATCCCTTCAGGGAGCCAGGGTGAAGTCTTAAATTTACTCCCCCTCATCCTAGCCTTCTCCCCGAGGGGAGAAGGGACTAATTAATGAACTTTAGCTCCCTCTACCTTCGGGAGAGGGTTGGGGAGAGGGTGTCTCCATCAATGCAGCTCGTATTTGTTCAAGTACAGTCTCTAATTCCCCTAATATCTCGTGATTCCAAAAACGCATGACCCGATACCCCATGCATTCCAGCCGGGCGGTTCGCCTAGCATCGTAGTCAACCTGATAACTGTGTTGTCCGCCATCGGCTTCGATAATTAATCCGGCTTACAGGCAGACGAAATCTACTATGTACGGTTTTATCACCATCTGACGTCGGAACTTATAACCCATCAGACGACGTGCCCGCAGATGCTTCCATAATACGATTTCCGCATTGTTGCATTGATGGCGAAGCGAGCGCGCACGCGCCAGCAGGTTATTTGATTCCCTCACCCTGTCCCTCTCCCGGTGGGAGAGGGGACGCTTCGTTTTTGAGTCGTCCATGACTCATCTCGATTTAGAAAATTACAATCACGCTACATCAATATTAAAGCCCCATATGCGCCGCGATAGAGGCGGCGAGCACGGCAGCCATTTCGCGGGTCGGCCGGCTGGTGGTGTAGTCGACCAGTTCCGGATGCATCTCAACGAAGCTGGTATTGAAATTACGCGCACGGAATTCCTCGGTTTTGAGAATTTCCAGATAGTATGGAATGGTGGTCTTGACGCCGTACACGCCCATATCTTCCAGCGCACGCGCGGCACGGCTCAACAACTGCTCCCAGTCCAGCGCCCAGACCGTAAGCTTGGCGCACATGGAATCATAGTAGGGTGGAATCGGATAGCCGGTGTAGATGGCGGCGTCGGTACGCACACCGGGGCCGCCCGGTGCAAGATAACGGGTAATGCGACCGAAACTGGGCAGGAAATCATTCTTGGGGTCTTCCGCATTGATCCGAAATTCCATCGCAAAGCCGCGTCGTGAGATCTGGTCCTGGCGATAGCGCAGCGGCAGGCCGGAGGCGATGCGGATCTGTTCCTGAACAATGTCCACGCCGGTGATGGCCTCAGTGACCGTATGCTCCACCTGCAGTCGGGTATTCATTTCCATGAAATAGAACTCATGATTTTCGGTCATGAGGAATTCCACCGTGCCGGCATTCTGATAACCGACGGCGCGCGCGGCGCGCACGGCATAGTCGCCGAGCAGGATGCGCTGTTCATCGCTGAGCTGTGGCGAGGGCGCGATTTCGATCAATTTCTGATGGCGTCGTTGAATGGAACAGTCGCGTTCGAACAGGTGCACGACATTGTCGTGACTGTCGGCGAGCACCTGCATCTCGATATGGCGCGGATTCTCGACACATTTTTCCAGGAACACGTCGGCACTGCCAAACGCCTTTGTGGCCTCGGATATCACGCGATCGTAGTTGCGGTGCAGCGCTGCTTCATCGTTGCAGCGGCGGATGCCGCGCCCGCCACCGCCCGAGGTCGCCTTGAGCATAACTGGGTAACCGATCTGGCCCGCGATGCTGATTGCCTCATCCAGACCGGACAGATTGCCGTCCGTGCCGGGAACCACCGGCACACCGGCCGCCTGCATGGAACGACGGGCTTCGGTCTTATCGCCCATGCGTCGGATGACCTCGGCATTGGGGCCTATGAAACGGATATTGCGGCGGGCGCAAATCTCCGCCAGTTGGGGATTCTCGGACAAAAAGCCGTAACCTGGGTGCAGGGCATCGCAGCCGGTGGCGACGGCCAGATTGACGATGCGATGAGCGTTCAGATATCCCGCGACAGAATCAGGGCCAATGTTGTAGGCCTCATCGGCCTTTTTGACATGCAGGGCGTGGCGGTCGGCATCGGTGAAGATGGCCGCCGAGCGGATGCCCATTTCACGGCAGGCGCGGGCGATGCGCACGGCGATTTCGCCACGGTTGGCGATGAGTATCTTTTTGATCACAGGCAGGTCTCGCGCAGCCACCGGTACTTGTAACGGAATGCCAGTCTCGGCAAGCAGTTAGCGACCGGAATGACCTGACTTCTACGGAACTTCCCAGCCCCTGTCAACCGCCGCCAGCCAGCCGGGGAAGCCGGGTAATTTCCTGTGTTTTTTGTTTTGACACAAGTGCTTGTACTGGTTATGATGCGCGGCCTATGCGAGATCGGCTGCCGGAAACAATAGATACAGCGCCCTTGAAAACCTCAGGTCGCGAATATCGCGGTAGCCTGTCGGTCCTTGGGATGGCGCGATTGGCTGAAATATTGCGCGACACCGACGTGCCCGATCTGCAAATCAGTCTGTACGCCGGTCGCGATGCGGGCGGTGTAACCTGCCTGCAGGGCCAGATCGAAGGCAGCTTGCATCTGACCTGCCAGCGTTGTCTGGAGCGGATGGCGTTTCCCGTCAAGATCGATGTTCGGCTCGCCTTGGTACACAGCGCGGCCGAGGCGGAACGGCTTGCCGAGGCCTATGAGCCACTGCTGGTCGAGAATGAACGTCTGGTGTTACGGGACGTTATTGAAGATGAATTATTGTTGGTCGTGCCGAGTTTTCCCCAGCATGACGCAACCGAGCACTGCAGCTTGCCAACCTATCGGGAAGCTGACATCAGTGTTGTGGAGGAGGAGAAACCCAATCCCTTCGCGGCACTTGCAAGTTTGAAACGTAACTAGAAATTTTTGTGTCAGGAGTAGGCTATGGCCGTTCAACAGAATCGTAAATCCCCTTCGAAACGCGGCATGCGTCGTGCGCATGACTCCCTTGCTGCGCCCACGCTGTCCATCGAGCCGACCACGGGTGAAACGCATGTGCGTCACCACATCAGCCCGGATGGTTTTTACCGTGGTCGCAAAGTGCTGTCCCGCAACGAGGACTGATAGTTAAAACCACCTTCACCGCTGTGCCGGGCTGGCGTGATCGGCTCGTCACAGCGGTGTTTGCGTTTTAATGTATCGGCAATTCATCCGCTAAAACGGGCTACAACGGACCAGGAATGAGCGCAGACATCACTATCGCGCTGGATGCCATGGGCGGTGACCATGGCGCAGACACCGTTATACCTGCAGCCCTCAGCACCCTGAACAACCAGCAAGATCTTCGGTTGATTCTGGTGGGCGATCAACGCCAACTCGAACAGCGCCTGGAGCAGGCCGGTTATGCCAACGCCGACGGTCGGCTGCTGATCCACCATGCCAGCGAAGTGGTCGGCATGGATGAATCCCCCACACGTGCCCTGCGTTTCAAGAAAGACTCCTCTATGCGTGTGGCCATTGATCTGGTCAAGAACGGCAGTGCCCATGCCTGTGTCAGCGCGGGGAATACCGGTGCGCTGATGGCGACCGCGCGCTACGTATTGAAAACACTCACCGGCATCGACCGGCCGGCAATCTCTTCGGCGATCCCCAATATCGAGGGATATACTGAGGTCCTGGATCTGGGCGCGAATGTCGATTGCACGGCGGAGCATCTGTTTCAGTTTGCCGTGATGGGATCGGTGCTCGCCTCGGCGGTACATGGTCTCGACAAGCCGCGCATCGGCCTCCTGAATATCGGTGAGGAAGAGATCAAGGGCAACGATCAGGTCAAGGAAGCGGCACGGTTGCTAGGCTCGAGTTCTTTGAACTACATCGGCTTCGTCGAAGGCAATGACATCTTCAAGGGCGGTGTCGATGTGGTGGTCTGTGATGGTTTCGTCGGCAATGTCGCGCTCAAGACCATGGAAGGCGTGGCCAAGATGATCAGCCATTTCATGCGTCAGGAGTTCAAGCGCACTCTACTCACGAAATTGGCGGCAATGATTGCCATGCCCGTATTGAATTCACTGCGCGATCGCATTGACCCGCGCCGTTACAACGGTGCCAGTCTGCTGGGGCTGCGCGGTATCGTCATCAAGAGTCATGGCGGTGCCGATGCACTGGCGTTTGAAAACGCAATCAACGTGGCGATGGTCGAAGTCCGCAAGGCCGTCCCGGAACGTATCGATCACCTGCTGGAGGCGTTGCTGACAGAAAGGCGCGTAGATTAATGTATTCACGCATCACCGGTACCGGCGGCTATCTGCCGGACAAAGTCCTCACCAATCACGACCTGGAACAGATGGTCGAAACCTCGGACGCGTGGATTCGCGACCGTACCGGTATCGAAAAACGGCATATTGCAGCCGAAGGTCAAACCACCTGCGATCTTGCGGAGCACGCCGCGCGGCGTGCGCTTGAAGCGGCAGGTCGCGCAGCCAGCGACATTGATCTGATCATCGTTGCCACCACCACACCTGATCGCATTTTTCCCAGTACCGCCTGCCTGCTGCAGCAACGCCTGGATATACACGGCTGTGCCGCCTTTGATGTACAAGCGGTGTGTACCGGATTTGTTTATGCGCTGGGCGTTGCCGATAAATTCATTCGCACCGGCACGTCCAAGTGTGCCTTGGTGATTGGCGCGGAAACCTTATCGCGCATTGTTGACTGGACTGATCGTGGTACCTGCGTGCTGTTCGGCGATGGCGCCGGCGCGGTGATTCTGGAAGCCAGCGAAGAACCCGGTATTCTGTCCACGCATCTGCACGCGGATGGCAGCTTCGAAAGTCTGTTGACCGTCAATGCCGGTGTTTCACAAGGCTATGATGTCCTGCAAGGTGCTGGCGCCTTTATTCAAATGAAAGGCAATGAGGTGTTCAAGGTGGCGGTGAATACCTTGGGCCGTATCGTTGATGAAACACTGGCCGCCAATGGCATGAAGAAATCCGACGTCGATTGGTTGATCCCGCATCAGGCAAATATACGTATCATTCAGGCCACGGCCAGGAAGCTTAAACTCCCGACCGACCATGTCGTCATCACGGTCGATCAGCATGGCAATACCTCGGCGGCCTCGGTGCCTCTGGCGTTGGATGTCGCGGTACGTGATGGCCGCATCAAGCGCGGAGAGATCCTGCTGATGGAAGCCTTTGGCGGTGGCTTCACCTGGGGCTCGGCCTTGTTGAAGTATTGATTTTTCTTCATGAACCGCCAAGGCGCCAAGAACGCCAAGAAATCTAGGGGAACCGCCAAGACGCCAAGGACGCCAAGAAAATCTATTTAAAAAATTTTATCTGACTTTTTATGTAGACATTCTTGGCGTCCTTGGCGTCCTTGGCGGTTCAAAATATATTGTTTCGATATTTATTTTCTGCACAATGAATAAACAACTCGCAATCGTATTTCCCGGTCAGGGCTCGCAGTCGGTCGGCATGCTGGCGGAACTCGCCACTGTCTACCCTGTGGTTCAGGCAACATTTGCGGAAGCCTCAACCGTACTTGGTTACGATCTTTGGGCGCTGACGCAGGATGGCCCCGAGTCAGATCTCAATCAGACTGATCGTACCCAACCCGCCATGCTGGCGGCCGGTGTCGCCGTATGGCGTGCGTGGCAACAACAGGGCGGTGCGCAACCGGCATTCATGGCGGGTCATAGCCTGGGTGAATACACGGCGCTGGTGTGTGCGGGTAGTCTCGATTTTGCTGACGGCATTCGCTTGGTGGCCGAACGCGGTCGGAGCATGCAGGAAGCCGTGCCTGCGGGCATAGGTGCGATGGCGGCCATTTTAGGGCTGGATGATGACCAGGTGCGTCAGGCCTGCAGCAATGCCGAAGAAGGTGAAGTTGTCTCTGCCGTGAATTTCAATTCGCCGGGGCAGGTGGTAATTGCCGGTCACAAGGCTGCCGTCGATCGCGCCTGTGAGCAAGCCAAGGCGATGGGCGCCAAGCGTGCACTGCCGTTGGCCGTCAGCGTGCCTTCTCACAGCAGTTTAATGCGTCCCGCCGCCGAGGCCTTTGCGGACACATTGGCGGCGACAACGTTCAAAGCACCACAGATTCCCGTCATCCACAACGCCGATATCAGCGCACATAGCGATGCCGACGCGATCCGTGCCGCGCTGACGCAGCAGCTGTATAGCCCCGTACGCTGGGTGGAGACTATTCAATATCTTGCTGCGCAGGGTATTACGCATATGCTCGAAGCGGGACCGGGCAAGGTGCTCATCGGTTTGAACAAGCGCATCGACAAGAACATTGTGTCGGTCGCGGCGTTCGATAGCGCTTCGCTAGCCGAGGCGCTGACAGCGTTGTAGTAGTTAGGCTGTGAACCGCTGAAGCAATGAACAAACGAAGACGTTGTTTGAACCGCAAAGGCGCAGAGGCGCAAAGATTGCTTGATGAAAACCGCTAAACAGCTATTGCAATAGACATCCTTTGCGCCTCTGCGTCTTTGCGGTTCGAAACGATTTTCTTGGCGCCTTGGCGGTTCGATTGATTATTATGAGGTTAATACCATGACTCTGACCAATGAAATAGCCCTCGTCACCGGTGCCAGCCGTGGTATCGGCCAGGCCATCGCACTTGAGCTGGGTCGTCAGGGTGCGACTGTCATCGGCACGGCAACCTCTGCTGGCGGCGCGCAGGCGATTAGTGATGCCTTTGCTAATGCATCAATCAAAGGCGTTGGCAAAGTATTGAATGTGACGGAAGCAGACTCTATTGAAAACCTGATCAAAGACATTGAGTCTGAGATCGGCAGTGTGTCGATTCTGGTCAATAATGCGGGTATCACCCGCGACACCTTGTTGATGCGGATGAAGGAGGATGACTGGGATGCGGTCATCGATACCAATTTGAGTTCAGTGTTCCGTCTGAGCAAGGCCTGCATGCGCAGTATGATGAAGGCGCGCAAGGGCCGGATTATCAACATCGCCTCCGTGGTCGGTGTCACCGGCAACCCTGGGCAGGCCAATTATGCCGCTGCTAAAGCCGGCATGATCGGTTTTGCAAAGTCACTGGCGCGTGAAATCGGCTCGCGCGGTATTACCGTGAATACGGTAGCGCCGGGCTTCATTGATACCGATATGACGCGGGCACTCACCGACGAGCAGCGCGCCGCATTGTTGACGAATATCCCTCTGGCGCGCCTGGGTGCGGCGCAGGATATCGCCAATGCCGTGGCATTTCTGGCCTCCGACGCCGCCGCTTACATCACGGGCGAAACATTGCATGTAAATGGCGGCATGCACATGGCGTAAATATATTTTGAAGAAGTATTTATATGTTGTTGTTATTTAAATGGGTTATTCGGTGAAATTTAGGGCCTGCTTGAGTTAAATCAAAGCTGGATTTTCACTGGATTGACCTTAGGCTTTTAACTACAATACCGGCCGCGGCCTTAAGCGGCCTGGTCCCTGGAGGAAATACCCGTCATGAGTAATGTCGAAGAACGCGTCAAGAAGATCGTTGTCGAGCAGCTAGGTGTCAAAGAAGAGGAAGTCACCATCGCGGCATCCTTTGTTGACGATCTTGGCGCAGATTCGCTGGACACGGTCGAACTGGTGATGGCGCTTGAAGAAGAATTCGAGTGCGAGATTCCGGATGAAGATGCCGAGAAGATCACGACTGTTCAGCAGGCGATCGACTATATCAATTCACATCAGGCCTGATTTATTCTGCTTGCTGTTTAAATGCCGCTACCACGCAGGTGGTCGCGGCCTTTTCATTTTTGAAGGGTGCGGTGTTTTTCGACGCTGATTACCTTTGATAATGAAATGTGGTTGTAACAGGACGCACTACAGAAGGCTTAGCCGAAATGGCTTCTGCACTTCGCCAACGAGGAGCTGACCGGTGTCTAAACGGCGTGTCGTTATCACAGGAATGGGAATAGTTTCACCCGTCGGTAATACGGTTGCCGAGGCTTGGGAAAACATCCTGGCCGGACGTGGCGGCATACGTCCGATCGATGCGTTTGATGTGTCGAACTTCTCGGTACGTTTCGGCGGCACTATTCTGGGATTCGATCCGACCCTGTACATCGCCGCCAAAGACACGAAGAAGATGGACCCGTTCGTCCACTACGGTATTGCCGCCGGCTGTCAGGCCATTGCCGATGCCGGCTTGGAAGTCACGGAAGCGAATGCCGAGCGTATTGGTGTCGCCATCGGTTCCGGTATCGGTGGTCTCTACACCATCGAAAAGCAGCACAGTGCTTTAGAAGATGGCGGCCCGCGTAAAATATCCCCCTTCTTCGTGCCGGCCAGCATCATCAATATGATCTCGGGCAATCTGTCCATCATGCATGGATTGAAAGGTCCGAACATCGCCATCGTGACAGCCTGCACCACGGGTACACACAATATCGGTGAAGCCGCGCGTATCATCGCTTATGGCGACGCCGATGTGATGGTCGCCGGTGGCGCCGAAATGGCGACCACACCGCTGGGTCTGGGTGGTTTCGCGGCCGCGCGCGCGCTGTCCACCCGCAACGATGATCCGGCCACCGCCAGTCGCCCATGGGACAAGGACCGCGACGGTTTCGTGCTCGGTGACGGCGCCGGCGTACTCGTGCTGGAAGAGTACGAACATGCCCGCGCCCGCGGTGCGAAGATCTATGCCGAAGTGGTCGGTTATGGCATGAGCGGCGATGCGCATCATATGACACAGCCGTCCGAAGGCGGTGAGGGCGCCAAACGCTGCATGCTTAACGCGATGCGTGATGCAGGTGTGAATACCGACCAGGTTGACTACATCAATGCGCACGGAACCTCGACCCCGGCCGGTGACAAGGCCGAGACCATGGCCGTGAAAACCGCGTTGGGTGACTATGCCAAATCAGTCGCCATGAGCTCGACCAAATCCATGACCGGCCATCTGCTCGGTGCCGCCGGAGGTATTGAGGCAGTGTTCACCGCCTTGGCGATCCGTGATCAGGTTGCGCCACCCACCATCAATCTCATCACACCAGATCCCGAGTGCGATCTCGATTATGTGCCGAACACGGCACGTGAGATGAAGATCGATGTGGCGTTGTCCAACTCCTTCGGGTTTGGTGGTACCAACGGCAGTATCGTGCTGCGCCGGTTACAGTAGCGGGTAACCTGATCAGTCCCTGATCAGTCCCTGATCAGTCCAAGGTGCGATTCGTGCTCACCGGCGCACGACAGAGTCAGCTGGCGTAGATGACGTAATGCGCAATAACATCGAAGCGACTGAAACCCCGGCAGTCACCTTGCGGCGTATCGAATCCTCACTCGATCTCCTGCGTTTGCATGAACGGAACCCCGAGCGTTATCCCCACTTGTTGGAAAGCGCCGCACCTGGCCAGCAGGCCAACTTCGATATCCTGTTTGCCTTTCCCGAACACAGCCTGAAACTCACAGCCGATATGCAACTGGCGGGCAGTGAGGGTGACAATCGGGATTTTCTGGCTGCCTTGGATAAGGCTTGGCAGACAGAGTCCATGGGTCAATCAGAGACTCATACCACGTTACCCTTCCGCGGCGGTTGGTTTCTGTATCTGGGCTATGAACTCGCCGCACAGATAGAACCGCGGTTGCAGTTGCCTGCCAGTACCACTCAACAGCCGATTGCTATCGCAACACGATTTCGCTCGGCAGTCATACGCGACCATGCTGAGAAATGTCTTTGGCTGTTAACCGAAAAGGGTACTGAATCGAGACTGGATTCACTGCAGGCCGATGTTGAGAAGGCCCTTAGCCAACCCGAACCCTCTGAATCCTTATTACCCAATGTGTCGCTCACTGAAGACCCACCCGAACAATATCTAGCCTGGGTGCTCCGAACATTGGCTTATATCCGTGATGGCGATGTGTTTCAGGCCAATCTTGCACGCACCTGGCGGGTTAAATTTTCCGCCGATGTCGTACCCAGCCAAATTTATCGGCGTTTGCGCAGACACAATCCCGGGCCATTCAATGGTCTTGCCTCCTGGACTGATCACGCCGTCATCAGCTCCTCACCGGAACGCCTTGTACGCGTGCGTAACGGCCTGGTGGATACGCGACCTATCGCGGGTACGCGACCGCGAGGCGTGGGTGATGATGCGGATACTGCGCTATCACGCGAACTCCTGGCACATCCCAAGGAACGCGCCGAACACATCATGCTCATCGATCTGGAGCGCAATGATCTTGGCCGTGTCTGCGAGCCGGGAACGGTGCAGGTCAATGAGTTAATGGTGTTGGAGTCCTATGCCCATGTCCATCACATCGTTTCCAATGTACAGGGCCGATTGCGAACCGGCACAACGCCGGGGCAGGTGATCCGCGCATTATTTCCCGGCGGTACCATCACGGGTTGTCCCAAGGTACGCTGTATGGAGATCATCGCTGAACTGGAAGGGCGGTCACGTGGCGCCTATACCGGCTCCATGGGATACCTGAACCGCGATGGCGATATGGATCTGAATATTCTGATCCGCACCCTTGAGCAACAGGGCAGGGTTGTGGAATTACGTGCAGGCGCAGGTATTGTTGCTGACTCTGATCCGGAGCGGGAATTGGCGGAAACCCGCGCCAAGGCGCGTGGACTGCTTCTGGCGCTGGGACTCGACGTTTAAGGCAGAAAACTTAAACCTATAAACCACATTCGCCACGGAATCACACGGAAAACACTGAAGGACAGTACATTCCAGGAGCGACTATTCACCACATTGTGGGTGATGGCGGTGCCGGCGTGAAGCTTATGATCTTGTCAGTGTTTTTCCGTGTGATTCCGTGGCTGAAATGATTATTAGGTTTACAGACTCAATATGAATACAAACTGTCTTATCAATGGTGAACCCCGTGACACGATCGCAGTCAGTGATCGCGGTTTGCAGTATGGCGACGGCCTGTTCGAAACCCTGGCGGTGATTGATGGGTGTTGTGAATTCTGGGAGCGACACATGCATCGCCTGTCACGCGGCTGTGAGCGTCTGCGTATCCCGGCACCGGACCCCGAACTGCTCAAGGCCGAGGCAGCCAAGCTGACTGAAGGCCAGACGCGTGCCGTACTCAAAATCATTATCACCCGTGGATCAGGGGGGCGAGGTTATCAGATCCCGTCATCTCCACAGCCTACGCGGGTGTTGCAACTGTCCGACTGGCGCATGCACCCCGCTGAGTTTGCGGAAACAGGTGTACAGTTGCGCACCTGTCAACAACGCCTGAGTCGTAACCAGGCGCTGGCTGGTGTGAAACATCTGAACCGCCTGGAGCAGGTGCTGGCTCGATCGGAGTGGAACGAACCCGAGATCGCCGAGGGACTGATGCTGGATGAACTGGGGCAGGTGATAGAAGGGACATTCACCAACCTCTTTCTCGTGGAGAATGAAAAACTTATCACGCCCAGGCTTGACCACTGCGGCGTCGACGGCATACTGCGTGCGGTGATGATGGATCTGGCGTTCAGCTGCAAGATCGAATGCGGTGAACAAACAATCCTACCCGAGCGTTTAGTCAATGCTGATGAATTGTTTATCACCAATAGCCTTATCGGCATCTGGCCCGTACGTGCGCTGGATCAGCACTCGTTTCCGCCAGGCCCTGTCACGCGCCGGTTGCAACATGCATTGACCGCCTTCCGTCAGTCACAAGGAACGTAGCGACCCTATGGATAACACTGACAACAATACCGCACCTGCCAAGCCGCGTAGTCTCGGCGATCGTTTGTTCCGGCTCGCCGGCATTGTGATTCTGCTCGCGAGCGCGGCAGCAGGCTGGTTGGTGATTGACTACCAGGCATTTACTAAAACTCAACTTGCCGTACCCGCCGAGGGGCTACTGCTGAAAATCATGCCTGGTAGATCCGTCCGCGGCATTGCCAATGATCTTGCGGATCAGGGTTTGTTGAAGAACCCCTATTATTTCGAATGGCTGGTACGTCGCTCCGGCAGCACGACCCGCCTGCAGGCAGGCGAATACCAGATCAAACCTGGTACCTATCCGGAATCCCTGGTCCAACTCCTGAGCTCTGGAAAGGTGTTACAGCACAGTCTTACCATCGTTGAGGGTTGGACATTCCGGCAGATGCTGGCCGCCATGCGGGCCGACACCACTCTGAAGCACACTGTCCTGGACAAGAGCGATGTGGACATCATGGCTGCACTCGGTCATGCGGATGAACATCCCGAAGGTCGTTTTCTGCCTGATACCTATTTTTTCCCGCGCGGTACCACGGATGTGGCGTTTCTCGCCCGTGCTTATGATGCCTTGGCGCAGACGCTGGAGCGTGAATGGGCGACGCGCAGCGATGGCTTGCCTCTGAAAACACCCTACGAATCACTGATCCTGGCATCCATTATCGAAAAAGAGACCGGCGTTGCCGATGAGCGTGCCCGAATCTCCGGTGTGTTTGTGCGCCGACTGCTGAAGGGGATGCGATTGCAGACCGATCCGACGGTTATATATGGTTTGGGAGATAGTTACGACGGTGATATCCGCTTCAGTGATTTGCGCAAGGATACCGCCTACAACACCTATACGCGCGATGGTCTACCGCCAACCCCCATTGCCCTTGCCGGCGCGGAGGCGATACATGCGGCGTTGCACCCGGCGGAAGGTAAGGAGCTGTATTTCGTTGCCAGCGGCGATGGCCGCCACCAGTTCTCGGCAACCTTGGAAGAACACAATAAGGCGGTGCGAAAATATCAGATGAAGCGCAAACCACTGGATGCCAGTGTCGGTAAATAGGTTTTTCGTCTATTACACAACAAGCTGTTCATACGTTTATACGCTTCGCCTTCTGATTATGCCGTCATACCGGCGAATGCCGGAATCCAGGGCCTTCAACGCGATGGATTCCGGCATTCGCCGGAATGACAGTTTGCTCTTATATGAGATTCCCATGCTGATCCTGTTCAACAAACCCTTTCGCGTCATTTCCCAATTCAGTCCGGAAGGGGACAAGTCCACACTCAAGGACTATATCGACATCCCCGGCATATATCCGGCCGGCCGCCTGGATTTCGACAGTGAGGGTTTGTTGCTGCTGACGGATGATGGTCAACTGCAGCACCGGATTGCCCATCCGCAGTTTGAGAAGGAAAAGGAATACTGGGTACAGGTCGAAGGTATTCCAACCGAGGCGGACCTGCAGCGACTATGTGAAGGTGTACAACTCAAGGATGGGCCTACGCGACCGGCACAAGCTGAACTGATGGCAGAACCGAATCTCTGGCCACGTGATCCGCCGATTCGTTTCCGTAAGGACATCCCGACAAGCTGGCTCAGGCTGATCATCAGTGAAGGACGTAACCGACAGGTGCGACGCATGACGGCGCATATCGGTTTTCCAACCTTGCGGCTGGTACGCTGGCGAATCGGCGAGTGGACACTCGACAACATCCCCTGTGGCGGCTATCGCCGCCTTGCCTAGCCACACGATCTACGATTTTGAGACAGGTTCAAGTGAACCTCCGATTAATTTGATCAAGCGAGCAGATGCAAGGCGCAGACGAGCGACTCGAAGCGCAGCGGAGAGAACGGCAAAGCCGGCCCGAAGGGCGAGGTGCGAAGCACCGAGTAAAAAACGGAGTTTATACAAACACCCCTCTCCCTAACCCTCTCCCCGCAAGCGGGGAGAGGGGATAACCCCCTCTCCCGCCGGGGCGGGAGAGGGTTGGGGAGAGGGTGGCGAAGTTCTTAAATCGAGCATATCTATGTCATGCCATCATGTAATGCTCAATAA